>CAZWEV010000046.1:0-32732 GCA_964633015.1 uncultured Desulfobacteraceae bacterium | reverse complement strand
CGAAAAGAGAGCACGAAAGAGCAATGGCACGGCAAAGGTGTACGTAATGAGAACCAATTTGCTCCCTCTCGAGAAATACAATGAATATGACAGCCTCAAAAAGGTGTCGCGCGTAAATCTTCTTCAGGTCGTTGAAACCACCAAAACGAAGGCAACTCTACTTGACACACTTGTATACATTTGATACATGTACATGAATTGTATATGAGGGAGTTGAGAGATGGCTACGATAAACATTAGGGACGTGCCAAATGATTTGCACCGGAAGGCAAAAGCTCAGGCGGCGCTTGAGGGAACCACTTTGAAGGATTCGGTTATCAGGCTTTTGACAGAATATCTGGAAAAGAAAGGGGGTAAAGGATGGGCGTCACAGTGAGGCAAAAGAAAAAGGGGAAAGGTCAACCGTGGTGGGTGTTCATATCCCATAACGGCAAACGTACATCACGAAAAGTCGGAGACAAAACGGCGGCCGAGAAGGTTGCAAGTGAGATCCGCACAAGACTAAAACTGGGAACATTTGGTCTCGAAGAGAAGAAGCCTGTTCCTACCTTCAAGAAATATGCTGATGCCTGGATAAAGACGAACGTGCCCGCGACTTGCAAGGCATCCACTTTAAGCGATTATCAGGACATCCTTAGAATTCATGTTCTCCCCGTGTTCGGGGATTCCCAGCTGACCGATATCACAAGGGGCATGGTGAAAGACTTCCTGCTCCAAAAAGTCAATGCGGGGTTGGCTTCAAGTACCGTCACGCACCTGAAGAACGTTATATCAGGGGTGCTTAACAAGGCCGTGGACAACGAAATCATCCCGGCCAACCCTGCACACAGCTTGGGCAAGATAGTGAAGGCAAAAGACCGGAAGGAGACCATGGATCCCCTGACGGTGGATGAAATGAGAACCCTTCTTGATACCGTCAGGGACAATTACGAGGAGCATTATCCTCTTTTCCTGTTGCTTGCCAGAACGGGAATGAGGATCGGCGAGGCACTGGCCCTGAAGTGGGATGATATCGACTCTGCCGGCCGTTTCATCAATGTCAACAAGTCCCTTGTGCGCGGAAGTATATCAACCCCCAAGAGCGGGAAGTCAAGGCGCGTGGACATGAGCCTGCAACTGACGGACGCCTTGAAACACCATAAGACCGCAAGCAAGAAGAAGGGCCTTTCCCTGGGCCTGGGGGATATCCCGGACCATGTGTTCACTGACCGCAATGGCAATCCTATCGACAAGAACAACTGGAGAAGGCGCGTTTTCAATAAGGCGCTCGAAAAGGCAGGGCTGAGGAAAATCCGTATCCATGACCTGAGGCACACATACGCTACATTGCGAATAGGGAAGGGCGATAACATTGCCGACGTATCAGGGCAGTTAGGGCACCACAGTATCAAGCTGACGCTGGATATTTACTATCACCATATACCGGGGAAAAAGAAGTCCGAAGTGGATGGCCTGGACGATGCTTTTGTAACACCCGGAAAGGTAGCTGACGGAGTATGAACTCAAAAAATTTTTGCACCCGGATGCACCCTATACGCACCCTGGCCTGTCGGAGAAATAAAAAAAGGACTCACAATTTCTTGTAAGTCCTTGAATTTACTGGCGGGGACGACGAGGATCGAACTCGCGACCTCCGGCGTGACAGGCCGGCGTTCTAACCAATCTGAACTACGCCCCCGCATATATGACCGCGTGCCGTTGAGGCTCGAACCCGCGATCTTCCCGCCTGATAGGTTCAGGTCACGGTGGTAGGCGGAACGGGATTTGAACCCGTGACCCCCGGCTTGTAAGGCCGATGCTCTCCCGCTGAGCTATCCGCCTACAATGGAAGTCGTCAACCTACCAATGCCCCGCGGATATGTCAAGACAAATTCTTGTATCAGTGGGCCAGCATGTCTGTTGCGGGCCGCGTAATTTCGGTGGTCGGCTTGGTGACGCAGAAGGGCTCACATTCCTCTTCCGGAACAAAGAGTTCTTCCCCTTCCTCCATGATAAGTGCATGCATGAGCACGTCATCCATATGCTCCACCAGGACGAGTTCCACCTTTTTGAGGATCTTCTTCGGTATTTCCTCGATGTCCTTCTTGTTTTCCAGGGGGATCAATACCTTGCCGACGCCGCCCCGGTGGGCCGCAAGGATTTTTTCCTTCAGACCGCCGATCGGCAGCACGCGGCCGCGGAGCGTGATTTCACCGGTCATGGCAATGTCCCGGTTCACCGGTTTCCTGATGAGTGCGGAAACTATGGAGGTCGCCAGGGTGATGCCGGCAGAGGGACCGTCCTTTGGAATGGCGCCCTCGGGGACATGGATGTGAATGTCCACCTTTTCATAGAAGTTCTCCGGCAGCTTGAGGCGTGCAGCCCTGGAACGCACGTAGCTGAGCGCGGCCTGGGCTGATTCCTGCATGACCTCTCCGAGCTTCCCGGTGAGGACCAGGTTCCCCTTGCCGGGCATGACCGTTGCCTCTGTCTGCAGGAGCTCGCCCCCCACCTCGGTCCAGGCCAGGCCGGTGGTAAGACCGATCCTGTCTTTTTCCTCGGTCTGTCCATACCGGTATTTCGGGACACCGAGGTACTGGTGGATGGACTGGGATTTAATGTGAATTCTTGTGTCCTTGCCTTTTCTCACCACCTTCTTGGCAACTTTCCGGCAGATGGATGAGATCTCGCGTTCCAGGTTCCTGACACCTGCTTCCTTCGTGTAGTTCCGGATGATAGTGAAGAGCGCGCCGTCTGAAAAAGAAATGTTTTCCGGCGCAAGCCCGTTTTGTTCACGCTGCTTCCTGATCAGGAACTGTTTGGCGATATTGAGCTTTTCGATCTCCGTGTACCCGGGCAGACGGATGATTTCCATCCTGTCTTGGAGGGGCAGGGGGATGGTGTGCAGGTTGTTTGCCGTTGTAATGAAAAGGATCTGGGAAAGATCATAATCCAGGTCCAGATAATGATCATTAAAGGCGAAATTCTGTTCAGGATCCAATACCTCAAGCAGGGCAGCCGAGGGATCACCTCGAAAATCCGTGCTCATCTTATCCACCTCATCAAGGCAGAAGACGGGGTTATTGGACTTGGCCTTTTTGAGGAACTGGAGAATTTTTCCGGGAAGGGCACCGATATATGTTCTCCTGTGGCCGCGGATCTCGGCTTCATCACGCACCCCGCCCAAAGAGAGCCTGACGAAATTCCGGCCCGTTGCCCTTGCCACGGACTTGGCAAGGGAGGTCTTTCCCACGCCGGGAGGACCCACAAGGCAGAGAATCGGACCCTTGATCTTCTTGGTGAGTCGCTGGACAGCCAGGTACTCAAGGATCCTTTCTTTGGGCTTTTCAAGGCCGTAGTGATCTTGGTCAAGGATCTTTTCAGCTTCTTCAATATCAAGCTTTTCCTTTGTCTTGTCATACCAGGGAAGGGAAAGAATCCAATCCACATAATTGCGGACAACAGTCGCTTCCGCCGACATGGGCGACATGAGTTTGAGCTTCTTGAATTCCTGCTGAATCCGGTTATGTGCCTCCTTGGAGAGACGCTTGCGTTTGATTTTCTTTTGCAGTTCGTCGAGTTCGGCCTTGAAATCGTCCTTGGTACCCATCTCTTTCTGAATGGCCCGCATCTGCTCATTGAGGTAATAGTCCTTCTGGGTCTTCTCCATCTGTTTCTTGACGCGGGTTCTCAGGCGCTGTTCCAGCTTCAGGATATCGATCTCATTGCGGAGTTTCTCATAGATCCTCTCCAAACGCCGATTCAGATTCTGCTCTTCGAGAATTTCCTGCTTGTCGACGACCTTGAGCGCGAGATGTCCGGCAATGGTATCCGCCAGGCGCACAGGGTCCTCGATGTTGGTAACGGTTGAGACAATCTCTTCGCTGATCTTGTTGTTCAGCTTTGCGTATTCCTCAAAGCTGACATTGATTGAACGAATCATGGCCTTGCTTTCAAGATTGATTTCGTGATCGGCTGACAGCTTGCTGACTTCGACCATGAAGAATTCGCGGTTATCCAGAAAATTGTCTACCTTGCCCCGCTCTTTTCCCTCAATCAATGCCTTTACTGTTCCGTCCGGCAATTTGAGGAGCTGAAGCACGGTCCCAATTGTCCCAAAGTGAAAGATATCCTTTGGGGTAGGTTTATCCACTTTTGCATCCCGCTGGGCGGAGAGAAAGATCTCTTTCTGATGGGACATGGCATATTCCAGTGCCTTGATGGACTTGTCCCGTCCGACGAAAAGGGGAACCACCACGTTGGGAAACACCACCACATCCCTCAACGGGAGAAGCGGGTAATAATATTTCTCAATCATAGAGAAATCCGACGTATCTTTTTTATTTATACTAAACATAATATCACGCGTATCCTGCTTGATTTTCATAGAGTAATAGAGGAGTTTCACCTTTGGTGATAACCTCCTCGCCAACAACACATTCCCGAACGTCCGGTCTGGACGGGATTTCGTACATGATGTCCAGCATGACAGACTCGAGAATGGCCCGGAGACCGCGGGCACCTGACTTTCTTTCGAGGGCGCTTTTAGCGACTGCCTCCAGGGCCTCGGCAGTAAACTTGAGATTCACTTCCTCCAATTCAAAAAGCTTTCTATACTGGCTGACAAGGGCATTTTTCGGCTCTGTCAGAATACGGACGAGAGCCTGCCGGCTCAGTTCATTCAAAGAGGTTATGATCGGAATCCTGCCGGTAAATTCCGGTATCAGACCGAATTTGATGAGATCTTCGGGCTGCACCTGTGCCATAATCTCGTTAATGTCCACTTCCCCTTTGGCCTGGATGTCTGCCTCAAAACCCATGGCCTTCTTTCCAATGCGATTTCTGATAAGCTTGTCCAGTCCGTTGAACGTCCCCCCGCAGATGAAAAGGATGTTGCTGGTATCGACCTTCACGAAATCCTGGTGAGGATGCTTTCTGCCGCCCTTCGGCGGAATACTGGCCATGGTCCCCTCAATGATCTTCAGGAGGGCCTGCTGAACCCCTTCTCCGGAGACGTCCCTGGTGATGGACGGGCTGTCCGACTTGCGGGCAATCTTGTCTATCTCGTCGATGTATACGATTCCCCTGGATGCGGCTTCAATATCGTAGTCGGCCATCTGGACCAGGTTCAGGATAATATTTTCCACATCCTCGCCCACGTACCCTGCTTCGGTAAGGGTTGTGGCGTCGGCAATGGTAAAGGGGACCCGCAGTATTCTTGCCAGGGTTTGGGCCAGGAGGGTCTTTCCCGAACCGGTGGGACCTATCAGAAGTATGTTGCTTTTCTGGATCTCGATGCCCTCCATGTCCACCTTTGTGTTTATCCTCTTATAATGGTTGTGAACGGCCACCGACAGGACTTTCTTCGGCTTTTCCTGCTCGATAACGTATTGATCAAGAGCTTCCTTTATCTCTGCAGGCTTGGGCAGCGCATCCGTTGCCTTTCCATCCTTTTCGTCCCCATATTCTTCAGCGATGATTTCATTGCAGAGCTGGATGCACTCATCGCATATGTAAACGGATGGGCCCGCAATAAGCTTTTTCACTTCGTCCTGGCTTTTCCCGCAAAAGGAACACAGGAGGTCGTCGTTCGGGTCATTCCTTCTCGGCATGACGTTCCCCTTCTCCTTATTTTTTGAGGTTTTCCTGCATCTCGCGGGTCGTAATAACCCGGTCGATGATTCCATATTTCAGGGCTTCTTCACTGCTCATGAAAAAATCCCGCTCCGTATCAACGCGGATCTTTTCGATATCCTGGCCCGTATGTTTCGCAAGAATGTGATTGAGGACATCCCTCATCTTGAGAATCTCCCGCGCCTGGATATCGATATCCGTGGCCTGACCCTGAGCACCGCCAAGGGGTTGATGTATCATGATCCTGGAGTGGGGAAGGGCGTAGCGTTTTCCCTTCGCTCCTGAAGCGAGCAGCAATGCCGCCATACTGGTTGTTTGCCCCATACAGATGGTTGCCACCTGCGGCTTAATGTACTGCATGGTGTCATAGATAGCGAGGCCCGCCGTGACAGATCCTCCGGGACTGTTTATGTAAATATTGATGTCTTTATCGGGGTCTTCGGATTCAAGAAACAGCATCTGCGCTATGACAGTATTCGCCATACCGTCAGCAACCTGTTCCCCCATAAAAATAATTCTATCTTTCAGAAGGCGGGAATAAATGTCATATGCCCGCTCCCCGCGATTCGATTGTTCCACGACAACTGGTATTAGCATGGGATTTACCTGGTCTCCTCTTGTGAATCTGTTTGTTTTTCAGGCTTTGCCGCAACCCCTTCTTTTGTAAGAAGTGTAGCATGCTCCACTAGGTAATTCAATGTTTTTTCCTCCATCAGGGTCTCCCGCAATGAGTCCGTAAGCCCCCGGGCCTCATAATATTGCTTAATACTTTCGGCAGGTTGGCCCATAGAGCGGGCAATGCCGTCGATGCCTTCGTTCAGCTCTGTATCATCTATGGCTATGTTCTCGCGCTCGGCAATTTTTCCGAGAATGAGCATTTCCTTTACCCGCTTTTGGGCGTCTTCACGAAAATCATTTCTCAGTTTTTCCTCTGACAGTCCTGCCTTTTCAAAACTGGACCCGTTCCTCAGAAGATTTTCCCGGACCCTGCCGATGGCGGTCTCAATTTCCCCGTTTACAAGCACTTCAGGAAGATCAACGTCCACCGTTTCCGCGATGTTCCGGATCAACTTCCTTTTCACATCAGTATCGATCCTCTTTTCTTCCTCAGCGGTGATCATTTCGCGCACCCGTTTCTCCAGGGTCTGGACGTCCTGGAATTCCTCGCCGAAATTCCGGGCGAACGCGTCGTCCAGTTCCGGAAGTGTCATCTCCTTGAGGTCATTGATCTGGAAGGTGAAGTGGACCTTTTTCCCCGCGAGTTTTTCGTGGTAGTAGGATTCCTCAAATTCCACATCCACTTCTCCTCGATCACCCTTGTGAAGGCCGATGAAGGCACTCTCAAAGGCCGGATGGAAATCACCGCTTCCCACATGAAGCATGAAATTCTGCGCCTTTATCCCTTCTATGGGTGAATCGTTGTCAAACCCTTCATATTCGATAATCACGTAGTCTCCGTCTCGAACGGGGCGTTCCTCCTCAACCGCATTCAACCTGCCGTGCGCTTTCCGGATCTGTTCGAGGCGATCCCGTACTTTCTCGTCTGATACCAGACATTCCTCTTTTTCAATTTCAAGACCCAGGTAATCGCTTACGTGGATCTCAGGACGTACTTCCATGATGGCGGAATACGTAAAGCTTTCCCCTGCTTTGAGGGGATTCTTTTCAAGCAGAGGCGTCCCCAGTGGATACGTGTCAGTCTCCCCGAGTGCTTTGGGGAAGGTCTCGCTGATAATATCCCTCGTCACATCATCATACACCTGATCGCCGAAATACCGCTCCAGGATCTTCTTTGGAGCTTTACCCGGACGAAATCCAGGGATCTTTGCCTTTTTTCCCACTTTCCTGTAGGCGGCCTGTATTCTGTCATCGACTTCCGCGGGGGCAATTTCCACAATAAGCTTTTTCTTCACCGGACTGATTTCTTCTATGTTGGTTTTCATATCCTTCCTCTATTCTCCATGATACCGGCAGCACTCTTCATCGGTTTGCATCTTCTGATTCCGGGAGGCTGTTCTCACTGGGCGGCATCCTGGGTACCGATCCGATGGAATTCATTCTGCAAAAAAAATGCCGCCTTTCAGCGACGGCCGTATCTGACCGGCAATTTCAAGGCCTCGCCCAATCCTCTTTCACAGCACGACGTTCAAAGGGACTGAAAGGCCCAAACGACTTTCGCTGATGTTTAATATAACAATGGGATATTTATTTTCAAGCTCCATCCCTCAAGAGCATACGATCCGGCCCCGAATCACTTCAAAGGATCATGAAATCCCTTCTGTCAACACCGGACCTTCTCTCTTTTCCGTTCCTTCGATCCGGTCCGACAACGCACACGGGAAATCCCTTGGACGGGATAAGAGATCCGGGATCTGATATGGACCAGAAAACCCCTGATGTTTCGGAGTGTTGCCGTCTCCTTTCCATGCCGGATCTTCTGTCGGATGAAGCCCTTCTGTTTTGCTTCCTGCGCTCAATATCCCTTCGCTCTTCGTTATGCGGCAGAGACTCCCGGTTCTGTCGCCGGTCAAGGCCCGAGCGTCTTCCAAAGTCGTCTCTCATAAATACCATGGCGGGAGATTCTTTCATGTATTCCTGTGTGAATTGAGGTTCCAGGCCGTGTGGGCCACATTTGTGTCCGTTCTTTTTAAGACGCGGGATTCATCAATGTCAATTTTTTTCATCACGCCGGCACTGTGCAGAAAAAGAGGTTGGCGCGAAAGGACATGCTTGAGGACGTGTGAAAGGAACGGCGTCTCATTTTTGTTTTGTTCCGGCGGGGGATCTGTTGTATACTCGATTCCATCTGAAAGTATGAGGCAGAGAAGATGAAAAGAGCTTTCCTTTTGTTGGCAGGAGCCTTGGCAATCCTGGCTTTTTCCTGCTCCCAGGGATTTTCCGCCGACCGGTTCAAGATAACCCGTGTCTACGATGGGGATACGGTCCAGGCTGAGGCCCCCGGTGTCGTAATATATATCATGCTCATGGGTATCGATGCGCCTGAAGTGGGCAACCAGATCAACAGAGAGGGACAGCCCTACGGGAAGGAAGCAAAGGATTTCCTCACCAGCATGATCCTGAACCGTTCCGTTGACGTGGTGGGATATGGCGTTGCGCCGTATCCTAACGACAATATTGTCGGTGTTATTTATCTGGGTGGCAGGAATGTCAATCTGGAGATGGTAAAGAAGGGTCTTGCGGAGGTGCAGGAAAAGAATCTCCCTCAAGGCCTGGATATTCAACCCTACCTGGAAGCTGAGAAAACGGCCAAGGAGAAAAAGCTCGGGATGTGGAGTCTCGGTGAGCGATACACGAGTCCCAAGGCATGGCGGCATAAACACTTGCGGGGGCAGGGGGCGAATCCCGAGTATAACTAGCTAGAAATCCCCGAAATCTTTATCATCGATAGGTATTATCTGCTCAGGGTTGATATTTTTGATCGTTGGCTTCCCGGAAGGTTCTTTCTGCTCATAACTCTCCGGTGCCGCTGAAGATTTTTGACGTCTCAAAAACCCTTTTGATCGGGCCGGATCAGGATCATGCGAATTACCGTTTCGGCTCCCTGCCACCAACATGACCAGTTCTTTAACGATGCCTTTCATGTAATCTGCCTGGGCGTTCATTTGTTCGGATGCCGAAGCTGATTCCTCCGCATTTGCCGCGTTTAGCTGCACTATCCTGTCCATTTCAGAGACAGCCCGGTTCACCTGTTCGATCCCCTGTGCCTGTTCATCGGACGCGGCCGCAATTTCAGCCACGAGTTCCCCGACTTTCGTAGTTGCGCTTGCAACAGAACAGAAGGCCTCGTTGGTGCTTGTTACCAGCGCCGACCCATTTTTTATTTTTTTCACGGTCCCTTCTATCAAGTCCGCGGTGTTCTTGGCAGCCTCGGCAGTACGCATGGCAAGGTTCCTCACTTCATCTGCCACCACGGCAAATCCGGCACCCGCTTCACCGGCCCTTGCCGCTTCCACTGCCGCATTCAGAGCGAGGAGATTGGTCTGAAATGCTATTTCGTCTATGGTTTTGATGATTTTCTGGGTTTCTTCGCTGGCCTTTGAAATTTCAGTCATGGAGCTTGTCAAGTTATCCATTGCATTATTTGCATTCTCTACCACTTTGTTCGCTTCTTTCATAAGGGCGTCGGCCTGGCTTGCATTTTCCGCATTTTTCTTTGTCATCGAAGACATCTCTTCCAGGGATGATGAAGTCTCTTCAATGGAAGCCGCCTGTTCGGAAGCGCCTTCCGCAAGCGTTTGACTTGCTGAAGAGACCTGGCCAGAGCCCGATGCTACCTGCGTGGCTCCTTCATTCAATCCCTCTACAATGCGGTTGACCGGCAATGTAATACTTCGGCGGGTAAACCAGTAGGAAAACACCAGCGCAAGAATAACGATCAAAAGGCTGATTTCTGAAACCCACCAGACAACGTGTTTGATATTTTGCCTGACGAGAGATTCCTCCGCACTGACCTGCTGCTTCATTTGCACTTCGACAGCATGGAGTTTTTTCTTGAGCTCTGCCCGGCGAGCCTTGACTGCAGCGTTTATGTCATCAGTATACATGCCTGTGCCGACAACCCATCCCCATTCCTTGAAAAGTTTAACAAAAGATATCTTGGGCTGGGGCTTGTCTGCACCGTATTTTGGCCAGAGGTAATCCACAAAACCATGCCCTTTCTCATCGCAGACCTTTACAAACTCCGTAAAGAGTTTTTTGCCGTCCGGATCTTTGATATCGGAAAGATCTTTGCCGTTCAGATCCGGCTTGTAAGGGTGCATAATCATTGTGGGATGCATGTCGTTGATCCAGAAATAATCTTTCATTTCCGGTCCGTAACGAAGCCTGCCAATGAATTTCGCGATATTTTCCTGGTTTTCTGCCAGTATTGCCTTTTTGACTTCATCGGTCAGGCCGTCTTCCAGCATTGCCTTTGTGTCCTGGGAAGCCTTTTGGAGAAAACTGATGGCTGTTTCCACCTCAGAACGGAGCAGGGACTTTCTTGCCTCTATGATATCGTTCCTGTAAAGGCTGATCTGGCTGTTTTCCTGGTTTTCCAATTCCGTCATATTTGCTTTGCTCAGTTTCTTGATCTGTGCGATAGAAGTTTTGCCGCTCCTCTTTAATTGCCAGACTGCCATTGTTCCGATAATGAAAGAAGTCAGGACAAAGCCGACTATGACCATCAGCATGATTTTGGAATTAATCTTCATAATGTTTCCTCCATACAATTCGGTGACAACGCATCATCTTTCAAACGGCTTTCGGCTATTCGCGTTGCAGCAACACAGAAGCTGAGAATTTCTTTGAAGAGATGACCGCCAAAATATTGTCAGTATTTGCCAGAAATATTGACAATCTCTCTGGGCATTGTCCTTTTCATGCAGGTTCCGGCATCCTTCCAGGCTGCGCCGTTGCTTTTCTCCATGAACTTTTGCCGGTGAAAAATCATTAATGCCGCAAGATCAAGTCCTTTGAGTCACAGGTGTTCACCTGTAATTCAAAGAGATTGAGGTTACTGAGTAAGCAACAACCATGCCGTTATAAGACGAGGAAACGAGACGGGAGAGATGAGGGAGATTTATGAGAATGACAGGAGATTGCTGGTGCGAGAGGGGGGACTCGAACCCCCACGGATTGCTCCACTGGATCCTAAGTCCAGCGCGTCTACCAGTTCCGCCACTCTCGCGCCTCGGTATGATTTCCTTTTTCGATCCCCCTGTCAAGGGGCAATGCGGGACCCTGGTCACCATCAAGGTATCATCTTCCCGCCAAGGCGGGATTTCGCAGAGCTCAAGCCGCGTCTTGCCTTCGGTCGCTCCTCCCTGCGACGTATTGGTCATACGACTCAGTCATCGCTCCTCCCGCACACAACACGGGATCTGCGATGCGGTGCTCCCGCTGGAAACGGGATCTTCGACTTGCATATGCCGCCTTGCTGATGATCAGGACTTTCGCCAAATCAACCCGTAACATTACCATTGCGGAATTTAGACGGTGGGTTTGGGCCCGGAGGTAAGGCGCTCCTCGTATTCGTCGGAGAACCGCTTTACGAGCCCATCGTCTGCAAAGCTGTAGTAGCGGTTGTCTCCTATGATAATGTGGTCCAGCACCTGGATCAAGAGAAGCTTGGCCGCCCAGAGGAGATCCCGGGTGAGCCTTCGGTCTTCAGGAGAGGGTGCGGGATCACCCGAAGGGTGGTTATGCACGAAGACGAGGGCCGCGGCCTTGTGCTCAAGAGCAAGGGTCATGATTTCTCTGGGATATACCGCACTTCCGGTCAGGCTGCCGAGAAAGACGTCTTCATCGGCCAGCAACTGGTTCTTTCGATCAAGAAAAAGGACTTTGAAGATTTCTCGCTTCAAGTCCCGCATGGAATGGAACAGGTAGTCGAAGACAGCTTGGGAAGATCCAAAGAACGGCTTGTTTCGGGCCCGGTCGCGCAGGTATCGGCCTGCTACCTGGTGAATGAGTTTCATATACAGGGCATTTTTGGGACCGATACCCCTGATCTCGAGGAGTTTCTCCTTGGGTGCCGAGAGAACCTGTGAGAGGCTTCCAAAACGCTTTATGGCCTCTCTGGCAGCGCCCTTCACATCTTTCCGGGGGGTCCCGAGCGTGAGGAGAAATTCCACGACCTCTTCATCCGAAAATCGTTCAAGGCCTCCTTCCTCAAATCTTCCGCGCAGTCGTTCGCGGTGACCCTTTCCCTTTTCCTGCCATTCGCCTTTTTCCATGTGCACGGACGCTCCAATCTGCGGTATCACCGGTATCCTACCAGAGAAAGGAAGAAAATCAACAAAGAGTTGTGATGATGGTGTGTGAGGAACATTATTTTATTGACAATCATCCGGTCCTTCCTGAACATAAAAAACCTTGCTTTCCTGCAGCGCCATGCGCTGGGCAGGTGCAGGTTGTACCGGCTGTATCAACCATTGTGCGGCAACGGAACCTTCGGCCGGAAAAAACAATATTACGAGCAAAGAGGGAAAAGGCGGTTATGCGCGTTCTTATTGCGGCTTCTGAAGCGGCCCCCATTGCGAAGAGAGGTGGACTCGGTGATGTTGCCGGTGCTCTTCCCGTGGGACTTCGTGAACTTGGTTGTGAGGTGTCTCTGGTGATACCGGCCTACAGGACCGCCCTTGAGAAGATTGAGGCACCGGAAGTGACGGCAAAAGGGGTTCCGGTAGTATTCGGTCGAAAGGAACTTCCTGCTGATATATTGAAGACGCAAGGGGAGTCCGGCATTCCCATGTATCTGATCCGCAGAGATGAGTTTTTTGACCGTTCTGAAATTTACGGAACGTCTGCAGGAGAATATTTCGACAACCGGGAACGATTTATCTTTTTTTCGCGGAGCATCCTGTCCCTTTGCCGCGCTCTGGATTACTTTCCCGATATCATTCTGGCCAATGACTGGCAGGCGGGACTGGTCATGGCGCTTCTGCACCAGGGGGCGCTTCCCGGAACAGCGGGTGTCTTTACCATTCATAACCTTGGATATCAAGGCCTGGTGCCTCCGGAGCAGGTCCCTCTGATCGGGCTTCCGGAAGAATACTACGGCCTGGAGGGTCTTGAGTATTACGGCCAGATGAGCCTGCTTAAGGCCGGAATAGTATTTGCGCATGCCGTGACAACCGTGAGCCCTACCTATGCAAAGGAAATCCAGACGGCTGAATTTGGATGCGGCCTGGACGGCCTTTTACGAAGTATCAGGGACCGGCTTTTCGGTATCTTGAATGGGATAAACGAGAAGGAATGGGACCCTGAAAAGGATATGTATCTGAAGACGCAGTATTCCCGCGGGGATTTGTCGGGCAAGAAGCTGTGCAAGAGAGAACTCCTGAAAGAAATGAAGCTCCCCATGCGATTGGCGAACCGGCCGGTACTCGGGATGGTGAGCAGACTGGTGTCACAGAAAGGGTGCGACCTCCTGCTGGCGGCGAGCAAAAAACTTTTCAGTATGGATGTGGGACTCGTGATCCTTGGATCAGGTGAAGCCGGGTATGAAGAGGCCTTTTCCGAACTCCAGCAGAGGCACCGGGGGTGCTGCCGGTTCGTCAAAGGCTTCGACGAACCGCTGGCGCACAGGATTTATGCGGGATCAGACATTATCCTGGTCCCCTCCCTGTATGAGCCGTGCGGGCTCACGCAGATGTATGCCCTCAGGTATGGGAGCGTTCCCGTTGTTCGGGCCACAGGCGGGCTCAATGATACGGTTCAGGACCCGAAAGAACGGTGTTTTCCCGGAACAGGATTCAAATACGGGAAGTTTACTGCAGCTTCCTTAATGAAAACGGTGTCGCGGGCAATCACGGTGTATAAGGACAGGGAATACTGGCAGGCAATGATCCAGGAAGGAATGGCACGGGACTTTTCCTGGCGGGAGTCTGCCGCAAAATATCTGAAAGTCTTTGAGGTGGCAATAAACAATATGCGAGCTGCGAAGAAATGAGCAAGAATTATCTCTGTATACATGGGCATTTCTACCAACCGCCGCGGGAGAATCCGTGGTTGGAGGCCATAGAATATCAGCCGTCCGCATTTCCCTACCATGACTGGAACGAACGGGTGGCCCGAGAATGCTATAGTCCCAATACCAGGGCCCGGCTGCAGGAAGAGGGGCGTATCGTCGGGCTCGTGAATAATTATGAATACATGAATTTTGATTTCGGCCCCACCTTGCTCTCCTGGCTCGAGAAGGCCCGTCCATGGACGTATCAGCAGATTGTTGCTGCGGACCGGGCCAGTCGGGAAAGGTATCATGGGCACGGAAGCGGTATGGCGCAGGTGTACAACCATATAATCATGCCGCTTGCCACCACCAGGGACAAGCGAACGCAGATCCGTTGGGGTCTCGCGGATTTCGAACACCGTTTCGGGCGTCCTGCGGAAGGAATGTGGCTTGCGGAAACCGCGGCTGATCTCGAGACCCTTGCACTCATGGCCGAGGAAGGCGTGCGGTTTACGGTCCTCGCTCCCACACAGGCGAAGGCTGTGCGTACTCTCGATGCTCCCCGCGAGAGGTGGAAGAACGTGTCCGGGGGAGGGATAGATACCACACAGGCCTATCGTGTCTTCCCTCGCGGGAAAGGTTCTCCTTCCCTGGACGTGTTCTTTTTTGACAGGGAGCTTTCCAAAGCGGTTGCGTACGAGAAGGTCCTTGCGTCGGGAAGCGATTTTCTGGCCCGTCTCAAACAAGGTGCCGCTGCTGGAGAAACACGGGCCCGCCTGATCAATGTGGCAACGGACGGTGAGTCTTACGGGCATCATTTCAAATTTGGAGACATGGCGCTTGCCTGGCTTTTTGATCATCTGGAGAAAGACGAGAACCTTGAGCTTTCCAACTATGCCTGGTTTCTGGATCAGTTTCCCCCCGGAGCAGAAGTCCGCATCGTGGAGAACAGCTCCTGGAGCTGTGCCCATGGGGTTGAACGGTGGCGCTCGGATTGCGGGTGTAGCGTCGGTCAGCGGGAAGGATGGAATCAAGCCTGGAGGACCCCTCTGCGCGAAGCCATGGACTGGCTTTCCGGGGAGCTTTCCGCGATTTTCGAGGAGCAGGGCGGGAAGATGTTCAGGGACCCCTGGGCTGCCAGGGACGACTACGTCGTTGTGCTGCTGGATTCATCGCCGGAAAACCGTGATCGCTTTCTTGCAACGCATCTCCGGGAAGGTGCTGTTGATGAGGGGAAAAAAGTCACTGCGCTGGAGCTCATGGAGTCCCAGCGGATGGCCCTTTATATGTATACCAGTTGCGGGTGGTTTTTCGATGATATTTCAGGACTGGAGGCAACCCAGGTACTCAGGTATGCGGACCGGGCCATGGAACTGACGAGAAAGTGGTCGCGGCTGGACATGGAGAGTGCATTTCTCTCCATTATTGCACGTGCAAAAAGCAATGATCCTGATTTTGGTGACGGGGCGGGCGTTTTTGAAAAGCGCGCAAAACCGGTGCGGATGTCTCCCGGGCGGATTGCGGCCAACCACGTGTTTACGCAGATGATGCAGGAGGGACACGGCCCGGAGAGTTTCTTTGATGAACGTGTGCAAACAGTGGGGAATGAGCCGCTCAGCGATCCTCAGCCGGAGAAGACCACAGGGGAATTGCTGGTGTCGGATCCAATGACCGGAAAAATCACGGGGATCTCTTTTTCGGCGGCCGGGCGCGGCCCTCACGATTTCGAGTGTCAAGCCCATGAGGAAGAAGGGCAAAGCACCGGGTCCTATGGATTTGCCGACATGGTTCCCGATACACTGAGGGGAGTCATGAACGGCATCGTCGGTACTATCCTGAGCAGCAGTTTCCCCGGGATACGAGATGAGAAAATTTGTTCTCTCCTGTCCCTGAGAAATCCTCCGGAGGAGATAAAAGAGCCTCTGCCCGATGGTCTGGGGGATATCCTGCGGCTCTTTCTGAGCAAGCGGCTGCTGGGGCTTGCAGATGAGCCTGAAAGCCTGTCCCGTGAAATGGCTGCTCTCAGAAAAATTGTCCGGAAGGTGGATGAATGGGAGTACCCTCTCCGCCTGGAAGGCCCAGAGCTGCGGGCGAAGGGGCGGATACTCGCAAACGGACTCATGCACCAGGTTACCATGAGTCCCCGGGAAAGCATAATGCGGGTGCTGATGGAGTTCCTGGACCTGGCGGATGCGGTATCTTTGAAGATTGATCTGTGGGCATGCCAGAATTACTATTGGGACGTTTCCAGAGCCGGGGATTTCCTGGAACGATTGTCTCCCGATGAGGAGAAGACATTCAAAGCGCTTGGGAGCAGACTCGGTTTTTTTCTGGAAGGGGGAATATGACGTGCTGAATCTCGTGATGGCCATTCATTGTCACCAACCCGTCGGGAACTTTGATCATGTCTTTGATATGGCATGCAACCAGTCCTACCAGCCAATACTTGAGATCCTGGGAGAAAATCCCGCCATTCGGATAGGTATCCATATGAGCGGCCCGCTTCTTGAGTGGATTGAAGCACACCGGCCCGCTATCCTGGATCTCCTGGGGGGGCTGGTAGAGCGCGGGCAGGTGGAGCTTCTTTCGGGAGGCTTTTTTGAACCCCTGCTGGCCAGTATCCCCGCAAGAGATGCCAGGGGACAGGTGCAAAAGATGAATCGATACCTGGAATCCCGGTTCGGATACCGGCCGAAAGGCTTCTGGCTCACCGAACGGATCTGGGACCCGGGGCTCCCTTCTGTTCTCGCGGGCACAGGACTCCGGTACACGATTGTAGATGATACCCATTTCTATTACGCGGGACTCAAGGCTGATGAAATCTATGGCCCTTATGTTACGGAAAAAGAGGGCAAGACTATTTCCCTTTTTGCAACGCCCATGGTCATGCGGTACCTGATTCCCTTCAAACCGGTGGAAGAGGTCATCGGGCATCTCCGTCACCTGGAACAGACAGGAAAAAAGATCGCTGTTTATGGCGATGACGGGGAAAAATTCGGACTCTGGCCGGGGACATATGAATGGATCATTCAAAAAGGGTGGCTGCGGGCGTTCTTTTCCGCTGTTGCGGAAAACGCCGAATGGCTCGGGACCAGACCTCCGGGTGACATCCTGGATGACATGCCGCCCCTCGGACGCATTTATCTGCCGCAAGCCTCCTATGAAGAAATGACCGAATGGGCGCTTCCCTCTGATCGGACAGAGGCCCTTGAGAATATCATCGCCTCCGTCAAAGAAAGCGGCCGCTGGGAAGAATGGCGGCCGTTTGTGCGCGGGGGTGTTTGGGACAACTTCCTGGTGAAGTACGACGAATCAAACCGCATGCACAAGAAGATGCTTTTTCTCAGTGATACTCTCCCTCCCGGCTCCGAAGCCATTGAATACCTCTGGCGGGCGCAGTGCAATTGTGCATACTGGCACGGGGTCTTCGGCGGTCTTTATCTCGGACATCTCAGGAGGGCGATTTACCAGAACCTGCTATTGGCTCAGGACGTTCAGCGCCGGGACAAGGATAGCGGTCTTGATCTTCAGCGGATTGACATTGACAAAGATGGAGAGGAAGAAATCCTGATTCAGGGGCCGCTGCTCTTCATTGGCATCTCGCCGGCAAAGGGCGGCGGCATTTTTGAATTAAGCCACATTCCGCTGGCTCTCAATCTGAGTGATGTATTGACCAGGAGATACGAAGCCTACCACCGACGTTTGAAGGAAATGAGTCACGATCATGCAGGTGGACAGGACCAGGCCCGATCCATTCATGAGATGGCCGTTGCCAACGAGCAGCATCTTGAGGAAGCACTGGTGTATGACCGCTATACAAGATACTCTTTCCTGGATCATTTTCTCCCGCATGAGTGCTCCTTGGAAGCGTATACCGCAAGCAACTACCAGGAACTGGGTGATTTTGTAGAGGAAAAATATGTGGTGAAAGAGGCCTCAGCAAAGGGAGGCAAGGGCACCGTGGTACTGACCCGGAAAGGGCGTATCGGGCAGACGGAGGTGGCCATTCAAAAAGAACTCTGCGTGGAACGAACGGACGAGATGCGTGTGACGTACGAAATAGGATGTCTTCATGATCAGCCTGTTTCCTGTGTATGCGGTTCCGAGTGGAACCTTACGCTCGCGTCTGACAGGGATCCCCAGAGATATTACCTGGTTAATGGAAAAAATCGAAGAAGCGTCGGGGAAACAGGTGTGGAGGAAGAGGTCACTGTATTTTCTCTGGTGAACAGCCCGGATCGAATCAGAGCGGTTTTTGTTTTTTCAAGAGCGGTCACCGTGTGGTTTTTCCCGCTCATGACCGTTTCCATGTCTGAGGAGGGCTTTGAATGCACCTACCAGGGATCAAGCATTCTCTTCACTCGTCCCCTTGCACTTGCAAAAGGGGAAACCGACCGATTCTCATACACGATACGGATCGAAGAGGAGCCGTAAAAAGGAAAGCCCGGCTTCCCATGAAAAGGAACCGCCGGGCCGTTGGTTGAGGTTGGGTTTATGGTGAACAATCCAACTGGGCTTTTTTGAATATGGCTTCCAAAGATGCCGTTGTTTTCTCGGGGGCAATCCTATCCCTTGGTTTTGATATCATCGGCCCTTGAGAAAAGATGCACGCTCATCCGAGAAGCCGCCAAAGTGCCACCTCATACCCCCTTTTGCCAATTTCTAACCCTTGGAGGCCGTCGGCCGTCACATGGTTTATGGAGCTGATGTTGAGGTTGGGTGACGCTTGATTGGCCATGAGTCCTGTTTCTGCGTATCCTTTCTATGGTTCTTTCAATCTGGGATATGTCATCCCGGAAGATATCCTGTATATCGAGAAGTCTCTTTTTGCTTTCCATCGCATATGGTCTATCGGCACCTGAGAATGATTCCTTAAATATTTTTCATCCCCACAAGACATGCCAAATTTTTTGCAATTTCTGCGCCAATCTGCAGCATCACTTGTGCGATATACTAGTGGTGGTGTCCGCATAACCACTAGATTTTCTTAATCTTGCAAAAAAATATCTCATTTCTGGATTGGGAACGCGCTCATGCCCAAAAGTTTTTTCGGCATAAGCCTCCGCAGGTTCTAGGAGGGGTTATTCGGGCTTGAGAATGAGCATAGCGAGCGGGGGGAGGGAAAGACTGATGGAGTGAGAAAAGCCGTGAGCGGGGATGGGATCGGATGTCCTGCCACCGACGTTGCCGACATTGGATCCCCCGTACAGGGTGGAATCCGAGTTGAGTACTTCCCTGTAGAATGCTTTAACAGGGACCCCGATCCGGTAGTTTTCTCTCGGCACAGGGGTAAAATTGAAAACAAATACCAGGGGAATACCGGAAGAACCGGCCTTTCGCATGAAGGAGATCACCGTGGAGCCGGAGTTCCGGAAATCTATCCATTGGAATCCCGACTGATCATAATCCAGCTCATAAAGTGCCGGTTCACGTCGATAGAGATGGTTGAGATCCCGTACGTATCTTTGCAGGCAGGCGTGCGGTTCGTATTGCAGCAGATCCCACTGCAGTTCCTGATCGTGATTCCATTCGGCCCTTTGTCCGAATTCCCCTCCCATGAACAGAGTTTTTTTCCCGGGCTCTCCATACATATACCCGAGGAGAAGCCGCAGATTTGCGAATTTCTGCCAGTCGTCCCCGGGCATTTTTGAGAGCAGCGAGGCCTTGCCGTGAACCACCTCGTCATGCGAGAGGGGCAGGACAAAGTTTTCATCAAAGGCGTAGAGCAGGGCAAATGTCAGGTTTTCCGTATGATACGATCGGTACACAGGTTCCAGGGACATGAAAGTCAGCATATCATGCATCCATCCCATATTCCATTTGAAGAGGAATCCGAGCCCTCCCAGGTGAGCGGGCCGGGTAACACCGGGCCAGTCGGTGGATTCTTCCGCGATGGTCATCACGCCGGGATGATTCCGGAATACCCTTGTGTTGAGTTCCTGTAAAAACTCGATGGCCTCCAGATTTTCCCTCCCGCCATAGCGGTTCGGTATCCATTCTCCTTCTTTGCGGGAATAGTCAAGGTAGAGCATGGAGGCTACGGCATCGACCCTGATGGCGTCGATATGGTATGTATCGAACCAGAAAAGGGCATTGGCGATGAGGAAATTCCTGACTTCATTCCTGCCGTAGTTGAAGATCAGGGTCCCCCAATCCTTATGCTCGGCCTGGCGCGGATCTGCGTGTTCATAGAGATGGGTGCCGTCAAAAAACTCAAGGGCATGGGGATCTTTCGGAAAATGCGCCGGCACCCAGTCAAGAATGACGCCGATTCCTGCAGCGTGGCACCGATTGACCAGGTACATGAAATCCTGGGGCGATCCGAAACGGGAGGTGGGCGCATAGTAGCCGGTGACCTGGTACCCCCATGAGCCGTCAAAGGGGTGTTCGGCGAGGGGAAGAAACTGGACATGGGTAAAACCCATTTCCTGCACATAATCCACAAGCTCGTCCGCCGACTCGCGGTAGGTGAGCCAGGTTTTCTCTTTGTCACGGCGGCGTTTCCATGAGCCAAGGTGCACTTCGTATATGGCCAGGGGCTCCTTGAGCATGTTTGTAACAGGCCGTTTTTCCATCCATCCCCGGTCAGTCCATTCGAATCCTTCCATATCGTGGACAATGGCGGCAGTGCGAGGACGCTTTTCAAAGAAAAAGGCATAGGGGTCCGATTTTATCAGAAGCGTCCCATCCTGAGTCCTGATTTCAAACTTGTAGAGTGCCCCCGGCTTCAACTGCGGGATAAAGAGCTCCCAGATTCCTGAAACACCTCGCACCCGCATGGGGTGTCTCCTGCCGTCCCACTGGTTGAAATCCCCCAAGACGCTCACCCGGCTGGCTGACGGCGCCCAGACGGCGAACAGAACTCCGGAAACGCCTTGGTGAATCAGAGGATGCGCCCCCAGTTTTTCGTAGATCCTGTCATGGGATCCCTGGTTGAATAAATAGAGATCATCATCTCCGAGAACCGGAAGGAACGCATAACAATCATAAAAAACAGATTGCATTCCATTGTCGAATCCGGCCCTGAGGCGATAAGGGGTGACATGGAGAACACCGGGAAGCCATGCTTCGAAAAGCCCTGCCTCATGCACCTGTTTTGCCTTTTGCTCCTTGTTGGGATTGAGATCCAGGACTTCAACCCGCTGAGCGCGCGGGAGAAATGCACGGACCATGACGCCTTTTTCCCCGCCCATCGTTGTCGGATGTGCGCCCAGCATCGTGAAGGGATCAGCAAGGGTGCAGGCAACAATGCTCTCTATTTCCGTTTTATTTAAAGTTGTCAAGAACGACAAGTGACCTCCTCGAGACCTTGATCAGGCCCAGGTAACCAGTCCCATGGCAAAACGGTTTTCCAATTTCTCCAGGCTGGGCATGACGCGGACGGTGTATCCAAACCGCCCGGAATTCGTGCATGGTATGGCGCCCTTGAAAATATACATTCCGTCTGAATCGCCGATGACCTTGAGGGCGGTTGTATCTCTTTCCATGAATTCTCCCTGCGGGTCGAGACGTCCGTAATAGGCTTCCACGGTGACGTCTTCAGGAGGGAGGGATCCCAGCCGGATTCTGGCTTCCACTTCGAGATGTTTGCCCACGGGAATTTCAAGACCGTCCGCGGCGGTGATTGCTTCAACCGAAACATCAGCCCAGCCGGTCATGATTTTCTGCCGCCAGGAGGCGAGGTCTTTGGCCCGCGCAAAAGAATCGCGGCAGAGGTTATTGAACCGGTGGGAACAGGGAAGGTAGTACCGATTCAGATATTCCTGTACCATTCGGTGGGAATTATAAACGGGAACCAGTTTTTTCAACCCCGCCTTCATTTTTTCCACCCAGCCCCTCGGCATTCCGTCCATTCCCCGATGATAGAAGAGGGGTACAATCTCGCTCTCGAGGAGGTTGTAAAGGTCCTGGCTTTCGATATTGTCCTGGAATTCCTGATTCCGGTACACCTCGCCATGGCCGAGGGCCCAGCCGAAATCCCGGTGATACGCCTCGTCCCACCATCCATCCAGGGTGCTGAGATTCAGCGAGCCGTTGGCAAGGGCTTTCATGCCGCTTGTTCCGCATGCCTCCAGGGGCCTTCGCGGCGTGTTCAGCCAGAGGTCCGTCCCGGAAACCATGTGGCTGGTCACGTCAATGTTGTAGTCTTCCAGGAAGACCACGCTGCGCTTGAAACGTTCTTCGTGGGTCAGGTGGATAATATTCTTTATGAGTTCTTTCCCTTCATTATCCTGGGGGTGTGCTTTTCCGGCAATGATAATCTGGACAGGCTGCTCCGAGTCGTTAAGGAGTTTTGCCAGCCGATCGGGGTTCATGAAGAGCAGGGTGGCGCGCTTGTAGGTGGCAAAACGGCGGGCAAACCCGATGGTCAGTGCTTCAGGCGTCAACACCTCCCCAGCCCCGATGATTTCGGCGGTGGAAGCACCCCGCCGTTTGAGTTGTTCCGCGAGGCTGTTGCGCACATATCCGACCAGGTGTTCTCTGCATCGTTCATGGGCTCTCCAGAGTTCTGTTCCGGGTATTTCCTCGATTTGTTCCCAGACCCGCTGGTGATCCGGGTCCTCTGCCCAGTCCGGGCCGAGATAGCGGCTGAAAAGGGCACCCATCTCCCTGGATATCCAGGTGGGAACATGAATGCCGTTGGTGATGTGATCAATGGGCACATCTTCAACCGGATGGTGGGCCCACACTTTTTGCCACATGGACCGGGATATCTTACCGTGCAGGCGGCTCACTCCGTTGCTGTGCGCCGAGAGACGCAGTGCGAGGGTAGTCATACCAAAGGGTTCGCTCTCGTCTCTCGGGTCGAGGCGGCCGTAGCCGAGCAGGACCTTGAAATGAATTCCAAGATTTTTCACATATTCTTCGAAGTAGACCCGCATGAGACCCGGGTCAAAAGTGTCGTTTCCCGCAGGAACGGGAGTGTGGGTCGTAAAGATGGCGCTGGCGGAGACGATTTCCCGTGCCGCATCGAAAGAGAGCCCTTTTTCCTGTCTGAGAATATTAATGCGTTCGAGAGCGGAGAAAGCGGAATGCCCTTCATTCATGTGGATAACTGTCGGCTCTATGCCCAGCGCCTTGAGGGCGCGAACACCGCCTATCCCAAGAACGATTTCCTGGCGGAGACGCATTTCCCTGTCGCCCCCGTAAAGCTGCCCGGTAATCTGACGAAGCTCGGGAGGATTTTGTTCAACATTCGTATCCAGCATGTACAGAGAAATTCTCCCGACCTTGATATGCCACACCCGCACCTCAACAGGGATATTCTTGATCATGACCGTGACACTGACGGGTCTGTCGTCTCCATTCCGGGCAGGCCTGACCGGAATGTTGGAAAAATCGTTTTGCGGATAGGTTTCCATTTGCCAGCCGTCAGTGGTAAGATACTGGCTGAAGTATCCGTCCTGGTAAAGAAGCCCGATTCCCACCAGGGGTACATTGAGGTCACTCGCGGATTTGAGGTGGTCCCCTGCGAGAATACCCAGTCCCCCTGAATAGATGGGCAGACATTCTGTAAGCCCGAACTCCGCTGAAAAATAGGCCACCTGGAAAGGCGCGCCTTCGCTGTACTCGGCACTCTGAACACGGGGCATGGAAAGGTACCGGTCGAAATCCTGGGCAACCCTCTCGATCTGTGTCAAAAAACTCTGATCCTGAGCAAGATCATCAAGCCGCTCCTGGCGTATGAGCCCGAGCATGAGAACCGGGTTGTGTCTGCAGGTTGTCCATAACTTGGGATCCATGCGTTGAAACAGGTCCTGTATGTGGTCATTCCAGCTGAAACAGAGGTTATAGGCTATCTGCCGCAGGACCTCCAAATTCTCCGGAAGGTTCGGGACCACGTCATACGTTACTTTTGCCTTCATAGTATCCTCTTTGTCTAGCCCTCATTTCTCAGGTTCACCGTCCGGGGCACCCCATTTTCAGCTTTCTCTAGGCGGGAAAATCCTCTTTGGTCACAACGGTAATCCCGCGTTGTGTGACCGTGAACCTTTTTCTGTCTTCCCTGGGATGATACCCCACGTTGAATGAGGGAGGGATTTTTACTCCTTCGCCGATGATGGCTTTCTTGATCCGTGCATGACGTCCGATGACAACGTTTTCCATAACCACCGATTCTTCAACCCTCGCCCAACTGTGCACGAAGACATTATAGGAAAGAACGCTGTTCAGGACCAGACCGCCGCTGATGATCGAGCCGTGGGCAACCAGTGAGTCAAGGGCCCGGCCGGCGCGGGCATTTTTTCCCGATTCCTGGGCAAAAACGGTTTTCACCGGGGGATACTGGCGCTGATAGGTCCTGATAGGCCAGTGACGCCCATACATATTGAAGTAGGGATCGACACCGGTCAGGTCCATGTTGGCATTCCAGAAGGAATCAAGCGTGCCCACATCACGCCAGTAGCCGGAATCCCGTACCGGTTGCAGCGGGCTCTCATGCAGAATGCCCTCTTCATCCACATAGGTTACCACATCAAGGATGCTGTTTTCCCTTCGGAAAGGGTAGGCCATTACCTTATGGGAGCCCAGAATGGTGGGCAGAATATCCTTGCCGAAATCGGCACGGTCATCTTTCTTGAGCAGGTCCAGGAGGACATCAGCCTTGAAAATATAGATCCCCATGGAGGCCAGAACACGGCTTTTGTCCCCGGGGATTGTCTTGGGCGCCTTTGGTTTTTCCTGGAATGCCCGCACGTTGAATGCATTATCCACTTCGAGAATACCATACTGTCCCGCGACCTCCTTACCCAGTTCTATCACCGCAATAGTAACGTCGGCATTATGCGCCTCATGGTATTCTTTAAAGAGGGCATAATCCATCTTGTACACATGATCCCCGGACAATATAAGGACATGGTTCGGCGAGTCCTGTTTCAGAAGGTAGGCGTTCTGTCTGATGGAATCAGCGGTTCCCTGGTACCATTTTTCCCCTTCCATCATCTGCGGAGGGGCAATTTTCAGGTAGTGGTGCAGGGCCGGGCTGAAAATACTCCACCCGCCTTCCAGGTGCTGGACCAGGGTTTGCGATTTATATTGCGGCAGCACAATAATCCTGTACACACCCGAGTTAATGCAGTTGGAGAGGGTGAGATCGATCAGCAGATAGATCCCACCAAAGGGAATAGCGGGTTTGGAACGGTTTTCCGTGAGGGGCATGAGGCGCTCGCCCTTGCCGCCGGCCATGATGACCGCAATTGTGTTTTTCACTGGCCCTGCACTCCCTCCTCTATGCATCAAACATTCATGAAAGCATCTGTGCTCCCGGCCTTCTTGCGCTCTTTCTTTCAGGGCAAGTATAAAGATATGCATTGCAGACTGTCAACGGAGAACGTGTCGGCTCTATCGGAAAGGGGAAAAATATTGAGCAAAGAACAGTGGCGTGCTAGAATTCCGTCAAATGGTCTGAGAACATTTACCGCGCGGCGTTCAATCGCAGAGGTGGAACATCCAGATGGAAAAAAGCAACACCTGCAAAACACAATCCAGGGCCCTGGAAGTAAATATCGCCTGCAGCCAGGTGGATGTAACGATTGATCCGAGGTATGAGATCCTTCTGGAAGTGATGAGTAAATATCCCGGAGCGGTGGATGGTGTTAAGACCTTGCTGACGGAAGTCTGTCATCCTTACAGGAACTGGGCTTTCATCATGAAAGGCGCCCGCAATTATTCCCTGAATTATTTCCACGTCTTGAAAAATCACCCCAAAGGTCCCGAGGCAGCGCGCGCCTATATTGGGATCTTTTTCCAGGCCGCAACCGATGCAAGAGAAGGCGATATACGAATCGAGGCCGCTGATAATTTATTGCTTTTTCTTCAAAAAATCATGAAAGAGGCGTATGAAAATCTGGACCGGTTTCTTCCCGTGCTGCAGCATGCCTTCCAACAGATACAGGAATGCGACCAGGATGTCTTTCCCCTTTTCGCAACCAGCTTTTACGAACTGGACAAGCTGGGGGCGCTTCTCTTCAGCTCTTCCCATCCTGACACCCCTCTGCAATCCATGGCTGAGCTGCTCTCCAGATACTATCGGTACACGTATGAATATTGGCTGACGCAGGCAGATCCCCTGGAATGGTTTATGAGTGAGATAGCAAAATCAAATAATAAAAATATATTGCAGGATATATTTAAAGACATTTCGCATGATTATCTGGAGCAATGCCTGCAAGAACTTGAAATGAAGTGCGATGCTCTCCGGGAAGATCCCCATGCCGGGATGGAATGCCTCCTCGCTCTTCCCGGGTACGGAAAAATTGTGACCGGATATCATGAAATCCCGCGAAAACTCAGGATCGCCGGCGGAGATGGAGAGCAGGGAGACGCATGGAAACTCGTATTTCTCCTGCATATCATGGAAATTGAGGGGCTGTCAGGTATCCATGAGGAAGTGCTCCGTGATATCAACCGCACAATAACCCGTATTATGGAACACGGGAAACCGCTCCAGATACGAGATTCTCTGAAAAGAACGTTTTCCATTCTGGAAAACAGCATGGAAAAATTTCCCCTGACCGCTCTCCACTGTGTGCTCAATATGGGACAGGGAGTATATCGGACAGATGACAGTGACCTTGTTGATTTCTTTTCTGAATTCCTTGTGTCATTAGGCTTCCAGGCACCCGGGTTGAAGGGCATCGGCGATGATTGGCAGGTACGCGCAAATCCCGCGCATATCCAGAATATCAGGACATGGCTTCAACTGGTGGAACTGCATCCCAAGTGGTCAAAAAAACTCCTTTCTTCGCTCATCATCCACCTTTCCATCGGGGGAGTATTTATCAAGGATACCGACCTGTTTCCCCGGGATATCACGCGATTGCTGAACAGTGAGATTGCCCCTGTCTATAACCTTGTCAAGCAGTTGGTACGGCTTTTTCCGGCGTATTTCAGCGAGATCGGCGCCGAGGGCCAGTTGAGGGACATCTCAACACGAATTGACGATATCTGTCACCGGAAGGACCCGCTTGTCCATTTTCTCAGGAAACAGAGCCACGTGGAGAGCAGCAATCGCGTGACCCGGCTCATGGAGGCCATACTCGTTTTCTGGAAAACCGGAGAAAAAAACGGATTACAACCTTTTCTTCCGCCGGCTGTCTATGAACAGGTGGAAGGAAAAGGCCTCTATGTTGACGGCGTGCACAAGGTTTTAGCAAAGCTTCTTGACGGACAGAATGGCGATGATGTCAGCGTGCTTTTGCGCATGAGCAATAAAGAGGCAAAGAAGCGGTTGTCCGGCATCTCCGGGGAAGATGAAGTTGATCGACAACGGGTAGGCATGGCGGTGGAACTCTACAAGCTCCTCTACCAGAAATATCACTTGAGCTTTATGGATATGGAGCGTCATCTGTCTCAGCTCCAGGCCACGGGTCTTCCGGAACTGAGGGAGCTCAGGGAAGCTCTTGCCCAAAGAGGTTTGAGACAACGGATTTCAAGCTTGCTGCAATATCTTGAAAAACTGAAAAATATCATCCTTTCCCCGGAATCCTTCGAGGTGAAGGAGGATATCTATCGGAAACGGCATTTCACTGTCGATATTCCATCCATGTATGGAAGTTACCACGAAATGAAATTTGATGCCCTGGGTCTCAGTCTGCGGATTGAATCCCTCCTCAACATCCTTCTTGGCGAAATGGTGGGTGAGATAGAACTCGCCCTGATTACGCGGGCGGCGTTTTCCCGGATCCTGGATTCCCTGAGACTGTTCAAACGGGCCCTGAACCTGGACGGCATTGTTTCGTTGGAGATGGAACGACACCTTGAGCTGCTCGCGCATGCCCTGGAAATCAAAGGATTCAGCTCTACCCAGTATCTTGATATTTTTCGAGGATTTTCACAGGCCCTGAGCAATATTGTTCATGATTTTTTCAACAATATTCATCAGGCGAATATTTTGAAGATCGTCCCAAAATATCCTGAAGGAGAACTGCTTCCGAAATTTTCCGCGTCCGAGGCTGAAAAGGATCCGGAAAGGACGGTACACCGTGTAACCGAAATTTTCCTGCGGGAGCGTATTGCATCCTCCCTTGGGTTGCAGCAGCTGGATCAATTCCTGGGCAGGATCCTCTCGACCCTTCACCATCAGACGGAAATGCTCCCGAAAGAAAAGCTGCATCTGCTGCTGGACTATGATCCCAAAAAGACCATGACCTCTATCGGGTCCAGTAAAAAGGTAGTCAGCGATATTATCCATCTGGGGAATAAGGGCTTGAACCTGGTGAAGATGAAGAGTCTCGGCCTGCCGGTTCCTCCGGGATTTATTATTACGACGGAGGTCTTCCGTTGCCGGAACATTATTGAAGAATACCTCCCTGGGCGGCGTAACTTTGAGGACCAGCTCTTCAGGATGATAGGAGAATTGGAACGGCAAACGGGAAAATCATTCGGGGACCCACGGAATCCCCTGCTCCTCTCCGTGAGAAGCGGATCCGCCATCTCATTGCCGGGCATGATGCATACGTTTGTGAATGTGGGCATTAACGAGAATATTGTCCAGGGGCTCATAAAGAATACCGGCAACCCGTGGTTCGGCTGGGATACCTATCGTCGTTTTTTGCAGTCCTACGGCATGGGTCACGGGTTTGAAAGGGACGCCTTCGACGATATTATCGCCCGTTTCAAGGAGGATCTCGGAGTTCCGTATAAGAGGGAGTTTTCAGGGGAGCAGATGAAGACCATCGGACTGGAATACCGGTCATTCCTGGAAAAAAATGGACTCAGCATGCACATGTCCCCCAGAGAACAGGTACTGGTGGCCATCAGGAAGGTATTCGAGTCATGGTATTCCCCCAAAGCGGAGACCTACCGCAGGATTGTGGGCATTTCAGATGATTGGGGCACGGCCGTCACGGTGCAGGCAATGATTTTTGGAAATTTTTCCGCCGGCGCCGGCTCAGGGGTCTTTTTTACGCATAATCCCCGATGGTCAGGGGATATGGTGGTTCCATGGGGCGACTTCACCCCCGGAAACCAGGGAGAAGACGTGGTTTCGGGTCTTGTGCGGACCCACCCCATTTCCATACGGCAGGCAGAGGCGGAAAACCGGCAGCCCGAAACCAGCCTGGAGACACTCTTTCCCGAAATCTATCATTCCCTGCGGGAGTGGTCCAAGGAACTCGTATATGAACACAGGTGGAGCCCGCAGGAGATGGAATTCACCTTTGAAGGCCCGCGGAAAGAAGACCTCTATTTTCTGCAGACCCGGGACATGGGCATGCGGGAAAGAAAAAGGGAGTCTTCCTTTAAGCTTGACCGCGCATCTCTTCCTCCGGTTCTGGGTCACGGTATCGGGGTAAGCGGCGGCGCCATGTCCGGGAGGGTTGTGTTCAGTATCGAGGAAATTACGAAATGGCGGAAGGCGGAGCCTGAAACGCCGCTCATCCTGCTCAGGAACGATACGGTGCCCGATGATATCCGGGAGATTCACGCGGCTGACGGCCTTCTGACGGCGCGGGGGGGGGCCACGTCCCACGCTGCCATTGTTGCTCACCGCCTCGGAAAGACATGCGTCGTCGGTTGTTCCAGACTGAACTGTATAGAAAAGGACCGGGTCTGCATCATTGGAGAGGAGAAACTCGGACCTGGAGACCATATCAGCATTGACGGCAGGAAAGGATCTATTTACCTGGGAGAAATGAAGATCAAGGAGCGTGAGGAGGTGTAGGGCTATGCAGTTGGGCGTGAACGGACTCGGCAGGATAGGGAAGTTGACCCTGTGGCACCACATCGGGCGGAAATATTTTGACGACATCGTGGTCAACATTGGCAGGGATGTGGGCATGTCCCTGAAAGACATCGGCCACTACCTGGAAAGGGATTCCACTTACGGGTCTCTTGGGAGTTACCTGTACGGCCACCGGTCTGAGGAGGTCCTGGGAGAGGTAAATGAAAAGACAAAGACCATCACTGTTGACGGAACCAGAATCCATTTTCTGCAGAAGACGAGAAATCCGGGGCAAATTGAATGGAAAGAGAGGGGTATCCGGCTGGTGGTGGACTCAACGGGAAAATTCCTGGATCCCACCGTGGCACCGGAGAATTCAAAGGACTCCCTGAGAGGGCATCTGGAGGCCGGGGCCGAGAAGGTTATTGTTTCAGCGCCATTCAAGATCCAGGACAAGAGCCTGCCCATCCCCGAGGATGCCGTTACAACGGTCATGGGAGTGAATGAACATGATTATGATCCCAGGACCCATCAAGTCATTTCAAACGCCTCCTGTACCACGACCTGCCTGGCGCACATGGTAAAGCCCCTGATTGATTTTTTCGGATCCCAGCGGATTCTTACCGCTTCCATGGCCACCGTTCATGCGGTTACCGGCTCGCAGCAGGTCCTTGACCGCCTTCCAAATGCAGGGGCCACGGATTTGAGGAAAAACCGGAGCATCCTGAATAACATCATCCTGACCACTACAGGCGCAGCAAATACTCTCGCACTGGTCATTCCGGAAATGAAGAGGATCGGGTTTATCGCAGAATCCGTACGGATACCCAGCAGCACCGGTTCCCTGGTGATCCTGGTGATCAATCTGCAGGAAGAGCCTTCCGGAGAGTTCATCGGGCGGGAAGTGATCAACACCATCTATCGGGATGCCGCAAGGCAGGATGCGAGAAAGTATCTCCAGTACACGGAGCAGCAGAATGTTTCAAGTGATATTATCGGGCGCCCCCGGTGCGCGACACTCATCGAGGGCCATGAAACCCATACCAGATCCGCTGAAGTGGAGATCGATCTGGGAAAATGTGTGGTGGAAGAACAGGGAAAGCGTGCGGAAAATGCTTCCCATTTCGGCAGGATTGCCATCACCCAGGCGGTTATTTACGGGTGGTATGACAATGAACTGGGCTGCTATGTGAACATGCTGGGAGACCGCACCGTATCCATCGCCGAGCAGATGTGAGCCGGTACAATGAATAATATCAGGATCCTTGCCGAAAATGTGGCATGTCAGATTGCCGCAGGAGAAGTGGTTGAGCGGCCGGCCTCCGTAGTGAGAGAACTGCTTGACAACAGCATAGACGCCGGGGCCGGGCGAATAGTGATTGCTGTTGAAGAAGGAGGAAAACGACGAATCAAGGTAAGTGACGATGGATCCGGCATGTCAAAGGACGATTTGCTTCTTTGCGTCGAACGCCATGCCACCAGCAAGATCAGGTCCGTTTCTGATCTGTTTGCCGTAAAGACCCTGGGTTTTCGCGGAGAGGCCATGCCGAGCATTGCCTCGGTATCCAGAATGGAGATCACCAGCCGGCCGGAAAAAGAGCTGTCCGGGCACACCTTCAAACTGGCCGGGGGTAAGTTTATTTCCATTGATGAGACCGGGAGCCCGGCCGGTACGAGCGTGGTGGTGAGAGACCTCTTTTACAATCTGCCTGCGCGGAGGAAATTTCTGCGAAGCCCCCGTACCGAGATGGAACATATCATTGACACCGTTTCCAGATGGGCGCTGCCTTTTTCAGGCATCGAATTCAGACTTGACAGCCAGGGAAAAATGGTCGTGCACTTTCCCGCTACCGGAGACCAGGTAGTCCGCCTGTCCAGTCTCTTCGGAAGAAAAGCGGCAGCTTCACTGCTCGAGGCAGGGGAAAAAGGGGAGGGGCTTGAAATCAGCGCTTACATTGCCCCGTGGGAATTCTCCCGAAGCCGGGCGGACCGTCTTCTTGTGTACGTGAACCGGAGAAACATCCGGGACCGCTTCATCACCAGGGCTGTCCTGGAAGGGTATGGACGGCGTCTCATGAAGGGGCAGTATCCGCAGGCCGTCATATTTATCGACATTGATCCGCTGCAGGTGGATGTGAATGTCCATCCGACCAAACAGGAGATCAAGTTCCGTGAAGGACGGCTGGTGTTCCGGAAAATCGTCTCTGCGATTGAGAAGACACTGTCCAGGGAATTTCAGGCATTCGTCGAAACGGAATTTTCAAACAGGGATTCGTTTACCCCGCTGTTCACGCGGGAACCGGCCCAGACAGCATTTATCGCCGCACCTCATTTTTCAGAACAAACCGCGGAACCTGCGGTGGGCACTGAAAAGAAAGAGCCGTTGATCATCGGGAATTTGGGGAATACCTACATACTCTGCCAGGCAAGAGAAGGCCTCCTCATGGTTGACCAGCACGCGGCTCATGAACGGGTCGTGTATGAAAATCTGAAGAGAAGTTTCAGGCAGGGTACGGTGCAGACGCAGGTCCTTCTGGTTCCCCTGAAACTCGAGTTTCCTTTGAAAGAGGCAAAAATTCTGGCCGAGAAGGGGGAGTTGCTTACCCGGTTCGGCATTGCACTTGATCACTTCGGTGGCAGCACTTTTCTGCTGAGAGAGGTGCCGGCATCAGTTTCACACGTAAAATGGGAAGAGTTTCTGTCAGAAGTCATTCCCGAACTGCAGAAGGGTGTGCTGGAAGAACAGACGGCTGTGGATGAGATGTTTATGCTCATGGCGTGTCACAGCGCGATCCGGGCGGGACATTCCCTGACCCATGAGGAAATGTCGCACTTGCTGAAGCAACTCCTGGAAATGGACCTTCCGTCCAACTGTCCGCACGGAAGGCCCATATTTCGGTATCTCACGTATCATGAGATAGAAAGGATGTTCAAACGGATTCCCTAGATTGTCGGAAAACGCCCATCTGCTGCGTTATCCTCATCCCGCGTCACTGCGGCGTA
>CAZWEV010000045.1:8892-34519 GCA_964633015.1 uncultured Desulfobacteraceae bacterium | reverse complement strand
GATACCATGAAGTGGCGTTGCGTTTGGACTCTCCGCAAATCAATCAACTGGTTCAGGCGACAAAGGGGACGGCTGCCGTTGTGGGCTTTATTGAGGAGTCCCGTGCCATGAATTTTTACAATTCGGCCTTGGTGGCTGTTGATGGTAGAATTTTGTTCGCGTACCGCAAGCTCAACTTGCCCAATTATGGGGTATTTGAAGAGCGCAAGATTTTTTCCTCTGGCAAGCAAGTACGGGTCTTCAAACTTCATGGATTCACTTTCGCGCCACTTATCTGCAATGATTTGTGGCATCCCTCCCTGCCAGTCCTGGCGGTTACTCAAAAGGCGGATATTTTCATAACCCTTTTCAACTCCTCCCGCGGTTCCATGGGCAATGAGTTTTCCAACATCGAAAGCTGGAACATCATCAATCGATTCTATTCCCGGGTATTTGGTGTATACAACCTGTGCGCCAACCGGGTGGGCTGTGAGGTATTTGAAAATCTCGGCTCCGACGAAAGTGAGTCGTCAAATGCAGCTGCAACGGCTGTTGATGAGAACCCGTTCCGCTTTTGGGGTGGGAGCGAGATCATAAACCCTTTCGGACAACCAATTGCCACGGCTGCACTATATGATACGGACGTCATTTTTGCGGATATTTCAAGAGATCTCCTTCGCAAAAAACGCATTCTTTTGCCTTATGTAAAAGATGATGACCCTTATTTTACACATCGTGAACTTACGAGGATCCTTTTTGAAAAAAGCAGAAAATACTGATTACTGGCAAACGACGGATTTCCTTGGTGGGCGGGACAATTTCTGCATGAATTACCTGAAGGCGTTCCGGGCGGGGAAATTTGAGTTCTGATCACCTATCCACCCTCGAGGGGTGGGAAAAACACCAGGGTATCACCGGTCCGGAGCCGATGCTCTTCAGACCGGTGCCGCCCGTTGACCAGGATGACCTTTTTCAATTCCGGTGGGACCCCGAGCCGGTCCAACACAGCGCCCACCGGCGTCTCTTCCGGGACTTCCAGTTGACCGTTTGGGGGTACCCCCGCCATGTATTTCTTCATGGATGCGTAGCTTTTTATCGTAATCATCATGTGTTTTCGCGGTCCCCGGTTTTTTGACTTCATTCTTCCAAATATCTGCAGAAAATGCTATTTGTATTTTTTCGCTGACAACGGGTTTGATTCTTTTTGCCATGCCTCATTCCCATGAGGCGCTGAATCCGTTGAAAAAGATATGGTAATTCCATTTTGCATTCAAGATGATACCTAGGCGGCGAGGAGCGGGCGACGGAGGCGTACCTGAACAGTACGTCGAGGAGTCCGCGACGCAGCCAACGCCGGTAGCGCTTGAATGCGACTTGGAGTAAGGAGCAAAATGATGGGATACATGGGCACCCTGCTGCGGGTGGATCTGACGAGGGGAACCACCCGCTTCGAAGCGCTGGATATGACAAAAGCAAAAGAGTTTATCGGCGGACGTGGTTTGGGGATCAGCTACCTCCTCGATGAAGTTGATCCCCAGTGCGACCCCCTGGGAGACAAAAATAAGATAATCATGATGACCGGGCCCCTGACCGGTACTATTGCCCCCACCGGGGCACGGTACATGGTTGTCACAAAATCGCCGCTGACCGGAGCGGTTACCTGCTCCAATTCGGGCGGGCACTTCCCGGCCATGCTGAAGCGAACCGGTGTAGACGGTATTATTTTCGAAGGCCGTTCCCTGGAGCCGGTGTACCTCTTTGTCGGAGAGGATGGAGGGGAGATTCGCAGTGCCGGGCATATCTGGGGAAAGGACACCCATGAGAGCACCGATCTGCTCCTGGAAGAGACGAACCGGAAAGCAAGGGTGGCATGTATTGGCCCCGCAGGAGAAAACGGAGTCCTTTTCGCGGGCATCATGAACGACAGGGATCGAGCAGCCGGACGTTCCGGTGTGGGTGCGGTGATGGGGGCCAAAGGGCTCAAGGCGGTGGTGGTCAGCGGAAACAGAAGCATCCCCCTCTATGATGAGAATACCTTCAAGTCCATCGCACGGGAATATCTTGCCCGATTCAAAGAGGCGTCCAAGGACCAGCCGCCGGCCCTGAGAACCTACGGCACGGCCATCACCGTGGTGGGGACCCAGAACGTGGGAGTGTTCCCCACACGTAATTTTCAGCAGGGTACCTTTGAAGAATGGGAACATATCGGAGGAGAAGCGCTCACCGAGAAATATCTGCTCAAGGCAAGGGCCTGCTTCAGTTGCCCGATCGCCTGCGGGCGGGTCACCAAGATCACGGAAGGACCGTATCAAGGAGAGGGAGAGGGGCCCGAGTATGAGACGGTGTATGCCCTTGGGAGCAACTGCGGGGTGGGGGACCTGGCTGCAATAACAAAGGCGAATTACATCTGCAACGAGATGGGTATGGATACCATAACAATGGGCGCCACCATGGCCTGTGCCATGGAAATGTACGAAAAAGGTATTATCGGAGAGGATGTCATTGGACGGCCCCTCCCGTTCGGGGACGCCGAAGGTCTGGTGGAGATGTGCCGCAAAACCGCCGTGCGGGAGGGATTCGGCAGGGAACTGGCCCTCGGGAGCCGGCGCCTGGCGGAGAAATATCACCATCCGGATCTCGCCATTGTCGCCAAGGGACAGGAATTTGCCGGCTATGATCCCCGCGGTGAGAAGGGCATGGGCCTTGCCTATGCCACTTCAAATATCGGCGCGAGCCACATGCGCGGGGACCCGGCATACATCGAGATCCTCGGTGTCCCTATGCTTATGGATCCGCTCGAGCTCGAAAGCAAGCCCAGGCTGGTGAAGGACTGGCAGGATGTATTCGCCGTGTTCGATTCTGCCGGGGTCTGCGTCTTCTTCTCAGTCAGGAATTATGTAACTCCAACAAAAGATATCCGGCCTGAGGGGCTGCTCAGGCTCCTCAATGCCGCCACCGGGGCCGGATATGATATGGATGCATTGATACGCGCGGGAGAGCGTACCGTCAATGCTGAGCGGCTGTTCATCAACCGTGCCGGGTTTGCTGCCAAGGATGACACGCTCCCCGTGAGAATTCTGAAAGAACCCCTGCCGGACGGTCCTGCCAGGGGGCAGGTCTGTGAGCTCGATCAGATGCTCCCGGAATACTATCGACTTCGCGGGTGGGATGATAACGGACGGCCCACTGCCTCTCGGCTTCGGGAACTGGGGTTGACGTCATTTCCGGTTTCTGAAAATTGAGGGAAGTTTAGTGATCAGCACAGAGACTCTAGCATTCACCTATGGATTGAGTTCCGCTGTCACATGGGGTGCCGGGGATTTCACCGGCGGATTTGCCACAAAGCGGAACAATGTGCATTCGGTCATCCTGGTCTCGCAGTTCGTCGGGGGAATTTTTCTTGTCCTGCTGGCCCTGTGCTTCAGGGAAAAGATATCTGATTTTTCCGGTTTTCTGTTCGGGGGACTGGCCGGATTCTCCGGCGTGCTGGGGCTGGTGGCCCTTTATACGGGGCTTGCCAGGGGGCGTATGGGAATCGTTGCTCCCCTGTCCGCGATCATCACCGCGGTCCTCCCGGTGATAACCGGGATTGTGACCGAGGGACTTCCCACCGCGCCGCAGCTTCTGGGCTTTGGCATGGCCCTCATCTCCATCTGGTTCCTTTCCTATTCTTTTTCCGGCACCGGGGTTCGATCCGGTGAGGTGTATTTCCCTGTCCTTGCAGGACTTGGATTTGGGCTTTTCTTTATTTTTATAGATCGGGCGATTGCTGAATCCGTCCTGTGGCCCCTGGTGGGAGCAAGAATTGCCTCAGTCGGGCTCATGGGTCTTTTGCTCCTGATACGAAATAAATCCTGGATACCGGCAAAAGGACAAATCCGTTTTATGGTAATGGCAGGAATTTTCGATGCCTCCGGAAACGCCTTTTTCGCCCTGGCCACCCGGCTCGGCCGCCTGGATATCTCGGCCGTCCTTTCCTCTTTTTATCCGGGAGCCACCATCCTGCTCGCGTGGGTTATCCTGAAGGAACGGCTGCAATGGTCCCAGTGGTTCGGGGTGGTCATTGCCCTCCTTTCTTTGGGTCTCATTGCCCTCTGACCCGGTTCATCATCTTGGTGAGCCTGGAAGTATATCAGGGAGCCGCCGCAATGGCAAAATAACATCTTGACAGCAACCCTGTCCCAGCGTATGTTTATCACGAAATCAGGGCAGGAAGCCCTGCAGCTGCCTCTGCATTTACAGGTGAAACGGCAATACGCCACGAAGGCCGGCGCGGGAAAGGAATCCGCACGATGATCTTCGTGGTTTTTTTGTTTGGAGGGAAGAAAAAAGAGGCCCATGCATATTTCCGAAGGAATACTTTCCGCACCAGTTCTGATCGGCGGCGCCGTCATTGCTGCAGGAGGGATCGGAATCGGCGTGAAAAAGCTGGATTATGACCGGATCCCCCAGGTTGCGGTGCTTTCTTCCGCATTCTTTGTTGCGTCGCTGGTGCATGTGCCCATTGGACCTTCCAGTGTGCATCTCATACTCAACGGACTGCTGGGCCTGCTCCTTGGATGGACCGCCTTTCCGGCTATCGTAATCGCCCTTTTTCTCCAGGCCGTGTTGTTTCAGTTCGGCGGGTTGACCACCCTTGGGGTAAATACGGTGACCATGGCTCTCCCGGCCGTTTTCTGCTATCTGGTTTTCAGGAAGGGCGTCATGAGCAACGAGCGGTGGGTGTCCATGGTTTCCTCATTTCTTTGCGGTGCGGGTGCGGTCTTTGTTGCCGGGACCCTGGTGGCCCTTGCATTGATGAGCACGGGTAAATCCTTTTCAGCGGCGGCGAAAGTGATTGTGGTTGCTCATATCCCTGTCATGGCCATTGAAGGGATCATTACCACGCTGTGTGTACGGTTTCTCAAAAAGGTCAAGCCGGAGGTTTTGGAGGTGACACATGGTTAGAAGCCTGAAGGAAAACGTCGATCTGCTGCGTTATTCTCATTCCTCATCACTGCGGACTTCTGGAAAAGGTACGGAGGCAGGATATTTCACACGGTCACGGTTGATGGGAATTGCGGGTTCCATCATATTGTTTCTTCTTTGCTTTTCTGTGCCTGCGTTTGCACACCGGGTGTACCTGTATGCGTGGGTGGAAGGGAATACCGTATATACGGAGAGCTATTTCAGCGGCGGGATGAAGGTGAAAAATGGCTTGATCGAGGTCTTTGACGCTGCGGGGAAAAAGCTCGTGGAAGGCCGCACAAATGACAAGGGCGAATTTTCTTTCAGAATCCCGGAAAAAACCGATCTCCGGATTGTGATCAATGCCAGCATGGGGCACCGGGGTGAGTATACCGTAAAGGCGGATGAACTTGGGGGAACCTCTCCGCCGGAAACGGAGAAAGAACAAGCACTGAAAGCCACGAAGACGGAGTCCCGTTCCCCGGTGCAGATTGACACGGATCAAATTCGAAAGATCGTTGAAGAGGCATTGGATTCCAGGCTGAAGCCGATAGCGCAATCCATCGCCAGATTGCAGGAAAAGAAGGGACCCGGGCTCACGGAAGTTGTCGGGGGCATCGGGTATATCTTCGGTATCATGGGCCTGCTGTTTTATTTCAAAGGCAGGAAAAAGTAACTACGTTACAATCCTGGTTGTCCAGCCGAAAAATAAGTGCAGCTACAAGGCCACGAAGGCCGCAAGAGTCAGAAGGCCTGGGGAATCTTTGCGGCTTTTTTTGTGCTGTCGAACCAACAAAACGCTTCAAAAAGTGAGGAAGAAAAAGGAGAAGAACGAGATGATGAGAAAGGTATTCTTTTTGGTGGTGATGGTTTTTATTCTGGGTTTTTTCGCGAACGTAACCTTCGCCCATTTCGGGATGATGATTCCTTCGGACACCATGGTGATGCAAGGGGATACCAGGTTTGTGAAGGTAGTGGCCTCTTTTTCCCATCCCTTTGAAGGAAACGGGATGGAACTTGTGAAGCCGGTACAATTTGGTGTCATGACCAGGGGAAAAAAGCAGGATCTTCTCTCCCAATTAAGAGAAACAAAGGTGTTCGGCCACAAGGGCTGGGAAGTGGCATACAGAATAAAGAGGCCCGGTGTATACAGCTTTTATATGGAGCCGAAGCCATACTGGGAACCTGCTGAAGACAAGTACATTGTCCATTACACAAAGACCGTCATCTCTGCATTCGGGGACGAAGAGGGATGGGATCAACCGGTGGGGTTGAAGACGGAGATCGTTCCCCTCACGAGGCCTTTTGGCCTCTATGCAGGAAATGTTTTCCAGGGGATTGTCCTGCTGAACGGAAAACCCGCTCCCTACACGGAGGTGGAAGTGGAATATTATAACAAGGATCACCGGGTCACACCACCGACCGACTACATGATAACCCAGGTGGTCAAGGCCGACGGAAACGGCGTTTTCACCTACGCAGCACCTCGCGAGGGGTGGTGGGGGTTCGCGGCGCTCAATACCGCATCGGAGAGGATGAAACACGATGGAAAGGAAAAAGATGTGGAGCTGGGCGCAGTGATTTGGGTGAAATTTGAGCAGTGGACGGAAAAACACTCTTGACGGACAATTACGACAAAGCCAACGCCGATAGAGGAGATGAAAGCTACATAGAATCTTATTATCGGCGGGGGGTGACAGAGTGTTTCGGCGTATCGGGAAATGTACAGTGGGTGAAGAACGCCTTTCTTTGATCTCCCGGGCAGCCCTGACCCACCATCAAGGCATCATCTCCTGCGTTGCCTTCGATCGCTCCTCTTTGCGACGTGTTGCTTATAGGTCTCAATCGTCGCTCCTTGGCGCCCCCGCCGGGGACGGGATCTTCGACTTGCATCTGATACCTGGTTATCAGGGATTTCGCCTAATCACCCATTGAAACTCATGATGGGAAAATTAGATGGTGGATTTGGGGCGAACGGTTCTTCTTGCAGCAGGGGCATTTTCCCGATACAATCAACGCTCCTTTGCAAGGAGAGCATGAACTATATGGAAAACAAAGACAATCAGTTCCGGGGATATTCATCGCCTTTCGTAGTGGTGGTGGCCGTGTTTGTCACCTGCCTTATTGCGGCCAACATCATGGCCGTCAAAATTGTATATATCTTCGGGTTCATTCTGCCTGCGGCCATTATCATTTTTCCTTTGAGTTATATCGCAGGAGATGTACTCACCGAAGTGTATGGATATGGCGCTGCCAGGAAGATGATCTGGCTGGGATTCATCTGCAATTTCCTGGTGGTGGTGGCGTTTTGGCTCGGAAAGATCATGGAACCTGTGCCGTTCTGGAATGGGCAGGAGGCCTATGAACAAATTCTGGGATACACGCCGCGCATCCTTGTTGCATCTTTCCTGGCCTACCTCGTGGGTGAGTTTTCCAATTCCTATATCCTGGCAAGAATGAAGCTGGCCACCAAGGGGAGGTGGCTGTGGACCAGGACGATCGGGTCCACGCTGGTGGGAGAAGGGCTCGATTCCCTCGTCTTTATTTCCGTCGCATTTGTGGGAATAATTCCGGCGTCGAAGCTTGCCTCCGTGGTCATGACCCAGTGGCTGGTGAAATGCGCATATGAAATCATCGCGACGCCTTTGACGTATCAGGTGGTGGGATTTTTGAAGAGGCGAGAGGGCGTGGACGCCTATGACTATGATACGCGGTTCAACCCATTGTTTATGGGCAGATAGAGAGGCACGGAAAACGGAAAGAAAAATTGATTGAATTTTCCTTGTGGATGGGGTATTTCGAAATCCCGAAAAGCATCGTCCCATGGAATGGACCGTTCAGTTCACGGAAGAATATGCAAGGAGGGAGTAAGAAATGGGAGCAGAAAAAAAGGTAAAGGACGTTATGGTCCCCATTGAAGAATATCATACACTTGATCAAGATGCGGAACTCCGTGTCGCGCTGCAGATAGTAAAAAAGGACTATGAAGATCTGAAAGCAGGGAAGATCAGCAGTTTCCACAAGACCCTCTTTGCGACGGGAAAAGGCGGCAAAATCGTTGGGAAACTGTCCCTGCATGATTTTGTGGAGGGGTTGGTTCCTGAACATGCAAAGGCCCCGGAACTTTCCAGGGCCTATTATTCAGTTCTTTCCTCCAGGGCCATGGAGGTCGAAGAGGAGGTCCGTGATTTCCAGCAGCGCTTCGAGTGGCTTCATCATGGCTTTTTGGAGCTGGTGAAACAGGAAGCCGGCAAGAAGGTGAAAGAGGTCATGTCCCCGGTGCATCCGGTCTTAAAGGAGGAGGATACCATCAACCACGCTATCTATGCAATGTTCAAAGAGAAAATTCGTCGTCCCCTGGTTATTAGAAACGGTGAAATCGTTGGGGTGGTCGATTCCATACACATTTTTAACGAACTCATCGAGACCGTTGACTTTGGATGATTGGCGGGCGGAACGTCAGCTCTCCTGTTTGTCCTGCGTATTCCACACTTCAAGCAGATAAGCCTTCTGATCTTCGAAGACTCGGGCCTGCTCCTCGACAATTTCTTCCGCCTCGCTTGAGGTCATTTTTCTGGTCCCGTTGATAAAGGAAGCCACCCGTCCCAGGTAAAGCGGGGTTACCAGATTGACCAGTTGGGTGCGGTTGTGTTTCCAGTGATGGAACGTGCCTGCTATTTCATACAGGACCATGACCCATGTCTTTACGGGCATACCGAACTTGCTCTTGGCCATGGCGGCACATTTTTTGAGTTCATCAAAACAATCAGGGGAAAAAAGATCCCGGTATAATCCTTTGAACTGGCGGAATCCGGTTTTGTATTCGGTCACCAACCGGTCGAGGTTGACCTTGATGGGATCCGGCTCAAGGAGGTCCTTCAGCCCGAACATGGGCACGGTCCTGCTCCCTCGCACGTCCTTCCAATCCTTTTCGTTCTGCTCCATAAGAACGAACAAGGTGTGAACCACCTGTCGAAACATGGGGCCCAGAGACTCGGCAGGGTCCTTCGCGTCATGGATCTTTACGCCAAGATTTGACTGGCATATCCTGAAATTATTCGTGATCGCGTTTGTGGTCATCCATATATCAATGCCGTAACGCGCGACGTCCGTGTCCCACACATCCTGGTCCATGTAATAGGCAGCCAGTTCCCCGGAAAACGCGAAGTCTCCCCCGATAGGTTGACGTATTCGCAGGCCGTACAGGGCCCGCGTCAAATTATACACGATATTGTTGGTGATCGTGCCGTCATACTTATAGCGTGAATACACCGGAGAGACAAAATGGAACCCTTTTTCCAGGATCGGTTCCAGAAGATATTTGATCCAATCACCCGTAATAGAACGCAAATCGGAATCAACCACCACGCATGCCTTTACCTGAAGCCGTTTGGCAGTCTCGAATACAGACCGAAATGCCGATCCCTTGCCTGCCGGCCCCCGATATATGCTGACAATTTTCTCCTGCCAGGGCTTGATCTCGAACTCCTTTGCCGCTTCCCGTGTGTCGTCGGTGGATCCGCCGTCCGCGATCATGATAACAGGGCGTAAGTCCCTGTAGTGATTAAAGAGTCCATGGCTAACCATCTGGATCACGTGGCTGATGGTTCCCTCATTATTGTAACAGGGAATGCCCACGAGAATATCCGCGTGTCCTATCTCCTCAACCCGTTTGCTGCTGTATGCCCTGAGGGCCGTATGGAAACGCATGAGAGTGCTGATCCTCCTTTTTTTCTATTTTTCCGGTTTTGCATGCAGTCTGTCAAGAACATAAAGCGTTTCAGAAAAATCTTGATCAGAAATGCTCCGTATGCTCTAATATATAGAAAGGCGGTCGCTCGTGAAACTGTCACGGCTGCTTTGTTCAGCGCGAAGGGGGGTGTCGTATGGTGCCCCCTGAAAAAGCGCGGGACCGCAAGAGATGGAGGGAGATTTTTTCTGTGTATGTATCCAATGTCTGGAAAGGAGGTGTGTGAGATATGAAAGCTGGAATCATTTTTACAGGAACCGGTCCCATCCTCATCTTGACGAGCTATGAGTCCTTTGAAGATCCGAAGCTCATTGCAAAACTGGAGGTGAAGGGAATAAGAAAGTTCATTGCGTCCGATCTGCCTCTGGAGAAGGTCAAGGAGAAGTATGGGAATCAATACCAGGTAGTCATGGGAGATCTCTACCAGACGGATGACCTCCGGGTCCTGGACTACAATGGACATAACGTCTTTCACAGCTTCAGCTTCAAGGAAATGGGAAAGCCCATCTATCACGATGGGTGATGAAGCGGAAAGGATGTTTCGGAGTATGTGTTACGGCCGCTCCACCAGGAGATACCGGTCGGGCTTTAAACGTGCGAAGATGGTGGCGCCGGGACACGGCGCCACCATCTTTTTTCGGCATTGTCCTCCCAGGACCTGAAAGAGTTCAAGGCAGCAGGAACAGAGGTGGGCACTCCTATCGATTGAATAGGGAACAATATTTTTTCCATTCCGGACGAAGAAACGGGGGTGCATGAAGTTGGCATGATTGGCTGTGTGGGAGAGGTACAGAAAATCGTAACTCCCGACGTCTGATCCAAGCCTCCTGGCCCATCGCAGGTAGATCCTTTTCTCTATGTCCTCTACGTGTTTCCATTCAGGAGGTATTTTTCCCTTGAAACGGGAATCATCAACGAGAAGATTCTTTTCTGCGTCCGTAGCAAGCCGGGGAGGGACGAAATCGGATTCCGTTATGATGGCCTCTCGTTTGTCTTCATAGCCTTCAATCTCAAAGGAGCTGATAATCAGATAGCGTCCATTTTTCTTCGAACGACGATACCAACTCCCCTGCCTGGAGCAGGTATCATCCCAGACTGCCGGCGACACGCTGGTAATCTTGTTGAGAGGGTCAAGGGGGGTGCAGACAATGCCTTTTGCCGATTTCAATGTTCTGCCTTTATCGGCAAGATCGCTTCTCAGTTTCCTTTCTTCATCTTTCGTAATCCAGTATACATGCTTGATGTAAGGACCTGATGTATTCTTTCCCATGCAGCAAAATCGTCCTCCGTTCATGTGATAGGCACATCCCGGGATCCGCGCGGGTAGGCCCGGCACTTTTGGGTTGCGCCCTTATATCATCTGTGACATATTTTTCTCTGATTTTCAATGGCTGATTATTGCTGTTCTCACAACTGTTCAGGATCATGGTTGTGTTGCGGAATATGATCCTTTCCCGGATACGAGGGCGTTCGCTGAATGGAATCGTTTTTCACGCTCAGGAAACCTGAAGAAGTGCTCGCGCTGCTGCATGATTTCAGCGCATGCGGCGAAGAAGAACTGCCCCTTGACCAGGCGATCTGCAGGGTGTTGAGCAGAAATATGGTATCAATGGAGGATCTTCCCGGATTTTGCCGGTCTACCATGGATGGTTACGCGGTGCGGGCAAAGGATACCTTCGGCGCGAGTGAAGGCCTGCCCGCCCTGTTTGAAGTGGTTGGTGAGGTCAAGATGGGAGAAAGACCTCACGGCGGTGTCGGTCAGGGTCAGGCAATGCGGATTCCCACCGGCGGCATGCTCCCAAACGGAGCTGATGGGGTGGTAATGGTGGAGTACTGCCATGTACTGGATTCAGAGACTATCGAGGTGAGCCGCACCATTTCGCCCCTTGAAAACGTCATTCAACCGGGAGATGATATCAAGAAGGGATCTACCGTCCTGCGGAAAGGGTCACGGCTGCGCCCACAGGATATGGGCGTTTTGGCGGGCCTTGGATTTGGGCGCGTGCCGGTATTCAAAAGACCCCGGATTGCCATTATTTCCACCGGTGATGAGATCGTTTCAGTGGAAGATGCCCCCGCGGATGGACAGGTGCGGGACATCAACCGGTATACCCTGGAAGCCTTCTGCGCTGTAAATGGTGCTGTTTCCGAATTCCTGGGGATCTGCCCGGATGACTTCAACCGCTTGAAGGGCCTGGTGGAAAATGGATTGGAAAGGGCTGACGCGGTCTGGCTTTCAGGAGGGAGTTCCGTTGGAACCCGTGACCTTGCCCTGGCTGTCTTTGAAACGCTTGATGATTTTGAACTCATGGTCCACGGGATCTCCATTAGCCCGGGAAAACCAACCATCATAGCTCGTTCGGGGGGAAAACCGCTGGTGGGCCTCCCTGGACACGTGTCCTCCGCACTGATCGTTGCCGAAGTCTTCATGTCGCCGCTTCTGGCCAGACTTTCCGGTCTTTCAGAAAACAAAGGGCCCCGGGAAGGGCGGATGGAGGCACGGTTATCCAGGAACGTTGAATCCAGGAGCGGTCGTGCGGACTATATTCGCGTCAGGCTCCGCAAGGAGGGAAAGGAGTGGGTGGCGGACCCCATATTCGGGAAATCAGGGCTCATCTCTCCACTTGTGGAAGGGCACGGGCTGGTGAAGGTGGATGTGAATACGGAAGGGCTCTACGAGGGTGATAGGGTGAAAGTCCTCTTGTTTGATGGAGGTGCGGTGTGAAACGACAGGTCTACCTGGCAATGAAGACTATTGAAGAGGCCAGGGATATCTTTTTTTCCCGGTTTGGGCCGGACATGCATACGGAATCGGAGTCTGTTGACGCGGAGAATGCCCTGGGACGCGTGACTGCGGAGCCTGTATTCGCCAGACGATCCACGCCCGGGTTTCACTCAGCGGCCATGGACGGCGTAGCGGTGAAGGCGCAGGAGACATACGGCACAACGGAGAGGAGGCCGAAGGTCCTGCAATTAGGAGAAGTGGCCGTGTGGATTAATACGGGGCAGCCCCTCCCCGCATCCTGTGACGCGGTCATTATGGTAGAGAAATTGCATGTGCTGGACGACGAGCATATTGAAATACGGTCGCCCGCGTATCCCTGGCAAAATGTGCGCAAGGTGGGAGAGGACATTATAGCAACACAATTGCTTTTTCCCCGGAACCATCGCATCAGGGCCTATGACATTGGCGCCCTGATCAGTGCCGGGGTGTATACCCTGCTTGTCCGGCGCAGACCGAAAGTGGCTATTATTCCAACGGGTTCAGAGCTTGTCTCCCATCATGATGATGGTGACGGTCCTTTCCTGAAACGGGGACAGATCGTAGAGTCCAATTCACTGATCCTGGCCGGACTAGTGGAGGAGAATGGAGGAATCCCTGTCTGTTATCCCATTGTCCCGGATGATGAAAACAAAATCAGACACACCCTGGAAAAAGCGGTCAATTCAGATGCCCACGTGATCCTGATCAACGCCGGATCATCCGCTGGAAGCAAAGACTACACGGTCCATGTGATTAACGGCATGGGTGAGGTGCTGGTACACGGGGTGGCTATGATGCCCGGAAAACCCACTATTCTTGCCAGCGTAAAGGGAAAGCCCGTTGTCGGTAATCCCGGCTATCCCGTATCGTCTACCCTGTCCTTCAATCAATTCGTAAAGCCGCTGCTCTTCGCCCTCCACGGATATGGAAAACCGGTGGGGGAAACGGTCACCGTGAAACCGTCCAGAGATATCCCGTCCAAGCCGGGACTCGAGGAATTCCTGCGGGTCAATATCGGAAAGGTGGGTTCGAACTACGTGGCCACCCCCTTGCCCAGAGCCGCCGGTTCAGTAACCACACTCACCAGAGCGGAGGGAATTATTCGAATACCGTCACTTTCCGAAGGGGTATCACAAGATGAAGAGCTGGAAGCGGAACTTCTGGTCCCCAGAGAAGAAATTCTGAATACGGTTTTGATCATCGGAAGCCATGATATGACCATCGACCTGCTTGCCGACGAGATCAGGGGGAAAGGCGGCACGATTCGTATTTCATCCGGAAATGTGGGAAGCCTGGGGGGACTGATGGCGCTCAAGAAAGGGATCTGTCACCTGGCCGGGTCCCATCTCCTGGATACCCGAACCGGCGAGTACAATCTCTCCTATGTGGGAAGATACCTGAAGGGTATGAAGGTCAGTATTTTTCATCTGGTCCGAAGGGACCAGGGGCTGATCGTTCGGGAGGGAAATCCGAAAGGTATCCGGGGATTGGAGGACCTCCCCGTCGGTGATGTGCTGTTTGTGAACAGACAGGCGGGGTCAGGGACACGCGTCCTGCTTGATTATAAGCTGGGAAAGCTGGGTGTTGAAGGTTCCTCTATCCGGGGCTATGATCACGAGGAATTTACCCACATGGCCGTGGCAGTGGATGTGTTAAGCGGCGCGGCCGATTGCGGGATGGGCATTTTTGCCGCCGCCAAGGCCCTCGGCCTTGACTTTATCCCCGTGGAAAGGGAACAATATGATCTTATTATTCCTGCCGAGATGATGCAGTTGACGGGAGTCAGGAAGGTGCTGGAAACGGTCCGCACGGACCATTTTCGGGAAAGAGTCGCGGTACTGGGAGGGTATGATCCCTCAAGAAGCGGGGACCTCTGGAAAGAGGTGGGATAGAAAGTTCCAAAGGAGAGAGACAGGAGACCAAATGGCATCCCTCAGGATAAAATCAAGGCAATGGATTGTGGATGAGGATGATCACATCATCATTGGAGAGGGGAGAAAAGAGATTTTCGAACACATCCAGGAGACCGGTTCCATCAATCAGACAGCCAAAGTGATGCGGATGTCCTACAAAGGGGTCTGGAGTAAGATCAAAGCAACAGAAAAATCCCTGAATATGAAGCTCGTGGAAGCGGACAGAAAAAGGGGAACCCGATTGACAAGAGAAGGAAAAGAGCTTCTGGAAAAATACAGCAGGCTGAAAAAGGCCTGTATGAACCTTGATAATGGGGTTTTTGAAGAAATTTTCGGACGGATCGGCGCCGAATCAGAAAAGAAATGAAGCCACGTGAATGTGCATTTTTCATCAAGCCGTCAAGTCAGGTGGAGGGTATATCAGAGATGAACAGCGGGTCTAGGAAAATATTCCCGAAAAAGAACGGGGTTCCCGTGGTAGCGATCGTCGGGAGTTCCGGTACGGGGAAGACTACTCTGATTGAGAAACTGATTCCTGTATTGAGGAAAAAAGGATTCAGAGTGGGAACGATCAAGCACGATGTGCACGGGTTCAGTATTGATCAGCCGGGAAAGGACAGTTGGCGTCACAAGGAGGCGGGGGCGAGCATGGTGCTGCTCTCGTCACCCCGTCAGGTTGCCATGGTGAAAGATGTGGCCCATGATACTCCGCTTGATGAACTGGTGTCCTACTTTTCCGGGGTAGACATTATCCTGGCAGAGGGTTATAAGCGAGGAGACAGGCCGAAGCTGGAAGTCTTCAGGCCCGAAATACACGACAAACCGGTATGCGGAAATGACAGGAATCTCCTGGGAATGGTTTCGGACGCCCCGGTCGATTGCGGGGTACCCCGGTTTTTGCTGAATGATGTTGAAGGGATAGCCGCTTTGATTATCAGCCGTTTCGATCTGGCCATCCCCGAAAGAGGAACACGGAAAGAGGCGGCCTCATAGACAGGTGCTTCGGAAAGGTGTACGAAAGGAAAAATTATGGTGGGTGTTCCGTTCATTTTAGATATTCCGTTCCACTTGCCGTTCGGTGGATTTTACGGTCATGATATCATTCAGATGATTGCCCATGCGGGTCCAATGGTGAAGTTCGTGCTGTTGATCCTCCTGGGATTCTCTGTGGCCTGCTGGACGATTATTCTGATGAAATTTCGTCTGGTGCGTCGCGCGCGGCACGAGACGGAGGTTTTTCAGGACATGTTCCTGGAACCGATGGATTTGAGAAAAATATACGCCGCGTCAAAGGATCTGAAATACAGCCCTGTGGCGCGACTGTTCCGGTCCGGATACGGGGAATTCCAGCGGATCAGGAAGATCCAGACAACGTCCAATCCCGAGAGGGTCCCTGAAACAAAGACTTCCGATGCGACCTCGCGTTCGCGGCAAATCATGGTGGACAATCTTGAACGGTCACTTCAGAAGGCCGTTGTGGCACAGACTGAGAGATTGGAGCGGGGAGTAAGCTTCCTTGCGACCACGGGAAATACGGCCCCCTTCATCGGTCTTTTCGGAACTGTTTGGGGGATCATGCAATCCTTTCGAGGGATAGGATTAAAAGGTTCGGCCAATCTTGCCGTCGTGGCACCCGGCATTTCAGAGGCACTGATCGCAACCGCTGCGGGACTCGCCGCTGCCATACCCGCCGTAGTGGCATTCAACTATTTCACCCAGAAAATTGCCCGGCTCGGCGCGGAGATGGATATGTTTAAGTCTGATTTTCTAACAACGGTGGAACGGCAGTTTTTCAGGGGAAAAGTGAGACTCGGACCGGAACGGGAATAGGTCATGCAGACAGGGAACCGCCCAAAAACCTATATGGGGGATATCAATGTTACCCCTCTGGTAGACGTGATGCTTGTCCTGTTGATTATCTTTATGGTGACCGCCCCCATGATGACGCAGGGCGTGAACGTCAATCTCCCGAAAACCACCACGAAATATATCAAGACCAAGGATGAGCCCTTGGTGTTGAGCATTACCAGGAAGAGAGAAATCTTCCTGGAAAACCGTCGCATGGACACTAATCAGCTGGAAGCAAAAATCAGGAAGATTTTTGAGAACCGGCGTGATAAAGAAGTGCTCCTGAGGGCCGACAAAGATGTCCCCTACGGGTTTGTTATGAAGGTCGTGGCAAGCGTGAAACGGGCGGGAATCGATAAACTCGGAATGGTCACGGAGCCGCTGGAGTGACATCAGTGGAAGCCTTTTGGAACGAGAATCTCCTGGACAAGGCAAACGGCCGTGACTGGGGGAAAATGCTGCTGGGCTCAATCGCCGTCCATCTGGCCATTTTTTCCCTTGTCTTCTTGATCCCCGAATCTTTACCCATGGGGAGACTGCACACCACGGTATACGAGGTCAACCTTGTTGAAATGCCCACAAGGAGCATTTCCAAGAGCGGAGGCAAACCCGTATCCGGAAAGGGGAAGTCGATCCAGCGCAGCAGGAAATTGGAACCTGCCAAACGCGTCGGGACGCTGGCCAGGAAAGAAAAGGCCCTGGTCATCGCAAAACGGGTCGTGAAGAAAAAATCCACAAAGGAGATACGGCCAAAACGGTCCCCTGCACGGCTTCTTGATCAGGCTATCGCAAAGATCGAAAAAAAGGTGGAGACCCGGCAGAAGGATACGCTCCAGCAGGCCATTTCCCGGATTGAGAGCAAGGTGAAGCAGGAGACTGCACCTTCTTCCGGGTCTGTGACGGGGCCACGTGCCGGTATTGCCATACAGCTCTATAAAATGGAAGTGGAGAACCGAATAAAGGATAACTGGGCCTACCCCGCTGCGTTCATGGACCCGGAAAAGAGCAGGAATCTCGAGGCATTGGTCGTTGTAACCGTGAGCAAGGACGGAACTATCCTGAAATCCTGGTTTGAAAAGCCTTCGGGGAATGCCGGTTTTGATGAATCCGTGCGGAAAGCCATAGATCGATCCAATCCCCTTCCCCCTTTTCCGGAAGGGTATCTGAAAACCCATGAGGAGATAGAGATCAATTTCAATCTGAGGGAACTCGAAGAAAGCGGCTGAAACTTTCGCATGTCTTGATCTTGAATAAACTATCACATGTATGGATGGACGATACATTATGAAGAATCCATCCAGGCGTCGGGATGAGACGTGAATACGCGGGTGCTGTTGACGGTGCCGAGGTGATGTACGTAGGCTTGAGGGGAAAGAGGGAAAAGGTGATCTGCAACCGAACGAAAAAGACGCATGTTTTCAAAGGCTGGCCCATTTTTGCGGGGGTAGTGTTTTTGTGTCTTGTCTTCGCCCCTGGCAACGGGTATGGCCGTATATATATAGATATCAATGCCCCTGCCATCCGGAAATTCAATATAGCGATACCGGATTTCAGGGATCTCCAGGGCAGCGGTGAATGCCGGGAGTTTGCCGCCAAACTTCCCGCAGTTATTGCCGGTGATCTGGATCTGAGCGGGTTTTTTTCACCCATGGACAAGGCCTCGTTTATTGACGAACGCCCCTCCCTGACCCGGGAGGATATCCGATTCAAGAACTGGTCCGTCATTGGCGCCGAGCTTCTTCTGACCGGGGGCTATACCTGTATTGGAACAAACGTGGAGGTGGAAATCAGGTTGTTTGACGTGTTCCTGGGAAAACAGATTCTTGGGAAACGGGTACTGGGAGCGGTCAGCGATTATCGGAATCTCATGCATCGTCTGGCAAATGAGGTGATCCGGGTCCTCACGGGGCACGAGGGTATTTTTCTCACAAAACTGGCCTTTGTGGGAAAGAAAACCGGGCACAAGGAAATATATGTGTGTGATTTTGACGGGCATGATGTGCGACAGATCACCTCGGACCGGAGCATCGCTTTGCTGCCACGCTGGTCTCCTGACGGGAACGGACTCCTCTATAATTCCTACCGGGACGGGGGACCCATGCTCTATTTCAAGAACCTCCGCACCGGGAACGTGAGAAGAATCTCAGGGAGAAAGGGACTGAATATCGGAGCAGCATGGATGCCTGACGGAAAGCGCCTGGCTTTGACCCTCAGTTACAAGGGGAACCCGGATATCTTTCTCATTACCCCGCAGGGAAAGATTCTCAAAAGGTTGACCCATCATTGGGGAATTGATGTTTCTCCTACGTTCTCACCTGATGGCAAAAGAATGGCCTTTGTCTCCAACAGGTCCGGATCACCCCAGATTTACATATTGAATCTGGCCAAGGGGACGGAGGAACGCCTGACATTCGAGGGAAAGTACAACGCTTCCCCTACCTGGTCGTCTCGGAACAGGATCGCGTTTGCCTCTCTGAATCATGGACATTATAATATTGTCACCATGGACCCGTCCGGGGGACAGGTCAGGCAACTCACTGACGAGCAGGGCAACAACGAAGATCCCTGCTGGTCACCGGACGGATATTATCTGGCGTTCAGTTCAAACCGGGAAGGAAGATATCACCTGTACATGATGATGGCGAACGGCCAGAATCAAAGAAGGATCACCGATATGAAAGGAGACCAGACAGCCCCATCCTGGTCTCCCTAATGGAAGTATGCTCCTTTTGCCGGGGGAGGCACTTGGCGCTTGAAATTATTTCCCAAATGTGCTAGGAGCATATCTATTCCATTTTTCCTCTGATACAGAGTTCATTGGAATGCAGTTCCATGTATTGTTTATTATTTTATTTTTGCACTGGTGGTTCGAGTAGATACTTAGTGAAAACTTAATTCAGGAGGGAAGGGCATATGAGGAAAAAAATGATGGCTGTCGTGCTTGCATTGGCATTCGTGGTATCCTCTTTGTTATTTATGTCGGCTTGCGCAAAGAAAGAAATGCAGGTGACAGAGGGCGTCCAGCCCACAGCCGAGGAGACAAAGGCGGCCGAGAAACCGGCAGGGACCGAAATGGCCACGTCAGAAGAGGCTAAAAAGGTGGAAGCCGGTGAAACTGAAGCCTACCAGAAAGCGGAAGCTGAGCGCCAGGAAAAGCTGAAAGCGCTTGAGAAGGCCCAGCAGGAGCTCGACGAGATGAAGGCGCTTGAGAATGACAAGGTCTATTTTGATTTTGATAAATCGGATCTGAAGCCGGAATCCCAGACGGTTCTGAAGAAAATTGCTGACTGGCTCAGCGCTCATCCGGCCTATGCTCTCAGAGTCGAAGGAAATTGCGACGAGAGAGGGACCAGCGAATACAATCTCGCCCTGGGTGAACGGAGGGCAAATGCCGCCAAGAAGTTCCTCGTGGCCTTGGGGATAGCGGAAAACCGCATTTCTACCATCAGCTATGGTGAAGAAAGACCGGCAGATCCGGGCCACAATGAGGAAGCGTGGGCCAAGAACAGGAGAGATGAATTCAAGTTCATGAAGTAGTGCCAACCCGAACCAGAGATCCTATAGCGAGCTTTTCAATAAACAGGCCGGCCTCTCGAGAGGCCGGCTTTGCTCACAGGAGGATACGTACGAGATGATGAGATCCTCGGCTGTCCATAAAAGAGTCTTTTCTATCCTTGGTCTCCTGCTTGGTGCGGGATTTTTTCTCTCTTCCTGTGTCACTGTTGCCACCGACCAGGACATCATATCGTTAAACGATCAGGTGGTACTCCTGAACAACAGGGTGAATGCGTTACAGGACTCAATGGGGAAGCGGGAAGCATCATTGAGCAGGGAGTTGTCGGGAGATGTGGATGCCCGGCTGAAATCCATCCGGGGGAACCTGGCTGAACTGGTCGCGGAGACAGACGGGATCAAAGGGGACCTGAGCGCTCTTTCCGGCAAGGTGGAAGAAAACAGCCATCTTGCCAAACATGCCATTGAGAGGGATACGGCGCAGGAAGATCTTATGCGTGCCGGGATCGCCGACCTGAAGACCAGGGTCGAGGAACTGGAAAAGAGCATCCAGAATTTAAAGGCCTACCTGGGCCTCCAGGCCGGTTTTCCGCAGAAAACAGCAAAGACTGAAGCGGGAAAAACCACTCCGCCAGAGGTTTCGCCCGAAAAGATCAAGTATGAGAACAGTCTGGCTTCCTACAAGGAGGGAAAGCCGGAAGAGGCGATAGTCGGTTTCAAGGATTTTATCAAGACGTATCCCAAATCTGACCTGGCGGACAATGCCCAGTTCTGGATTGGCGAATGCTACATGACTCTGAAGCAATATGAGCAAGCCATTCTCGCATACCAGCAGGTCATCAAGCACTACCCCAAGGGAAACAAGGTCCCGAATGCCATGCTTCGGCAGGCCCTTGCTTTTGAGGCAATAAAAGATACTACCAGCGCGAAACTTCTTCTGAAGAAAATCATCAAGAATTATCCCGATTCGAATGAAGCAGGTATTGCGAAGACGAAGCTCGAGAGCATGAAGTAGTTTCCACCCATGAATGGCTATTTTTCACAATCTCAGCGTCAATCTGCGGGACCACTTGTGCGACGTACTATATAGTACGTCTCCGCGTAATCCCTTGATTTTCTTGATCTTGCAAAAAATATCTCATTCCTGGCTTGGAAACTCATTCATGCGGTCGATGCGCATGAAGTAGCAGAAGGAATTACTGATTCCCGTCCCTCACCACGGCGTGTCCGAGAGCCGCCATGATATCCCTCCGGCTGATTACTCCGATGAGTTTTTTTGGGTCGCCCGGCTCCACTACGGGCAACATGGCAAAATCTCCGGAAGTAATCTTGTTCAGGGCCGAAAAGAGATTTTCGTTTCCTGCAACGACGATGACTGATCCGGTGGCGACGTCAGATGCTTTTTGAGAATAGGTGGCCTTCTTCAAAGCCGCCCGAACATCTGAAAGGGATATGACGCCGCACAGTTCACCCTGCTCATTAACCAGGGGAAATGTTCTGAGTTTTCGCTCGGCGATCGTTCGCTCAATCTCTTCCAGGGGCATGGCGGCAGGAATGGTTTCAGGAGGGGTTGTCATGGCCTCCCTGACGTGCGTGAGCATCAGGCGGCTGGTTTCCAGGCCGGTCGGTTTTTCCTCCACCTCCTTCCCGGATTTAATCTCCTGGATCCGTTGATTGTAGAATTGGATCACCTCCCGTCTGTCCAACATTCCCAGGAGGCTTGCGTGGTCTTCGTCCTTTACCACCGGAATCCTGTTGAGATTGCGGATCGTGAATTTTTTCAGCACCTCGTTCAGATCTTCCGAGGGAGTAGTGAAAATGATGTCAGTGGAAGCAACATCCTTCATCCTGATAAGCTCGCCGATTTCCTGGTCAAAGAGAACTCCGCGTATGTCATTGATTGAAAAAATGCCTGTCAATCTTTTCTCCTGATCCACCACGGGAAAATAATGTTGCTGGCTTGACTTGAACACCTCGCGAAACTGTGCAAATGTCATTTTTTCAGGGATTATCTGGGTTTTTCGAAGGGATGGTATGAGCTCTTTGACACGTATGGCGGCAAGGACGTCGATGAAAAAATCTCCACGATGGGCGTTGGAATCCAGCTTTCCTTTGACCTGTTTGATGTAAATGGTCCATCTGCGGGACAACAGGTAAGAAATAGTACAAACCAGCATACTGGGCAGCAGCAGGTGGTAGGAGTTGGTCATTTCACTAACGAACATAATGGTAGAGATCGGTGCGTTTGATACGGAGGCAAAAAATCCCGCCATGCCGACGACCACAAAAGCGCCTGCCTCAGGGACGATCCCGGGCATGATGGCGTGAAAAAACCTGCCCACTACTCCCCCGAGTGCTCCCCCGATCACCACGGACGGCCCAAAAACCCCACCGCTCCCACCGGAGGCGATGGAAAAGGAAGTGGTCAAAATCTTCCCCAGTGCGAGGCCCAGGAGGAAAAGCGTCGGCAGTTGGTTGTCAAGGGCCATCTGGGCAAATCCATAGCCGAACGCAAGGGTCTGCGGCAGGAAAAAACCGATTGCCCCGGTGCAGAGTCCTCCGATTGCAGGCTTTATATGGCTGGGGATATTGATTTTCTTGAACAGACGGTGAATACCGTAGAAGCTCTTCACGTAGAGAAACCCACCGGCAACGACCACAAGGGTCAGAATGGTATACGGTCCGAGTTCGAGCGGATTTTGAAACACGAAATCCTGTGCTTCAAAGAGAGAGCCCCAGCCGAAAAAAAGGCAGAAAACGCAGTAGGCAATTACGGACGAGATTCCCGCCGGAATAAGCACTTCGGATTCAAATTCAGGCTCACGATAGAGCACCTCGGTGGCGAATAAAGCCCCTGCAAGGGGGGCGCGGAAAATGCTTCCGATGCCGGCGCCCAATCCTGCGGCCAGCATGATTCTGCGCTCCCTATCGGGCAAACCGAGCTTCGTGGCCAGAAAAGAGCCGAAGCCTGCGCCGATCTGGGCAATAGGTCCTTCCCGGCCTCCTGACCCTCCGGACGTGATGGTCAGGGCAGAGGCAACAGTCTTGATAAAGGGGATTCGTGCACGGATGAAGCCGCCCCCATTGTGATAGGCGTCTATGGCGGCATCCGTTCCGTGGCCTTCTGCTTCAGGGGCGAAGGTGTACACGAGCCATCCGCTGAAGATCCCCCCGAGCGCGGGGAGGAAGAGGAGCACCCACCGATCGAAAGGCGTGCCGGTGGGAGGAAACAGGTGGGGTTCTCCGGCAGGAGCCGGGGGGCGGTATCCTGCCAGTTGGTCTAAAAGAAAATGCATGCCGACGCCGCAAAGGTAATGAAAAATGACAGATCCCATCCCGGCGATAAGGCCGATAAGAACATAGTGAAACGCCCATCTGCCGGCTGAAGTAATGCGGCTTGAAGGTATTCGTCTGCTGAAAAGATTTGAAAGGATGGTTTTCTCTCCTCCGTCACCTTCTGGATGGTGGTAATCTTTATAACGGGGCATGGTGTTCCCGTCAAGAGAAACCCGTGCTGCCCTTTTATTGAGCTATTACAATCGAGCGATGAAGAGAGTAATAATCGTCAACTATGAACATTTTACATTCTTTTTTCTACTATAACGGATTTTTTATTGACTATAAAGATTTTAGGTATTAACATTGTTTTATCTATAAATTAACGGCTCATGGCGAGAAAGTTGCAAACCGTGAACGTTGGATGATGAATCAGACAAACAAAGAGGTACCAAATACAAATAAAGGAGACTGTTATGCCCGAAATCATGACAACAAAAGAGCTTGCCAAGTATTTGAAACTGCATGAAATCACTATCTGCAAATATGCCGCTGAAGGCAAGATTCCGGCGATCAGGATCGGCAGGGTCTGGCGCTTTGACAAAGAGGCTATTGACAGATGGATCAGTGGAGGTGAGAAGAAATAACTCATGGGCGGTTCCGATGATCAGCAGGACCTTAACCTCGTTTTGAACGATAAAACGGGTGCTCTCCTGATGCTCAACAAAGAGGAGAGAAAGGTCATAAAAGAATTGCTTATCATGACCATCTATTCCGAGGGTGTTCGGGGATACATTGAAAAGCGACTCGGGGATGAATATATCCGTGTCGCCGAAAAACTGTTGGAATCAATGGGTGGTGCCTAAGCGGGGCAACTCCGGGAATCGGCATGGCCGGAGGAGTATGTTCTGTATCCGCTCCCGCATCCTGATTTTTTGATCATAATCCCGCGTGATTTATTTTTTCAGACTTCCCTTTCCAGACTACTCATGCAGTGCGTCATTCTCGGGGTACAGGAGATGAGGCTTTCTCAATTTGGAGAAGGCCTCGATTTCTTTTATCCAGTGATTTCCCATCTGGGATATTGAGCTCCCCTTTTCCACCTCGCGCAAGAGGGATCTATCCCCCAGAATGAGTTCTATTGGTTTTCTGTCATGCTCATATTCATAAGGAGGCTCCCGCCAGCGGAACATTTCCCGGTGGTTCTTCATGACTGTACAGAGGAGCGCTATGGACAGAGTAAAAGGCCGGAAGGTGGAGAGGTCGATAATGTGGATATGAAATCCATGACAAAGTTCCCCTCCCCACTTGTGAAAGGTTGGACGGAACGTGTATTCCTGCAGCCGGCATCCCGTCAGCGCCTCCTTTTCCAGGTTATCCAATATGTTCCGCGTATGAAGATACGGGGCCCCGAAGATTTCAAAGGGCCTGCAGGTACCTCTCCCCTCCGATAGATTCGTTCCTTCCCAGATAACCTGACCGGGATACACAGAGGCTGTTTCGGCCATGGGCATGTTTGGAGAAGGCATGATCCACGGCAATGTGGTGTCTCTCCAGAACATCGAGCGTTTCCAGCCGGCCATGGGAACCACCTCCAGCTCGCAACGGAGGTGGAATACGTGGTCGAAGACCCCGGCCAGTTCTCCCATGGTCAGGCCGTGCCGCATGGGCATGCTGCAGGGGCCGACGAAGGAAAACAACTCGGATTTCAATAGAGGGCCCTCCATGATTTCACCCCCGAGAGGGTTTGGACGGTCAAGGACCAGGACGGCCTTCTTGTTTCTTGCAGCAGCCTTGAGACAATGGAGCATCGTGGAGGCGAAGGTGTAGACCCTTGTACCCACATCCTGCAGGTCTATGATAAGCACATCCAAATTTTCCAGCATGGCATCACTCGGTTCCCGTTTGTCGGCGTAGAGGCTGAAAATGGGAATCCCGAGGGCTTTGTCAACACTGTGTGCGGTTTCCACCATGTTGTCCTGATCTTCTCCTCCATAGCCGTGCTGGGGGCCGAACAACACCTTTAACTGGCCCGGAAGAAGGTGTTCAATGACTTCACGGGCAGGAGTGAAATTGCGATCCAGAGAGGCCTGGTTGGAGAGGAGTCCCAGCCGGTATCCTTTCAGCCGTTTCCATTGGCCCAGTTTGAGCCTGTCGAGTCCGGTGAGTACCTGATTCATGGTCATAGCCTTTTCTTGCGATTGATTTCTTGCATTTGCCTCATCATTGTATGAAATCTGCCCGCTTGTTACAAGTTCCTTTCTGCTGTTGGTTCCGTCCATGTGTATGCACGAAAGATATGTTGCCGCCGGCAAGGAGCGCGCTGGCCCTCCCTCGTCGTTTCTTTTGTTGTTTCAAAAAGGTGCCTTAGACTGTCCCTTCTCTTCTATGGAGCGCAGCGAGAGTCCCAAATCAACCATCTAAATTCCACAATGGTAATCTTGTGGATTGATTTGGCGAAAGTCCTGATCATCAGCGAGGTGTCAGATGCGAGGCGCCGAGGGCGACGACTGAGTCGTATAACCAATACGTCGCAAGGAGGAGCGAGCGAAGGCAACGAAGCAGATGATACCTCGCTGATGATCAGGGAGGATAGTCAATTGTTGCCTTCCTGCTGACGCTTTGATATGAATCAGA
>CAZWEV010000045.1:0-8792 GCA_964633015.1 uncultured Desulfobacteraceae bacterium | reverse complement strand
ATCAGGGAGGATAGTCAATTGTTGCCTTCCTGCTGACGCTTTGATATGAATCAGAAAACAGGTGTCATCGGACTGATAGGAAAGAGGAGGAAGGCATGGCATACCCATATCTATTTTCACCCATTAATATCAATGGAATGGAACTGAAAAACCGCATTGTCATGACGGCAATGCACCTCGGATACACTCCTGAGGGCGAGGTGACGGACCGCCTGATTGATTTCTATGCCCTGCGGGCAAAAGGCGGCGTCGGGTTGATTATTGTCGGGGGATGCCCCATTGATGAGTATGGCGGCATGTCCAGCATGATTTGCCTCCACGATGACCGGTATATTCCGGGACTCGAGAAACTGGTGCGTGCGGTACAGGGAGACGGGGCGAAGATCGCCGCCCAGCTTTACCAGGCAGGGCGATACACCCACTCCGTCATGATCGGAGGAAGGAAACCCTTCTCCGCTTCTGCAGTGCGTTCCAAACTGACCGGTGAAACGCCCAGGGCATTGGATCTTGAAGAGATCCCGGGGGTCCAGGATCGATTTGCCGAAGCTGCGGACCGGGCCAGGAGAGCCGGGTTCGACGCAGTGGAGATCCTGGGAAGCGCAGGGTATCTCATCAGCCAGTTTCTGTCCCCGGTGACCAACAAGCGCGAGGACCGGTACGGAGGGCCTCTCGAGAATCGCATACGGTTCGGCATTGAAGTCGTGGAAAAGGTGAGGAGTGCAGTGGGATCGGACTATCCCATTATCATGCGGCTGGCGGGGAATGACTTCATGGAAGGGGGATGCACAAACCTGGAGGCGGGGATCTTTGCCGAAGCCCTCGAGAAAGCGGGAGTGGATCTGTTCAATATCACGGGCGGCTGGCATGAGACCCGGGTCCCCCAGTTGACCATGAACGTCCCGCGCGGCGCGTACGTGTACCTTGCCCGGGGAATCAAGGCAAGGGTCGAAACGCCTGTTCTTGCCAGCAACCGGATCAACGACCCTGATATGGCAGAAGAAATCCTCCGTAATGGAGAGGCGGATATGGTTACCATGGCCAGGGGACTCCTGGCTGACCCTGATCTTCCCCGGAAGGCCCGGGACGGCAGGGCCCGGCTCATTTATCATTGCATCGCGTGCAACCAGGGATGTTTTGATGAGATCTTCAGTCTCAGGCCCGCCACCTGCCTTGTCAATCCAATGGCGGGAAGAGAAAGGGAGCGATCTGTTGATCAGGCAGAAACGGCAAAGAAAATCCTTGTTATCGGTGGGGGCGTTGCGGGCATGAAAGCGGCCTGTGTGGCGGCCGAACGAGGGCACAACGTCACCCTGGTTGAACAAACGAATCGTTTAGGCGGACAGATCCTCCTGAACTGGCGTGTTCCCGGCAGAGAAGAAATGGCAACCACGGCTCTGGACCTTGCCCGGAACCTCAGGAATGTGGGAGTGGAAATTGTGCTCAACAGGAAGGTGGATATCCCATTTGCAAAAGAGATGAAGCCTGATGCAATTGTGGTGGCCACAGGAGCCCGGCCGATACTGCCTGACATACCCGGCGTTGAAAAAGAACACGTTTTCCAGGCATGGGATGTGTTGGGTGGAACGCTGGGCGTGGGACGCCGGGTGGTCGTTGTGGGCGGAAATGCGGTAGGTCTGGAGACTGCACTTTACCTGGCCCGCATCGGCACGCTTGCCCCGGAAGTGCTGCATTTTTTGGTTGCCAACCGTGCGGAGTCAGTGGAAACCATCTCGGAATTGCTGAACAGGGGAAGCAAGGAGGTGACGGTGGTGGAGATGACCGGGAAGGCCGGAAAGGATATCGGCCTCTCTACCCGGTGGACCATCATGGCTGAGTTGCGGCGTCTCGGTGTGACCATCATGACGAACACCAGAGCTGCTGCTGTAAGGGAAGACGGTCTGGAAACAGAAAAAGAGGACGGAGAGGGATTCCTTCCCGCGGACTCTATTGTGCTGGCCGTGGGAGCAAATGCTGAAAACGGCCTGGTCAAGGAGCTGGAAGGCCTCGCCCCTGAGGTTTATGCCATTGGGGACGCCAAGTCACCCCGAAAGGCCATGGAAGCGATCCGCGAGGGATTTGAGGTTGGAATAACACTGTAGACGGAAGGCGCAGGGCCCAGGGAATTACACCGATGGCGGTTCATCTTGATCATCCTTCCCTGCGCCCACAGCGCTCTGTCGTATATGTCCCTGTGGATCGGTGGGATCAGCGGACTAAGCCCCTGTTTCCAGCTCACATTTCGTGAAATCTATTTCCTGCCCACACCCTGAACAGACGTGTTTCTTGTCGAATTCATCTGAAAAAATCTCTTTTTCCTTTCCGCAGTTCGGGCACTTGCAAACGAAAGACTTCAGGCTTTTAAAAGTTTCAAATCCTGGACAATGCTGTGGCGTGGTCATGTCTCTGCCTCCTTTCCTCAAAAATGTGCGTTTGCTGAGCAAGTATAGCCCAATCGCAAGGAAAAACGCCAGTAAAATAATCATCAGTCCCCACGGATTGACTGCACCACGCATTCGAATCCACTGTCTGAATTTAGCACCATGCATTTCGGCGGATGACTCTCGGGGGAATTCTTGATGATGGTTTAGGGGTGCCTTTGCTGTTGCAATGACCCTGTCACTCGGATAAGATAATAAAAATAAGGAAGGGAAAAAAAGGCTCATCCCGGGTGATCTGCCTCGTATGGGCCGTGGTTCCCGGAAGAGCCGGGATGACAACAGAAAGATACTGCGCTGCCTGTGGCGGTGTGGTTCATTGGTGAACAGGTGACGAAATTGTTATTTTTTCAACGCAGACGAAAACCGTCGGCCGTCGGCCTCTTTTTCCTGGCGGCCGTGCTTTTCCTTGCCGCTGGCTTCGCCTTGGCGGAACGTCCTTTCCCCAAGCCAAGAGGCCTGGTGAATGATTTCGCAGGGGTGATATCTCCGGAGTATGAACGAAAGATCACCGCGCTTACACGTGAAGTCCTCGAAAAGACGGGAACGGCCATTGTGGTGGTGACCATGCCTGATATCGGCGGAGCGGAATATAATGAGTATGCCAATCGGCTTTACAGTGCCTGGGGCATCGGGAAAAAAGGGCAGGATAAAGGGGTCCTGATTTTCGTGACCGTCAAAGAGAGAAAGATGCGTATCGAGACCGGCTACGGGGTGGAGGGCATTCTTCCTGACGGGCTTGTGGGAGAGATCCGGGACCGGTATATGATTCCCTATTTGCGAAAGGACCGCTTTGGAGAGGGAATCCTGAACGGCACGCTGGCACTTGCCCAGGTGATCGCAAAGAATGCGGGTGTCCGATTGACCGGCACGAACGCAGTTCCCCATCGCATAAAGAAAAAAAGGTCCGGCTTTTCGTTCCTACCGTTCCTCATCCTTATTGTCATTTTCATGTTTCTCCCCAGGCGCAGGGGCGGGTCCTGGCTCTTTTTCCTGCCGTTTTTCCTCGGTGGCGGCCGGGGATACGGTGGCGGCGGTATGGGAGACAGCTTCGGCGGTTTTGGCGGGGGGTTCGGCGGTTTCGGCGGCGGGATGAGCGGCGGAGGCGGTGCCGGAGGAGGATTTTGAAATGGGAAGAAAACCAAAAGACCCGAAAGACATTTTTGATGAATTTACTTCAGATTACAAGGAGATCTATGGAAACGACCTGGTGGGTATCGTCCTGTACGGGAGCGGTGCCACCGCCGAGTACAGGCCGGAGAAGTCTGATCTCAATTTCATGATCGTACTCAGTGAAAGCGGCATCGAAGCCCTGGACAAGGCATTTTCGACAGTCAGAAAGTGGAGAAAACGAGGGGTTGGTGTCCCGCTGTTCTTAACGGAAGAATATGTCAATGGCTCCCTTGATGTCTATCCTATCGAATACCTGGGAGTTCAAAGGCGCCATGTGGTGGTCTACGGCAAAGACCTTTTCGAGCATCTGAATTTTGACCGGGAATGCCTGCGGCTCCAATGTGAACGGGAAATCAAGGGAAAGCTCCTGCTGCTCAGACACGCCTACCTGGAGAGCGAGGGCCGGGGAAACGCCCTCAAGGACGTCGCCATTCGTTCAATTCCCGCGTTTGTGGCGATATTCGAGGGTCTTCTGCATCTGAAGAGAGAAACTGTGCCCGCATCCAAACGGGAAGTGATCCGTGCCGGTTGCGAATTGTTCGGGTTGACCCCTGCGGCATTTGACACGATTCTCGCCATCAGGGAGAGAGAATTCAAGGCGGGCGAGAGCGTATTGAAAGATGTGTTCAAAGAGTATCTTGGCGCCGTGCGCACTCTTGCGCGCCTCGTGGATCGCATGGAGAAGGAAAAGGAGGGAGTATGAGTAAGACGATGAAAACAGTTCTTATCGTGGTGGGCATTCTTGTCCTTATTGTCCTTGTTCCGCTGTTCTATTTAAGAGGAACCTACAACAGCCTGGTAACAATGGACGAAGGGGTCAAGGCGGCGTGGGCCCAGGTGGAAAATCAGCTGCAGCGCCGGTATGATCTGATCCCCAATTATGTGGAGACCGTCAAGGGGTACGCACAGCACGAAAAAGAGGTGTTCGTAAAAGTGACGGAAGCGCGCTCGCGGGTGGGAAGTGCGAAAAGCCTCAATGAAAAAATCCAGGCGAACAACCTGCTTTCCTCCGCCCTGGGAAGACTGCTGGTGGTGGTGGAGCGATACCCGGATCTCAAGGCCAATACCAATTTCATTCGTCTCCAGGATGAACTGGCAGGGACGGAAAACCGGATCGCGGTGGAGCGGCGTCGATATAACGAGGCGGTCAGGGTTTATAACACCAGGATCAGGTCTTTTCCCACCAATATCATAGCCGGGATGTTCGGCTTTGAGAAAGCGACGTTTTTCCAGGTGCCCAAGGAGCGGCAGGAAGCACCCAAGGTGAAATTTACTGAATGAGACGAAAGGACAGGGAAGTCATGATTCGGGCGAAACTCTGGTTTCGGTGCACGGCTATGCATGATCCGGTAACCCCTGTCATCGTCAGACCGGCGGTTATCGGCTGGGAGGCCAAAAGAAGGAATGCCGATACGGTATTTGGCCCTGGTCATATGATCGTAGCATGATAGTCTCTTTTTCTGGGGATTTGTTATGATAAAAGATTTTGTGATGTACTTACGGCAGGAAAGATCTTCTTTGGAACAGGCTTGGATAAAAAAGTCTTATGAAACAACTGCCGAATATTACAAAATGGATGTCGATCAATTAACAGCGTCAACCTCAGCAGCTTTTGATGCATTCTGCGATACCATCGAACATGATGATTTCAATTACATGAAAGCATACCTCGAACGTATGACGAAGGGCGGAAAATTTAGAGGGATATCATTTGCTGAAACTCAACAGACATTTCGCGATTTCACGTATATTCTGTTTCCAGTTCTCACCAAGAGATACCATGGTGACGATCTGCTTAATATATTGACCCGTGTTAATCATATAATTGATATGATTATATTTTACTTGAGTTGTTATTTTCAAGAGAGCCAAGGCGAAAAACTGAAAAACTATGCAAATAAACTTGAAGAAGAAGCAAAGAAGCGGACCCTTGAACTCGAAGAGTCGCGAAGCAATTACCAGATATTATTTGAGGAGATCAGTGACGGCTGCTTCGTAAATCAGGGGGGGCAGATTGTATTTGCGAATAAGGCCTTTTGTGAAATGCATGGATATGAAAGGACGGAAGTGATAGGGGAAAAATGCGAGAAACTGATTGCTGATGATTCAAGAGATTCGGTGATGGAACGGTTTTACCAGCATTTGAAGGGTGTCGTTCCGTTTGAAAGGTATATTTATTGTCGCAAGGCTAGAAACGGCCAGGTATTTCCCACTGAGAACAGAATAAAACTCATTAAATATCACGGCAGACCCGCTGTTCTTGGCCTTTGTATGGATATAGCGGAACGACTCGAAATGGAACAAAAGATAAAGCAAAAGGATCGCCTTGCCCTGATCGGCAGGCTATCCACGTCCATAGCACACGAAATAAGGAACCCTCTGTCAGCGATTCAAATAAACATAGAGATTTTAATGGATAGACTGCAGCTGGAAGGAAATGATCTAAGGAGAATACAGGTAGCCCGTGAACAATCCATTCAATTGGAAAATATCGTATCTCAAATGATGGATTTCGCCAAGCCCATAAAGCTCAATTACAACATGACCAGTATTCATGAGTTGATTGATCAAGCTATCGAGGTTTTTGAGGATAGAATAGAGGAGAATAACATCTTGCTGTTGAGAAATCTTGATCGAAAGCTGCCGAACATTATGGTTGATAAAGAAAAAATGCTCGAAGCCATATCGAATGTTTTAATCAATGCCATAGAGGCTCTTGACGGAATCAGAAGGGATAAGAAAATACAATTCAAGGCGAAAAGAACAAATTATCATGGCAAGGAATATCTTAAAGTCTCTATCACAGATAATGGAATTGGTATCCATCCTGATGATAAGAAGAACATTTTCGAACCTTTTTTTACCAAAGGAAAAAAAGGCGGGGTTGGTCTTGGGCTGTCAATTGTTGACAAAATCGTGGATGCTCACAAGGGCCATATTCGAATAAAAAATGAAGATATGAACAGAACAGAATTCAACTTAATGATACCTATTGAAATATCGCAGTAAAGGAAGCCATCAAGTTGATAGCTTTATCCCATGTTGACCCTTCAAGAGCCTATCTTCACGAACCTCCCCTCCTGATTATCAAGAGGATATGATAAGGAAGTGGCAACAGAAAATTCTTAGGCAATCAAGATAAAGATGAAGGTTTTAATAATAGATGATCAAAACGCAATACTTGAATCTCTGAAGATGTTCTTTTCAGAGAAAGGGCATGAAGTCCTTACGGCGGAATATGGGAAAGAGGGGATTGAAATAGCCAAGACAGAGCAACCTGATATTGTCATATCGGACCTACGGCTCCCAGATATCAATGGGATTGGAGTTTTAAAAACGATTAAATGCATCAATGAGCATATTTTTGTCATAATGATTACTGCGTTTCATGATATGGAGACCACTGTTGAGGCAATGAAATACGGTGCGTATGACTATATACACAAACCAATAAATATCCATGAGCTTGATATCTGTGTTAACAAAGTAGCTGAGGCCATAAAGCTGAAAAATAATCTTTCAATTTATTTAAACGATCAAAAGAATCAGTACAACCTGGATACAATTGTAGGCGAGGCTAAATCAATCCAACAAATATTCAAACTTATCGGCTTAACTTGCAATAATAAGACCACAGTACTCATTCAAGGAGAAAGCGGGACGGGAAAAGAACTGATCGCCAAGGCTATCCATTACAATGGCATCCTGGCAGATGAACCCTTTGTGAGCATCAACTGTAGCGCGCTGGTCGAGACATTGTTTGAAAGCGAACTTTTCGGACATGAAAAAGGGGCATTTACCAATGCCTTGTATGCGAAGAAAGGCAAATTTGAACTCGCAAGAAACGGCACCATTTTTCTTGATGAGATTAGTGAACTCCCTTTAACCACCCAAGCGAAGATATTGAGGTTCTTACAGGAGAAGGAATTTGAAAGAGTGGGTGGTGAAAAAACCGTGAAATCAGACGCAAGGATCATAGCAGCCACCAACAAGACGTTAAGTAAAATGGTCAGGGATGGAACATTCCGGGAGGATCTTTTTTTCAGGTTGAAGGTGGTTACCATTAATGTTCCGCCACTGCGGGAACGAAAATCAGACATTCCTTTACTGGTAGACTTCTTTCTCCACAAGATGTCGAAAGAACTTCATAAAAAGCCATGGCAGATCTCTCAAAGAGCCTTGGACAAGATCATGGGATATGGTTGGCCGGGCAATGTAAGAGAGCTTGAGAATGTATTAATGAGAGCAGTCGTTCTTTCCAGAAACAATGTCATCATGGAGGAGCATATATCAATTTCCAGCGAGGTGGAAGCGGAAGCCCCTGCCGTAGAAGAAACGAACTTCAAGTCATTAGAAGAGCTGGAAAAGGGTCATATTATAAAGGCCTTGTTCAGGGTGGGCGGCCACAAAGGGAGAGCATGTGAATTATTAAAGATATCCCGACCGACTTTAAGAAAAAAGATTGAGAAGTACCATATTCAGGTATGATGCTTTTATGTCCCCGCTATTACTGTTTCGGGGGCTTAAGATCTCGTTATTCTTCAATATGCCTACCCGTGGCCATAACCTGGGTAGGTTCTTAAAAGCACATCTTTTACCCATTCTTCTAATAGGCGTTCCGCTCCAAAAGATTCTCTTCTTGAAAACATCTTCCCCAGTTGAAAACTTTTTTCACTTTGCCTCCTGTCACCAGTATAACAATTCCAGTACATACAGTGTGGTCAGGTGAATTGACCAAAAACGCAAATTCAATCAAACGTATAGGAGGAATACATTATGGTCTTAGAGTGGATGCCGAGAGATAATGACACCCCACATGGATTTTGGGGTGACCTCGGACGTGGGAGCTGAGGTTTCCTGAATCCTGAATTTTCTGAATCGTCACATATTGGCGAGTAGAGCCTCTTTCCGGGGGGAGCCTGAAATTAAGCCCTGCGGGCTCGAATCTCTACCGTTGAAAGGTTCTTTCATAATTGAAAGTTTGTTTTAACCGCCTACTTTGGGTACGTTCGAGTATTTCTAATAATTTCAACAAAATACGTTGATGTTCGTTTTGGCATACTTTTGGCAAACTTATTTATGGTGCTTTCAAGGTTGGACAATATGCGGCAGTTTCTAAGGACTTTTACTGATCATATATGAGGAGGATGGAGATGGATTTTGCTGGGAAGGTGGCCATTGTCA
>CAZWEV010000044.1:0-34868 GCA_964633015.1 uncultured Desulfobacteraceae bacterium | reverse complement strand
AATTTGGCTATTTCTCCAGGTACAAACGGTTCGTGGGAGACAAAAGGGTTGCCACCCCATATGATCAGGTAACGAGCATTGGAAATATCCGGTTTGGTTGGTCCTCCGAACGTCAGCGTTTCGCCCATGGTTCGGGATGCGTTGCACAGGGAGCCGACGGACATCAAATTCGGCGTCCCGTATACATTGGCAAAACGCTTGATGTAGAACTTTATTTCTTGATGGCCCGTACCCTCGCCATTATAGATGGCAAGGCTTTCCGGGCCGTATCGGTCTCTTATCGCAAACAGCTTCTCGGATACTATGTCTAAAGCCTGATTCCAGTTTGCTGAAATCAGCCTTCCGTTGGAGCGGATGAGCGGGGCTGTCAGTCTTTCCGGAGAGAAATAGAAGTCCAGGGCAGCCCGTCCTTTGGCACAGAGCCACCCTTTATTGAAAGGGTGTTTCTTGGAACCTTTCAGGGCTGTGGGTCGGTCACCTGTGACGGTGACTTCGATGCCACACCCATGATCGCACATCCTGCAAAGAGTTGGTATATTACGAGTCTTTTCCACGGACTCCCCACGTCCTTGCTTTTCGGAAGGAATTAGCCAGGATAGGTTGGCCTTCCGGCACACTGAAGTGACGGGCGTACGGATAGCACTTTGAAATCAACATGAATGTAACATTTTGTTCAAGGTTCCTTATTTCCTCTTCCAGAGAGTCAAAATTCCCTCCGCCTTTTGAGATGACCAGGTCCGCCTCTCGAAACAGTTCTCTGAGTTCTGTGGAGCACCTTCTCAGGATTGTCCCCGGAACAGGGCCGTCAGTGCCATTTTCAATAACGGTTGTCACCCTGTCTATCCCCGCAAACTCCGCTTCTCTCTTTGTTGCGTCATTCATGGTTGGCATACTCCTTACCACAAAGACAATTTCCGAGGCATACGTGTCTTTCATGATTTCCATCAGGAGTCGATCCAGTACGATCTCACCGGAATTATCCCCGAGGTACAGGATCAGCCTGCTTCTCTTGACCTGCTCCGCAAACGCCTCGTATTCCCTCGACGGCAGGGAGCTGTTCAGCTTTTTGATAATCGACTCCTCCAGGTTTTTGGGCTCATCGGACATCATAAAGTCAATGGAATTTCCAATGATGGCGAGTTTGACCGCAGTGAAGAGGGGGTCGGAGGAATGTTCCAGCCGTTCCCGCAGGCGGGAGTAAAGGCCCAGCATCTTTCCGTTCTGTTCCTCTTTTTGGGGAGAGAAAGGGTCCGGATCTCCTGTAACGCGGGTAATCTCTTCCATGACCAGCTCAATGATCTCCGGGCTCGTCCTAGCTATCCGAAGATCCGTCAATGGCGGAAGCTTAATGATATCCCCATAAAGATCCCTCACCCGCTCTTCTCCCAAGGGGAGTTTTCTGAGTACTGACAATGTCATCTTTAATACGCAGGGGATACAGTCGGGCTGAATCAGCATGGCACCTGTCTCCGTCGATTTTTTTGATTCTTGGTAAATTTCATTGACTTGTCAAAGCAATTGATTTTATGTTTCCATAAGATTTTCTTATATAGGTATAACGCATGGCTTCTCCACAAATCAATCTTAATCAGCTCAGAGCTTTCTTCCTGACGGTAAGGGAAAGGAGTATGACCAAAGCCGCTGAGGCGCTTTTTGTGACCCAGCCGGCAGTGACCATGCAGATAAAGGCTCTTGAAGAATCTCTGGGACTAAAGCTCCTTAAGAAAAGGGGCAAACTTTTTGAACTCACGAACGCAGGGACTCTTCTGTTTGGGTATGCTGAAAGGGTGTTCCATATTGTGGATGAGATGGAGCACGTCCTCAGCCGTTATTCGGACATGTCCGGAGGTTCCTTGATTATCGGAACCACACGTAGCTTCGCAAGGCACCTTATGCCCGGTCTCCTTTCCCGTTTTCAGGAGCAATTTCCTGGTGTAAAGGTCTCCTTGGAAGTGGGGAGTTCTCTGGAGATTGCCGATGATCTCAGAGAATTTCGGTATGATCTTGGGATTATCGGCAAGCTGTCGTATGGGAATAAATTGAGAGTCATCGACTATTCCAGAGAGGAGTTCTGCCTGGTTACATCCCCTGAGCATCGTTTTGCTGCGGAAAAAACAGTCTCCTTAAAGCAGCTGAAAAATGAACCCATCATCATCCGAGAAGAGGGTTCAGGTTCAAGATACGCTATCCTTTCATTGCTCCGAGAACACGGCATCATTCCTTCCGTGCTGATTGAGGCCGGGAGTGTGCAATTCATAAAGGAATATGTGATGAAGGGGCGAGGTATCTCCTTTCTCTATGTTCCCGAAGTCGAATTGGAGGTCAAAATGGGACTCCTTCGATCTCTGCGCATCAAGGAAGGACCCATCCTGGTCCAGACCGTTATTGTTTTCCCTCGGAATGTGGAACTCTCTCTTCCTGCAAGAGAATTTCTCCGCCTTGCCGGGGCCATCGAGTGAAAGAGAGACCCCGATCACCATCAAGGTATCATCTGCTGCGTTGGCTTCGATCGCTCCTCCTTGCGACGTATTGTTTATACGTCTCATTCGTCGCTCCTCGGTGCCTTACACCTGACACCTTGCTGGTGATCAGGGATTTCGCCAAATCACATAGGGTGAAATTCATGATGCGAAAACTAGATGGTGGATTTAGGAGAGACGGCATTGGTTGACTCCAAGAATGATTCGGATTGGATGTCGTTTATCAGTCGGCTTTTCGAAGAGGCGAAACCCTATCTGGCGGTTAGGGGTGACTTTATCCATGCCAGGATTTCTCACGAGTATGCCTTGATCCTGATGGAACAGGAAGGAGGCAACAGGAAAATAATAGAGCCGGCGATCGTCCTTCACGACGTAGGTTGGTCATGCCTGGGGCGCCGGGAGATCAAGAGCGCTTTCGGGGTGAAAGCCGGAGGAGCGGAATCGGAAAGGCTGAACCTGATTCATGAAAAGGAGGGGGCTTCTATAGCAAGGCACCTATTGGAACGCAACCACTACGATCCATTGCTCATCGACAAGATCGCCTCCATCATACAAGTGCACGATTCGGGTGACGATATTCGCTCCCTTGAAGAAGCCGTGGTCAAGGATGCCGACAAATTATGGCGGTTTTCACAGATCGGGTTTTCAAAAGAAGTTGAAAGGCAGGGGATTACTCCCTTTGAGCTTTGCCGCCATCTGGTTGAACATTATGAAACATGGTTCTGCACCCAAAGTGCATTCGAGATAGCAGCAGGAGAACTCGAAAAGCGCAAGAGACAATCTCCCTGCAGGTTCTAACCTCTCACCATTTCGTCCATCATAGTCGACGCTATTCGTGTGAAAGATGGATCGTTGATGTGACCGTCCACTTCCCTGACGGGAACGCGGGGGTCCAGATTCTCTTTCAGTTTTGCTATGAATGCGTCCCGCATCGGGGGATCATAGAGGGGTTCCCCTTCTTTATCCGCTTCCGACCAGCCGTCCATGGGAATGAGGACCTTTACGGTCGAGGGGTCGAGGTTCAGCTTCCCTGCGAGCTGATCTGCAATGATCCTCGTCTCTTCCAGGTCCAGTCTCACTGCCGAACGGAAATCGTAAAAGAAGATTTTCCTTCCCTTGAATTTCGGTGGGATGGTGCCCCGGGTGAATTCCAGGACAGCGCAGTCAAGGCCGCCGGGGATCACAAGGCGGGGAGCCTTGCTGCCACTGACCGGCTGAAGCCGCAGCGGCCCGATACCCTTGCAGTACCCCTGCGCCAGTTCGTCGGCCAGTTCATGGGTTGCCAGGTCCAGGATACCGTCAAAATATCCTTCCCGGGCCAGTTCCTCCATGGCCATGCCCCCGGTGCCGTTAGCGTGAAAAGGAATGACTTCGTATCCGAGGGCTTCGAGGTTTTCTCTGACCTGCTCGGCGGCACGGGTAATGAACCCGAACATGGTGAGGGCCACGCGTTTTTTCCTGTGAGGACTTTCCCAGTTGCTCTCCGCCATGGCGCACACCGCTGCTGCGGCTCGGTCCAGGACACCCCCGAGCAGGCTGTTGACGCCCATGATGTCCGTGACGCTGTGCATCATGGTGATGTCCCTGGTGCCGACAACTGAAGACATATCGCGGGAGGCAACCGTGGAGACTATGATCTTGGGGATGCCCATGGGAAGCACGTGCATGATGCTGGCGGCAATGTGGGTCCCCGTGCCCCCGCCGGCCGACAGAATACCGCCCACCTCACCTCGGGCATAAAGATCCAGGATTTTGTCCCTCGCTGCTGAGATAACAGCCTGAATCATCCCGTCACGCCCCTTGTCCTCCAGTCGTCCCTTGATGATGCAATCAGCATAAAAATCCATATCAGGCGGGAATGAGGATGGTCCCCCGGTTCCCACGTTGACGGCAATGGTCCGGAGTCCCCGGATCTCAATCCGATCCTTCAAAAACCGGTGCTCATCACCCTTTGAATCGAAAGTCCCTACGACAACAATAGCCCTCTCACTTTTCATATTCGCTCCCCACTCGTTCCGGCAAACGGATCATCGTATCCTGACCCATAGCTTTGTAGAAGAATTGAATAGTGATTGCAACCGGTTTTTGTTATTTTCGGGCGGCCCGTCAAGAGTCACCTGTTGATACTGCCTGTGAGCTGCTGCGAAAAATACGGCACGCTGGTCCCATTTTTCAAAAAATGAAAATAGATTTCAGGGATTGCCATCGGTGACCGGAGTGTTGTATGAAAGTGCAGGTATGCGACTCCCTTTGCTCATAACGGGTGTCACAGGCGTATCAAAAAGAAAGTCGTTTAGCGCATATTGAGAAACAGCAAGGCTGAGGAGATCGCTATGATGAAAGGAAAACCAAAGACGTTTGTTCCGGGGCGGAGATTTCCCGAAATTTACAGCGGAACGCCGACATTTCTGGGCTTGCCGGCAATCAGAAACAGAGAAGAAGTGACTGAATACGACGTGGTGTTCATGGGAGCTCCCTGGGAAGGGATTGTAACCTGGGGATCATTCACCGGATGCGAACTTGCGCCAAAGTCAATCAGGAATGCGAGCGTGCGGTACGGCGGGTTTTTGCCGGAGTTCGGGTTCGATGTGTTTGACTACCTGCGTGCCGGTGACTATGGAGACACCGAGATCGTTCCCGGCGACATAGCCCGGACCCTTTCCCGCATAAAGAACAAGGCTGAAGATATCATTGTGGGCGGAGCTATTCCAATTTCCTTCGGCGGGGATCATTCCATAACGATCCCGATCGTCACGGCGCTTGCAGAACATACCGAGGGAAAGGTGGGAGTTATCCACCTGGATGCGCATCTGGACAACATTGATGTGTATGGAGATGAGCGGTACGCACGATGTTCACCGTTGCATAGAATCTATGAGATAGAAAATGTTGATCCGGAAAATATCGTCCATTTGGGGATCAGGGGACCGAGAAACAATAAAGAACAGTTTGAATCCGCCAGGGAGAGAGGCGCTACGATCTTTACCAGTTTTGAAATGAAAGACAAGGGGCTGAAATACATTATCGGAAGGACATTGGATATCGTTCGGAATGGCACTGACGCAGTCTATGTGACCGTATGCAGTGATGTGTTGGACATTGCGCATAACCCGGGCGGGCCTCCCGATCCCTGTGGATTGAGCTCTTTCGAGCTTTCATTGTGCCTGCATCATTTTGCCTCCGCAGGTATCGCCGGATTTGATTTTGTGGAGATCTATCCCATGACGGATACAAACAACGTTTCCAGCCATGTGGCAGCATGGATGGCGTTGTATGTCATGAGTGGATCGGTCAAATACAGGTTTAATCTCTGACATAACTCTTTGCCTGATTTCCATGGGTTGTCACGGAGACGCCTATGGTATGGAACGAAAAAAGCCTTGACAACGATATTGAGGAGCAGTAAGAAAACAGAGCATTTTCCTTCATGAAGCTATCAGGGCATCTCCCGGGGGCAGGACGCGAAAGAGAAATATACTACAGGTTCTGAATGACGGCTCAACTTGTTTTAAAAAATGTCTCAAAATGGTTTGGCGGACTGCATGCAGTTGAAGACCTGACGCTGAATATCCCCACAGGCAAGATCGTCAGCCTCATTGGTCCCAACGGCGCTGGGAAAACCACTGTTTTCAATATGATTACCGGCGTCTATCCTCCCACAAGGGGAACCATTATCTACAAGGGCAAGAAACTCAATCACCTGAAAAGCAGCCGTATTATTTCCCATGGAATAGCCCGAACTTTTCAGAATATACGTCTCTTTAAATCCATGACTGTCCTGGAAAACGTCCAGGTCGGCATGCACTGCCGCACCAGGAGCGGGGCAGTCCGGGCATTGTTGCGGACACCCTTTGAAACCAGGGAAGAACGGGAGATCCACGAAAAGTCCATGGAAGTTCTTGAATTCCTTGGCCTGGCTGAATTGCACAATGAATCGGCAGGGAGTCTGCCTTATGGCGATCAGCGCCTCCTGGAAATCGCACGTGCTCTGGCCACGCGGCCGGAAATCCTTCTGCTGGATGAGCCTGCGGCGGGTATGAATCCCATTGAAACATCCGAGTTGATGGATCTTATTCTCAAGCTGCGTGAGACCGGGCTTACCATATTCCTGGTAGAACATGATATGAAACTGGTCATGGGCATTTCTGAAGTCGTTACGGTGCTCGATTACGGGCAAAAGATAGCCGAGGGGACTCCTGCGGAGGTCCAGGAGGACAAGAGAGTGATCGAGGCCTATCTTGGAAGCACTGCGGAGGATTGAGCCCGACGATTTTGCCGGGAACAGCCGGGTTGCCGTGAAACTCGCTGCGTACCTGTCTGGAGCGGTTCCACAAAAGAGACGATCGTCTTTTTTGTTTTTCATCAATATTCACGTTTAAGAGGAGGGAGTGTATGAAAAAGACTATTATTCTGGCACTGTGTATTGCATTAGTAATGGGTGTGAGCGGGATGGCTCTTGGGAAAACTTTGAAGATCGGCACTCTGAGCCCCCTGACCGGGCCGTACGCACAGGATGGTACGGACATCCTGCAGGGCGTAAAGACGGCTGTTGCGGTATTTGAAAAGGCCGGCGGCTTGCCCGGGTACGATAAGATTGAGGTCCTTCCGGGCGACAGCGCCTGCGACGGCGGCAAGGCGACCATGGCCGCAAACAAACTCATTAACAGCGGCGTCGCGGGAGTAATAGGCGCCTATTGTTCCTCAGCCACAATTCCGGCTTCTGTTCCCCTCCATGAGGCGAACATCATCCAGATTACCCCGGCCTCCACTCACACGGATGTCACTGCACGAGGCTTCAAGCAGATTTTCAGAATGCCTCCCAGGGACGATGTTCAGGCCTGGTCAACGGTCAAATTTATCGAAGACGGCCTCAAGGCCAAGACCCTGGCGCTCATTGATGACCGGCAGACATACACGGTCGGACTTACCGAGAATATCACGAAGTTCGCGAAAGAAGACGGTAAAATAAAGATCGTGGCCCTCGAACATATTACCCCCGGGGATAAGGATTTTACTGCTGTTTTGACAAACCTCAAGAGAATCAACCCTGACGTGATCTATATGAGCGTGTACCAGCCGGAAGGGTCCCTGATGGTCAGGCAAATCCGGGCACTGGGCATCAAATCAGCTCTGATCACGGAAGATGCGGTCTATCATCCCAAATTCCTGGAGGTTGGTGGAAAGGCGACCGAGGGCGTTTATTTGACGTTTGCAAAGGCGCCTGACAGCCAGGAGAGGAGAGATTTTGAGAAAACCTACAAGAAAATGTGGAATGTGAAGAATATCGGGTCCTACGGTTATTACGCCTATGATGCGGCCATGGTTCTTCTGAAGGCCATGAAAAAGGCCGGGACGACGAAAACAGACGCAGTGGTAAAGGCCCTGCGCGGAACAACCTGGAAGGGCATGGTAACCGGTGATGTCAAGTTTGATGAAAAAGGCGACCGGAAACTTGCACATATCATATGGGTTGTCAAGAACGGAAAATTTGTCGCCTGTTGGGATCCACTGACCGGAAAGTACCTCTAAACTCCAGCTGGGAACAGGGGCCGACGAGACCGGGTGACCCCTGTTCCTTTTTCCCCTTGAAGGGGCCTTCTCCATACCGTCAAAACACACTCGAGCAGTTTTATAAGGACCGGCCGTTATGGATACTCAGTCTTTCATCATTCAACAGTTGATCAATGCAATTTTTCTGGGAAGCATTTACGCGCTTATCGCCCTGGGCTATACCATGGTGTATGGAATCATTGAATTGATCAACTTTGCGCATGGTGAATTGTTTACGTCCGGGGCTTTCATAGGAATCATTGTACTGGCCATTTTGCAGAAGTTCGGCTTTGTGGAGACCCATTTTATACTCACCATGATTTTGGCGTTCGGTTTGGCCATGGCCTATGTGGCCGTGCTGGGAGTGGCCATAGAACAAGTGGCGTACAAGCCTCTCAGGAATGCTTCCCGACTCGCTGCAATCCTGAGCGCACTGGGGATGTCCATCTTTTTGTCAAACGGCATGATGCTCAGCCAGGGGGTTTCCGATCGCGCCTATCCACAACTCTTGAGTATACGAGGGGTGTCGATCATGGACGCCAGAATTACGTATGGCCAGATATTTATTATTATCCTCTCCGTTGCTCTCATGGCCGCACTGTACGTGTTCGTGAAAGGGTCCAGGCTCGGAAAGGCGATGCGGGCGACCGCCCAGAACAAGACCATGGCCAGGATGTGCGGCATTGATATCGATAAGACCATTCGCGTCACCTTCATCATAGGGCCTGCCCTCGGAGCGGCGGCTGGTGTCATGGTCGGTCTTTACTATGGTTCCGTCCGCTTTGATATGGGTTTTATCTATATGATCAAGGCCTTTGCCGCTGCAATCCTTGGGGGTATCGGCTCCATACCTGGCGCTATGCTGGGCGGCTTGATCATCGGCGGCGTTGAGGTGCTGTGGTCGGCCTTCCTTCCCAGTGAATGGAAGGACGTGACCACTTTTATTGTGCTTATCCTGGTCCTGTACCTGAAGCCCAGCGGTATACTGGGTGAAGACGTGGCAGAGACGAGAGTTTGAAAATGGCGAAAAGCGACCTCAAGAAATTCTTCGTGTATTCCGTGTTTCTGGGTATCCTTATCCTGCCTATGGTGGGTTTCCCCACCACTTCTTTCCATGCCGGCAGGGCGTTTGGAGTCTGGGGAGTATTCGTGGCGATACTGGCGATTGGACTGATTGCCAAGACGCTGCGCGGTACGGGCGGGTACCGAAAATCCACCGCTGGCCTGTCCTCGCTTTTCAGCCCCGCTTCGGGCACCATCAAGAGGATTCCCAGAAAATACTACATCTCCATTCTCCTGCTCATGGTCATCATTTTCCCCCTTGTTGCCAACCGGTACATGATTGATGTGGGAATCACCTGCCTCATTTACGTGGTCCTGGGCCTGGGCCTCAATATTGTCGTCGGACTTGCCGGGTTGCTGGATCTGGGCTACATAGCCTTTTATGCCGTAGGGGCTTACTCCTATTCCCTGCTTAATCTCCATTTCGGCCTTTCCTTCTGGGCTTGTCTGCCCATCGGGGTTGCACTGGGGGCTGTTCTGGGGTGCATCATAGGGTACCCAACGCTGAAGATGCGAGGTGATTACCTGGCGATCGTGACCATGGGATTTGGTGAGATCATCCGGCTGGTCCTCAATAACTGGGACAAGCTGACCCATGGGCCCAACGGCCTGCTGGGTATGGAAAAACCCTTGATCTACTACCCCTCATTGGGCGAGGGAGGGTTGACCTGGGAAGTCTTCAAGCTGAAATCACTTCCTGGCCTTTATTATCTGATCTTCATCCTGGCTATTCTCACAATCATTGCCGTCAACAGGCTTGACAAGTCGCGTGTCGGCCGAGCGTGGGTGGCCATCCGTGAAGACGAAGTAGCCGCGGAACTGTCAGGTGTCCCGACCACCTGGCTTAAACTTCTTGCCTATGCCATGGGGGCCGCATTTGCATCGGTGGGCGGCGCCTTCTTTGCTGCCAAGCTCAGCTATACGAACCCCAACTTCTTCATTTTTATGGAGTCCTGTATCGTCCTTTGTATTGTGGTGCTGGGCGGGGTAGGGAGCATTCCCGGCATCATCCTCGCAGGAGTGGTATTGATAGCTGTTCCCGAAGTATTCCGCGAACTCCAGACCTACCGGATGCTCGCATTTGGATTGGCCATGGCCGTCATGATGGTGCTTCGACCTGAAGGACTGATCCCGGCAACAAGGAGGAAGCGGGAATTTCATGAGGAAAAACAACTGAGCGCAGGTGATTGAGATCATGGATGGTGCAAATCCGATTCTACAACTTGAAGATGTCCACACGTACTACGGTAACATCCATGCCCTGAAGGGGATCTCGCTGTCCATCCCCCACGGCGGCATTGCGTGCCTGATCGGTGCGAACGGCGCCGGTAAGTCAACAACGCTTTTGACCATTTTTGGTGTTCAGCCTGCCGCTGAGGGAAAAATACTGTTTGACGGGCAACCGATTCAAAACCTCCGGCCGGAACAGGTGGCTGCAAAAGGTGTCGCCCAGACCCCTGAAGGAAGGCAGATTTTCCCCCGGATGACCTCCCTTGAAAACCTCGAAATGGGGGCTTTCCTGCGCCGGGACAAGGCGGAGACCGCCAAAGACCTGGAGTGGGTCTATACCCTTTTCCCCATACTCAAGCAGCGGACCAAACAGCTCGGGGGAACCTTGAGCGGGGGTGAGCAGCAAATGCTGGCCATGGGCAGGGCACTTATGTCGAGACCGCGGCTGTTGCTCCTGGATGAACCCTCGCTGGGACTGGCGCCGAAACTGGTCAAGACCATTTTTCAGGCCATTCTCACCATCAATAAGAGCGGCACCACCATTTTTCTGGTTGAACAGAATGCGCATATGGCCTTGAGCAACTCCGATATGGGGTATGTCATGGAAACCGGCAGAATAGTGCTTGAGGACGACGCCAAGGCGCTTCTGCAAAGCGAGCAGGTGAAAAAGGCCTATCTGGGTGAGTAGGAGCCCGGTTTACCCTCTGAATCGTCGGCCACATCCCTTCATTCTTCCAATCCACCAGTGAGGCATCAACGCCCCGCCAAGACGGGATTTCGCAGAGCTCAAACGGTGTTCCTTTGGCTTCCCCCCTGAGCTCCCCACAATGGGCCTCATGCTGCCTTCCGCTCTGCGGGAGGAGATTCGCGAATCGCTCCTTGGCGCCCCAGCCGGGGACAGGATGTTCTCCTTGCATCCGCCCCCTTCCCGGTTGATCAAGAATGTGCCAAATCACCCGGAGAAACGCACCACGGGAAATTAAAACGATGGATCTGGGCATACTTGCATTGAACCGCTGCTGCGGGTATGGTAATACTGATTCTCCCGATCCGGCGGGTGGTTTGCCTGTGAGTTGCCGATGGATGAATATGGAAAGATAGAAAAAGCCTTACGCTGTTTCGTGCACGAGTACGCCGGTTCTCTTGCACGGATTCTAAGTCATGCTGTGAAGAAAGGCCGGATATCCTATGAGAGGATTGAAAAGCTCATTGCGCCTGAAGATGATATCGAAGAAGTGTTGCTTTTGGGATATGACTGGAGAATACTGCTCCCTGTGAGGACCTCCAGGAGTATGGAATGGGGAGATCGGGTCCTGATACCCATGGCCGGGGAGATATATGAGCTGCCCAATGTCGTCAAGTGTCTGGTGCAAGAGGCAATCCGGAGCGGCATGTGGGAACCCGGGAAGGCTGTGGCGGAAACAGCCAGGAAGATGGGTGAGCCTGCGTGGGATCAGTTCCCCCGGCTGGTGAAGAAGCTGGGAGAATATGCAGAAGGGAACCGCATCACCGCCGTCCAGATAAAAAAGGCATGCAGGGCATTCCATCTGCAGGACAGGATGGATTCCCTGATAGCCGACCTCAAGGGGAGCGGCATACTCAGTCCCAGCCTGGGCTACCTCCCGGAGGCCGCGCAGCGGAAAAGCCCGATGTATGAGTTGAATCCGGCTCTTTTCCCCGGCGGTCAAGATTGACGCGGTATTTTCTGATTACGAAATCAGTTTTATGAACGGCGAAAATGCAAAGGTATTCAAAGGAGAGTATTCATGAGTACGGAGAAGGAATTATCGGATATCCAGAAATTGGAGCGGTTGCTTTCCTACTGGATACATCACAATGAGCAGCATATGCTCGACCATGAAAAATGGAAGGACACGGCGGAGGCGGCCGGATTGAGCGGTGTGGCAGGGGAACTGGAAAAGGTCCTGGCGCTGTCAAAGGAGACAAACAGTCATATTGAGCGGGCACGCACGCTCGTCACCCGGGAGAAGCCGAGCGTGACTCCTGAAAAGTCTGAGGAAAGAAAAGATCAGGACAAAGGAAAAGAGAAGAGGCGGGAGGAAGTCCGTGAAGAGTACCGGTTCAAGCCCATCGGTGTTATTCGGACACCCTACCGGGACAGTGCTCCGTACCAGCCTGTCGCAAACGATGAGGGGGAGTTCCGCCTCTGTCTTGATCCTGAGTATGCTGATGGGCTTCGGGACCTGGACCGGTTCCGGTATATCTATGTGCTCTATTTCATCCATCGCGTGAGCAGGGAAGCCTCCATGTCTGTTTCTCCTTCGTGGACGCCGGGGAGAAACGTGGGCCTTTTTTCCAGCCGATCACCGGTTCGGCCGAATCCATTGGGTCTGAGCATTGTGGAGGTCAAACGCGTCACGGGAAATGAGGTATTTACTTCGGGCCTGGATACCTTTGATGGTACGCCCCTGCTGGATATTAAGCCGTATATCAAGGACCTGGACAGCAAGGACGATGCGAATTACGGATGGCTGGAAGACCTTGATGATCGCGATCACTTGATGCTGCATATCAAGGGCGTCCCACATGACTATTAAGTACCCATCCATGAATGGCTACTTTGCCCGATATCGTCGTTATGCTCGGATTTTAATCCTCGAAATACCTTCATGTATTCCTCTGGTTAAAATCCTCGTATGCCTTGATCTCAAACTATCTCATGTATGGATGGGTACAAGTGAAGGTAGGCGTGGGCGGGTGCGGAGCATAAAAAAAGGGGTTCATCTTTTGAGTACTTTGATGCTCAAAGGTTGATCAACACGCATACAGGGTATGGCTTTTTCCTGAGGACTGGAATGCGGAGGGGGCAAAACTCCCCCATGGGTACATCGTTGAAAATACCAGCCCGGGGGGAGACTCGGAGCCGAAGAAAAATGGCCATAGCCTGTATTCCTTTAGCTCATATTCGCCTGAAGTACGTTTCAGACGGATGAACCGAAAAAGGTTTTTCTGAGTCCGTTCTTTTCCATCGTTGACACAAAGGAGGAAACAATATGGAAGAATCCGGGATCCGCCTGGAAACCAAGTTGATTCATGCGGGAGCACCTGAAAATCCGATCGAGGGCGCGGTCAGCATGCCTGTTTTCCAGTCATCAACTTTTTTATACTGCGGGCAAGGCAGCTATCATGATCTGAAATACATTCGTCTCAATAACACGCCGAATCATGTACTTCTGCACCGGAAACTGGCCGCCCTGGAGAATGCGGAAGCTGCTCTGGTAACGGCAAGCGGCATGGCTGCCATTTCCGCTGTTTTCCTTGCATTCCTGTCTCCTGGTGACCATTTCCTGGCACAGGAATGTCTCTACGGAGGGACCCACGGTTTCATCACCAAAGACCTGGCCGGCCTTGGAATTTCCTGTGACTTCTTTGACGGTGACGACCCTGATTCCTGGGAGAATCTGTTGCGGCGCGAAACCAGGGTAATGTACGTGGAGACCATGACGAACCCCCTGCTGGGAGTTGCCGATTTGCAGGCCGTCGCAGACTTTTCAAAGGCCCATGGTCTCATTTCCATCATTGACAATACGTTTGCGAGCCCGGTCAACTTCAGACCCCCCGAGTGGGGCTATGACCTTTCTCTACACAGCGGGACAAAATATCTCAATGGCCATTCCGATATCGTGGCCGGCGCTGTTATAGGGCGGGGTGAACTGGTTGAAAAGGTCACCCATACCCTGAATCATCTGGGAGGTTCACTTGACCCTCATGCGTGTTTTCTGCTTGACCGGGGGCTCAAGACCCTTGCCGTGAGGATGAGATACCAGAATGACAGCGCCCTCGAAATTGCCCGGTTCCTGGAGGCTCATCCGAAAATCGAGAACGTCAATTACCCAGGCCTTGAAAGCCATCCCAGGCACCAGCGGGCCAGGGATTTGTTCGATGGATTCAGCGGCATGCTGAGCTTTGAGATGACAGGAGGCGTTGAAGCTGCGGAACGGTTTATTGGGAACGTGAAAATTCCTTTTGTCGCGCCCAGTCTCGGGGGTGTGGAGAGTCTCATTACCAGGCCCGCCACCACTTCCCATTCAGGAATGCCGCCTCGGGACCGGGAAGCCCTTGGGATATCGGACACCCTGATCAGGTTTTCGGTGGGGCTTGAAGCCACCGATGACCTCATTGCAGACTTTGATCAGGCACTGAAAAAGTAGTGTAAGCATGGAGATCACTGTGCTGATTTGGAGAACAAAACAAGTGTTTCCTGGTGAGCAGCCTGTTTAATGTCAAATGCCAAAGCCCCAATGACAAATCAATTTCAAAGCTCAAATGTCAAGAAGAGATGTTTTGCCTTTGCCTCAGTCAGTTGGGGTATATGACCGGCTCATGCAGGTTTTTATCTTTGCTCATTTGGCATTGGTCATTCATTTGACATTTGGATTTGGTCATTTGGATTTTAGGTGCTTACCGCAGTGTGCACAGAAAGCCCATGAGTCTCGGCCGGCCACTGGAAGACGTGCTTAATTTTCCTGTATTACCTTGGTGTTTTCCGGCACCTGCAGTTTGAAAAAACCCTTGTCAAAAGGGCCGGCAGCCTTCAGCCCTTTAATGGTGAAACGGGTGATGCTGCCAAGAAGATTATGAATTTCAAGACCCTGAATTTCAAGGGTGGAAGAAAAGGAGACGATCAGGTAGTCCACTTGCTCCCAGGGAGGATTGGGAGTGAGCTTTAGTTGAAGCATGCCGGGTTTTGTGTTTTCCAGAAGAGCGATATGAAACCTTTTTTCTGCATTGTCGAGGCCGCGAAACAGATCTCTCAACACAAACAATTCCTTGCCGAATTTTTCGGCCGGGTATTTGTATAAGGTTTTTTTGGCAGGGAGATACCACAGGAGGACCGTGCCGTCCGAGACCAGAATTTCATGGGTGGGCGTCTGTTGGTCCATCCGGATAAAATGAGGGACCTGAAAAAAGAGACGGCCCGTTGCCAAGTCACCGCTTGTCTGCATGCCCATCATTGACATGGAGCGGGTAATCACGTCACGCGTGTAAGAGGCGGTCGCCGCTTCCAGGTGCCCGTATTTTTCCTGTATCTTCGCCATCAGGGAATTTGCATCTTCCTCTGCAGAGGCAGAAGCCGGCAGGGAGAGAACAACAATCAGGAAAAACAGGTATATTGTCCGCCGCATCTCAGCTCCCTTTCCTTCCATAAACTTCTCTCGGGCGCACGCCGTCGGAAGGACCCACGATTCCCTCCGTCTCCATGAGTTCAATCATGCGTGCCGCCCGGTTGTATCCCACGCGCAGTCTCCGCTGTATCATGGAAATGGAGGCCTGACCGGTCTGCACCACAACCTCTACGGCTTGGTCATATTTCTCATCTTTTTCCATTTCTGTGTCGTCCATGCCATTGTCCTCAGAGACAGTCAGGATGCTCTCGTCGTAGTCCGGTTTCTTCTGGCTCCTGAGAAAGTCGGTCACCCCTTTAATCTCATCTTCCGAGACAAAGGCGCCGTGGATCCGGATGACGCGGCCCACCCCGGGAGGCATGAAGAGCATATCTCCATCCCCCAGCAGATGCTCCGCCCCGATTGCATCCAGGATTGTCCTTGAATCCACCTTTGAAGAGACTTGAAAGGAGATGCGTGTGGGAAAATTCGCCTTGATGATTCCAGTCAGCACATCAACCGAAGGACGTTGTGTTGCGATGATGAGATGGATGCCTGCTGCGCGCGCCATCTGGGCCAGTCGGGTGATGGCCTCTTCCACCTCTCTTGAAGACACCATCATGAGATCGGCAAGTTCGTCGATGATGAGGATAATATAGGGCAGCGACTTCTTGGCCGGCTCTCCATCACTGGAGGGAGGGGGGACTGCCCCTTTCTTGATTTTGCGGTTATAGGCCTCAATATTTCTTACGCCCAGGTCGGACAGGAGCATGTAGCGTCTCTCCATTTCCTGTACAGCCCACCTGAGTGCCTTTGTGGCCTCTTTCGGGTGAATAACGACCGGGTGAAGCAGGTGCGGGATATCGCGGTATATGGAAAGTTCGATCCGTTTTGGATCGATCATCAAAAAGCGGACCATGTCAGGAGAAACCTTGAACAGCAGGCTGTTGATCATGGTGTTGATGGAGACACTTTTGCCGGTGCCGGTGGCGCCGGCCACCAGGAGATGGGGCATCCTGCAGAGATCGGTGATCACCGGAGTTCCCGTAATATCCTTGCCCAGCGCAATAGGGAGCTTGAAACTGGATTCGTGGTATGCAGAACTCGAAAGGATCTGTTTCAGGTAGACCATTTCCCGCTGGTTGTTCGGGATTTCGATGCCGATAGCCGCCTTCCCGGGGATAGGAGCAACGATGCGGATGCTGGACGCCCTGAGGGTGAGAGCGAGGTCATCGGCCAGAGAGGCCACCTTGCTGATTTTTATTCCCGGGGCGGGTTTGAATTCGTACATGGTGATAACAGGACCCGGCAGGATTTCCACCACTTCTCCCTGGACCCCAAAGTCTGCCAGTTTCTTTTCAAGGCGGCGGGCATTCATCTCCAGGCTCTCTCTCTGGATTCTCTTGCTCCCGCTTTCCGGGGGATCATCAAGGAGGTCGAGCGAGGGAAGCTCGAAGTGACCATCCAAGGCCATGAAGGAGAAAGTCTTCTGCTCCGGTTTTTTCTTGGTTTCGGGAACCGGCTCTGAAATGATGACCTTCGGCGCGGTCCTCTTTTTTCCCCTGGCCAAACTGGTTTTTCGGGCCCTTTTTTTCCGTTCACGCCGCTTCTCGAGGAGCGTCTGGCATTTCCTGGCAGATATGGCTCCCCATGCAAAGAGGGTGGAGAAGAACCATCCCAGTGAAAGCTTCGTGCAGAACATCAGAGAGACGACAAAAAGTGCTACGAGACAAATGAGGGCGCCGAAATGATTCAACAGGTCAACCGAAAATACTGCCAGGTACAATCCCGCCAGGCCGCCTGCAATGATGTGTCCCTCCCCGAACCGTACAGGATCGGGCAGTTCAATATTCAGGATGCCGCAAGAGGTCACGACCATGACAAATGCGGCTATGACACTGATTACCGGAGAGGAAAGAGACCGGCCTTTGAAGGAGAGAAGGGAGAGCACAATACAGACGATCGCAAGCCAGAATGAGGAGAAGCCCATGAGGAACAGGAGACCGCCGGCGATGTGGGCGCCGACGGCGCCAAACAGGTTTTGAGACTTTCCGAGCGGCCCGGTAACATTCCACAACAGCTTATCCGTCGGGTGATAGGAGAGAAGACTGCCTGCCACCAGGATCGCCAGGAGAAGAAAAACGAGTCCCCGTATTTCTCTGTGCACGGGCTGCAAATCCTTTTTCGGGTTCTTTTTGGTGTCTTTTTTGGTCAAGACTTTTCCACGTTTTTTCTCAACATTGCTTGGTTCATCCTACTGAAGCACTCTTTAAAAAAGAGCAGAGCCTGCTTTGCCATTTATGGATCCTTGAATTTCAAAGCACGCAAAATCCAGATGAAGCCTTTTTTGGGCCTTGCGTCTTGGTCCTTCCGTCTTACACCGTGACAATCAGGGGGAGAATCAGCGGTCTCCGTTCAATAACATTGTAAAAGAACTTCTTCAAGCGTCTTTCTATTTCCGACTCCACCTCAGGCCAGTCCACTGGCGCTGCCTGAACAAATTCATCCATTATTTCAAGGACGATGAACTTGGCGTCTTCCAGCATGAAACTGCTCTGGTCTTCGAATACAAATCCCCGGGAAATGATGTCGGGACCGTAAATGGTATTTCCTGTTTTTTCGTCCACAGTCAAAAGAACGATGACCATGCCGTGTTCGCTGAGCCTGCGCCGGTCACGAAGAACCATGTCTCCAACGTCGCCCACTCCTTTCCCGTCCACAAACACCCGGCCGCTTTGCACCCGTTCTCCCAGGAAGGCCTTGCCGTTTTCAAAACGGATTTCAACGCCGTCTTCCGCCAGGAGGGCCCGGTCGGATGGTATCCCCATTTCCTTCGCCAGTTGGAGATGCCGCATAAGATGACGGCACTCTCCGTGGACTGGTATGAAGAATTCCGGCTTCACCATGCTGAGCATGAGTTTCAGTTCTTCCCTGTTGGCGTGTCCGGAGGTATGTATGGCCGAGACTTTCTCATATACCACCTCTGCACCCATCCGGTACAGGCTGTTGATGATAGTGGCGATGGCCTTTTCATTCCCGGGAATAAACTTTGAAGAAAGTATTACCGTGTCTCCGGGTTTGATCTTGATGTTCTTGTGCCTCTCCTGGGCCATCCGGGTGAGGGCGGACATGGGTTCTCCCTGGCTGCCCGTAGTGATAATCGCTATCTGGTTGTCCTGATACTGGCCGATCCGCCGTTCGCCTATCTCCACATCCTCCGGGAGGTGAATAAAGCCCTCCCTCCGGCCGATATTTACATTGGTAATCATGCTCTTGCCGTTAAAGACGACTTTCCTGCCGAACTCAACGGCCAGGTTGATGATCTGCTGGATCCTGGAGATGTTGGACGCAAACATGGCTACAATGATCCGGCCCTCGCATCCTTCAATAATGTCCGCGAGGGTCTTTCGGACCTGGCTTTCACTCAGGGTAAACCCGTCCTTTTCTGCATTGGTGGAGTCTGAAAAGAACGCCAGTACACCTTCTTCACCATAGTGCGCAAAACGGGGAAGATCAGTGAGGAGGCCGTCAACAGGAGTGGGGTCAATCTTGAAATCGCCGGAATGAACAAGGATGCCTTCAGGTGTACGGATGGCAAGCCCCAATCCGTCTATAATGCTGTGGTTTACGTGGATAAATTCAACCTCAAAAGGGCCGAATGGGCGTATCTCTCCGGCATCCACCCTGTGCAGATCCACCTGGTCCAGGAGTTGATGCTCTTTCAACTTTTCTTTCAGCAGTTCCAGGGTAAACCTGGACCCGTAGACCGGCACTGAAAATTCCCTGAGGAAAAAGGGCATGGCACCGATGTGGTCTTCATGGCCATGGGTGAGGATGACCCATTTCACGCGATCCCTGTTTTCCCTGAGATACTGAAAATCAGGGATGACCAGGTCAACGCCGGGCATGTATTCATCGGGGAACATCAATCCTGCGTCCACCACGAGGATGTCATCCTCATGCTCAATGACCATCATGTTCAGCCCTATTTCTCCGACTCCCCCAAGGGGGATAACCTTTACCATTCTGATAACCCCTATGAAAAAGATATTTCGTTCCCGCCAATACTGCGACGGACGCTTCCTTCGTGCTCTTTACAAAAGTGAAAATGGGTTTGCGAGGCTAATTATTATTGAATTAACAGGATATTAGCGCTTTTATACCCGTTCGTCAACCAGGAAATGGTTCACAGGCTTTCTCTCTGAGCAGCACGCCTTTCCAGATCCTGGATCGGGAGAACCTATCAGGGCCCTCCACCAGAGGCGGAGGGTTCATCAAAACTGATTGCATTTCGTTAATCGTCGGCTTTCAGCCTTCAACCTGGACATTCCCTCCTTACAAATACCCTTGATTTTGTGTCTTTCGCTGTGATACCTTTTCACATCCACATCGGTTCCGACCGCAAGATGAACAGGAGACGCGAGAAAGGGGAAATCTGACATGGCCGGCATTAACAAGGTAATACTGATCGGAAACCTTGGATCGGATCCCGAGGTGCGCTATACGCCGAGCGGCAGGGCGGTGGCGAATTTCCGGATCGCCACCACTGAGCAGTGGACCAACAAGGATGGAGGCAAGGAAGAGCGGACCGAATGGCATCGCATCGTTGCCTGGGGTCGACTGGGTGAGATCTGCGGCGAGTATCTGCACAAGGGAAAACAGGTCTATATAGAAGGGAAACTCCAGACGCGTTCATGGGAGGACCGGGACGGAAACAAGCGGTTTACGACAGAAATTCTCGCTCAAAGCATGCAAATGCTTGGACCCGCTGGCAAGGAGGGGAGGGCAAGCTCTCCTGATGAAAGATATCCGGTGGAGGAACCGGTTACGGTGCCGGAGGATGATATTCCTTTTTAAAAATCACTTTTCTCACGCCCGCTCACTTCGTTCGCTCGAGACACAGAGCAATCAGAGAAAAACTTCGTTTTTGTTCTTGAGACTCTGTGGCCTCTGCGTCTCTGTGTGAGATAAGGTTCTGCTTCTTACCTTTTATGATGCTTACTATTCAGCTATTAAGCCTTATCGTCATGAGACTCGGTCTCATTTTCTTCTTTTGGTTCCCGGATCTCTTTTTGGGCTTCGTTGGTCGCTTTCTTGAAGTTTTTTATGCCTTTCCCGATGCCGCTGCCGATCTCGGGTAACTTTCCTGCCCCGAAAATGATCAGGATGATGATCAGGATGATGATCAATTCTGGCATTCCGATTCCAAACATGAGTATACCTCCAAAGGGTCCGGATGGTTCCTCTGTCGGAGCCGTCCGTTTTAGTATGACCGTATCACCGGAAAGGGTCTGAGTCAAGAAGTCTGAGGAAGTCTGTTTTATCCTGCCACGACCTCCCGCACTTCTTCTCCGAGACGTCCAAGATTTATGACCACCCTGATATCTGCCTCCTGGAGCGCCCTGATCTTGTCTTCCGCTTTTCCCTGTCCCCCTGAAATGATGGCCCCGGCATGCCCCATGCGGCGACCCGGCGGCGCGGTTTGGCCTGCGATAAAGGCGATGACAGGCTTTGAGAATGAATTTCTTATGAATGTTGCGGCTTCTTCCTCCGCGGTTCCTCCTATTTCGCCGATGAGAACCACGGCCTGGGTCTCCGGGTCCTTTTCAAACCTTTCGAGGTGATCAATGAAGCTGGTGCCGATAATGGGATCTCCCCCTATGCCGATGCACGTGGACTGACCGAGGCCCGCCAGGGTAACCTGATGGACCACTTCATAGGTGAGGGTCCCGCTTCTGGAGATAACCCCCACACCTCCGGCGCGGTGGATAGGTCCCGGCATAATTCCCACCTTGGTTTTCCCGGGAGAGATGATTCCCGGGCAGTTAGGGCCGATGAGCGTGACATCCCTGTCCCGCAGAAAGGACGCCACGCTGACCATGTCCAGAATGGGGATCCCTTCCGTGATGCAGACAATGACATTGATTCCTGCGGCTGCGGCTTCCATAATGGTGTCCCCTGCAAAGGGAGGCGGAACAAAAATACACGAGACATTGGCTCCTTCTTTTTCCACGGCCTGGCGGACGGTGTTGTATACCGGGATTCCTTCGAAGAGCATGCCGCCCTTTCCGGGCGTTACCCCGGCGACAATCCTCGTACCGTACTCCAGCATCTGCCGTGTATGGAAGCTCCCCTCTTTGCCCGTGATTCCCTGGACTACAACCCTGCTGTCTTCATCTACCAAAATGCTCATATTTCACTCCAGATATGCCCTCTCACACCTGCTTCGCGACGAGTTCAGCAGCTTCGGTCAGGTCCCCGGCGACCAGAAACTCCAGCTCTGATTCATTAAGAATTTTTCTCCCGCTTTCAACATTGGTCCCTTCCAGCCGGACGATGAGCGGAACTGCGATTTCATTTTTTCGTGCTGCTTCAATCACTCCCCTTGCCAGGACGTCACAGCGAAGGATCCCTCCGAAAATATTGATCAAAATGGCCTTGACCCGAGGGTCCTGGAGAATGATTTCAAAACCCTTGGTAATCATCTCTTCAGTGGCCCCGCCGCCCACGTCCAGAAAATTCGCCGGGTCCGCGCCTGCCAGTTTGATGACATCCATGGTGGCCATAGCAAGTCCCGCCCCATTTACCATGGCACCGATATTGCCGTCGAGCCTGATGTAATTGAGATTGTATTCCCCGGCCGTGCGTTCGAGGGGATCTTTTTCCTTCGGATCATCAAGGGCCGCCGCATCTTTTTGACGAAACAGGGCGTTGTCGTCAATGGTGATCTTGGCATCCAGGGCGACGGCTTGCCCCTTCTTGGTGATAACAAGGGGGTTGATTTCCACCAGGGAACAATCCAGTTCCACAAAGAGCTTCGAGATTTTCTGCATGACGGTAGTCAGTGCGCGCAGCACCTCCGGCGGCGGCACTGGATCAAGAGAGAAAGCGAGGTTTCGCGCCTGATATCCCATCCAGCCGGTACCGGGATTGACAGGCTCCTTCAGGATGAGCTCGGGAGTGGTGGCAGCCACTTCCTCTATTTCCATGCCACCTGCCTGGCTGAAGATCATGGTGGGTGTAGCGGTGGATCGGTCCACGGTCATTCCAAGGTAGAGTTCCCTGTCTATGTCCATGCCTTCTTCCAGAAGAACCTGATGGACAGCGACTCCTTCCGGGGTGGTCTGCGGCGTCACCAGCGGCGTTTTGAGCAAGGTCTGCACGACTGACACGGCTTCCTCGATGTCCCGGACTATTTTCACACCCCCGCCCTTTCCTCGTCCTCCGGCATGCACCTGGGCCTTGACGACCCACGGCGGGCCGGATATTCTACTGAGTGCCTGCTCCACCTCATCAGGAGAGAGGACCAATTGTCCAGCGGGAACGGGAATGCCGTGGTTTCTGAATATCTCTTTCGACTGGTATTCGTGTAATTTCATGGAGTAATTGCCTCATGAACGGGATAAAAGGGCACACCTGCCAAGCAACTGAAAGTACCATAATGACAGGCTGGTCTATATTCTCTTTCTTGCGAGATGTCAAGGCGGATTGTAGAACTCAAGGGTAACGGTTCAAGGAGAAAGGCAAAAGGAAAAAGGTTTGGTATTGTGCTTGAAAAGAAGGGAAAGGAAATGTAGATTCAACGGAAGGCTGAACTCGAAAAGGGGAGCGGGTTCTCCCTGAAACCGGGACCGGCGGTCCTGAAAGGGTGGCGGTTGAGATGATATGGAGACGGAAGCGAATCGGTCTCGCCTTGGGAGGCGGGGGCGCAAGGGGTCTTGCACATATCGGAGTTTTCAGGGCCTTTGAAGATGAATCGATTTCCATTGACGTGATTGCGGGAACCAGTATTGGTGCTCTTGTTGGAGCCGCCTTTGCCACCGGGCTGAATTCGCATGAAATGGATGAAATGGTGAGCAGCTTCCTGGAGAGTCCCACGTTTCAGGACTCGGCTCTCAAGTCCATACGAGAGGTCCAGGAGAGCAAGCACTTTACCCTCACCCAGAAGATTCAGGCCTTTTTCAAGAACAGGATTATTCTGGCCCAGGCCATGTTTCGGCCCGGTATCCTTCATGCGGATGATTTCCAGGCAATGATTGACTATTTTCTGCCGGATATCAAGTTTGAGGATCTCAGAATTCCTTTTGTGGCCGTGACAACAGACCTCATAAGCGGGTTGCCGGTTGTCCTGTCAGAGGGATCTTTGCGAAGAGCGGTCATGGCGAGTTGTGCTGTCCCGGGTGCGGTCCCTCCTGTCCGGGATGACGACCGATTGCTTTCCGACGGGGGGGTCGTGAGCCTTGTCCCAACGGCAATTGCCAGAGAGCGGGGGGCCGAGTTTGTCGTTGCTGTTACGGTAGGGAGCGAAATCAAGGCGCATGATGAAATGAAAAGCGCCATGGATGTCTACGTCCGGGCAACCGATATCATGGCCTTTCACCTGGAGCAGGAGAAGCTGAAACAGGCGGACGCGATCATACGCCCGAAGGTGGGTAATTTGCACTGGACCGATTTTCTCCTGGCAAAGGACCTGATCATCGAAGGGGAAAAGGCGGCCCGTGAGAGCATGCCGGCAATAAAGAAGGCCCTGCCGTTTTACAAACGCTGGACCACCAGTTCATCCGCAACCCGCAAGGAAAGGAAATTCTAGTGTCTTCCGCGGCGCTTCAAACCAAAAAATGGTGCATATTTTCCGGGGATCCCCGGAATATCGAAGTTCAAGATCCAAATGATAAATCAATGTCCAAAATCAAACGCCCAAATCGAGCAAGAGATGGCTGTTGTGAGCCCTGCCCTTGTCCAGCCTGCAGCAGACCGGGGAGCGCAATACGGTCCGTCATTGAAACATTGGGATTTTATGTGACATTTGAGCTTTGACACTTGGCTCTTTCCGGTACATCCGGGTGAGGATGGATTGAGTACCTTGTGGCGCCTGCTCTCAAAATTGATAGTTCTCACTTGCATGCTCCTGGGGCTCCCCCTTCTTGGGGTCTTCATCTCAGGCTCACCGATGAGCCCCTATCTCGCTTTTCCTCCGAAGAACGGAAATGTTCACCACGCCCTGTTTTCCTGGGTCGCATTTATCTCTTACAGTGTGCTCATCGCAGGCATTCTGACACCCTTCACGGTCCGAATGCTGAAGCTTCGCGGGAGATGCGGACCGGTGAAGCCGGGGGGGGAGGAAAAGCCGGCCCGTTCTTTTCCGTGGTGGGGCTGGGCCGGAGTCCTGGGAGGGCTTTTTTCCTGGTTCCTGGCATGGACCCGGCTCGCATGGTGCAGACCGTTTCAGCTGCACACCTTCACCCCGTTGTGGCTTTCCTTCATCGTAGTGATCAATGCAGTCAGTTATCGGCGCAGAGGCCGCTGTCTCATGCTGGATCGTCCGCTTTTCTTCCTGATGCTTTTCCCATTGAGCGCGGCCTTCTGGTGGTTTTTCGAATATTTGAACCGGTTTGTGGAGAACTGGTCCTATGTGCTCGTCCCCACGAATGGATGGTCCTATTTCTGGCGGGCGACACTGCCGTTTTCAACGGTGCTCGCTGCTGTGCTGAGCGCGAGGGAATGGTTCGGTGAGATGACATGGGTAAGGGAGGGGTTCACGGCCTGGATCCGCATAGACCTCCCCCGGCCGAAGACCTGGGCATGGGTGACCCTGGTTGCCGCAGATGTGGGTCTGCTGGGCATCGGGGTATGGCCCAATTATTTATTCTCCTTGCTCTGGGTTGCACCTCTTCTGATTCTTCTTTCCCTTCAGGTTCTTTTCGGTGAAGAAACGCTCTTGTCAGGAGTGCGGGAGGGAGACTGGCGCGTGGTCGTTTCTTCTGCCGCCGCCGCCCTTTTCTGCGGGTGGTTTTGGGAGATGTGGAACTATTACAGCCTGGCCAAATGGTCTTATACTATTCCCTTTGTTGATCGTTTCAGGGTTTTTGAAATGCCCATCCTGGGATATGCCGGATATCTTCCTTTCGGCCTGGAATGCATGGCAATCGGGGACCTGCTTGAGCAGGTGATGAACGGGAAGAGGATTAGAAATCACACGCCGCGGAGGGATGGGATCCCTCGTTGATCCTGAATTCTTCTCTTCCCAGGAGATCATGGAGATGAACGATGCCGTTGAGGCGGTTCTGGCGATCGGTTATCACCAGGTGCATTATGCCGTGCATTTCCATCATGGCCAACGCCTCGGCCGCCGTCTGCTCCTGGCCGATCGTCCTTGGAGAGGGGGACATGAGATCCGCGATCTTCATATCATGGATCAAGGAGTTGCGGAGAAGGGCCCTTCTCAGGTCCCCGTCCGTAATGATCCCGGCCACGTGCTGGTTTTCATCCACGACAAGGGTCGCGCCGATGCGTTTTGTGTTTATTTCTTCGATCGCCTGCCTGACGCTGGATTCAATTGAGACGACCGGGATATAGTCTCCCGTCAGCATCACCTCCCGTACCTTGATGGAGAGGCGTTCACCAAGACTTCCTCCGGGATGGAACCTCTTGAAATCCTTCTGGTTGAACCGACGACGGTTGATCAGGGCTACGGCCAGGGCATCGCCCATAGCCAGTGCGGCGGTGGTGCTCGCGGTTGGGGCCAGTCCCATGGGACACGCCTCCCGTTCCACTCCCACATCTATGACCACGTCACTGAGCTGTGCCATGGTTGATCCGGTCCTTCCGGTAAAGGAGATGATCCGGGCTCCCATCCCTTTCAGAAGGGGCAGAATAGTCTTGATCTCGGTCGTTTCACCACTGTTGGACAGGGCCAGAACGATATCACGGGAGGTGACCATGCCGAGATCACCGTGTATGGCTTCCGCCGGGTGGAGAAAGAGGGAAGGGGTGCCGGTGCTGTTCAGGGTTGCAGATATTTTCCGTGCGACCAGCCCTGACTTTCCCATGCCCGTGAGAATCACCCTGCCCTTTGCCTTCATGATCATATCCACGGCCTTCTCAAAGGAGGGACCAATCCGCTCCATGAGCGCAGTAATGCTCTGCGCTTCTATTTCCAGGACTTCTCTGGCATTCTCAATGATCTCTGTCACTTGGCTTATCCTGGTCCTCTTGTCATTCCGGCGAAAGCCGGAGTCCAATGTATTCGTGCAATTACCGGGTTCCGGACTCCGGATTTCACCGAAGTGACAGATTTTTGTAAATAGATCAATGTCGTAGCGTGAGCGCTTGATGCAGCCTTTCCTTTATCACTTCGGAACGCTCTTCTCAAGCAGAACTTTTTGCCTTTATCCTTTCTCTTTACGCGTGGGATTTCAACAGACCTGGAAGAGCGATCTCCTGTGTGGCGAGCCAGCATTTCTCAGGGACCAGGGTCACGTGCGGCAACTCTTTGACGATTTGGCTGGACTTCGCGGGGAAGATTCCTTATAAATATATCTGTTCAGGTGTGCGAGAGCTTAATAGGGAACCCCGTGCAATTCGGGGACGGGCCCGCCGCTGTAACCCTGCTCTCTTTCTTCCGGGAAGAGGGACCCCTTTTGGCAGTGGAGACTGTCCGAAAACAGCCTCCTGCTACGCCACTGCAGGATGAGTTGAAGTTCATAGTTGATGGTTGATACCTCATTGCCGTCGCTTTGCCTGTGAGCTTGGATCTCCCTGACGGGAAGGCCGTCAAAAGGGCAGGGAAGTCAGAAGACCTGCCTGAACAGGCCGGGTACCTTTCGTGGAGACAGGACTCCCCAGGGTAAGATCTTGAGGATAAAAACGGGAATTCCCCAGATCGAGGATATCGGTCTGGGATTTTTTTTGAAAGAAGGGAAGCATGAAGGAAGACGTGAGACAAAGGCGGAACTGTCGAGGGATGGGGCGGATGGCCCTTGCCCTGGTATGCTGTCTTTCTCTCTTGGGGGCGATCCCCTGTTGGGGCACTGTTTTTCACGACGCCCTGGGCCGTGCGGTGGTACTCCCTTCACCGCCCGGAAGAATTGTATCTCTGGCGCCGAATATCACGGAGATTCTCTATTACCTGGGGCTTGGCGGCCGGGTGGCAGGGGTGACCCGCTATAGTTACTATCCGGCGGCAGCCCTGAAAAAACCAAAGGTGGGAAGCTATATCAGGGTGAATGCGGAAAAAATCCTTGAATTAAAGCCCGACCTGGTCCTGGGAACCATGGACGGAAACAGTTCGTACACCATACACCTGCTGGAGCGGGCCGGGATCCCGGTGTATGTCGTGAATCCCCGGACTGTGCGGGAGACCATCGCCACTGTTGCCCGCATCGCCGATATCGCAGGAATAAAGGCAGAAGGGGCCCGGCTTGCAGGTCTCCTGACCGGACGCCTGGAAAAAATCATTAGAAAAACGGCGGGCCTGAAACGTCCGAGAGTCTTTCTGCAGATCAATATCAGGCCGATCATGACGGTGAACAAACACACGATTCATAACGACGTGATCCGGCTTGCCGGCGGGATAAATATGACCCGGGATCTCCCGGTTACCTATCCGAGAATAAGCAGGGAAGAGGTGCTTGCGGAGAAACCGGATGTGATCATTATTTCATCCATGGAGCGGGGCGGCCGTTTTGAGAAGGCCCGTGAGGAGTGGCTGAAATGGCCCAGCATCCCTGCAGTCCGGAATAAAAGGGTGTATCTGATTGATTCGGATCTTATCGACAGACCTTCTCCTCGTATCATAAAAGGCCTGGAGATTATGGCGGAACATATTCATCCGGAGGTTGACTGGCATGAGGACCGGAAGGCGGGAAACAATGACTCCTCAGGATAGCCGGCAAAACGGACCGGGCATGCGGGGAAGACCGCTCTCCGCGGCGAGGGTTATAAAGGTATGCCTTGCCCTCACGGGCCTCTTGATCCTCACCGCGGTTTTATCGACCATGATCGGTACCGCTACGGTCACCTGGGACCAACTGTGGAATCTGCTTCTCGGAAACGGGACAGCAACGGACCCTGCCTGGCTCGTCATTTTCCGGATACGCCTCCCGCGGGTGATCCTTGCGGGGCTTGCCGGGTTTTCCCTTTCGTTGGGAGGGGTGGTCTTTCAGGCGCTTCTGAGAAATCCCCTCGCGGACCCTTTCATCCTGGGCGTGTCCAGCGGATCGGCATTCGGTGCGGTGCTCGGCATCATGCTGGGTCTCAGTTTTGATTTTGGCGTCCCTGTTCTGGCATTCGGGGGAGCCCTGCTTACCATGTATCTGGTGCTTGTGCTCGGGAAGAAAAGGGTCGGAATGGAATCGTCCACGATCATCCTGGCAGGAGTCATCATCAATGCGTTTTTCACGGCGGTCATCATGTTTTTTATTGCTACGGCAGTGGATGACCGGCTCCATACCATGCTGTTCTGGCTTTACGGAGACCTGAGCCAGAGCAGGTTTGCGGAATCGGCAATAACCGCCCCCGCAGTGATCGCTGCATTCCTGGTCCTTTACTGCTTCAGCAAACATCTGAACCTGATGACGGCCGGAGAAGAAGCGGCGCTTCACCTGGGCGTGGACGTGGGACGAGCCAAGCTTGTCTGTTTCCTGGTAGTCTCGCTCGTGATTGGTCTGGTGGTCGCCTTTTCAGGACTCATCGGCTTTGTGGGTCTTGTCATTCCTCATTTGTGCCGAATGATTTTCGGATCGGATCACCGACTCCTGTTGCCGGTGTCTGCCCTGGGCGGCGGGATTTTTCTGATCGCAGCGGACACGCTTGCCAGGACGGTTATTTCGCCGTCGGAACTGCCGGTAGGGGTCATCACTGCTTTTCTTGGCGCACCGTTTTTTATCTATCTGCTCAGAAAAAGGGGAAGCCGATGGGCAGGCTCCTGACCCTCAACAAGGTGGGATACCGCTATGCTTCCCAGTGGGCACTGCGTGATATATCGTTGGAAATGGCGGCCGGAGAACTGGTAGGTATTCTCGGCCCGAACGGATCAGGAAAGACCACGTTGCTCAAAGTCGCGGACAGGATTCTGGAGCCCCATGAAGGAGTCGTGTCACTCAAAGGTCAGCCCCTTCAGGCCTATAGCAGAGTGAGCCTTGCGCGGGAAATCGCCATGGTTCCCCAGGAAAATCATTTTCAATTTGCCTTTTCTTCCCTGGAAGTGGTGCTCATGGGACGGTTTTCCCATATGGGTCTGTTCCAGTTTGAAGGGGAACACGATATGGCGGTGGCGTTTGAAGCCATGGAAGCTACTCATTGCGGCGACCTTGCGGAGCGGCCCATCGATCAGCTCTCCGGGGGGGAAAAACAGCGGGTGCTGCTCGCGCGAGCCCTCGCCCAGGAGCCGGAGCTGATATTGCTGGATGAACCGACTTCTTTTCTGGATCTTCGTTTCAAGAAGGAGATTTTTGAACTCCTTTCTTCCCTGAAGAAAAAACGGGGGCTCAGCCTGATGATCGTTTCCCACGATATTGATTTGTCGGCCCGGTACTGCGACAGGATTATGCTCCTGGACAGGGGAAGAGTATTTTCAGAAGGCACGCCCGGGGAGGTCCTTACCGCGCGAAACGTTGAAGCCGTGTATGGATGCCCGGTTAGCGTGGACAAAAATCCGGCTACCGGATCACCCCGGGTGAGCATTGTTTAGGTGTAGAGACCGGAGGTGGCAGGCTCAGTGCTTCGATTTGCGATTACACGAACATATTGAAGCCTTGTAAGCAGAGAACCGGCATATTCCCTCTGCTTCGTTCGCTTCGCCGTCCATGGCTCCGCTCACTGCGGATGTCGTCCCTTCCGCTGTCCTGCTCCAGGGCCGACATGACGCCGCCTCGGGAACATCCCGTTCCCCTGTTTTCTCGAGAGGACCGATTTGGCACGGCGTTGAAACATAGTAATATGCTAACGAATTAATAGACCAATTGCCGGACGAGGTGATGGAAACCATGATGAATCTGTTTGTAAAGGGAGGGCCGGTGATGTACCCGCTCCTCGCGTGTTCCATTATTGCCATGACCGTGGTGATTGAACGATTGCTCTTCTGGTTTCGGGAAGATATGAGACGCGACCAGTCACTGGTGGAACGGGTGCTCAGTTTGTGCCAGAAAGGGAATTGGGAGGACGTGAGGGAGGTCGTTTCGGGCTCCAGGGACTTCATTGTCAGGATTCTGGTCACGGGAATCCTGCACCGCGACTTTTCCATGGTCAAGGCCATGGAATCGGCAGCAGCCGATGAAATGAAACGCATGCGGCGGTTCATGGCGGTGCTGGACACCATGATTACCGTGGCCCCGCTTCTGGGTATTTTCGGAACGGTCCTCGGGATTATCTCATCCTTTGATCTCCTGGGTATGGCGGGAATAGAGCACCCTCAAGCCGTCACGGCCGGAATCGCTCAGGCCCTGATTACCACTGCCGCCGGGCTCGCCATAGCGATCCTGTCGGTATTCCCCTATAATTATTTCAATACCCGGGTGGAAAATGCGGCCATGGTCATTGAGAAGTATGCCACCAGCCTGGAAATCGTGTATCAAAAGCTGGACCAGGATCATGTGCAGAGAGGTACTGATCCATGAAGGTGTACCGGCCCGCGCAGAAGAAGGCACGCATTGAAATGCTGCCCCTCATTGATATTGTCTTTCTCCTGCTGGTCTTTTTTATTTACGCCATGCTGTCCATGGCCGTCCATCGAGGCCTCCCCGTCCGTCTTCCTACCTCCACCACGGCGAAGGTGAGTAAGAAGTTGATTCTCTCGGTGACGGTCAAGGCCGACGGCCGTATTTTTGTGGATAAAAAGCAGGTTACCGGTGATACGCTGGTGGAAACATTACAGAGGAAATCGGCGGGAAAAACAGACACGGGAGTGCTTCTTTTCGCGGATCGAGCGCTCTCTTACCAGAGACTTTTCAAGGTGCTGGACCAGATCAGGACGGCAGGTTTAACCAGGATCTCTCTCCAGGCACAGGCGGAGCAGGGAAGGTGAAAAGACTTTTTCTGGCTGGAGCAATCGCCCTTGGAATACATGCGCTTTTTCTGAGCAGCGGGTCCGGATGGTTTCCCGGGAAAACCCTGAACCCGGTGCATGAAAGCCCATTGAGCCTGACGCTTGTTTCCGTGAAACCGGTACCCGGTCCCAAAGCAACTGTCCGGGAAAAGGTCCCGAAAATGAGAAAAGGCCCGGTGGCTGCAAAGATCGAGCGCAAGGCACTCCCCAAACCGAAGCCTTTCCCGAACCCAAAACCGCACCCAAAAAATAAGCCCCACCACAAATCTGCGGACCGCCAGAAGCTCGTGTCTCGCAAGGCAATAGCAAAACCGGTTCCCTCACCCCATTCATCGGGTCCCATGGAGAACCACGAAGCACACAAGCCTGAGCAGGCAGCAGATGCCGTTCCGGCACCAAAGAAGGAGATCTCGAAAACTCCATCGGTAAACGGTTTCAAGGAACCTATGAACGATGAGACAGTGCAGGATGCGTTATCCGACTACCCTGATCGAGTCTCTGCAATACCGGAACAAGGTCAGGCTGCTGCTGAGACCGAACCAGGACCATCAGGGCCGGCGGCTCAAATGGCAATCCCTCTCTATCTGGAGAATCCGCGGCCCAAATATCCGGAACTGGCAAGGCGCCGCAGGTTTCAGGGGACCGTAATAGTAGAAGTTCTCGTCAAGAAGGACGGAACGGCAGGGGATGTAAAGATTTCCAAGTCAAGCGGCCACCGGAGCCTTGATAGAGCTGCACTAGAGGCTGTCAAAAAGTGGATTTTCAAACCCGGATCAGAAAATGGAAGGGTGGTGAACATGCGGGTGAAAATTCCCGTTCGTTTTCACTTGAATTAGCCCTTCCAACCGGCATTTCTGTTTTCGACAGATTCCGGATTCAACTTTCCTTCCATTTCCACTCTCTCCCGATTTTGTCAGGACTTCCTCCAAAGATAAGCCCTGAAATACGGCGTTTTCTCACCAGTCATTCCAAAAAACGTTTTTCCCTGGGTTAAGAGACTGCCTGAGGTATGGTGCTCAGTTGCAGGCTACCTGGTTACTATAAGAAAACAAGGGTCATTATAGGGAATTAAAAGGATGATAAAGAATTGATGTTGACAACAGGGTGGGTAAAGTAATAGAAATGACCAAAAATTTCTAGTAAGGAGATGGGAATGGGATTTCGAAAGTGGCTGGTACTCGGGCTGCTGTGTTCCGCAGCAGGGATGATGATCACAAACAGGCCTGCAGGCGCCGCGGAACAGAGCAAAGATGAGGGCGTCTATACGTTGGGAGAGGTGGTGGTAACTGCCAAGCAGGGCGGTGCCGAATCAGTCGGAACGGTCCGGGAGGTGTCGGCAGGCGAAATAAGAGCCAGCGGTGCCACGAACCTCGCCGAGGCCATAAAGCTCCTGCCCGGGATCCAGGTGAGGGTCGGACCGAGGGGAGAGTCTTTCATAGACCTCCGGGGATTCCGTCCCAGGCACGTCCTGCTCCTCCTTGACGGCATTCCCTTCAATTCTACCTTTGACGGACAGTTTAATGCGGCCACTGTGCCCGTGGAAAATATCGCGAAGATAAAGGTGTCTTACGGCACCCACTCGGTCCTCTACGACCAGGGGGGGCTGGGGGGTGTGATCAATATTATCACAAAGAAGGGAACTCAAGGTTTTCACGGGCAGGCATCGGGGCAAGCAGCCAGTGGAAGCACGGTTCTTGGACGCGGCGATATCTCCGGCGGCAAGGACGGAATGGATTTTTTTCTGAGCGGCAGCAGCCTGCGGAGTAATGGGTGGCGGTTGTCGGACGATTTCCATTCCACCTCTGAGGAGGATGGCGGGCTCCGGGAAAACAGCGACAGGAGGGAGGACAATCTGTTCGCCAATATGGGATTTGCCCCGAACGATCGAAGCAATGTGGGGGCGGTCTTCAATTATTCCGGCGGCGCATATGGGATACCCTCGAGTGTGATTAACGACAGGAACGACCCCTTTGCCCAGACGCCCAAGTATGATCGAATCGATCGGTATAATAAGGCCTCGTTTCAGCTGTCGGGGAGTTATGACCTGCCGGGACCGGTGGAACTCCGTTCCTGGGTCTATGTGAACAGGATGTCCCAGGTGGAGAACCAGTATGACGATTCGTCATACACGACACAGAGCAAGAAGGGGTCCTACCATGAGAAGACGGAAAATACGATCAAGGGCCTAACGGTACAGGCGAACGTTGACCTGAAATCGGCCGGTATCTTCACGGTGGGACTCAACGGTCGCATGGATGACTTGGATGTTGGGGGCTGGACGGCTGTCAGCACCAATTCTTTTGAGTCGCTCGACCAGCAAAATGATGTGGAATATTATTCCACCGCCCTGCAATACGAGGTGTCTCCTTTGCAGAAAACGGGTCTCGTCCTGGGCTACAGCTACCACTGGTTCAAGAAGGACGAAGGCAAGGATGATTCCCGTCCGAGTTTCATGGCGGGAGCTCACTTTGATCCCTTGCCGGGAACAAGGATCAGGGCTTCCGCTGCGAGGACGATTCGTTTCCCTTCTGTCCAGCAACTGTATGATCCGCAAAGCGGTAATTTGGATCTGACGACCGAGAAATCCAACAACTACGAGGTCGGGGTAGACCAGGAATTGCCCTTCAAGTCCAGGGTGAGTCTGACGGGATTTCAGAGTAATGTAAAGGATTACATCGAGAAGAATGATACTACGGACCTGTATGAGAATAACCAGAAATACCGTTTCAAAGGTGTTGAGGTAAGCCTTGAAAACCGCTTGATCAAAGCCCTTTACCTGAAGGTCGGCTACACGTACATGGTAACCAAAGACCTTTCGACCGGGACGGAGGTGGATCAGCTCCAATATCGTCCCCGGGACAAGATCACCTTTGAAGCCCGCTATCACTTCCCTTGCGACCTTTCCGTGTACGCCGATATGCTCTATGTGGGAAATCAGTATTACTACTCGAAGAAATCGCCGCTTACGAAACGGCAGCTGGACGATTTTACCGTGTTCAACCTGAAAATGGAACAGGCGCTGTGGCATGATCGGGTAAGCCTGTTTGTGGGTGCCAACAACCTGTTCGATGAGAACTACGAGGAAAGCTACGGATTCTCCCAGGCGGGACGGACTGTCTACAGCGGCGTCACTGTTCGTTTCTGATATTCCTGCCAAAGCAGGGCGCAGTAAGGTGTGCTGCTCGGAACGGAAGAAATGGCTTCCTCTCTGAGCAGCCCCCCGGACAATTCCCCATGCCTCCGGCTTTGCGGGAGGGGAGTCACTGAGTCTGGTGCTGGATTTCTCCTGGGAAAAGATGGTGCTGATGGGTGTGGAAAGGCAAGATTATTGCGCGCGCTTCTTGACATAAGGGATTTTTCCTATGTGTACCCGAGTCACTCATCGCGTGCGCTCAACGCAGTGTCCCTGGAGGTGCTTCCTGGAGAGTGTGTGTGCATTACCGGGCCTTCCGGGAGCGGGAAAACGACCCTCGTCTTGGCGATCCAGGGACTTTTGAAGCGGGGAGAGGTATCCGGGAAGATCGTTTTTGCGGGGACGGATGGAAAGAGACCCGTGGGACTGGTTTTTCAGGACCCGGAAACCCAGATCCTTTGCAG
>CAZWEV010000043.1:0-35074 GCA_964633015.1 uncultured Desulfobacteraceae bacterium | reverse complement strand
TGTCACACGCTTCGGTAACCGGCATGCGGCCCGGCGTATATTCAACATGAGAGAACCCGATATCTGCAATGCCTGTCACCACGCCTTCGTACATTCTCTGAGCTTTGAGCAGCGAGCCTCCTGCAAAGTACTGAATTTTTATCCTGCCGTTGGTCCGCTGTTCCAGGTCCCGCGCAAAGTCCTCAAAGATCTTGGAATGCGGCGCGGGGGGTGGAAAATAGTTCGCAACCTTCAATGTTAGCACCTTTGCCGAGAAAGCCGGGGCGGCAAATAAAGCGATCACGAATCCGATCAGAACAATGGTAAGAAGATTCCTTTTCATTTTGAGCGCCTCCAAATTTGTGATTGTTTTTGCATACGAGCCGACAAAAGTACCAGGTTTGCCATACCACCCCCTTTCCTCTGATGAAGCAGCGAGCGGATCAGGTTACGTCCAGGATTCCCCATGGCATCAGGCTGTCTTCAGTATCCCTGATACGTCGGAGACGTTGATTTCCAGCATCCTGATGCTCGCCATGATACGCTTTACGTTTCTCACGACCGCGGGGATTTCACCTCCGGCATTTTCCACCTCCCCGGCGGTCCTTTTCATCTCCTGAATCAGGTGGTCCATCTTCTCCATATCAAATTCGGGGCTCATTTCCTCACTCCGGTTCAGTGTGCCTTGCGCAGGTCTTTGAATCGCTTTGCCTTTACCTCGTACCTGGGCAGGGATCCATAGTCGTGGTACTCTATGTTGTATCTCAGGTTGGTCTTGATCCTCAGTTGGTCCACCAGTTTGTCTTTGACAGAAGCGGCCTGTTCCAAGGCCTCTGGTCTCAATTCCACCCTGAGGGTGATGCGATCTATATCCCCCACCTTGTCCACCACCACTTCGTATTCATCTCCAAGACCGCCCACCCCCCTTACGGCCTCCTCAATGGCGGAAGGGGCAAGGAGCACTCCTTTGACCTTCGTTATGTCGTCCGCCCTGCCCACCACGCCGCCCTTGATGAGTCGAAATGACCGGCCGCACGGACAGGGTTCGGGATCCCATTCAATGATGTCCTTGGAATCAAATCGGACACAAGGCTGAGCCTGACGATCGAGGGCGGTAATGATCATCTTGCCCTGCCTTTCCGGCTCGTCGATAATTTCCCCGGTCTCCACGTCCACTATCTCCACCAGGAACATGGCCTCGTTTACATGCATCCCGCCTGGCTGCGCCGCGCATTCGTACGACCACGCCCCGATCTCGGTGGCGCCGGCGTGATCAAAGACCTTTGCGCCCCACGCCTCTTCCATGCGCTTTTTGGTGCTCGGAATGCTGGCGCCAGGTTCACCTGCGCACGTAATTTTGTTTACGGGGAGCATACGGGGATCAATACCCAATTTGTTCATGGCCGTGTCGGCCATTCCAAGAACGTAGGTCGGTGTGGCCATCAGGGCCGTTGCCCGCAGCTCCTGGATTTTCAGAATCCTGGCGGTTGTATCCAGGACGCCCCCCGGTACGACCTCACACCCGATCTTCTCGGCTGCATAGTGCCCTGCCCAGAAGGCCACGAACACATTGTAGCCGAAGGGGATGAACACCCGGTCCGATGGGCGGTACCCCTGCGCCCATAAAATGAAGGACCAGCACTCGGCCCACCACTCCCAGTCCTGCCATGTATCGGCCTGATACACCGGCTGGCCGGTGGTGCCGCTGGTTTGCCTGAATTCGCTCACCTCCTCAAGGGGGACGCAAAGCGCGTCTCCGTAAGGAAACGGGTCCTTGCGCTGAACATCCCGCATCATGGACTTCTCCACCGTGGGGATGCGCCGGATGTCCTCGTGGGACCTGATATCTTCGGGCCTGATGGATGCCCGGTCATAGAGGGCCCGGTGGAACTTGGAGCGCTCATAGGCCCATTTGAAGATGCGCTGGAACTTCGTCAACTGGAGTTCCTTGACCTTACGGAGAGGCAGCGTTTCCAGCAATGGGTTCCAATACTTTTGATCTGCAAGCATCAGAAGAATCTTCTCCTCTCCGTTTCAAGGGCATGTGGATACCACTTCTCAGCCGAACTCCTATTGTCGCGGCATCAGTGGAGTTTCGCTGCAGAGTGCTGCATATCATCACAAGTTTGCTTGATTAGGATCAAGGCTGTCAATGACGCGCATCATGTTGGGAGACAGGGTGGTCTAAATCCAGAGGGTATTTTCGCAGGACTCCGCCAGGAGGTTGCTTCGCCTTATGACGAGTTTGCCCCTGGCAGTGCTTACGATTCCCATTCCGCGCAATCGCCCGATAGCGCGAAGAATCGACTCCGGGGTCGTGCCGGCCAGTTCAGCCAGTTCCCGACTCGTAAAAAAGAGCGTGACCCCGAACTTCCTGTAAAGGGTGTAAAGCACTTTCAAGAGCCGCTCTTCCACAGGTTTCTCCCACATATCCAGCACTCTGTTGTTTGCGCTGTCGACCGCTTTTCCCAGGATGGAGATGACATTGATCATGACCTGGGGGTTTCTAAAGGCGAAGGAGAGAAACGCGTCCCGTTTCACAAAGACCACCTTGGCCTTGCTCACGGCTTCGGCAAAAAGGAGCCGGGGCGAACCGGTGAAGGGACCCACCAGGTTCAAAGGTTCTCCCCGGCCGGCCAATAGGTAGGTCATTCGATTTCCGGAGGATGATCCGATGGAGACTCTGACAAGGCCTTCGGCCACCACACAGAAGGCCTCACATGGATCCTCTTCAAAAAAAACGGCCTCACCGGGCTCAAAAGATCCGACGGACGCCTCGTGAGCGATTTTTTCAAGCTCACAATCCGAGATCCCTTGGAAACCCATGGCGCACCTGAAAAGGTTGACTCGTTCTTCAAGGTCCATATCGAGGGCTTTGGCCATCTTCACCTCCGAGAGCCGGGATGTGCAAAGTGAAGGAGAGGAGAGGTGATAAAGGTGATAAGAACTTCCTTTTTTAAAACTTGACTTTACGGGATTTGGCCTTGCGGGTCAAGAAAAATCCGGCCGCAGGATATTCTGGTCGAAATGGATCCCTCCCTGAGCCTCCCTCGGGTGACAACTGATGTCTCCCGCTCTGCAAGAGGAGATTCACTGTTATCACTCTTGCGAGAAAACCGGGGTGCAAACAATGCGGTCATGAATCCGATCAGAAAAATGGTACTTGACGCAATGAGCGGATCAATCTGCGTCCGGGATTCCCAATTGCAGCATTTCCACCACGGTCTCTGCAAAGTCGCGGTCGTTGATGTACGCATCAACCTCCCGTATCGAAATTTTCGGGTCGAGATGTTCTTTCAGACTCTCGATTAAAGCCCTGTCCGCATCCGGATCCCAGAATGGTTTTCCCATGCAGTCTACTGTTGAGAGCCCCAATTTGGGCCACAGAATCGCTGCGTGTCCACGAGTCTGATTCAATTTTCGTGCGATGGTCTCCCCCAGGAGGCGATTCTCAGGCTCATTCGTTCGCAGGAGGGTGGCCTGGGGGTTATGTACATGGAGTTTTCTGCTTCGGTATTTTTCCGGGACGGTATCGGGTCCGAGGAAGTTAATGAAGTCGGCGCTTCCGGGAACGAGAACCAGGGGGATTCCCTTGCTTACGGCGGATTCGAGACGGCGTGGACCCGCGGAGGCGAGCCCGCCGAAAAGGTCATTCCCGATCTCGTTGACCGCGAGCTCAATGACCGCCGAGACATCCTGATCAGCCACGTAAGACTCCAAAGCTTCACCGCCCGTTCCGATGCTGTGAAAGACGAGCACTTCATATCCGGCCTCCTCCAGGAGGGATTTCACGGCTAAGCCGCAATCGGTGACCGTTCCGTTCATGCTCAGTACTATGAGGGGCTTGTCTTCGCCAACCGGCTCTTCCATTTCCACCATACCGGAGATCGCCCCCGCAGCATTGGTCAGTATCCTGCGGGTCAGACGGTTGATACCGGCAAGATCGGCCACCGGCGGAAGAACGGCCACGTCTTTCGGGCCCACATAGGGCCTGATGCCGGCCTGGCTGGCCTTTGTTGAAACGAGCAGTTTTGGAAATCCGAGAGACAGAGATTTGAGCGTGGGTGCAACGATAATGGAACCCTGTCCGCCTCCTATGGCCAACAACCCATGGATGCGGCCGGATTCCGACAGGGAGCCCACTATCTTGTTCAGCCCGATGCCCATGGTCTTTTGGGCATGCGCCTCATCCGCCTTCTCCCGCAGGCTGTCAATGGTGGTTCCGGCCGCCTCGGCAATTTGTTCGCGGGGAATATCCGCCTTGAGGTAGGGCTTTCCCAAAATACCGGGATCTGCGACAAGGACGTCGTGTCCCCTTCCGCTGATCAGGGTTTTCAGCAGGTCAATCTCCTCTCCCTTTGTGTCAAGAGTCCCGATGAGAAGAACCACCTTGCCCATATTATCCTCGTTATAAAACGAAACACAACCTGAAGAGTAGTCAAACGTCCAATTGTAATGCTGTCGCCTTCATCCTGTAAAGAAACGTATTTCTTTGGCGAGAGCCGGTTCTGTCAGAGACTTTCAAGGAGAAAAATAGCTCCTAGTCTCCAGTCTCACAAATTCCGTTCCTGCTTTTGGCAAGGTGAAGTATCGCTTTATATTTATGGATTTGACCCACTATCGCGTTGACGGAAAATTCGAAATCCTAATATCGAAACTCGAAACAAATTCGAATGACAAAAATACAAATGACCTAAACGCTTAGGTGCTCAAGAGCAATCGTTTTGAATTTTGAGCAATCGGATTTCGGATTTCGAAATTCGGATTTACACGATGCTTGTTCTATGACGTGTTTCATCACCATGTTAAATCGCCAAAACCAGGTACAAAACTCTTGAGACACGGCACTAGACCCCTTCGAACAAGCTCTTCCATTTGCTGAGGATTTTTCCCCTCAGATCAGGGCCTGCCACATTGACCGGTGGAAATTCACGTTTCCAATGGTAGGGGCGGCACGCGTCTATGAAAACCTTCGCAGTGGTATAATCCTTCCGTGCCCGTTTGTCGGGATTAAGCATCGGATCAAGAGGACTGGTCAAAAATCCCGGCACGATATCAATGTAGTTCTGCGGATCACAGCGTGTGCAAACCGCCCAGAGGACTTCATCCAGGTTCGATGGATCAATGTCTTCATCTACCGTTATGATATACCGTCCGGTACACGCGCCGCCCTGCAGGAAGGCCCCGGCGAGGGTGGCGATCTGTTTTGCATGTCCGAGATATCTCTGCTTGAGAGAGATAACCGCGATAATACGGTTGCCCGGACCGTGTACGTACACCCCTCGGATGTCCATCATACCGGATTGCTCCAGACGGTTCCAGAGGAAACTTGCCGTGTGCAGGGGGATGGGAAACCAGGTATTGACCGGCGGCTTCACTGGGGGTTGACCGAAAAGGATGGGATCATTTCGATGGTAGAGCGTCTTGATATGCACCACGGGCTCGTTCCTTGTCCCGGATGCATAATATCCCTGCCATTCGCCAAAGGGACCCTCCGGCCGGCTGTCTTCTTCAGGTGGAGGTGAAAAACCGCAGGCCACAATTTCCGCCGTGGCAGGAATAGGAAGTCCTGTTTCCTCATCAACAACTACTTCGATCCCTTTCCCTTTTATGTATCCCGCGAGGTCATATTCCGACATGCCCCAGGGAAGACCGATAGTGGAAATGCCGAAAAGCAGCATGTCCTGTCCGAAACACATTGCCACGGGACAGGGTTTCCCTTTCGCCCAGTACTTTTCCCGCATGATGGTGGCGTGTTTGCCCGGTGAGGCGTAAAAGGCCAACGTGGTTTTGTCCTGGATCATAACACGGTATGTCCCGAAATTTACCCAGCCCTCATCGGGGTCTCTGGTGATGGTAATGACGCCGGTTCCGATATACCGGCCGCCGTCGTGTGTATGCCATTTGGGGGTCGGTATTTTATATATGTCGATGTCATCTCCCCTCAGCATGTTTTCCTTGACAGGACCATCTGCCACTTCAACAGGAGGAACCGGTGTGAATTTGTTCCATCTGTCTTTCCAGTCGGCTACGCATTCCAGATCCGACATCTCTTCAGAGAAACCAAACGCCAGTTTCTGGCCTATCCTGTGATGCATGAGGTTTGTGGCCACACGGTACCCCGGAGGGTAGCCATTGATATGGTCGAAAATCAGACCCGGGCCCTGCCGTTCAGCCATGAGCTCGTTGATTGTCCCGATTTCGAGATCCCAGTCTGCATTCTCAACAGTCCGGAGTTTTCCTTTCTCTTTAAGAGCGTCCAGAAATTGTCTCAAATCATTCAGCATGACCAGCCCTCCTTTCGTTTTGACGAAGCCCTCCATCTTTGGCGGAGGACCCGGAAGATTTTATCGATCCGGGGAAAAACGCTTTCTCCCTCTGCTTTCCGGCCTGCAAGGGAAGATTTGATGGTTTCATATTATGAAACTTGGGTTCATATTGTAATTGACTTTATCCGGCGGACTTGATAATGTCAAGCAAAAATGAATGGAACTCAGCAGTTGGAAGTGGAATATATGATGATTGTACAAAATAGAAACAAAAGGAAACCTTCCTATCGGGTTCAAGCGGTGGAACGTGCGCTGGATATCCTTGACTGCTTTACCTTTGAAAATAAGGAGCTGGGATTCCTTGAGATTGTCGGACAAACAGGGCTCAATAAAACGACCGTCAAGAGAATGCTGGTGAACCTGACCAACCGGAAATATCTTCAGCAGGACCCCAAAACAAAGAGATACAAGCTGGGGATGCGCCTGTTCGAACTGGGCGGGATTGTCTTTTCTTCCTTTTCCCTGCGAAAGGCGGCCGCCCACTTCATGGACCTTTTGCAGAAAGAAACTCGATCGACCGTTCTTCTCGGCGTCATGATGGAAGAAGAGTTGGTGTATGTTGACAAACGCGAAGGGAACAGTATGGTCCGTATTTCATCGGACATCGGTTGGCGCAGACCGCTCCATTATGGGATGCTGGGCATGATATTGAGTGCCTTCCTGGAACCTGATAACCTCAATGAAATAATGCAGAAAAATCCCCTTACCGCATACACGCCACGAACCATTACGAATGAGGAGAAATTCAGGAAGCGATTGGAAGACATCAGGGACCGGGGGTATGTCATCGAAAACGGTGAGGCCGTCGAAGGAATCATCGGAATCGCTGCACCCATCAGGGACTATACGCACAGCGTGATAGCCGCCCTGGGTATCGCCGTTCCCGCGGGACATGCTGTTCCTGGAGAGGCAATACATGACCTTGCAAACAGCGTGCAAGAAACCTGTGAGAGGATCTCGGCGGAACTTGGACATGGGAGGTAAAGCCCTGCTCCACGGAAGCATTGCCGGGAAATCAGGCACGTGAATTCCCCGGGGCAAATAATAGAATAGACCGAGGTGGAAAGGGAGTATACGTATGAAAAAGTCGAACCTGCTGGAAGGGAAGAGAATTCTCATTGTGGATGATGAAGAGGATGTCCTCGAAACACTCGGTGAATTATTATCCGTGTGCAAAGTGGTAAAGGCAACTACCTTCGAAAAGGGGAAGGAGCTGCTTGAGAGCGAATATTTTGACATGGCAATCCTCGATATCATGGGGGTTGACGGCTACGGGCTCCTGGAAATCGCAAAGGAGAGAAAAGTGATTCCCGTCATGCTCACCGCCCACGCCCTGAACAAAGAGAACGTCATAAAATCCTACAAGGAAGGCGCCGCCTTGTATGTGCCGAAAGATAAAATGACGGATATTGCCCTGTTTTTGCATGACGTCCTGGATGCCCAGGAAAAGGGAAAGAGCACCTGGTGGCGCTGGTATGACCGGTTTGCGTCTTACTTTGAGAGGAGATTCGGGTCCGACTGGCAGGAAGAAGATAAGAAATTCTGGGACAAGTTTGATGGCTTCCAAGTTTAGGGGAGAGCGAGGTTTTGATGGAAACCATAAAAGGCCTGCTCGTTGATCTGGACGGCGTGCTGGTCCAGGGAAAAGAAATGATCCCGTTCCCGGATGCCGCGGATTTCATTGCGTTCCTTAAAGACGCAGGCATTCCGTTCAGGATTGTGACAAACAATTCCACGAAGACACCACCGGGAATTGCCCGAAAGCTGCAGGAAAACGGCATACCGGTGCTTGCAGAGGAAATCGTTTCCCCCCTCGCCGTCTGTCCGCAAGTGCTTGAGGAACAGAGAATGAAGGAGGTATTTGTCATGGGTACCGGGGCCCTGAAAGAGGCCCTGCGGGAGGAGGGCTTTTCCGTCAAAACGGATGCTGCTGTCGACGCAGTTCTTGTAGCACAGGACAGGACACTGGATTTTAAGGAGATTAAGACGGCCATGACGGCCATGACGAGATACGGTGCCCGGCTTTTTGCAATGAACGATAACCGAGCCATCCTGGACGATGACGGCACGCTGTTCGCCGGGGCCGGCGCCATATGCCGGCTGTTGACCTATGCCACTGATTATCGCGATCATGTTGTCCATTTCGGGAAAATGGGGGAACGATACAACAAGGCCTTGTTTGAACAATTTCGCCGGGAGAAGAAAACACTGGCCATCATCAGTGATGATCTCCACACGGATATCAAGGGGTTTCAAGAAATGGGGCTGCTTGGAATCTTTTTGACTACGGGCAAATACAGGAAAGAAGATGTTACCGGAGATACAGCGCCCGATATGATCTTGGAGAGCCTCACGGCGCTCATGGCCTTTCTTAAGCGTGGTTGAACAAGGAGTGCAGCATCAAGTCACCGGTTCATTTTCGATGGTACACGGTGTATTCCGGGGACAAAAGGAGGAGCTTGCATGTCTTCGCCTGAACGGAACTATTGGAATCCCTTCGTTGAAACATTGCCAAGGGAGAAATTGGGCCGGATTCAAATCAAGAATTTTCGAAAAATCTTTTCATACGCCGGGGCGCATGCCGCTCTCTACAAGGAAAAGCACCAGGGGATTGACTCTGAAGACATAAAAACCTTTGAGGACATCAGGCGGATTCCAATCATCGACAAAGGTGATTTGAGACGTGCGCAGGCCGGAAAAGAACCGTTTCCGTTCGGAGAACTCCTCGCGGTGACCGGAGAAGAAGTGGCCGTTTTTCGCCAGACCTCCGGCACCACGGGGACGCCCGTGTATGTGCCCGAGAGCTGGGAAAGCTGGCAGTGGCGTGTGGAAGTATGGTGTCATATCCTGTGGATGGCCGGATTCCGGGAGACGGACAGGGTGTTTATTCCCTTCGGATATAATGTGTACGTGGCCTTCTGGGAAGGCCACTATGCGGCAGAGAAGCTCGGTTGCACGGTTATTCCGGGCGGGGCCCTGGATACCAGGGGAAGAATCAATAAAATCAGGGAGGTCAGGGCTACAGCCCTCCTCAACACGCCGACCTACGGGCTCCACCTGGCTGAAACAGCACGGTCCTTGGGTTTGTCCCCTGAGGAGATGGGCGTAAAACGGATGCTGTGCGCAGGAGAACCCTTGCCTGATGCCACCCGAAAGAGGTTGGAAGAAAGCTGGGGAGCGGAGGTCTATGACCACATCGGCGGGACCGAACCCTGTGCCTGGGCCGCCATGTGTGAAGAACGGGCGGGCCTCCACATCATGGAACCCTTTTTCCTGGTGGAGATTCTCGATATGGACACGATGAGCAGGGAGGTGGATGAAGGCGAACTGGGGATTGCAGTGGTAACCCCCCTCGGCAGACGTTCTTTTCCCCTCATCAGGTTCAATACGAATGACGTGGTACGGAAGGGAACGGGCAATTGTGCCTGCGGGAGAACATCCCTGATGATTGAGGGAGTGGCCGGCAGGGCGGATGATCTGCGAAAGATCCGGGGCGTGCTTTTTACTCCGGTGTCCGTGGAAGAGGTGCTGAGGGCGGAATTTCCCGAGATCACGGAATATGAGATCACCGTCCAAAAAAAGGGGATCATGGATGAAATATCCCTCAAAGCAGAGCCCAGGGAAGAAATGGGAGAATCGGACATGAAAGAACTCGTGAACAGGATCTCCGACAGATTGAAAATAAAGACGAATCTGCGGTTTGTCGTGATGCCGGTGAAGCCCGGAACTCTACGCAGATATACCCTGAAATCGAAGAGGTTCAAGGATCTCAGAGAAATGCAAGGAGGTGCGGCATCATGATCGGCACGAATGGTGAGCTTTTACGCCAGATGAAGACCAGGATAGAAGGGATTGAAGACCTTGTCAGGGAACTGAAGACCCTGGGGGAGGGCATTCCCGTAGTCGAAAAAAATGCGCGGTGTATATTGGGTTTCACCCACGCATTGAGATTCGGGATTTCAGATGTGGCCGAGGTCAACACTGAAGGAGGTGAGGAGTCATGGGAGAAGTAACGAAAATTCGGACCGCCTGTCGCAATTGCCATGGTGGATGTGGTGTCATCGCCCACGTGAAGGACGGGAAGGTAATCAAGGTGGAGGGGGATCCGGATTCCCCTATCAGTCACGGAACCCTTTGCAGCAAGGGTCTGGCTATTACACAGCTGGCCTATCACCCCGACAGGATCCTCCATCCCATGAAGAAAGTGGCCGGGAAATGGGAGAGAATTTCGTGGGATGAGGCCCTTGATACCATCGCGAACAGGTTTCAGACTGTCATTGATGAATACGGGCCGGAGTACATCGTCGTCGGTCAAGGGACCGGAAGGGATTACGAAAGCCACCTCTATCGCTTCGCGAATCAGTTGGGCACGCCCAACGTGCTCACGGCCGGCCACATGTGCTATGTCTCAAGGGTGGCGTCAACCCTGATCACCTGCGGGAATCTACCGATCTGCGACTATCGGGGAGGGCCGAAGTGTATCGTGCTGTGGGGATGCAATCCTCAATGGACCAACCCGGATGAATACAAGGGCGTAGATTTCTGGAAGGCGTATAAGAAAGGAGCGAAGCTCATCGCAATAGACCCTCGAAAGGGATTTGTCGCCAAAAAGGCCGACCTCTGGCTCCAGCTTCGACCGGGAACTGACGCGGCCTTGGCCATGGGCTTCCACCATGTAATTATTGAGGAAGAGCTGTATGAAAAGGAGTTTGCGTCAGACTATATCAACGGCTGGGATGCCTTCAGAGAAAGGGTCGGGGAGTATTCTCTTGACAGGGTGGAGGAAATCACCTGGGTTGATAAGGAACTCATCCGCACGGCGGCACGAATGTATGCCATGACCAAGCCGGGCTGCATTCATTGGGGCGTGCCCACGGAACAAACCAATAATTGTGCCGATTGCACCCGTGCCTTGACCGGACTTATGGCAGCCACCGGGAACCTGGACGCCCCCGGCGGGAATGTCCTCTACGTGAACCCTCCCACGAGGACGGTTGCCGAGTTCTCCCGGCACAGGGACCTTTCCGGAGAAGCTCGCGCAAAGCGGCTGGGAGGCGACCGGTACAAGCTCGGAGCCAGGGTAGCTTTTATAACCCCCAAGGTCGCCTGGGAGTCAATCCTGACCGGAAAGCCATATCAACTCAAGGCAGGGCTCTTGTGCGGGACCAATCCCGTAACCACCAGAGCCAACGCCCGGGAAGCGTATGATGCCCTGAAGAATCTGAATTTCCTGGCCGTGGTTGATTTCTTCCTGACCCCCACTGCGGAACTGGCTGATATCTTCCTTCCCGCTGCCACGTGGCTGGAATCCAATCACGTGGCAGACAACTGGAAGCGCCATGGCTTTGTTCTGGCCAGACAGAAGTGTGTGGAGATCGGGGAGTGCTGGCAGGACCACAAGATTTTTCAGGAGCTGGGGAAAAAGATGGGCCAGGAATGGTGGGATACGGTGGAAGACGGTCTGGATTACCTGCTCGAACCGTCCGGCCTGACGTGGGAGGAGTTCAGGGAAAAGGGGTACCTGCAAGGTGAGATGGTGTACCATAAGTACAAAGAAAGGGGCTTTTCAACGCCCACAGGGAAGGTGGAGCTTTATTCAACAACCTTGGAAAAATGGGGTTTTGATCCCCTGCCAAAATACACTGAACTCCCCGAGAGCCCGGTTTCAACACCGGATATTGCGGGAAAATATCCCTATATCCTGAACGCTGGATTGAGAACGCCGACCTTCTTTCATTCAGCCAATCGAATGATTCCCTGGCTCAGGGAAATCAGGCCGGATCCAATCGTGGAAATTCACCCCGAGACGGCCGCAAAGCACGAGATCGAGGACGGGCAATGGGTCTGGATCGAATCCCCGAGAGGGCGAGTCAAGGAACGCGCAAAACTGAACGACGGCATTGATCCTCGAGTGGTTGTGGCAGAACATGGATGGTGGTTTCCGGAAATAAAGGATCCGGGGCATGGCTGGGATATTTCAAATATCAACCTCCTGACGGACAACTCCCATGAGAGTATGGATCCGGCGATTGGTGCAACCAATCTGAGGGTCTGTCTTTGTGCTATTGCTCCTGTGGAGGAATAATGTTGACCTGGGCAGACCCTGAAACCGGCCTGGAATGGCAGTATGTATCTCCAGGGGAAATGACCTGGGAGAAAGCCATGGACTGCGCGGAGACCCTGTCATTGGACGGGAAGAAGGACTGGCGTTTGCCGAGCGCAAGGGAGCTTGAGAGTCTTCTCGACAGGAGCAGATATCGCCCAGTCATCCGTAAAGAGGTGCCGTTTCAGGACCGCTTGTCTTACTGGTCTTCCACCACCTTTTCGGAAGATACGAGCACCGCATGGATCGTGATGTTCGATGGGGCCTATGTCCTCAGCTACTACAAGAGCAACGCATACCATGTCCGTTGTGTTCGGGGATAGGAGGTTTTGGCAGGAACGATCATGCAATGATAGTTCTTCTGGATTTTGAGTACGTTGATGCGCAAAGGTTGATGAACATGCATACAGGATGTGGCCTTTTTTCTGAGCGACTGTCGGGAGAGCTTCGTATTTTCAGCGACGTATCTATGGGGACAAACCGGGGACCCGCCCGAAGGGTGGGGAGTCCAAGCGAAGCGCGGGCAAACCGCAGCTAGGTCCTCAGGGAACTTTTTCCTGAGGACTGGAATGCGGAGGGGGCAAAACTCCCCCATGGGTACGTCGCTGAAAATACCAGCCCGGGAGACTCGGAGCCGAAGAAAAAAGGCCATAACCTGTACCCCTTTGCCTCACCATCGCTAAAAGTACGCTTTAGAGGGATGAACCATAATGATGAGGAGAGAGCGAGATGGGAAAAGTCTCATTGATGTTTTTCAAGAAAGATTGTATGGGGTGCCATGCATGCGAGGTTGCGTGCAAGCAGGAACATGGACTTGGCGTGGGTCCAAGACTGGTAAGGGTAGTTGAAAAGGCGCCTGATTTCATCCCGATCTACTGCCACCATTGTGCCAATCCTCCCTGCGGTGAGGCCTGTCCGGTTCAAGCTATTACCAGGAATGAACAGGGCATCGTGCTTATCGACAACGACGCGTGCATCGGATGCAAGGCGTGCGTAGAGGCCTGTCCCTTCGGGGCCATGCAGTTCGATGAGAGCAGTGATGTGGCGGTGAAATGCGATTTGTGCGTTGAGCGGCTCAAGGATAATGAGGGACCCGCCTGCGCCGCTGTCTGCCCTACGGGATGTATCTTCTGGGGTGATTTCACCTCCCTCTCCGAGAGGCTCGGCGTGGAGGCTTTGAACAAGAGATAAAACCTGTGAGGAGGAAACCATGAAAGATCTCAAAATTGCCGTTGTGGGAATCGGTGCTACCGGCGGAGTGCTGGCTGCAGCACTGCTCAGCAGGGATCCGGAAACGATACTTGTTGACCCCCGTCCCGGCCTGGGAGAAGAGCTCCGGAAGCATGGGATCAACATATCAGGGGCGCTTTCCTACCGGGTCCCGGTGAAGCATTTTTTCCCACGGATCCGCGATGTAAAAGAGATGGGTCCGGACCTTTTCTTTCTGTCCACTAAGACGTTTCATCTTTCTCGAGTGCTGGATGATTTAGAGGAGATTTTTGTTCCCGGTGCAAAGATTGTCAGCACCCATAACGGCCTGGGGACCGAAGATCTCGTTGCCGAGCGGTTTGGTGCGGAAGCGGCTTTCCGGATGTCCCTTAATTACGGTGTTTCGGTCAAAGGGCCGGGGAATGTGGAAACCGCGTTTTTCAACAGGCCCAACCACCTGGGGTGTGTGGCGCCGGAGAACAGGGAGCTTGGACGGCACCTGGCCGGGCAGCTTACCGGATGCGGACTGGATACCGAATTCGTTGATGACATCAAGCGTTATGTCTGGAAAAAGATGATCATGAAGTGTACCATGGCCTCCATCTGTGCCGTCACCGACCGGACCATAAAGGATGCCCTTGCATTTCCCCCCACCAGGGAAATTGCCCAAGGGTGCTTTCAGGAGGCTCTGGCCGTTGCGAAGGCGGTTGGCTACGATCTCGGAAACGACTACCTTCCACAGGCCCTCGCGTATCTGGAAAAAGTGGGAATTCACAAGGATTCCATGTGCCAGGATATTGCCGAGAAGAACCCCACGGAGATAGATTTTCTGGGGGGAAAGGTTGTTGAATACGCGCGGGAAAAGGATGTCCCGGTACCGTTCTATACAACAATGACCAATCTGGTGAAGGCCATGGAAGACAGCTACCTGAGGATGAAGTGATCGAGAGTTTAGAGTGAGTTAAGTTAAAGGATGGAAACCATTTCCACGCTGGACAGACTATTCAACCCCCGATCCATCGCGGTGGTGGGGGCTTCTAACGATGCATATAAGGCGGGATACCAGATGGTATATGCGCTGAGGCATTTCCCGGGCGCACTGTATCCCGTCAATCCCCGGGCGGATGAAATTCTTGGGTTCAAGGTCTATCCCACGCTTGCGGCGGTGGGCAGGTCCGTTGATCTCGTCATCGTCACTATCCCGGCAGAAGGATGTGCAGGGGTCCTCATGGAAGCCGGTGAGGCCGGTGTGGGGGGTGCACTTATTATCAGCGGCGGTTTCGGCGAGACCGGAGGAGCGGGAAGATCCGTTCAGAACGAAATTCTTTCCATCTGCCGCAGGTACGGCATCCGCCTGCTGGGACCGAATACTGCCGGTTTCGGAAATCCCAGGGCCGGGGTCTCTGCCAATTTTGCTCCCTGGATCGGGGAATTGAAGGCGGGCCCTGTCGGAGTGGTTTCCCAGAGCGGGGCCATGAATCTGATACTGGCATCCGTTATTCATAACCAGGGCCTTGGAATCAGCCTGGCAACGGGGATTGGAAACGGGGCTGATGTGGGCGTGACCGATGTTGTAGAATACCTGACCGAAGACCCTGACACGAAAGTGATCGCCCTCTACCTGGAAGGGGTACACGAAGGGAGAAGACTGTATGAAGGGCTCTGCAGGGCCACGGAGAAAAAACCGGTTGTCGTTTTTCCCGTAGGGCAGGCCGATATCGCGGAGTTTGCGGTTTCTCATACGGGGAATCTCATGGGATCATTCCCCCTTAAGAAGGCGGCCTTGAAGCAGGCGGGTGCCGTGCTTGTGTCTTCAAGTAATGATCTTGTGGATGCGGTGAATCTGCTCTCCAGGGTGCGGCTCAAGCCCGATCCGAATCCGGGTGTTGGTCTTCTCACCGGCCAGGCAGGGCCCGGAATGGTGATTGCCGACTATCTCCGGAGCCATTCCGTCAATATCCCGAAATTGGGTGCTTCAACGGTCGAGCGAATCAGCACAGCGATTCCTCCGATGACGTTCACAAGAAATCCTGTGGACACGGGACGTCCCGGTCCCACCTTTCGTGAGGTGTTCCTGGCCATGGCGGAGGACCCGGCCATTGATGTACTTATTACATTCGCCATTCACGAACCTGCGGTCATAGATCCTTTGGCATTGTTCCGAGAGATGAAAGAAAAAACGACACAGCCGCTGATTTTTGGTACGGCAGGGTTTTCAGAGCACGTGTCGCCCACTCAAAAAGAGCTTGCAGCCATTAATATCGCCTCATTTGTATCGCCTGACAGAACCGCCAGGGCAACCTGCGCCCTGGTTGAAGACGCAAAGGCTGTCCATCGCAGGGGGCGGCTGGGCGAATACCCGGTACATCCGCCTGTAATCGATGCCCTGAAGACCGTGCCCGATGAGGCGGTCGCAAAGTCGATCCTGGAAACGTTGGGAATCCGAACTCCTGCACGTGTTGTCTGCGGAACCCATCAGGAGGCAAAAACGGGTTTGCTTGATTTACGGGGTCCCTGTGCGGTGAAAATCCTCTCTCCCGGGATTATCCATAAAACCGATGTGGGCGGGGTTCATCTTGACATCCGGACGGAAGAGCAATTACTCTCGGCCCTGAAAGAGATCGATGTCATTGAAACCCCGGGGAAAAAGCGGTATCTCCTTGAAGAAATGGCGCCCGAGGGTTTGGAAATCATTATCGGCGCTGCCAATGATCCCGGTTTCGGACCGACGGTTTTGCTTGGCCTGGGCGGAACGGCGGCAGAGGCGTTACACGATGTTGTCATGCGCCTGGCTCCTCTGGACCTTCTGGATGCGCTGGACATGATCGCCGAACTGAAAACCAGTGTGTTGTTTGACGGGTGGCGCGGAGGACCTGCGTACGACAAAAGAGAAGTGGCGGAAACGCTGCTCAAGATAGGCCATTTTATACATCATCACTCGGAAATCAAGGAAATGGACCTTAATCCTGTACGTGTGCATGAAAAAGGATTGACCGTGCTGGATGCGGTTATCATTTGTGAATAGGGGACTATGCTTCTCCAACCTGATTGTATCCCTTGCATATTGAATATGTCTCTTTCTGCCGTGCGGAACGTCGTATCGGGATCAGATGAAGAAAAAGCGGTTTTCAATGCGATTCTCGAAATTCCCTCCCTGCGAGGGAAATCGTGGAATATGACAAGCGCAGAAGTGGTTGAGCATGTTCTGGAGGTGGTGACGGAGTATTCAGGAAAACCTGATCCTTTCCGGAACGAAAAACTGACCCAGAATAAGAGACTCCTGGAGATCTATCCCTTAGTTCGAGAAACAATTGCAGGTTCAGGAGATCCTCTTTTTTCCGCCGCAAAACTCGCAATTTTGGGAAATGCGATTGACGCGATGGTCGGATCAAAGGACCCGCCTCATATCGTAGAAAGAGTGCGGGCAGGACTGCAGGATATGGATATGCGGCAAGAGGATTACGCGCTGTTTGCAGAAAGACTGCAACGATCCAAGCGCCTCGTATATTTTGCAGATAACGCAGGGGAGGCGGTACTTGACAAACTCTTCATAGAGACCGTCAAGAACAAGTACGAATTGGATGTGTACTATGTGGTGAGATCTCTGCCGGCTTTAAACGATGTTGTAGAGGAAGATGCAAAGTTTATCGGGATGGAAGAGGTCGCCCATGTGGTAGGAAACGGGATAGACGGACCGCTGCCGGGGACTCTCCTGAGCAGATGTTCACCGGAAATTCAGTCTCTGGTGAATGAATCCGATTTGGTCATTTCGAAGGGCGGCGGCAATTTTGAAACGCTCACTGAAGAGATGCCGAGAGACAAGCACGTGACATTTCTGCTCCTTTCAAAGTGTGCGGTATATCACCGTCACTTTGGTGTGCCGCTGAACAGCCCCATTCTTGCCAATGTCTGAGCAATTGCATTGAGCGCCTTCATTCACTCTGCGGGCAACAAACGGTGAAACCGGAAATTGTCGGTTCCGCGCAGAAGAGAACTGGGCAGTGACTTTGCGATATCCTTTCCCGAGAGGGGGGATTGCGGTGATGCAGAAAAAGGATCCGGTACACTGGGCGTGGGTTATTCTTGCCATTTGCTTTGTCAATCTCTTTGTCAATTATTCCGTCCGCCTGGGCTACGGTGTTGTTCTGCCTGAGATGATCAGGGCCCTGGGTCTCAATCGCACAGCAGGGGGCTCCATTTTCAATGCCTATCTTTTCTCCTATATTGCCCTGACGCCGCTGACCGGTTTTCTCACAGACAGATTTGGGGGCAGGCGGGTCATTACCGCGTGCACCTTGATCCTGGGCGCCGGTGTTCTTCTGATGGGAACGGTCAAATCCCTTTTTCCCGCGTGTGTTTTTTATGCAGTAGTGGGCCTGGGGGCTACGGGAATGTGGACGCCTATCATCACCGTGGTCCAGCGCTGGTTTGCCGCCAACCGGAGAGGGCTCGCCCTGGGGATACTCTCTGCTGGGTATGGCCTGGGTTTTGCTACAATGGGGGTTGGCTTTCCGTGGATTGTGAACCATTTCAGCTGGCGCTATTCATGGTACTTCCTGGGAACCGCGGCATTGGCCATGGTCGCAGTGAACGGGGTGTTCCTGCGGAGCAGTCCTGAATCAGCGGGATACCTGCCATGGGGTCAGAAAGAATCTGTCCGGCCGAAGGGATGGGACAGGAAAGAGCGTTCGGCAGAAATCAGTTTTTCGGCAGTATTCAGGGAAAGGACATTCTGGATCATCGGGTTGTCATATCTGTGCATTTCGTACAGCCTCTATGGTATCACGACGTTCATGGTGGATTATGCGGAGTATCAGCTGGGGATGCCTCTGCAAAGGGCAAGCTTCCTGGCGACAATCCACGGGATATCTCAGATCATAGGGGTACTGACGATCCTTCCCCTGTCCGATTATCTTGGCCGAAAAACGACTATTATCATATCCAATTGCTTTATCAGCGCAAGCCTTATCGGGGTTCTTCTGGCGGGAGATTCATGGGGCATGCTGTGTGTGTTTATTGGAATTACGGCTGTTTTCTATGGTGTTACGTTCCCCGTGTATGGGGCCTGTGCCGGGGATTATTTCTCGAAAGAGGTCATGGGAACGGTTATCGGGGCATGGACACCGTTCTATGGTGGCGGCGCCATTCTGGTTCACTGGATAAGCGGCATGCTGCGGGACTCAACCGGGAATTACGATCTGGCGTTTCTGATTAATGCCGGGATGGCGGTCGTGGCAATCCTCTTGATGAGTGTTGTCAAGAAGATTGAACCATAGGAGATCCGTCCCACAGGATATGCAAAGGGTCTTCGGATTGTGTTTCAGGTCTCTTATTTATATGATGGTGTCATTTAAAAATCTGCGGTGATGGCGCAATGGTACGGTACTTTGCTGGAATGGACGGTAAAAAAATGAACGAGGGCGGGAGAAGAGATATGGATGAGAACGTACGAAAAGCAATGTTTGAGAAGGTGGCGCAGGAGGAATTTTCGCGGAAACTCAACTTGAGGCTCGTGGATCTCGAAAAAGGATTTTCAAGGGTTGAGATGACCTGTACCCCCGACATGGAGAATATCTTCGGTATGACCCATGGTGGAGCCATATTTTCTCTGATAGATGTTGCTTTTGAGACGGCCTGCAATTCCCACGGCACCGTGGCCGTGGCCCTGAACGTGATGATTACCTACATGGCATCGCCGGCTCCGGGAAGCACCCTGACGGCCGAGGCCCGGGAGTTAAGCTGTACCCGAAAAACCGCCAGCTATGATATCAAGGCTTCCGATCAGGAAGGGCGCCTGATTGCATCATGCCAGGCCCTCGCCTATCGAAAAGGGATTCCTCTCCCTTTCCTGCACGAGAAGTAATGGACTGCCCAAAAAACCGCAAGGAGTCGGCAAGGTTGACCTGTCTCTCCAATTAGCTTACTATCGATTCCCGTTAACCCGCATGTCTCACGGACTTTCGTCATGAGGTGGTGGAGAGTCCCGTGGATAGCAAGTTGAGCTTGCGAAATCGCGCTATCGGGAGCGCGCGAAGAAAAGTGGATGAAGGCGTGCTTTCCAGTACGTCGAGGTCATTTTTCAAGCGCAACGCAGGAGACGCGGGGCTCTCCGCCGCCGTAGTAGATCGCCCGTGAGAAATGCGGGCTAAGAGAAGGTACGGACAAAGTTGAGGGTATGGAGGAGCGCCATGAACACCAGAGAAGCTGTTGGGAACGGGGCGTTGCAGGAACGACGGGAATTACTCCGGCTGTTCGTCAAACACACTCCTGCCGCCGTGGCAATGTGTGACCGTGATATGAGATATCTTGCCTATAGCCGCCGTTGGGTTACCGATTTTGGGCTTCTGGAAGAGGACCTGATTGGGAAGTGCCATTATGATGTTTTTTCTGACGTGCCGGAACACTGGAAGGATGAACACCGGCGTTGCTTTTCCGGCGAAGTTATTGAAAAGCAGGAAGAGATCTATCCCAGGGCGGATGGGCGCGTTGACTGGGTACAGAGGGACCTGGTTCCCTGGCGGGATGAATCCGGGCACATCGGCGGGCTGATCATGTTCGTGGGGGTGATCACGAAACGCAAACAAGTGGAGGAGAGCCTGCGGAAGAGCGAAGAAAAATTTGCCAAGATTTTTCGTTCCAACCCCCATTCCATTACCATATCTACCCTGGAAGACGGGCGGTACCTGGACGTGAACGAGGCTTTCTGCCGAATTTCCAAATGGAGCAGGGAAGAACTGCTCGGCAGGACCTCCATGGAAATAGGCCTGTGGAAGGATCCCGGGAAGCGTGTAGAGGCGCTTCGGATTCTCGGGAAATCCGGCAGGTTGAGGAATTTCGACGTCATCTTTCTGAACAGAGAGGGGGAAGAAATAGCGATCTTGTGGTCGGCGGAGGTGATCGAGTTGGAAGGCCGCAAGTACCTCATATCGGTCATCACCGATATTTCCGATCGCAAGCGTGCAGAGCAAGCCCTCAGGGAATCGGAAGAAAAATACCGGATTCTCGTGGAAAACGCCAATGACGCAATCTTTATTGCCCAGGATGGAAGGGTGAAGTTTCCAAATCCCAGGACCCTTGATCTTATCGGATATACGTCTGAAGAGGTTGAGAAGAAGCAGTTTGTCGACTTTATTCATCCGGAAGACAGGAAATTGGTCGTGGAAAATTACGGAAAACGGCTCATGGGAGAAGAACTTCCCAGTACCTACGCTTTCAGGGTTCTTACGAAATCCGGGGAGATCCGCACAGTGCAGATCAATGCCATTCGAATCGAATGGGAGGGGAAACCCGCAAGCCTCAATTTTTTGAGGGATATCACTGACCTGAAGAAATTGGAAGAACAGCTGCTGGAATCCCAGAAAATGGAAGCTGTTGGAATGCTTGCGGGCGGTATCGCCCATGATTTTAATAATCTCCTCATGGGTATCCAGGGCAACGCTTCCCTCATGCTGCTGGATCTATCGCCCGGGCATCCCTATTTTGAGCCGCTCAAGCACATCGAACAGCATGTCCAGAGTGCAGCGAGTATCACAAACCAGCTCCTCGGGTTTGCAAAAGGAGGAAAATATGAGGTAAAGGCTACTGCCTTGAATCAATTGCTGGGGAAATGCGCGCAACTTTTCGGCAGGACCAAAAAAGAGATCCGTATTCATGAAAAGTACCAGGAAGATTTATGGACCACTGAGGTGGACCGTGCCCAGCTTGAACAGGTGGTTCTGAACATCTTTGTCAATGCGTGGCAGGCCATGCCCGGAGGAGGAGACCTCTTTATTCAGACGGAAAATGTCACCCTCGCCGAGGATTATACGCGGAGCTTTCAGGTGAACGAAGGCCGGTATGTGAAGGTGTCGATTACCGATACCGGGATCGGAATGGATGAAGACACCAAGCAGCGGGTGTTTGAACCGTTTTTTACCACCAAAGAGATGAAAAGAGGGACCGGGCTTGGCCTCGCTTCGGCCTATGGCATCATAAGAAACCATGGTGGATTTATCACCGTCTATACTGAAAAAGAAATGGGTACAACCTTTTCAATCTATCTTCCGGCATCCGAAAAGCAGGTTCGAGAGGAGAGAACCGTTGCGCAGGATATTCCCCGGGGTACCCAGACCATTCTCCTGGTTGATGATGAAGAGGTCATTCTTGAGGTTGCCGCCGGCATGCTGGAGACGCTGGGGTACCGGGTGATCTCAGCAAACAGCGGCAAAGAAGCGCTCCGCGTTTTTGAGGAGAGAAGGGACCAAATCAACCTTGTCCTGCTTGATATGATCATGCCCGGAATGGGGGGCGGTGAGGTATTTGATGCGATCAGGTCGATTGATGCAGATGCCAAAGTGCTTCTCGCGAGCGGGTACAGTTTGAACGGCCAGGCCAGAGAGATCCTCGATCGAGGGTGTAACGGGTTCATACAGAAACCTTTTGACATCAAGCGGCTTTCCAGAAAGGTCCGGGAAATTCTGGATGCCGGTTCCTCATCATCAACTTCTTCCTGAAAACCTCTCTTGAGGGTTGCGAATGATCAAGAAGACCTTTCCTGTGCTGGGCCTTTCCATTTTCGCTTCCATGCTTGGAGTTGGCATTGTGGCGCCTCTGCTGCCGCTTTATGCCGAGAAGATGGGGGCTACGGGTGTATGGATAGGCATGATTTTTGCCGGTTTCTCCATCTCCCGCGCCGTGGTCATGCCCGTCGTGGGAAAATTTTCAGACCGTAGCGGGCGAAAACTCTTTCTGAGCAGCGGTCTTCTCGCCTATGCGATTATTTCCCTGGGGTACATATGGGCCCGTGATCCCTTCCGACTCATGCTCGTCCGCCTGGTTCAGGGCGTTGCCGCCGGCATGGTGATTCCCATCGCCCAGGCCTATGTCGGCGACATGTCCCCGGAGGCCGAGGAAGGAAGGTGGCAGGGCTATTTCAATGCCGCGTTTTTCAGCGGGTTCGGGTTTGGCCCCCTTATGGGGGGCGCACTGACAGACCATTTTGGCATGAACGTTGCCTTCTATGCCATGGGCTGCCTGAACCTGGCGGCCTTCCTCACGGTCATTTTCTTGCTTCCCGAGGCTGTTCCCAAGAAGCAGCGGGTTCACGTGCAGCCTTCGTTCAGAAAAATCGGCAGGAGTAATATCATGCGGGGCCTTTTGGGATTCCGGTTGGCCTTTTCCATGGGGAGGGGTGCTTTTGCCGGTTTTCTTCCTATCTTTGCGGGTATCTCTCTCGGCTTGTCCGCCACCCGTATCGGCGCACTGATCGCGGTGAACATCCTGGTGATGGCGCTCCTGCAACCACTTGGGGGACGGATTTCCGACTGGGTCAACCGGAGATTTCTGGTGGTTGCCGGGGGCAGCGCGAACCTGATATTTTTAAGCCTGATTCCACGGTGCAGGGATTTCTGGCAGCTCCTGGGAATATGCCTCCTTGGAAGCCTTGGCGGCGGTGTTTCCATACCCGCTGCATCGGCCATGATCGTTGAGGAGGGCCGAAAATTCGGCATGGGATCCACCATGGCCGTTTTCGGCGTTGCATTCAGCCTCGGCATGGCGATAGGTCCGGTCATGGGAGGGATGATCGCTGATTTCCTGAATATCAGCGCGGTGTTTTATTTCGGGGCCTGCATGGGACTTGTGGGAACAGGGCTCTTTCTCTGGTTTACCAGGAGTCGGCCCGATCCGATCAATCCTGCGCCCCGCTGATTTTCCGCCCGCAATGAATACCATTCCCGATCAGAGACGGTCGTTATCCATATCATTCCCGTCATTCCTGTAGAGAGGGGATTCTACATCATACACATAGATAGTTTTTCCATTCAGGACCTTCAAGTACACTTCATTTGTGGGCGAAAACACATAGCCGTACACTTCCTTGTCCGGCCCGATAATGCTATAGAGCCGTGGATCAAACTGAGCGTATCCCTTGATAAATGAGATCATGCTTGTCAAGATCTTTTTGTCTTTCACTCTTTCCCATCTCTTGCCCGTCAGCGTCTTGTCATCATTTTTCGGATCAAACAGGAGTGCCGCCGGAGTATCTTCAGATAGTCCCGCATAATAAATTGTATACGCATGCCAGTTTTTCACCAGGTCCTGCAGCGTAACCGATTTTCCATATGTTCCCGGTGCACTGAGCATTCCCATGCCCTTGAATGATGCACATCCTCCTAAGAGCAGCAGCGCGAGAACGCCTATCAGTACAGGATACATTCGTTTTTTCGTGTCCATATTCCCCCTTCCTTTCCGCACTCCGGTGAAGATCCCGGAGCATTGCATAATGGGGTTCAAACTCTCTTGTCAGAGACTACCCATGAATGTAATCATTTGTATTTTCCGGTCAAGCATTCCCCCTTCTATTTCTCCGTCGGGTTGCATACCCCGTCCCTTGCGACATTGCGGTCATTCCCGCAAAGCCTGTCCTCCACCCCGATGGGGGAGCAGGATCATCGACTTGCATCCGACACCTTGCTGATGATCAGGACTTTCGCCAAATCAACCCGCAAGATTAGCATCGCGGAATGGAGACGGTGGATCCGGGTGAAATAAACGTGTTGACGCGATAAAGGAATTTAGCTATATTTCTAATAAAAAGACTCTTTATTCCTGATTAAAAATCAAGTGACATACTTCAGGGTGCGGCTATGCAGTTCCGGCCTCTTTTTGGAGCACAATGGTTCATCGCGATTTTCAAGATACCAGTCTTCAGGCGAGACGGGCAGAGCAAGAAAAGGGAAACATTCCGAAGCGCAAAATTTCACCTCCTCGCTTGAATCCCCATATCTTTTTCCGAAGGAATCTCCTGAACGATCTTGCTGATCTTTTGCGTGAAGGATCAGTCTGGATCACGGGACCCCCGGGGGCGGGCAAGACCATTCTTGCATTATGCCATCTCCATTCTCTCCGAATTCCCGCCTATTGGTATCAGCTCGATGTTATCGACAGCGACCCCGCCTCATTTTTCTCTCTCTTTCCCCACGCCTTCGGGCGTCAGGAAGTGGAGGAACCGTCCCTCCCGGAGTTCGTGTCTGAGACCATGCTTCATTTGCGGCTTTTTTCAAGGAAGTTTTTTCGGGAGCTTTTTCGCGTCTATCCGGGGCCGGCACTTATTGTGCTCGATAATTACCAGGATTTGGAAGATGATTCCCCGGTGCACACGATCATTTCCCTCATGCTGGAAGAATTACCCCCTGCCTGCAGGTTGCTTGTCTTGAGCCGATCTCAGCCGCCTCAACCCTTTGCACGCTCCCGTGTGAACAACCTCCTGCATGTTCTTGATGGAAAAAGACTTCCATTTACCCGGGAGGAAATCGGAGAGATGATCCGGTTTCAGGGTATTGATGCCGGGCGCGGGAACCTTGATGAATACCTCTATGATGTCTCTCTGGGATGGGCGGCCGGACTGACGCTGATGCTGGAACAATTGGACGCTGAAGATGGGCATATTCTTGAATCCCATCATCATGAGGTCATTTTTGACTACTTCGCCGACGTGGTTTTTCAGAGAGAGGAGAAAGAACAGCAGGAAATGCTTCTGAAGTCTTCTATTCTGCCGGAATTGCACGTGGAGGTGGTGGAGGCCCTCTGCGAACGGTCCGGAGCAGGCCCATACCTGCGGGAGTTGAGTCAGAAGAATTACTTCACCTACCGGGTCAGCAAAGAGCAGAATATCTATCAGTTCCATCCGCTGTTCAGAGAATTCCTCCTGAGGTCGGCCGAAGAGATCCTGACCGTGGCCGAACTCAGAACCCTGCGTCGGCGAGGAGCTGAGCTGCTGCGTGAATCAGGGCAAATCATAGAAGGTATCGAACTGCTTTTTGAAGCCGGGGATTGGCCGGCATGTGTCTCCCTGCTCAAAGAAAACGCGGATTCTATTTTCCACGGGGCTCGATTCGGTACAATCTTTCGCTGGTTGAGCGGGATGCCTGCTGAAATAGTGGAAAGTGATCCCCGGCTCCAGTGCTACAAGGGAATTGCAGCCATGCCGTTTTTCCCGCAGGTATCCATCGATTGCCTGCAGAAGAGCTTTGAGGTCTTCAAAAGGAACGGAGATTTTGACGGAGCGCTTTTCTGCTGTCCTGCCCTGATCAGGGCCAATCTGAGCTTCATGACCGACATGGGCGCCATGGATCCTTTGATAGAATTCATTGAGCGGCGGATTGACGTGCAGGACCTTGGCCGCCGGAACGACCCGCGGGACGATCAGTTGGTCCTGGGCATGTTTCGGGCCCTTGTGTCCCGCAGGCCTGACCACCCGGAAATCGAACTCTGGGCCGAGCTTGTGGAGAAGCTTCTGAAAGACGGGAGGCTGATCCCAGGACCGGTTCTTCCGCTCCACTATCTGTGGACCGGTCGCTTTGCGGAGGCGGAAAGCGCAATTAATAGATCCCTTGCCATGAAGGAACACCTGGACTCGTCTCCTCTGGACCTGACCGGAATCCTTTCCCTCAAGCTCCAATATCACCTGGTGACAGGAGAAACCGAGGAATGCCGACAGACCGTGGAAAAAGGTCTCGAAATCGTGGAAGAAACGGGGATCAAAATCTGGAAAACCCACTATTTCCTCCTTGGAGCGGCCTGCTGTCTGAACAGGGGAGAAAAAGCCGGAGCTGAAGAATTCATTGCGGAAGTGGAAGAGAACCTCGAAAAAATTCGGGGACTTGACCTTAGCTACTATCACCTCGTGAAGGCATTCTATTTCCTGCTCACAGGGGAAAAGAAGCATGCTGAATACCACGGCGCCAGGGCACTTGAGGTGGGGATAAGCCTGGGAATGCCGTCTTATGAGAACTGGTGCAGGCTTGGGACCGGTCTCCTTGCCGCGGATCGGCAGGACCACGAGGCTGCTGTGGAGCACTTCGACAGGATTTTTGATCTCTGTTCCCGTTCCAATAATCCCTGGTTTACATGCCAGGCGCACCTGGGCATGGCCCTCGTCCATCTGGGCCGGGACCAGAGGCGTGAAGCTGTCCAACGGATACAAAAAGGCTTCTCCCTTGCAAGACAACACGGCTATGGTGCGTTCTTTTTCTTTACCGGTAAGATGATGACGGAGTTATGCATCCTGGCTCAGGAAGAAGCAGTTGAAACGGACTTTGTCCGGTCCTATATTCGTCACTGGAAACTCATTCCGAAGCGTCCCTGCGTACGTCCGGGATCATGGCCGTGGCCGGTGCGCATCTTTGCCCTGGGTGAATTCAGGGTGGAACTCTACGAAGACCGGCTTGCTTTTTCTCCCGGAAGGCAAACGAAACCGCTTGAGTTGCTGAAGGTGTTGATCTCCGCCAGCGGCGGCCGGGTGGGAGAGACACGGGTCCAGGACATACTGTGGCCTGACAGCGAAGGGGACAAGCAGTCCCGTTCATTGAAGACAACGCTCCACAGGCTCCGGAGGCTGCTTCGGGTCAAAGAGGCGGTGATCCATAAGAACAAGACCCTGTGCGTCAATCCGGCCTGTTGCTGGGTCGATGCCCTGGCATTCAGGGAGGCGGCCGACAAAGTCATCACAGCCGATCAGGGAGATGATCCCGAGCAGAGGGTCGCATCGGCCAGGAATGTCCTTGACCTTTATCACGGCCCCTTTCTGTCCGAGAGGATTGATGAAGAGTGGACATTCGCTGCAAGATCGGATCTTGCCCATCGATTCAGGTCCCTGGTGGAGCGCGCGGGAACGTTCCTGGAGGAAAAAAAGGACTGGGCTTCGGCTGATCGGCTCTACCGGGAGGCTATTTCCAAGGATCCTTCCTGCGAGATCCATTATCAACGGCGTATGGTATGCCTGCGGAACATGGGATATGAAAACGAGGCGCTCAGAGTGTACCGCGAATGCAGAGAAAGGCTGAAAAGCCTTCTTGGCGAGAAACCCTCCCTTCATATGACACGTTTACGGGACGAGATTCTCTCCTCATGACCCCATACCAAGCTTTATATTCAGATCACCCCATCGCGTTGCCGGGAACGCCCTGAGAAATGCGGGCAATCCAATTGATGACTTCCCCGGCGAAGTCCGGATGATTGATGTGGTGTCTTGACTTGGTACAGGGAATGTGCTGCGGCAGGTCCTTTTCCAGGGTTTGTGCCAGGGCCTGCCTCCATCCGGATTCTCCAGTAGTGGTCCGTCCGGAGCGTCGAAGGCGGAAAGCCCGCCCATCGGGATGATAACCGCCACCGGTCCTTTTGCATTTCTGCAGATGTCGGCAATGGACGCTGCCACCTCCGCCATCTCCGAAGGATTCATCTGCACAATTGAAGGATTATCCGGCAACCGAGTATTCTTTTGCGGCCATTTCCGCCAGTCTGAACTTCTGTACCTTTCCGCTCCTGGTCGCGGGAAAAGCTGAAACGATTTTGTAGAAGCGGGGCGCCAATGCCGGGCCCACGTTTTTCTCTGCATGTGCTGATATCTCATCGATTGAAAGCGCGGAATCCTGTTTCACCTTTACCCATGCCGCCACTTCCTGGCCCTTGTCCCGGAATGGGAACCCGAAGACCTGCGCTTCAGAGATTTCCGGTAACTGATACAAGACTTCCTCAATTTCGACCGGATAAATCTCGATCCCCCCACGCACGATCACGTCTTTCAGCCTGCCGGTTATCCGGACATAGCCTTTTTCATCCATTTCGCCCAGATCACCGGTATGAAACCATCCTTCCCGGTCAACGGCGGCACTCGTGGCGCCGGGCATCTTATAGTACGCTTTCATCAGGAACCCTCTGGTACAGATTTCACCCTGAGTCTTCCACGGGAGGTCCTCGCCGGTGGCGGGGTCAACGACCTTAACCTCGTTGCACTCCAACGGCTTCCCGATGGTGGAAACACGGACATCAACGGGATCTTCCGGGCGTGTCATGGTAATCCAGGAGGATGTTTCCGTAATACCGTACCCCACGGTGATCCGGGATGCGCCAATATCTTCAACGAGCCGCCGCATGAGTTCCATGGGACAGGGCGCTCCGCCGATAGTACCCTTGCGCACCGACCGCCAATCGTCCCTGTCAAATGCCGGATGTTCCAGGAGCGAGATGATCATGTTGGGAGAGGCATAAACAGCGGTGCATTGTTCCTCGACGATCGCTCTGTGTATCCGGGAAGGATCAAAGGACCGGCACGGCATGACAAGGGCGGCACCTCTCAGAAGGCCCGCCAGGGCAATGCAGGTGTTTCCGAACATGTGGAACAGGGGGAAAAAGAGACACAGCCTGTCGACTGCATCTATCCCCTGTCGTTCTGTTGAAGCAATAGACTTGTTGATGAGGCCCAGGTGGTCAAGAACGACGCCTTTCGGTTTGCCGGTAGTCCCGGACGTATACATGATTGCAACGGGATCTTCCGGGTGGATTGCTTCTTCTCTCTCCTTCAATTTCGCAGGACTGATTTCCTGTCCTGCGGACCGCAGATCAGACCATGAAACCACGTCAGGAGAGCCGTCGTAATCGATCACAACCACGTTTGTCAAATTCGGAAGGTCGGCCCTTGCATCCTGCAGGATCGTGAGCCATGATTGATCCTCAGCACCTCCAGCCATGATAATGCCCCGGCACTCTGAATCTTTGAGGAGAAGCAGAAAGTCATCTTTCGTCGCGCCCTGATCGATCGGCACCGTGACGGCTCCCATTCTGGCAAGGGCAAGCATGGAAATGATCCACTCCGGGATGTTCGGCGCCCGGACGGCTACCTTGTCACCCCGTTCTATCCCTTGTTTCATGAACCCCCCGGCAATGAGATCGATCTCTTTTAGAAGAAGGCGATAGCTGTAGCGGACCCCTGTTTCCGTGTGAATAATAGCATCTTCAACAGCACGCGTGTCGGCTATGTCTGCAATGCATTGACCGATGGTTTTCTGTATCGGTTCCATGGGGACTCCCCTTTCCATAGTCACTCTAAAAACACGGAAACAAACAAGTCCTGTCAAGGGGCGGCCCAAAGCCGGGTCCTCTGGGCCGCGGGATCTTTACTCACGGCGTGAGTATGACCAGGGCGTCCACTGCCACGGGCCGGGCGCCCGCGAGGATCAACGGATTAATGTCAATTTCCTTTACCTGCTCGTTTTCGATGCCGATCCGGCCCACATTAATGAGAATTTGTGACAGCGTATCCAGGTCGGCAGCTTCAAGGCCGCGCACCGCATCAAGGATCTTGTGTCCTTTGATCTCCTGCATCATATCCAGGGCATCCCGTTTTTCCAGCGGGGCGACCCGAAACGCGACATCCTTGAGGATTTCGGTAAAGATCCCGCCGAGGCCGAACATGACGCAAGGGCCGAACTGGGGATCGCGGGTAAGGCCGGCGGCCAATTCCCGCTGACCCTTAATCATTTCCTGGATCAGGACTCCATCGCCTCTCCCTTCCATTTTCGCCATGATCTTTTCAAACGATGCCCCGGCTTCCTTTTCATTCCGGATGTCCACCTCAATCAGGCCTTCTTCCGTTTTGTGGGTGATGGATGAAGAGTTTCCCTTCATCACCAGGGGAAAGCCTATTTCATTGACCGCCCCGGAAAGATCTTTTCTGTCTTCCACCAGGATTTCCCTGGTAACCGGGATGCTGTATAGGGACAGGAGCTGTTTTGATTCATGCTCCGAAAGGGTGTTTCGACCCTCCTTTAGTGCCTTTTCTATGATTTTCATCCGTTCCTCCCATTTATTCCCAAATGTTCAGTCAACATCAACGTGTCTTTTTGTCATTAAACAGCGCATTTTTCAAGAAATTGTTGCCGCTCCCTGAGAACAGATAAAGACCATGCGGCGCTTTCAACGGTTTCACAGACCATGATTCTTTTTTCACTCCTGAATTTTCTGCTTATTTCATCTCTGTTCGGTCCATACAGCCAGACGAAGACAGGCTTTTGCCCGTCACGGGAGGCGGTCCCGTTCAGACACTCCGAGACATCCAGGAACCCGAATTCTTTCGTATCCAGGGCAACGCTGATGCACAATACCCCGTCCACATTGGGATCCGCGAGGGCTGCTTCCAGGGCCCGCCCATATACTTCCTGTATTCCGTGCTTCATGACCGCGGGCCAGAGATCCAAGGGGTTTCCGAGGGGCATCCATTCCGGAGAAAGCTCTGCCACGCTCCGTATGGTCTCTTGGGACAGATGGGCAAGTGCAAGTCCGTTTCTTTCAAGCGCGTCGGTTGCCATAATGCCTCCAGCTCCTGTGATCGTGATAACCGCAATTCGGTTGCCTTCCGGAAGCGGTTGATGCAGAAGCGCTGCCACAGCGTCACTCATCCGCCCGTCTTCATCAAGAAAGATACACCCTGCCTGCTTCAAGGCCGCCCGGTATATGGCATAGTCCCCTGCCATACTGCCGCTGTGGGATGCCGCTGCCCGGGCCCCGGTCGCACTCTGCCCGGTCTTCAAGACAATAATGGGTTTTTCTCTGGTAACCCGTGAGGCCAGGGAAAGAAATCCCTTCGGGTGCTCAAGACCCTCCATGTGTATGGTGATGATGTCAATATCCGGGTCTTCACCCAGATATTCAAGACACTCACAAAAGCCGATATCACAGGCATTGCCGATATCAATCCCTTTCCCTATCTTTCCCGTAAAATTCCTGGCGCCCACGAAAAAAAGGCCTGACTGGCAAATCATCCCTATGGGTGCCTTTTCCTGATTCAAGGGCATGAAAGAGGTGGTGAGGTGATGAAAATTGTTGACGACGCCGAGGGTATTGGGACCCAGGATCCGTAAGCCGTTCTCTCCGGCAATGGTCGCCATTTCATATTGGAGGGCCTTCCCCTTGTCATCGGCATCGGCAAAACCCTGGCCCACAACAATGACCGCCTTCACACCGGCGGCTGCACAATCCCGGAGCTGTTGAATAACCAGTTCCCGTGGAAGCGTGATAATGGCGAGGTCAACAGATTGGGGGACCTCCTTGATGCACGGATAGGCCTGAAACCCCAGTATTTTTTTGGCCTGGGGGTTAATGGGAAAAATGTTCCCTTTGAATCCATAATGGAGCATGTTTTCCATCAGGTTATAGGAGCCCGGGCCGCTCCTGCGGCTGATTCCGATAATGGCGACGCTTCGAGGTTCCAGGAAATGATGCATACCGCTCCCTTTCATCCGATCCGCAGCTTCCGGTATTTCCAGAGGTTTGCCATGGCCTCGGCTGCCCGTTCGGGCGTGGGATAGTTGACCAGGGCGCCCGCGTGTTCAAGGTCCTTCACCTGGTTGTCCCAGATGCCCGGCGGGGAAATGATACAACTGATTACGGGCTTTTGCTGTGCCCAGCCTTTCAGGAGGTCGGTCATCCGTTCCACGGCATCCACGTTTGCCGAGGCAAACATCATGAATAGAAGAATCCCATCCACGTTGTCATCCTCCAGCACGGCACGCACGATTCCCGCTATGGCGGCGGAATCATACCAGGCAGGCCCCATATCCACCGGGTTTGTCCTGAGGGCAAGAGGAGGCAGGAGGTCATTTATGACGGCCTGGGTTTTTTCGGTAAATCGGGCGATATTCAGGCCTTCCGCTTCACAGATATCGCACCCTGCCATTCCGGGTCCTGCCTGCCCTGAGAGGACTGCCACTCCCGGACCTTCAGGAGCAGGACAAGCCGCAACGGCCTTGGCCGTATCCAGGAGCTGTTCAGCTCCCGTGAGCGTGAGCATTCCCCCCTGCCTGAAGCCGCCTGCATAGATCTCGTGACGTCCTGCCATGGATCCCGTGTGGGAAAGAGATGCCTGATCCCCCACATCCGCACTGCCTGTCTTATAAACGAGTATGGGCTTACGAGGGGAATACCGCTTTGCCGCCTGGATCAGATGCCTGGGTTCGTCGATGCCCTCGACATAGAGGGCGATGGCTCTTGTATCGGGATCGCTGTCCAGGTATTCCAGCATCTCGCTGAAACCCACATTCAGACGATTTCCTAGGCCCACGATCTTGCTGAAGCCCACGTTGAGTCTCATGCCGAGAAACGCCATCAGATGGGACATACCCCCGCTCTGACTGACCACAGCCACGGCCCCCTTCTCAAGAAGGGAGAATTCCGGAGTAAAGGAGGCATTCAGTTCACTGTGAAAGTTGATCATGCCGAATGTGTTGGGGCCGATAACCGGTATCCCGGCGCTGTCTGCCATGTTTGCGATTTCTGTGTGGAGAACCGCACCGGCCGGATCTTCGATTTCTTTAAACCCGGCAGTAATCAGCACAATACCCCTGACTCCCTTGTCAGCACACTCGCTGAACACGCGGGGCACGATAGCTGCCGGAACCACAACAATGGCCAGGTCAATAGGGCCGCCGTACGCTTCAAGCCCGGCATAGCTCTTGAATCCCATGATCTCTTCCGCGCGAGGGTTCACGGGCAGGATCTTGCCGGGATATCCGCCTTTGGTCAGGCTTTTCATGACGTGAAATCCCAGCTTTCCGGGATTATCCGACGCGCCGATCACGGCGACGGATTCCGGGTTGAACAGGGCGTGCATATTGGTGATTTTCTGATTCATGTCGGCTGTCCTTTCGCAGCAGAACTAGAGATCAACTGTTTCGATTTTATCCACCACCTGTTCAAAGACCTTCTTTTCTTCCTCGTTTAAGATGGAAAGAAATGTGCCGTTGTTCCGGTGATAGAGTTCGGTCAACTCATCCCTCAGTTTTTCCGCCTTTTCCGTCAGGTGAATTCTTATGGCCCTCCGGTCTTCAGGGTCCGCTCTCCTCTCCGTGAGGCCGTCACGTTCCATGCGGTCCAGCATTCCGGTCAGGGTTGCTTTGTCCAGCGCCACCTTCCGGGCCAGGGCAGTTATGAAGATCCCGTCTTCTTCGTAAAGCGCGGTGAGCAGAAAGAACTGGTTCGTGGTGAGTCCGTACGGGGTCACCTTTTCCCGGGTGACCTTTGACATTTTCCGGGCTGCTCTTCCCACCTGAAAGCAGAGGCAATCTTTGAAAAGCATGATGTCCTCCAAGAAGCCATTCGTACTCATAAGATTAACATACAAATAGTTTGGACATTAATCACATTGTTGGGAAAGTTTGTCAATGAGAATCCCTGATCCACCATCAAGATATCATCTGCTGCGTTGCCTTCGATCGCTCCTCTTTGCGACGTATTAGTCATACGACTCAGTCGTCGCTCCTCGGCGCCTTGCATCTGATACCTTGCTGATGATCAGGACTGTCACCAAATCGACCCACAAGGTTACTCGCGGAATATAGACGGTGAATTTGGGAGAATCCGGTCAATAGTCAGTTTCCGGATGGAATCTGCCGATGTTGTGTGCTACTGTGTTTCCATGCAAACCGGGCCGAGCCAGAAACAACGATTTCTTGAGACCCTACTGGGAAATGGAAGCGACCGGTTCCCTTTTTTCGATCTGGAACCTGCCGACGAAACGCTTGATCAATGGCACAGACAGGGCCTTCCCGCAGGCAAATCGGTAGCGGAGTTTTTCAATCTTGAAGAGCATTACTCCGTCGGCTTGATGATCCGCAGCTATCCGTATTTTCACATGGCGCCTGATCTGCTGCATGATCCTGCTTCGTTCAGCAGACATTACGACCCTGACGAACCCTCCCGCTATGCGAAGGACTTTGTCAAGCGTGGAGAGCGGCTCAACAGGAAGGGCCGCGTCCTGTACGTGGACGCTTCCGGAGGCGGCCTCCTGCAGATGCTCGGCGTGGGAGACTGGGAATCCCTGAAGTCCGCCTGTTATGCCCTCATGAAAGAACCGCGAAAGGTGGAGGACCTCCTGGAGCGGACCACGGATTTCTATTGCCTCTGCCTGAAGCGTGCACTCTCACAGGTCCAGGTAGACTACGCTTCTCTGTATGAACCTATCGCCTCCAACACGGGACCGGTGATCTCTCCGGCCATGTTCGAACGGTTTGCAATCCCCGGGTACAGAAGGGTCCTGGACCTGTTGAAAGACTTCAATGTCCGGCTCCGTATCCTGAGCACCACAGGCGGCAACCTTGGCCCGCTCCTGCCTTCTTTGATCGACGCAGGCATCAATGGACTCTGGATCAGCAACATCATGAGTGCGGGAATGGAATATGACACACTCCGCCGCACGTTCGGGCCGGACCTGGCGTTAATCGGCGGCATTGATTCCGGAATGTTGCACCTGGATGAGGGGGCCATGCGCCGAAAAGTGGAGGAAACCGTATTGCCGTTGCTTGAAATCGGCCGTTATCTCCCCTGCCTGGACGACCGGCCACGGGCCAATACCCGCTTTTCCCAATATCGACTGTTCCGCCGCATTCTTGAAGAGATCGCCGCAGAAAAATCATGAGTAATGCATCGTGATATCTTTATGCCCCTTAATTGGAGATACACAGAAACCGCATAATCACATGTTTTGCGCGACTGGCGTCGCCGGAAAACGCGGCGCTGACTTTGTCAAGCACCTTGACCGGTTCAGATGCCCTGTATGATCATGGAAGGAGATGGAGACTTGGAGGAATCGTCATCTGACAATCGCTTGCCTGCAAAATGCCAGGAGTGTATAAAGTCATCCAAA
>CAZWEV010000042.1:0-36245 GCA_964633015.1 uncultured Desulfobacteraceae bacterium | reverse complement strand
GCACGAGATAGGCGAATTTGGATTTAATGAATCGGATCCCTGGAGCCTGTCCGGCTTTAACCGGAACCGGGAAAGCCGTTCATATTTATTACAAAGGGAAGTCGGGAATCCGCCTACCGCCGATTGTCTGAAGAAATAAAGCTAAGGCACTGTTCAGCGAAGACCCTTGAATCTTGTACAACTTGGGTCAAAAAAATGCAATATCCTAGTTCTTCTATTCATAAGTTCGACGACGTATTCTTTGTATAATTTCACCGCTCGCTTCGCTTAAGACGCAGAGAGCGCAAAGCTGACTACTATTTCTTTTGCCGTTGAGAGGACGGCAAAAGAAAAACAGCTGCGATTCTAAACACAGGGGCGCACGAAGTAATTTTATCCCGGGAAGCTTCCTTTTCCCTTTTCGGCGTCTCAGCGGAAAGGGAAAAAATCAGTTTCTTCGCGAACTTTGCGCCTTTGCGGTGACAAGAAATTGTCCAATTCGGCTACGACATCGTGTTTAGAGATACGTGTACTTTAGTAAGAGCAAAGATCCGGCTTCCCTGGCTGAAAATAGGAAATCAGAGAGCTGGAAAATCGGCAGGAGGATCAAGTTCACAGATGCGGTAGACCGAAATTGACGATGCGTTTGCGTTGGCCCTCGATGTTTGACAAAAGATTATCGATAATGATAACGTAATACCAAAATACTATCGATAGAGGTGCTGACATGCAAACAGTAACAGTTTCTCCAAAATATCAGGTCGTTATCCCCAAGAATATCAGGGAGGCAATGCGTCTTCGCCCTGGACAGAAATTGAAAGTCATCGAATATGAAGGGAGAATCGAATTAATTCCCGACCGGGATATCTCCGAGCTAAAAGGGTTTCTAAAAGGAATTAACACAGAATTTGTGCGCGAAGGAGACAGAATATGAATATTGTTGATTCATCCGGATGGCTCGAATATTTTTCCGGAGGACCAAATTCAGAGCATTTCTCTTCACCCCTTCAAGATCCCTCATCTCTCATTGTTCCCGTCATAACCATTTATGAAGTGTTTAAAGTTGTGTTGCGTGAAGCAGGTGAAAATGCAGCCCTGCAGTCAATAGCCGCGATGCAAAAAGGAACCGTCGTGGATCTTACCGCGAGCATGGCTATGAACGCAGCGAAGCTCGGTCTGCAGCATAGGCTTCAAATGGCAGACAGCATTATTCTTGCCATGGCAATTGCATATAAATGTACCGTATGGACACAGGACTCCGACTTTGAAAATCTGCCGGGGGTTAATTTCTTCCCTAAACTGGGTGCAGGCGAATAGGAGCTGTTGACTGCAGGGATGAGAGAAGATGCTTTCCCGGCTGGAAATAGACCCCAGGAACGGAACAAACCCGGCCCTGGCGGCCAGAATACGAAGATGGGCGGCTGAGGCCCTGGAAAGGGGAGGGAAACTGCCCGCCCCTCCCCGGTTGTGCATCACTACCCGGAAAAGCTCCGAGGAACTGGCGGCTTTTTATAAGCAGGAGAAGAAAGAGCTGAATGTTGTCACCGGGGAAGAGACTGATTTCCTGGCCACACATGAAGCCTGGCGAGGCTTTCCGAGAATACATGTCTGCGAGGAAAAGGTGAAAACAGTTGTGTTTACCGCAAAGGCGCAGAGTACGCAAAGAAAAGCTTCTTTCCCTTTCCGCTGAGGCGGCGGAAAGGGAAAGAAGCGTCTCAGGGGCAAAAGAAAAGGCAGTTGACTTTGTGGTCTTTGCGTCTTGAGCGAAGCCCCGGAAACGGGACAAGCGGGCGGTGAAATTCTACAAAGAATACGTCATCGAACTTATGGAGCAGAAGTACTTAGAGGGCAGGCCGGTCTCACTTGAGCTGACTATCTTTACTGCCGCTTCGATTGAACAGAGTGAAGTTCTTCTTTTGTGCTTGTTCCAGCTCTGATTGACAACTGACGCAAAGGCGGACTCCGGGGATCGCCTTGCGGCGGGCTTCAGGAATAGCATCCCCGCATTCCTCGCAATGAGTGAAGCTTTCGCCATCAGGCAACCGACTCCTGGCTAGTTGTACTCCGGATTGTACCGTGGCATCTATCTGATCCTGTATAGCACCATCGCGGGACCACCCACCAGCCATAGTTTGCTCCTGCTCGGTTTATTCGATTAAGCGCTTGAATGTTGGGCACTGTACATGATTTAATCATGATGATACGTATTAAGTTTATTACGGAAAAGGAGATATGTCAAACCCTGGTCACCAGCCAGTCGCATTCACACATGCAGATAAGATTTGACAGTGGATTTGGAAGGAGCATTCGGAACGAACAAAAGGAGGGTATTATCATGAGTGAGCCGAGCAGAATGGACAAGACGTTTCATATTATCATGAAAAGACTCGTGGAAACCGGTCGGGCGCCTCACTACACTGAAGCGGCGACCGAGTTAGGCGTCTCTCCTGAAGAGGGACGAAAGGCTGTGCATGAGCTTTTTTCACTTCGCGGGTTCCCCGGGTGGCTCTATCCAAATACCGATTACATCACCTCTTTTCCCCCGTTCAACAACCTTCCCACGCAATACCGCGTCACCATTGATGACCAGCAGAAATGGTTCGCCCAATGAGGATTTGAAGCGCTGGCGGTCAGCTGGCTTTTCCCTGGGAAGAAAGTCCGGATCGATGCGCCATGTCTTGACTGCGGCTCACCGATGAAAGTGGAAATGAAGGACGGGGTTATACAGGATGCCGAACCCGAAGGCCTGGTCGCATATACGTGCGTTCCTCTTCGGGAATGGTTTAAAGACATCCCCTATGCGTGAAGCACCATGAATCTCTTCCGGTCGGAAGAGCATGTCCGCAATTGGAGCGGTTTCAAGGCTGGCACTGAAGAAGGGATCGTCCCGCTGCTTGATATGGCCAAGATTTTTTCCGGCAGCTTTTTTACGAAACGCCTGGAAACAGACTATGTCTCCCACATGCGCGAATATATGAAAGAGATGATCGGGGCCCTACAGGGCAGGGGTTCCTTTTGGCAGTTCCCGAGAAAATAGGCAACAGAAAGCACAGATTTTCAGCAGGCGGGGAACATCATGGAATGACCGCTCCGCATGGAATGTCCTGATTGCGGCACGTGAATGCACGCAAGCCGCCGGCGGTTTCCGTTTCACTCAGGGTTTCCCGGATTGAATCTCTTTGAGGGTCTGCCGATAGGTGTCAACGAGCGGGCCGCCGAGGGAAACGGCTTTCCTTGCAGTCTCCAGGGCCTCTTTTTCCCGGCCCTGTTCCCAGAGCACCTGGGCCAGATTATTGAAGGCAGGGCCTGCGGTCGGATGAAGGCGGCCCGCCTCTCGAAAGGACTGCTCCGCCCGGGAAAGATCCCGGAGCGCATAAAAGCTGTTTCCAAGTCCCATAAGGGCAGACAGGCTCCCGGGCCACCGTCCCAAGGCCGCCTTGTATGCTGCAACCGCACCGTGCCACCGGCGGGCCTTTTCCAGTCCCAGCACAGCGGAGAGATAGGGTCTTTCTTCTACCGTGGCAGGCAGGTCGCCGGGCTTCAAAACCAGGAGGCCCCACCGTTTACCCCGTTCCCACACACTTTCAAATACCCGGAAGGGGAGATACTCAGGTTCCTTTTTCCCGGAATGCAGCGTAATGAAGCCTTCGGAGAGGTCATACCCCGTGACCACGGAGTAATGCCATTTCGGGTGTCATGAAAGCCCGAGATTCTGGAGCACAATGACGGGATGACCGGCAGCCACCTCCTTCAGGAGCGGTTCGGTTCCGGATATGGGATATGCCAGGCGGCCGGACCGCCGTGCCGCCCCGACAAGCGCGGGCTGAAGGCTCCCCTTGAGCGCAGGGCTGTATACTTCGGAGACAAGAGCGGCGGGAACTGTGGGTACCCCGCTCCAGGTGAGGGCCATGGCGAGGGCCGCCGGGCCGCACTGATATTCCTTCTGGGTGAACACGGGGATACCAGCGATTTGAACCCGGGAAGGACCATGGATCATCTTCTCCCGGATTTGCGTCAAAGCAGGCCCGCCGCACCCGGTGACAAAAAAAAGAAAGAAGGGAAAAACCAAGCTGGGCAGAAGCGACGCGCGTTTTCGGCGCGTCGCCGTGCCGTTACCTGGGGTGATGATAGACGAATGGAAAGACATGGGTAAAGCCGAGAATGTCCGTAATGAGAAGAACCAGGAAGATAAGCACCCCGGCCCCGATCACTGCCCCGAGGGCACTGCCGCCCGCAGGGAGTTGGTCCACTGCACCCGCCATGCGCGCCACTTCATTGTCCGAAAGACACGCGACGCGTGCCCTGGCCTCTTCGGGACTGATGCCCTGGGATTCCAGGATCGCCTGGACCCTTGGACGGTCCAGAAATGCATTGAGACGGGCACGGTCATTTTGCTGCGTCCCTGCTCCATTGAGCACAGTTTCCGTGCCGACCATAGCTGCCTGTGCCCTGCCCAAAGCGAAACCCGTGAACAGCAGGGACAGAATCAACAAGAAACTGACTGGTTTGGCCATAGTACGAATCATAGTACACCCCTCCTTCCATGTGAAATACGTCTTCTTTACAAGAAGCCAGACTATACTCAACATGCTGGTCTCTGTCAATGGGTGAGTGTGCCCCTGATCACCAGCAAGGTATCATCTTCCCGCCAAGACGGGATTTCGCGAAGCTCAAGCCGCATTGCCTTCGATCGCTCCTCGGCGCCTTGCATCTGATGCCTTGCCGGTGATCAGGAATTTCGCAAAGTTCACACGGTGGATTTGGGGAGCTTCAAGGCGGAAGGGATGATCGGAATCCGGGCTACCCGTACAGATAGGAACAGACGGCAACGGCGGCCATGATGCCCACCAGATCTGCTGTGAGGGCGGCGGCCAGGGTGTGCCGAATCCGCCGGACCTGGACCGCGCCGAAGTACACGGCCAGCACGTAAAAGGTCGTTTCAGTCGAACCCTGGAGTGTTGAAACCAGGTACCCCACATAGCTGTCCGGCCCGATGGACGGGTCGTTGATGATGGAAGCCAGAACACCGTATGCCCCTGATCCTGAAAGCGGTCTCACAAGGGCCATTGGAAGGGCCTCGGGCGGCAGCCCGATTTTTCCGGTCAGCGGCCCCAGGACATGGACCATGGCCTCCATGGCCCCGCTCGCGCGAAACATCCCCACCGCGACCAGGATCGCCACGAGGTAGGGGATGATCTTGACCGCTACCTGGAACCCCTCTTTTGCCCCTTCCACAAAAACTTCGTAGACACAGACGCGCCTCGCAAACCCGAAAACCAGGAACCCCACCATGAGACCGGGGATAACCCAGGGAGAAACCATCCTGCCCCACAGCACCGCCAGAGGGATGCAGGCAAGGAGAAAGGCAATCGCCGCCAGGCTCACCCATACCGGGTATGCCCCGGCCGCATCATCCAGGGACACGTCATCCGTTTCCGGGGCGGAACCCGCTCTCACGCTTTCTTCGGGACGACCGTTCCTGAAAAAACGCTTATAGAGGAACGCCGCACCAATGGCCGCCAGCGTGGAGCAGACCGTTGCAAAAAGGGTGGTGGAAAGGATGCCTGCGGGGTCCCGGGACCCGGCCGCGGCCCGGAGCGCGATCACGCCGGTGGGCAGGAGGGTGACGCTGGAGGTGTTAATGGCAAGGAACAGGGCCATGGAATCGGTGGCCGTGCCCGGGGAGGTGTTGAGCGTGTCCAGTTCCTGCATGGCCCGTATTCCGAAAGGAGTGGCGGCATTTCCCAGTCCCATGGCGTTGGCGCCCATGTTCAGGATCATGGCCCCCATTGCGGGATGGTTCGGCGGGATGTCAGGGAAGAGGCGGACCATGAGCGGCCTGATCAGGCGGGCAATGATCCGGAGAAGCCCTCCCGCTTCGGCCACCTTCATGAGACCCAGGAACAGGGCCATCACCCCGATAAGTCCCAGGGCCAATTCCACCGACTCCGCCGCAGCGGTTATCATAGCCTTGCTCAGGGCCTCCATGGGAGACGCTGCTCCGGCCGCGGCGATCCAGTGGAGCTGCCGCCATCCTGCGGCGGAAAAAGCGATTACAACGATGGAAAGGAAGACAATATTCATGGGAACCCCGGTATCGGCAGACGACTCTGACTCCCCTCGGTGATACCCATGACGGTCATGGACAAGCCCCCTATTCTTCTACGAAATTCGGACCCACAATGACCAGGTTGTTGGGCAGGATTGACTGGATTTCCTCCATCATGTTTCCGAATACCAGTTCCCGTATGAGGCCATGGCCGTATGCGCCGGCCACGACAAGGGCATCGTGGGAGACATGATAGAGTCCATCCTTGAAGGACCCCTTTTCAATGAACCGCCATTCCACCCCTCCCGTCCTGATCCCGGAAAGCAGGTTCTGTTCTTCAAGAATCCCTTCATAGTAGGACTTTGGTTTCTTTTCGGCATAGGTGAAGAGAGCGAGAGGAAGTCCGCTCAGGAGCTGCAGTTTCACCCCCAATCGAAACGCATTGAGGGCATTGGCCGATCCCCCGAAGAAAACCACTATCTGTTTCCATTCCTTGTAAACAGACCGTGGGATAACCACGGGAAATACCGCGTTCCTGATAATCGCCCGCACTCTGGGACCGATATATCCCAAGCCCACTTTACTTGAAAGATCGCTGACCGTCCTCGGGCAGGTCATGAAGCCGAAATCAACCGGAATATCCGGCAGCGTGGAAGCCGTATAGCGCCGGGGCTCCAGGAAACTGGCATCTATTCCCGCCTCCCGGATCAGTTCCTCGGCATGTCCTCTTGCCGTTTCAAGGGAGCGCAGGTAGGATTTGTCAAGATCCACCGTAACCACTTCCCTGGAAAAATACATCAGAAACTGCGGGTGCTTTGGAATGAAGACCTTGAGGTGGAGTCCCGTCATCTTGCAGAAATAGATGGATTGCAAAAATGTTTCCCTGCCGAAGGGCGTATTCCGAAATACATGGAGCAGTTGATTTTTCATGTGATTTTTCCTCCTCTTCTCATCCTGCCTCCTGGGCCATCAATTCCTTGCGATAATGATCCAGCAAGGTCGCCTTGGAAATAAGGCCCAGGAATTTGCCGCTCTGCACCACCGGCAGACTCCAGGAGTGGGTCTCATCAAACGTGCGCAGGATATCCGGCAGTTCATCCTCGGGACTGACGGAAACCACGTTCCTGTTTACGAGTTCTTCAACCAGCACACTGTCGTGGAGGCGGGTATCAAAAAGAAACGATCTGATATCATCCAGGTGAATCATTCCCACGAATCGTCCGTCCTCGGAATCCACCACCGGGAAATAGTCCCGGTGGGACGCCTCAACGATGCTCACGAAATCCCTGAGACGCATTTCAGGATGAACCACGCGGCAGTCCTTTTCCAAAAGCTCCATAACGCTCAACTCCGAGAGGACCCGTGCGTCTGTGCGCGGCCTGAGCAGTTCACCGCGCTTGATGAGTTCAATATGATAGATTGAATGGGGTTCAAAAAAGTGGCTGAGCGTCGCGGACAAGACTGACACCACGACCACCGATATCAGGACATCATACCCGCCTGTTATTTCTATAATCAGGAAGATCCCCGTCATCGGGGCCTGCAGCACGCTGCTCACGACCCCGGCCATCCCCAAGAGCCCGAAGTAACTCTCCCCCGCCCAGGTCATATGCGGAAACAGGGATTCCAGCCCCCTTTGAAAAAACAGTCCTGTCAGGCTTCCGATAACGAGACACGGTGCAAATACCCCTCCTGATCCGCCACTGCCGATTGTGAACGATGTTGCCAGGATTTTTGCAAGCACCAAAGCCCCCGCAATGAAGATGGAGGCGGCATATTGCCCATCAATGATTTCGCGTATGTACTCATATCCTTCCCCAAGGACATCCGGCATAGCGAGGCCGATAAGGCCCACCAGAAGTCCACCTGCTGCAGCCCGCAGCCACACCTTCCGGATGATCACGCCCGCCTTTGCGCTCACCACCCGCAGAAGACGCATGAAAATGACGGATGACATGGCGGTCAACAGGGCAAGGCCGAGGCAGGCCGCCAGGTCTGCGTTGCTGATGTGAAAGATATGATGCCGAAAAGGAATCTGGTTCCCCTGGAGCGCCCTGCTTACTTCCGTTCCCACCACGGAAGCAATGGCAATGGGAACCACATTGATCGGAGTCCATTCACCGAGGATTGCTTCCAGGGCAAACGCGATCCCCGTGGCAGGGGCGTTGAAGATGGCCGCGATGGCTGCAGCTGCCCCGCAGCCCACGATAACGGTCCGCTGTCGATCTTTGAGATAAAAAAAACTGGCAATGTTGGAGCCGATGCTTGCACCGCTTATGACCACCGGCGCCTCCGGCCCGGCAGACCCCCCGCTTGCGATGGTCAAAAAGCAGGAGACGAGTCGTGAAAAGCTGGAGCGGAAACGCAGCAGCCCCCCTCTCCTGGTGACGCTGTAGATCACCTCGGGAACGCCATGGCCGCCGATATCCCTGACGAGATGGTGGAGAAAGAAAACCGACAATGCAGCCCCCACGGCCGGGAAGAAAACAGCGTACCAATGGGATCGAAGGGGAAAGAGATACAGGCTGCCGGATTGAAGGCCGGAATTCAGTGCGACCGCCGCATATCCTCCGCCCAGTCCCACCAAGGCGGCCACGATGATAAGCTGCAGTCGTTCATCGAGCCTGAAGAGAAATTTTCTCAAAAGGAATGAAAGTGAAAAACCCATGGAAAAAACTAGACCCCGTCCTTTTTTTCATTCCGGAACATATCCTCTTCTATTTCTTGAACTTTCCGCAAGAGAACATCCGGATCTTCACATTTTCTGAGGAACCGAATGAAGCTGTCTTTCCGGAGGCAAAAGCTGAGCCGGGAAAGGAGTTTCAGATGCGTTTTCGTATCGGGGCTGAGGATGATGAAAAGGACAAACACCGGCAGTCCGTCCACCGCCTTGAAATCCACTTCTTTCTCAAGAAAGCAGGCGACAACCATGGCGCCCGGGGAGAAATCATCCAGCGGGTACCGGGGATGGGGAAAAGCGACGCCGTTCCCAATCCCGGTGGATGCCAAGGCTTCCCTCTGGAGCAGACGGTCCAGCAGCGCCTGGCGGTCCACTGTCTCGGGAAGGGAAATGGAGGTAACTGCAGCTTTCAGAACCGCTTCCACATTGTCACCGGGCACTGCATACAAGACGCCCCCCCGTTTCATTGCTTCCCAGAGTCTGATCTCGCCGACCGCGGGATCGGCCGGCGCAGGTTTTACCGAATCCATAATCGTCATATTGCGGCGTCGGGCCCACTTGGCCAGCTCACTTTTTCGGAACACGTACGCGCCGGCGCGTTCCCTTGCCGGGATTTTCCCCTGGCGCGCCCAGCGCCGCAAGGTGACCTCCGGGGTCCCTATCATTTTTGCGGCCGTCTTAATATCAATGTCCATGGCAACTGTTCCGTACCGAATACCCTTCAGAAGTTCCGAGGGCTTGCTTCTTCTGCCCTTGCATACAGAGGAAAAACGCCGGACCTTTATATTTTTACTTTTCGCGTTGTTTGTCAAGGGACTCCTTTTCCACCAAAATCAGGCGGCTCAAGGCATTCCATCAGTTTCTCAGGTGTGTTTCCGCTCTCGTGTTCCCCCGATCCTTCTGCCGGACAACACGCGCTTTGACTATGGCCTGGAAGGGAGGCAGGCCCAAATCCAGCGTCTAAATTTAGCAATGGTAATCTTGTGGGTTGATTTGGTGAAAGTCCTGATCATCAGCAAGGTGTCAGATGCAAGTCGAAGATCCCGGACTTTGAGCGGGAGCGTCGCATCGTAGATCCCGTGTTGTGTGCGGGAGGAGTGACGATTGAGATAGTATGACTAATACGTCGCAAGAAGGAGCGATCGAAGGCAACGCGGCTTGAGCCATGTGAAATCCCGTCTTGGCGGGAAGATGATACCTTGATGATGGATCAGGGACAGGTCATTGAGATTGACAATCCACATCCGATCGAATAAATTTCCATCCATACATGGCTATTATTGTCCGCGCTTCGCTTGGACTCTCCACCCTGCAGGCGGGTCCCCGGTTTCACGATCTCGGAGCCGCCTGAAAGGGAGCCGCATTTTCAGGATACCAGGTTTGTATCATGTCACCACTGCCGGAGAATGACAGGTGAAAATTACCATTGTAGGGGCCGGCGATGTGGGTTTTCACATCGCCAAGCGGCTCTCTGATGAAAACCAGGATGTCGTCGTTATAGACAAAGATCCCGCCAAGATAGCCCAAATCAACGAAAATCTTGATGTCCAGGCCCTGCTGGGATCCGGCACCAGTCCCGAAATGCTGAAAAATTCCGGGGTGAACAATGCGAGGATTCTCATTGCCGCCACCGACAGCGATGAAGTCAATCTCATAGCCTGCATGATTGCCCGGAACCTCAATCCTGTTATCGTCAAGATCGCAAGGCTGCGCAATCAGGAGTATCTCAGAGAAGAAAAGCTCCTGGGAAAAGAGATGCTCGGTCTGGATCAGGTGATAAACCCTGAATCGGCTATGGTTGAGACCATTCTCAATCTCATGAATTTCCCCGGAGCATCTGAGGTGATTGATTTTGAGGGTGGACGGGTCAAACTGATAGGGGTGCCGATCCGAAAAGATTCCCGTTTCGTGGGACAGCAGTTCAGATCCATCAGCAAAGGGGAAGGAGGACTCCTGGTCGGCGCTATTATTCGCAGGAACCAGGTCCTCATTCCCCATGGAAAAGATCACATAAAGACCGATGACCTTCTGTACGTGGTGACAACGCCGGACCAGTTGGGCAGTCTATTTCGCAAATTCTACGCCCAGGATCGGGAATTGAAGAGAGTATGCATTGTCGGTGCAGGGGCGACCGGCGCATCCCTTGCCGCCGCCATGGATAACTCGAAGGTCAATGTGAAAATCATTGATAGAGACAGCGCCATATGCACGACCCTGGCCGAGAACCTGGAGAGGGTCACGGTTATCAACGGAGACGGAACGGACGGGGAGCTGCTCCGCGAGGAAAATATCAGCGAGGCGGACTTCATCATCGCCGTGACCGGCGACGAGGAAAGCAATGTGCTCATGTCGCTGCTCGCCAAGACACTCGGGGCAAAACGGGCCATTACGCGAATTAACAAGCTGAGCTATCTGCCCCTTGTCTCCGCAATCGGCATTGATTCTGTGGTAAGCGGAAGGCTTTCCGCCGTTCGGGCCATACTCCAGTATATCCGTCGCGGGAAAGTCCTCTCTGTTGCACCGCTCGAGGGAAAACACGCCCAGGTCATCGAAGCAGAGGCTTTGAGGACCTCGGATATAGTAAACACTCCTCTCTCGCAGGTGAAATTTCCCCGGGGGGCGATTCTTGGCGCCATCATCCGCCAGGATAACATAATCATTCCCACCGGGGACAGTGTGGTTCAGGAAAAGGACCGCCTCATCGTCTTCGCTCTCGACAAGGTCATTGCCAGCCTGGAAAAGCTCCTTACGGTGAAACTGGAATACATATGATACATCCTGAAACGGTCATTCGCTTCACAGGGATACTTATTTTTTTCCTCGGCTTCTCTATGGGGGCCCCGGCACTTGTCTCCATCGCATACCGGGACGGCACAACGCTGGCTCTGCTCTATTCCATGTCCATCTCAATGGGCGCCGGCCTGCTCTTCTTCCGCCTTGGAAAAATCAAGGACGAAACAGCCATCAATCACCGAGACGGCGTCGCCATAGTCACCATCGGATGGGTAATCGCGGGTCTGGTAGGGGCCCTCCCGTTCCTCTTATCCGGCTCCATTCCGGATTTTACGGACGCCTATTTTGAATCCGTTTCCGGGTTTACGACCACAGGAGCATCCATCCTGACCGACATTGAAGGGGTCCCGAAAGGAATCCTTCTCTGGAGGAGCCTTATCCAGTGGTTTGGCGGCATGGGAATCATCGTGTTCTCCATCGCGATACTCCCTTTTCTGGGGGTAGGAGGCATGCAGCTTTACAAGGCTGAAATTCCGAGTCCTGTCATAGACAAACTGAAACCAAGGATTTCAGACACGGCCAAGGCGCTCTGGAAGGTCTATCTCCTGCTCACCGTCCTTCAGATCCTCCTCCTGGTCATGGGCGGCATGGCTGTTTTCGACGCGGCCTGCCATGCCTTCTGTACCATGCCCACCGGCGGCTTCTCCCCGAAAAACACCAGCATCGCATACTATGACAACGCCTATTTCGAAGGCGTCATCATCATCTTCATGCTCCTTGCGGGGATAAACTTTTCCCTCCATTACCGGTTGATAAAGGGAGACTATCATGTTTTCCACCGGGACCCGGAATCTCGTGTTTTCCTCGGTATTGTCGCCGTATTGGTCCTGCTTGTGGCCATGAACATCCACGGGAGCGTCTATGATTCACTGACCCGCGCCTTCCGATACGCAGCCTTCCAGGTCAGCTCAATCATAACCACCACAGGTTTTGCAACCGCGGATTTCGATACATGGCCCTCCCTGGCCAAAACCATTCTCATCCTGTCCATGTTCCTGGGCGCCATGGCCGGCTCCACGGGTGGCGGATTAAAGACCATGCGAATCATCCTGCTGGCCAAGCACAGTTATAAGGAAGTCTTTCACATCATTCATCCCCATGCCGTCACTGCCGTCAAGCTCGGAGGCAAGGTCGTTCCCCAGGAAATATTGAGCAGCATCTGGGGGTTCTTTGTGCTCTATCTCGGCATCTATGTGGCGTCGGTCCTGGTCATGGCTTCTCTGGGACTGGATATGATCTCGGCCATTTCCTCGGTAGCCGCATGTATTTTCAATATCGGGCCGGGCCTCGGCGTGGTCGGACCGGTGCAGAATTATTCCTCGATCCCTCTCCCGGGGAAATGGGTGCTGACATTCTGCATGCTGGTGGGCCGGCTCGAAATCTATACCGTCATCGTTCTGCTCCTCCCTGAATTCTGGCGAAAATAGCAACCTGCCGAGGGTCATCCGGGGGATGTTCGTATCCCGTCAATACGTCTTCTGAAAAACGCGGAAGAATCTTTATCCGGATCGACCTGACTTGCCGCTTTCCTTTTCTCTCAGTTTGTCAAGTGCATCATTGGGTCCGAGCAGGATCAGGGTATCGCTGTCCTTGATCAAGAAGTGAGCCGTGGGGATGAGATTGAGCCGGTCGGGAATGATTTCCTTGATACCCACAACCTGGATGCCGTACCGGTTGATCAGGTCCAGGTCTTTCAACTGTTTTCCAATGAAATCCCGGGGAGGGGCAAGCTGGATGATGCTGTACCCCTTCAGAAACGGCAGGTAATCCAACATGTTCGGGTTATGCAAACGTTCGGCCAGCGAAATAGCCTGGTCCTTCTCGGGGAAAAACACCTCGGTTGCTCCCACCTTGTAGAGTATTCGGCCATGGGCCTCGCTCACCGCCTTGGCATACACGAATTCGATCCCCATATCCTTGAGGTTGAGAGTGGCCAGGATCGAATTACTCAGGACAGACCCTATGGAAACGACAGCGGCATTCATGTGGCTCAGCCCGAGCGACTCCAGCGCAGCCCTGTCCGTAGCATCCGCTACCACCGCCTGACTCACGTAATCCTTGATTTCCTGCACCCGGTCGTGATCCTTGTCTATAGCCAGGACCTCGTGCCCTTTTTCATACAGAAAGGAGGCCAGATAATACCCGAAATTCCCCAGCCCGATAATTGCGAATTGTTGCATGACCTACTCCTCAAATTTGTCTTGATGGTCCCGGAAAGGCACGTCAGCAGATCTCCTCTGAAAGTCTGCTCTCGATTGTTCAACCGCCTCATCATCCTATCATAATGGCTTCTTCAGCGTAATAGTACCGGGGGGCGGCCTCTCGGCTCATGGCCATGGCAATCACAAGAGGACCTAACCTGCCGATGAACATGACCATGACAATAATCACCTTTCCCGTCTGGGATAAACCGGGGGTCGCTCCCGTCGAAAGGCCGACGGTCCCGAAGGCGCTCACCACCTCAAAGAGCAGTTCAAGAAATCTTCCCCTGCTCGCCACATGAGACATTTCGCCCAACTCAGACATGAGAAGAGCCATCGTCGCAAGGATCACGACAATCCCACTGACCATAACGATGCTGATAGCCTTCCCGGTGGCGCTTTCGGCGACCGTCCGCTTAAAGCAGTGCGTCCGCTCTTTTCCACGAACCCTGGAGATACCCAGGGCAATCAGGCTCGCAAGAGAGGTTGTCTTGATGCCTCCGCCGCACGAACCGGGAGAGGCGCCGATAAACATGAGCAGAATCATGAAAAACAGGGTTTCATTCGCCATGGCCCCTATGGGAAGGGTGTTGAAGCCGGCGGTCCTTGTGGTAACAGACTGAAAAAACGCCGCCAGGAACTTCCCCGGAATAGACAGTCCGTACAGCGTGTTATCCCATTCCATACAGATCAGAAGGAATGTGCCGGTCAGGAGCAGAATGCCCGTGGTGAGCAGGACAATCTTGGAATGGAGGCTCATTCGTGTCCAGGTACGGCGTTTTATCGGTTTTTTCCGCTTAAGCTCGGATAATACCAGGAAACCCAATCCCCCGCTGATAATCAGGAAACAAATGGTAAGACTCACGAGCCAATCTTCCCGGTAATGCATGAGGCTGTCGGAAAAGATCGAAAATCCGGCATTGCAGAATGCACTGATGGAGTGAAATACCGACAGATATACGGCCTCCGGAACACTGCGACCGGGAAGCAGGCGGACACAGAGCAGCAGCGCCCCTATTCCTTCTATTCCCACGGTAAAGAGCAGCACGTCCTTCAGGAGGGACGGGAGGCTCCGTTCCTTTCCGTCAGTCAGCGCATCCTTAATGACAAGCCGACTCACGAGGGATGTCCGTTTGCCTGCCAGAAGGAGGAAAAGGGTAGAAAGAGTCATGATGCCCAGCCCTCCTACCTGGATAAGAAGGAGGATGACGCTTTGGCCAAAGGCGGTGAAGTCCTTTCCGGTATCCAGCACCACGAGGCCTGTGACGCAGCTCGCGGACGTGGCCGTAAACAGGGCATCGATCAGGCCAACGCCTTTTCCGGTGGAAGCAGCAGGCAGAACAAGCAGCAGGGTCCCCACACAGATCAGCACCGCAAAGGCAAGGATGGAAAACCTGGCAGGCGATCGGAGTATTAATTGCCGTATCCGGAGGTGGTGCCGACCTTTTTCTTTTCCAGATAATCCGTCCATCATTCCACGACCAATGGAACCCCTGCTTGCCACGAACTCAAAAGGCGACGTTTTTCCAGGTGCATATCCCGCATCATTGCTCTCTTTTAGTTGAGAACACCGGCCCCTGTCAAGCCTCCTCTTTTCCCTCCGTTTTCCTCTTGACAAGGGTCCAACCTATAGGATAGTTTGTTGTCGGTCGAGTACTCAGTCGGTTTTATCGATTCACGGAATCCGCAATGTCAAAAAGAAGCGATATCTTAAAAGCAGCCTTGCGTCTCTTTGCGGAAAAGGGGTTCAAGGATACCCCAATGACGGAGCTCAGCAAGGTAACGGGCGCTGCCGAAGGAACCATTTTCTATCATTTCAAGAGCAAGGACGACATATTCCTTGCAATCCTTGAGAATGCGAGAAGAGAAATCACCGGCGAATTCGAACAATATTTCGGAGAACGGCAGTTCGCCAACGGTCTTGAGATGATGGAAGGCGTTATTTCCTTTTACCTCTACCTCGCAGTAAAAATGGAGGATTCTTTTCTTCTCCTCCAACGGCACTACCCGTATCACCTCGCTGAGAAAAATCAGGTCTGCCGCGAACATCTTGAGACCATTTACAACTGTCTTGTTGATTGTTTCGAACAGGCGGTTGTCCGCGGGCAGGAAGACGGATCTATCCGAAAAATGCCCGCGAGGAAAACCGCCCTCCTGATCTTCACAATGGTTGAAGGACTGGTACGGTTCAAGAACTATAATCTCTATGATGCCACTGCGCTGTATGAAGATTTGATCGATTCATGCAAACGGATACTGCAATGCGATAAAATCTAGCTCCGGGAGTAGTTGATATGCTGTCTAAGGTTTTTCCCTTTATCGGCTGGTTCAGGAATTACACGTTCGCGAGTTTTCGAATTGACGCTGTTTCAGGGCTCACGGTTGCGCTTGTGCTGATCCCCCAGTCAATGGCCTATGCGCAGCTTGCAGGGCTGCCGGCCTATTACGGCTTGTATGCCTCTTTTCTCCCGCCCATGATCGCCTCTCTCTTCGGTTCAAGCCGCCAGCTGGCCACGGGTCCCGTGGCGGTGGTATCCCTCATGACCTCGGCCTCACTTGAACCGCTGGCAACCGCAGGAAGTGAGGGATATATCATCTATGCCGTTCTGCTTGCGCTCATGGTGGGGCTTTTTCAGTTCTCTCTGGGCATCCTGCGCCTGGGCCTTGTGGTCAACTTTCTTTCCCATCCCGTGGTGAACGGTTTTACAAATGCCGCCGCCCTGATCATCGCCTCTTCTCAGCTGTCAAAGATGTTCGGGGTCTATGTGGACAAAGCGCATCATCACTACGAGACCATCTGGCGGGTCATACTGGCTGCTTTCTATTACACCCACTGGCCGACGCTCCTTATGGGGGCGCTGGCGTTTGCCATCATGTACGGACTCAAACGCATCTCGCCGAGGATCCCCAATGTCCTTGCAGCGGTCGCTGTGACGACCATCATTTCCTGGGCGACCGGATTTGATCACAACGTTCAGGTCCGTCTGCAGTCCATTCAATCTCCCACGGCCAGGGAAGCCGTCACCAATTTCAACAGGGTGGTCACGGCTCTTCCGCTCCTCGCCGAGGAACGCACTCGGGCCGGCAGGGAACTGGAGGAGGCGAAAAAAAAGGGCGATCCCGAAGCGATCCTCGATGCCAAGCACCGATTGGACATGGTGGCCATGAAAATTGAGGACCTGAAGTTTGACGCCCACATCTTCAGAAAAGAGATCAGGGACTTCCTGTTCAAAGGCGTTCAGCAGGAAGACGGAACACTCAGGTTCTACCTGCCGGACGAACTGCCTGCCCAGGCCCGGAACGACGGGAGGACCTGGCGAATCAAGGTGGCAAACAGCACATTGAACACCGACAAGCTGCAGATGACCGGTGGTGGAGCGGTTGTCGGGCATATTCCCAAGGGTCTTCCGGCCCTTACCATGCCGCGTTTGAATCTCGGCATCATGCTGCACCTGTTTCCATTTGCCGCTATCATATCGCTCCTGGGGTTCATGGAGGCCATTTCCATTGCCAAAGCCATGGCGGCCAAGACGGGCCAGAGACTTGACCCGAACCAGGAACTCATCGGACAGGGGCTGGCCAATATCCTTGGTTCGTTCGGGAAAAGCTATCCTGTCTCCGGTTCCTTTTCACGTTCCGCAGTCAACCTCCAGGCAGGGGCCATGACCGGTCTTTCCAGCGTTTTTACCAGCCTGATGGTGGTCATTGTGCTCATGTTTTTCACGCCGCTTCTCTATCACCTGCCCCAGTCGGTCCTGGCTGCGGTGATCATGATGGCCGTCATCGGGCTGGTGAATGTCTCTGGTTTTATCCATGCATGGAAGGCTCAGTGGTATGACGGGGCCATTGCGATCATCTCCTTTCTCCTGACCCTGGCTTTTGCTCCCCACCTGGAAAAAGGAATAGAGGTGGGTGTCGTCCTCTCCCTGCTGGTCTTCCTGTACAAGAGCATGCGGCCCAAGGTCGCGTCGCTTTCCAGGCGGGAAGACATGTCCCTGCGTGAAGCGGGTGCATTCGGACTCAAGGAATGTGAATACATGGCCCTGGTCCGGTTTGACGGCCCACTCTTTTTCGCCAACGCAAGTTATCTGGAAGACCGGGTCACGGAACTTATGCGTACGAAGCCGCGCCTGAAGCACATCGTCATCGTATCCAACGGCATCAATGATATGGATGCCTCAGGTGAGGAGGCACTGTCTCTGCTGGTAGACAGGGTCAGAAGCGCGAATATCGATATTTCGTTGAGCGGGGTAAACGAATCGGTGATGAAGGTATTGAAGCGAACCCATTTTCTCGAAAGAATTGGGGAAGATCACCTGTATCCCACAATGGAAAGCGCCATCAGCGCCAACTATACGTACAGCCACGCTGAGGCTCTGGAGGAAAAATGCCCCCTCCTGACCTGCTGTAGTCTGGAAGAGGAAGCACAAGGTCTGAGGGGTTCTCGCTAGCCCGCATGTCTCACGGACTTTCGTAATGAGGTGTTCCGGGCCGCGGTGATCAGGTTCAATACACGCTGCATTTGAAAACCTGATTTATAGAATGAGGAGGAATGAAATGCCTGTTATATCCATATTCAGCGGAAGCTTCTGCCGGATGGAACAAGTACTCCAGGAACTGGTCACCCGGACAGGATACACACTCATCATGGATGATGACCTGGTCTCGGATGTCCATGGGTTCTCGGGAACGCCGACAAACAGGATCGAACGCGTTTTCACAAACAAAACGTCCGTCTTTAACAAATTCACCCATGAAAAGGAGCGATCCATTTCCTACCTGCGGCTGGCCCTGGCGCAAAAACTCTCCCGGGACAACCTGATCTTCACGGGCTTTTCAACCCAGTTCATTCCGGTGGCGATGAATCATGTCCTTCGCGTGTGCCTCATTGCGGATATGAAATTCAGGATTTCCGAGGCCGCTGAAAGCCGGGGGCTGTCCTCCAGAGAGGCCACGAAGCTGATCCATAAGCAGGATGAGGAAAGAGCCTCCTGGGTGAACGGCTTACGGGATGTGGACGACCCCTGGGAGCCTTCCCTCTATGACATCATCATCCCCATGGATAAAACGACGGTGGAGGAGGCTGCGTCACTCATTGAGGAAAACCTCGGCAAGGATATCCTGCAGACCACCGCTGCATCACGAAAGTCCGTTGAGGATTTCCTCCTGGCCGCCACTGTGGAAGCGGCACTGGTAAAACAGGGACACCAACTCCTCGTATCGGCAGAGGACGGCGATGTTACCGTCACCATTAACAAGCACGTACTCGCGCTGGGGAAGCTGGAACAGGAAATCAAGTCGATTGCGGAGAAGATGGACGGCGTCAAGGCAGTAAATACAAAGGTGGGAAAAGACTTTTACCAGACGGACATCTATCGAAAGTACGATTTCGAGATGCCGTCCAGGATCCTGCTTGTTGATGATGAACGGGAATTCGTGACAACGCTCTCTGAGCGACTCCTCATGCGCGACATGGGATCGGTCGTGGCCTACGATGGCCGGTCCGCCCTGGATCTGATTGAAAGCGATGAACCGGACGTCATGATCCTGGACCTCCGGATGCCGGGTATTGACGGCATTGAGGTCCTGCGACGGGTCAAAAAATCCAATCCAAACATTGAGGTGATCATTCTGACCGGCCATGGCTCGGAGGAAGACCGAAAAGTGTGCATGGAACTGGGGGCCTTTGCCTATCTGCAGAAGCCGGTGGATATCGACCTGCTGAGCGAAACGCTGAAAAAGGCCAACGAGAAGGTGCGGACCGGAAGGCAGAAACCATAGAGCCGTACCGACCGGCGAGGATATGGGTACGCATGTCTTTCATTGAAAAACTGAAACCGGACTTCTGGGATTACCGGGACGTGGCCGCGGGTCCCCGCGAGAAGCTGTTCAACTTCCACCGCATGTGGGAATTGACCGTCTTTCTTACGGCCGGGGTGGCGTTTATCCCGCTCATTGCCCTTGCCGTCGTCGACTACCACGTGACGCAGAGGTCCATTGCGTCCGAGAACCTCCTTCGAACCGCCCGTCTTGTTTCCAATACCCGCCGAAGCATTTCCTTTTTCTTCACACAGCGCAGGGCTGCTCTGGATTTTGTCGTCAAGGAATATAACTTCAAGACGCTGAATGAGCCCGGTGTCCTCAATAATATCCTGCAGAACCTGAAAATCAGCTTCGGCGGTATCACCGACATCGGCCTTATTGACCCGCTGGGCAATCAGAGAAACTACGTCGGGCCATACAACCTGCTGGGGAAGAATTACAGCGAACAGGACTGGTACCAGGAGGTATGCAAGCGGGGCGTCTACATCAGTAACGTCTTTCTGGGTTTCAGGCAGGTTCCGCACATCGTCATCGCGATCAAGCGCATTCTCCCCAACGGATTTTTCTATGTGGTCAGAACAACCCTTGACACCGGTGTCCTTGACGATCTCCTGTCAGGTTTTGAACTTGCCGGGAAGGGTGATATATTCATGATCAACCGGGAAGGTACCCTTCAGACCCCCTCCCTCTATCATGGCAAGGTCCTGCAGAAACTATCTCTGCCCGTCCCGGAATATGCTCCGAAAACGAGGGTATTCGAGGGCAAGAACGCTCATAACGATCCGGTTATCATCGGGTACCGCTACATCTCCGATACACCGTTTATTCTCATGGTGGTCAAACACGAGCGGGAACTGATGAAGTCCTGGTACGAAACCCGGATCAAACTCATATTTTTCCTGACCGTAAGCATTATCGTCATCCTTGGCGTTGTGGTGGGAATGGCAACCTATCTGGTAAACAAAATCTATGTGGCAGATCAGGCCCGGATAGCGACCCTTCACCAGGTGGAATATTCCAACAAGATGGCCTCCATCGGCCGCCTTGCCGCCGGAGTGGCCCATGAAATCAACAACCCGCTCGCCATCATCAATGAAAAGGCCGGTCTGATCAAGGACCTGCTCACGTTCAAAAAAACCCCTGCGGGTGGCGACAGGCTCCTCGGCCTCGTTGATGCCGTCCTTTCATCCGTGAAGAGGGCCGGCACGATCACCAAGCGGCTCCTCAGCTTTTCAAGGCAATCGGAGATAAGTATTCAGCCCATTGAGCTGAAAGAGCTGATTGAGGAGGTGTTGACTTTTTTTGAAAAGGAGGCGGAATACAGATCTATCGCGATCTCCACCGAGGCCCCGGAACATATTCCCAGGATTGAAAGTGACCGGGGAAAGCTCCAGGAAATATTTCTGAACCTGTTCAACAACGCCTGTTCAGCCATGGAGGACGGTGGACATCTGGCGATTCAAATACGGCGGAAAGATACAAACAGCGTTCTGGTGACCGTCACTGACGATGGGTGCGGCATTCCCAAAGAAGATCTGGAGCGTATATTCGAACCGTTTTTCTCCACAAAGACCAAGAAGGGGGGCACCGGACTCGGACTGTCCCTGACTGCAAATTTTGTTCGGGAACTGGGCGGCACCATAACCGTTGAAAGCACCACGGGCAAGGGAACCACGTTTTCAGTTACGCTCCCTGTCAGGATGGAGAGAAAGGAAGGAAACAACGTATGCGGATATTACTGATAGACGATGAAGAGGAACTGGTCTCCACCCTCGCCGAAAGACTGTCATTCAGAGGAATTGACGCGGATTGGGCGTGCAGCGGAAAGGACGCCCTCAAAAAGATTGAAGAGACCCCGTACGATATCGCCGTGGTGGACATCAAGATGCCGAAAATCGGGGGTCTTGAACTCAGAAAGATGATGGCCGGGAAATATCCGGACATGAAATTTATCTTCATGACCGGACACGGATCGGAAGAGGATTTTCGGGCAGGCTCTGAAGCGGCAGGCGCGGAATACTATCTCGTGAAGCCCGTGGATATTGAAGAGCTGATCAGAAAAATGAAGGAAGCCCTGAAAAAATGAGGAGCGGGAAATGAACCATCAATGGGAGATTATCTGCAACGACGGCTTTCAATTCATGGGAAAGATGAACGCATCCATCTCCCACGAGATAAAAAACGTGCTGGCCATCATCAACGAGAATGCCGGGCTCATGGAGGACTTTACCCGGATGGCTGAGAAGGGCCTGCCTATGGATCCGGAAAGGATAAAGTCCTTTGCCAGAAAAATCCAGGGGCAGGTTCAGAGGGCCGACGGGATCGTAAAAAATATGAATACGTTCGCGCACAGCGTCGACGAGCCGAGGAAAAGAATAGATGTGGGCGAACTCCTCGCATTCATGACGACCCTCTCGAAAAGGCTTGCATCAATGAAAGAGATAACACTGACAGTGATGCCCGCTGCGATGCCGCTTACCATTACCACAACCCCCTTTCTTGCTCACCACATGATCTGGCGCTGCCTTGATTTTGCCATGGCCGTGAGCGGTCCGAACAGCACCGTGGAGATAACCCCGGATAAGACCGAGGGAGGGGCTCGAATCAGATTCAAACTGCCCACGGGCCTGATCGGGAAACCCTCTCAGGCGCTGTTTCCTTCGGACGTGGAGAACGCTCTGGCGGATGTCCTGAACGGGCAGGTGAGGGTACAGCAGGATAGCGGAGAGATTGTTCTTATCCTGCCGGAATCCATCGATGGATGAAGGCGCATGCGGCGGGCCTTTGCGCGTGGAGATATGATTATTGATACGGGAGATATCCGCTTTGTCTGGGAAAAGGATTTTGCTTGTTGATGATGAGAAGGATTTTGTTGAGGGCCTCGGTGAGCGAATGCGTATCCGGGGGTTTGATATTGAAACGGCTGTCTCAGCGAAAAGGGCCGTTCAAATGGTCCGGGAAAAGGCCTTTGACGTCATTGTTCTTGATCTCAACATGCCGGAAATGGACGGACTTGAGACGCTCAAGCTGTTGAAGGAAAACAACCCTGATATTCACGTCATTCTCCTTACGGGGTATGCAACTGCGGAAAAAGGAATTCGCGCCATGCTGTCCGGCGCGGAAGAGGTGCTCGAAAAGCCATCCCATATAGAGGATCTTATCAGAAAAATTGAGAAAGTTGCGACCAGGAAAATGGTCAAAGTGTAGAAAAATTAGGAGGTTTGTTATGAAAAAAATGACTGTAAAGGACCTGATGGTCCCCCTTGAAGAATATCCGACCGTTCCCGAGGACGCCAGTGTTTTTGAGGCGGTGCTGGCGCTGGGGAAGGCCCAGAGGGAGTTTGACAAGACCCGCTACCGGCACCGCGCGATTCTTATCTACAACAAGCAAAAAAGGATCGTCGGCAAAATAAGCCAGTGGGACTTGATCAAGTCTCTTGAACCAAAATACGAGGGGTTTGGCGACATGAGATCCGCCTCTCTTTCAGGTCTGAGCCCGGAGTTCATCAGGTCCATGATGCAGGAGCGCAGCCTCTGGCAGGATGATCTGGACGCCATATGCAACCGGGCGGCCGACAAAAAAGTCAGGGATATCATGTACCGGCCGACGGAAAACGAAAAAGTGGAAGAGGATGCCTTGATCGGCGAGGCGCTGCATGCACTTATCGTCGGCCACCACCAGTCTCTTCTCGTGACAAGGAAAAAGAAAATCGTGGGTATCTTGAGGTTGACGGACATGTTCAAGTTGGTGTGTGAAAGAATGAGACTATGCAAAGGCGAAGAAGCGGAGGATGAGACAACCGATGGAACGAGATATGGGAAGGAGTAACAGGGTACAGGGAAAAAAGAAAGGGAAGAGTCTGCTCGCCAACAAGTTATTCTGGATCATTACAGGAGCTTCGCTGTTTATTATTATCGGGTTCTTGGTCCCCACTCCTCAAAGTATGGTCAATCTGGTCACGGAGCAGGGATTCGGCAATCAGATGATTGAGTGGCACGTGGCGAACAACATGGATCAGGCCGCCTGGAAAATGAAGCTGGTGCTCGGCATGATTCCCATGGCCATCATCTATTTCGCCACAGAGGCGCTCCCCATCGGGCTGGTGGGTATCCTGATGCCCACGCTCGCCTACTTCTTTCACTTGCTGCCCACAAAGATGATCGGTCAAACGTTTGCGGGCGACGCGCCGCTTTTTCTCCTGGGCGTCCTTGCCATGGGAGTCACCGTGATCAGTGTCGGTCTCCACAAGCGGCTCGCCACATGGATTCTGGGCTGGACAAAGGGGTTTGTCATGCCCATTGTCGTGCTCTGCGTTTCCATGTCCACATTGGGCTCGTTTATCTCGGCACACGCCATGGCGGCATTCATGGCGCCTGTCATGGCCGCCGTTTACATGGGAGCCGTCTCAGCCAATACCAGGGAAGGGACGATCCAGCATGATCCACAGCTGGCAAAACTCCTGCTCTTCTCCCTCTGTTTTGCACTGAATGTGGGAGGGGTGGGATCGCCCGCGGCCGGCGGCAGGAACGTTATCATGATGGGATTCTGGGCCGACTATAACATTCCCATGAGCTTTGGCCGCTGGATGTTGTACGGGCTGCCCCTGGCGCCTATACTGGGCCTGGCAGTCGCGTTCTACATGCTGCTCGCGTTCAGGGGGGTGAAGACAAGGGACTTAACGCCCGGTCTCACCGCTATCAAGGACGAAACCAGAAGTATGGGCGCCATGAGCTATGCGGAGAAGATTTCCCTCGGTATGATGCTCCTGATACTGGTGCTCTGGATTTTCGGCGGGCACGACCTGGGCCTCGGCGGCCCAGCCCTGCTCGCCCTGCTCATCCCGGTGGTCTTCCGTATCATAGACTGGAAGACCATTCTCAGCGGTATCTCCTGGGACGCATGGTTTATGTATTGCGGTGCGCTGACCCTGGGTGCCCTGCTCAAGGAATCGGGAGCCGCACTCTGGATGGCCCGTATCTTTCTTGACGCCCTCAATTCCATGGACCTGGGGAAAGGCCTCGGCCTCTGGATCGGCATGAGCACCTTCTCCGGCCTCATGACCAACTTCATGTCGGATGCGGGCACCACGGCCCTCCTGGGTCCTATTGCCATCCCCATGGGTGTCATGAGCGGCGTCCCGGGGGAACCATGGGCCATCGGCCTGGCCACCGCCTTTGCCACATCATTCGCCCATTTTCTCATTGTCGGCACCCCGAACAACGCCATCGTCTACGGGCTGGGCCTGTATCCGGATACGGGCAAGAGGATGATACGTCCCATTGATTTCGTGAAATACGGGTTTCTCCTGTGGGCCATTTCCCTGGCCATCACCTGGGTCGTTGAATTTATGATCATATACGAGGTGGTTGGATTTCCCGAGGGAATCACCGAAACCGCGAAGAGTGTCATGGCTGCGGCCAACTAGGACACCGGGGCTGGAAGCAATGATTGGAAAAAGCGTCGTGTATAAGGAATGTTTTCCAAATATATCCGCTCCTGCTTGCGCGCCTTTGGCGTGGCAGACGGGCCGGACGACAGGAGGATGACCCATGAAAAAAAGGATACTTCTTGTTGATGATGAAAAGGATTTCGTGGAAGCCCTGGCAGAGCGTCTCAGAAACCGGGATTTTCACGTCACAACGGCCTTCAGCGGTGAAGAGGCCCTGGACAAGCTGGAAGAATACAACTTTGATGTGGCCATCGTGGACGTACGCATGCCGGGTATTGACGGCATCGAAGCTCTCAAGGAACTGAAAAAGCTGAAACCCTTGACGGAAGTCCTGATGCTCACCGGGCATGGGACCATAGAAACGGCTATTGAAGGAATGAAATACGGTGCGTACGATTTTCTCATAAAACCGTGCGAAATAGACAAGCTCCTGGAAAAGATAGGCGGCGCTTGTAAACGCAAGGCGGAGCAAGAGGAAAGGATACGGAAGGCAATGGCGGAAAAGCTCTCTACGTCGCCGTTGAGCGTGCTCGAATGAGAAGACGAGCGGACACAGACCTGCATTGTTCTTACAGACAAACGGGAAGTGGGAGCGGATCAAGCGGGTCCGGCCCAGGTCCCGGGAAAAAGGAGGAATGACCATGCCTGCGCCGATAGTTATGCTGGTAGACGATGAGGTCCCCTTTGTGGAGACCATGAAAAAACGCCTGGGGAAAAGAGACCTGCACATTATCACGGCTTTCAGCGGAGAAGAGGCCCTGAATACGCTTGAATCACATCGGAATACGGACGTTGTCATCCTGGATGTCAAAATGCCCGGCATGGACGGCATTGAAACCCTGGGCCATATCCGCAAGGACTTCCCTCTGATAGAGGTTATCATGCTGACCGGGCACGGTACCATAGAGTCGGCTATTCAAGGAATGAAATTGGGGGCCTTTGACTACCTGATGAAGCCGTGTGAAATTGAACTGCTCCTGCAGAAAGTCAATGAGGCCGCAGAGAAGAAACGAGATCACGAGAAGAAGATCAGAGAGGCCCGCGTAAGGGAAGCACTTTCAGGTCACGGACTGGAATAGACAGCCTGGCCCTTGTTCCTCCCGGGCGGCCTTTCGAGGGAATATCATGTGGTCAAGAATCAACCTGAGAACCAGAGTCTACACGATCCTTGTCCTTCTTATGCTCATCACCATTCTGGGAGGCGTTGTGATGGTCCGGTATACCTACCGGATGCAGGAGCTCCTGAACCGGATTGTCGACACGGAGATTGCGGCACTTGAAGCGGCGGAAGAGCTTGAAATTGATCTCACCACCCAGAAAGGCTTTGTCTCCTATTATTTTATTGACGGAAATCCCGAATGGTTGACGAAGCTGGAGAAAAACCGCCGGATATTCAGAGAACAGCTTGAAAAGACCCTTTTTTTCGCCCAGACGCGGGAACAGAAACAGGTCATTGCCGGAATCGAAGGGAACTATGCCCGCTATGTGGCATCAATGGACAATGTCATCCATTATTACAAGATTGGAAAAAGAGAAGAAGGAGCGAATCTTCACGAAACGCTGCGACCGTTTTTTTCCAGGATCCTGGAGCTTTGCAAGGAATATAAACATCTTTCAAGAAAGAATATTCAGGAAGTCAAACGCAGCAGCTCCCTCCAGGCCAGAAAGCTGAGGATTGTTGCCGCAACGGCAATCCTTATCGTCCTGATCCTGGGTGTATCGTTTGCGTTTATTTTGGTACACGATATTCTGGAACCGGTGTGGCGTTTGGCCCTGGAGACGACCCGTGACAAAGAAACCAAGAGATCGGGAGATGAAGTCAGGGCACTGAAAAATGGGGTCCATGTATTGATTGAAGAATACGATCAAACCCATTCTGAACTGGAGAAAAGCAGGGAATATCTTCTGCAGTCAGAGAAGATGGCCATGGTGGGGAAGTTGGCGGCAGGGACAGCGCACAGCATCCGTAATCCCCTCACTTCAGTAAAGATGCGTCTGTTTTCTCTCAGCCGGAGCCTGGATCTTAACGGCGCCCAGCAGGAAGATTTCAGTGTTATTTCTGAGGAAATAGGTCACATCGATACTATTTTGCAGAACTTTCTCGAGTTCTCGCGACCGCCCAGACTGAAACTGCAGATCATTTCCCCCTCAGAGGTTGTGGATCAAGCCGCCTTGCTGTTGCGGCATCGGCTTGAATCCTGCAATGGAAGCATTTCCATTCAGAGAGCAAATCCGCTCCCTGAAATTGAGGCCGACCCGGAGCAATTGAAAGAGGCCCTTGTGAATATTGTCGTAAACGCGTGCGACGCCGTGCAGGACGGCGTGGTTATCACCGTCACGGAAGAAGAAAGACCCATTGCCGGTGGAGGACTGGCCGCCGTTATACGTATCGAGGACAATGGCCCCGGCATTCCCGAGCGTATTCGGCAAAAGATATTCGAGCCGTTTTTTTCCACCAAAGAAGAAGGCAGCGGCCTTGGCCTCAGCATTGTCGCCAGGATCATTGAGGAACACGGAGGAAGCGTTACCGTCGAGTCTGAAGAAAACAAAGGGGCCTCTTTTATTATTGTGCTCCCCGTAACTTCAAAAGGAGCCGGTCGATGAGCACGATCCTGATCATTGATGACGACGATCAATTGCGCAGAAGTTTTGAAAAACTCCTTCTGGAGGAGGGATACAAGACAATGAGCGCCGCTTCAGGTGAAGCAGGTCTCAAATTGATTGAATCCCATGTCCCTGATCTTGTTATCCTTGATATGCGCCTCCCCGGAATAAACGGCCTTGAAACCTTCCAGGCGATCCATGAAATCGAGCCCAAGCTTCCCGTGATCATCATGACGGCCTTCGGGACAACTGAAACAGCTATCGAGGCCACCAAGCTGGGAGCATTTGATTATATTCTCAAACCCTTTGAAATCCCCGATATGCTGCTTGTCATAAAAGACGCCCTCAAGGCAGGGCGTTTTATGCGCTCGCCCGTCGAGATGAACGGTGCACCTGATCAGGCCTCGCCGGATGCGATTATCGGTCGAAGTAAGGCCATGCAGGAAATCTACAAGGCCATCGGCCGCGTCGCATCGAGCGATGCAACCATCCTTATTCGAGGAGAATCCGGGACCGGGAAGGAACTGGTCGCCCGGGTGATATATCAGCACGGCGACCGGGCCAACATGCCTTTCCTGGTGATCAACTGCGTGGCCATTCCGGAGACCCTTCTTGAAAGCGAGGTGTTCGGGTACGAAAAAGGCGCCTTTACCGGGGCCAGCCACCGACGCATCGGCAAGATCGAACAGGCGCATAGAGGGACGGTTTTCCTGGATGAAATAGGAGACATGCCCCTCAGCATACAGGCGAAAATCCTGCGCCTCCTTCAGGAAAAGAGTATCGAACGCCTTGGCGGTCGCGGAACCATCCCCGTGGATGTGAGAATCATCGCCGCCACCAATAAGGATCTTGAAGCGGCCGTCGCAGAGGGGAGTTTCAGAGAAGACCTCTACTACCGGCTCAAGGTGGTTACTATAACCCTGCCGCCCCTCCGTGACCGGAGTGATGACATTTCTCTGCTTGCGGACTATTTCCTGGCGCTCTTCACCCGTGATAGGGGCTCCCGCAACCCCGGTGTCACGAATGATGCCAAGACCGTGCTTTCAAACTACGCCTGGCCCGGCAACATCCGTGAACTGGCCAACACGCTGCAAAAGGCACTGATCTTCAACCGCGGTGCACCCATCACCAGCGAAGACATCGCTTTTGCCTTCAGCGATCATGAGACAGGTAAGGAAAAACTGGAAGAAAAAGGAGATGAAGCCATACAGAAATGGGTGCGACAGACGCTGATCGATCATGCTGAAGAACATCCTTTTGAGGCATGCATGGACCGTTTTGCGGGCATTGTCATAGCAGAGGCACTCCGTCTGACAGGCTGGAACAGATCAAGCGCGGCAAAGCTCCTTGGTCTTTCCCGCCCTACCCTTCACGCCAAGATAGACAAATATAATCTCAAACTCGATACCACCGGCACAGAAAAATAGAGGTTCATCCGGATTTTGAGTACGTTGCTGCTCAAAGATTGATGCACATACAGACCATAGCCTGTATTCCTTAGTGCTTTGATTCACAATGACACCAACATATTGACACGTTGTGGGCAGTGAACCGGCATATTCCCTCTGCTACGTTCACTTCGCCGTCCATGGCTCCGTTCACTGCGGATGTCGGTCCTTCCGCTGTCCTGCTCCAGGCCCGACATGACGCCGCCTCGGGAACATCCCGTTCCCCTGCCTTCCCGGAAGACCGTATTTTTGGCGTAGAGTACGGTAGCGTATGTATGAATTCATGGACTTACCCTTACACTCGTCGAAACTACGCTTTAAACGGATGAACCGAAACAGAACACCCTCACCTTTTTTCATCCCAACACCCGGGTTTCATTCCATTCATGACATCCTGCTTCTTTACACACTGTAAAGGAAGCCGACATCTCCCCTGCAAGCGCAAAAAACGTCACCATTATTTTTAATACGTATTTTCAAATTGTTAGATCGAATCACCCGGATCGAGAACTCTGGCATGGGCTTTGCTCAAAAGATTAGTGAGGGCAGGTTCATTGTACCGAGTTCACGGTTGCCCCTTTGCATACCCTGCCCCGGTTCCGGGAGAAGGAAGATTCAAAGCGGTTCCTTTTTTCTGCTTATAAGGAGAGAATCGAGATGGAAAAGATAAGCAGAATCATGGTTGCCATTGATTTCTCTCGCTATTCAAGAAATGTTCTGGCGTATGCGGGAATCATGGCAGAAAGCATGGAAAGCGACCTGATCATACTCAATGTGATTAACAACAGGGACATTGAGGCCATGCAAAGGGCTGCCCGGATGGTCGGGAAATTCTCTATTGCGGGATGGGTGGAAACACAAAAAGAGGAGCGTTTGAAGCGCCTGCAACAGTTAATCGAAGAAATGTTTCTCGGGCATCTTCCCATCACGATCCATATCCGTACCGGGGTGCCGTTCAGGGAATTGATGAAAGAGGTGGAAGAGGAAGATCCTCAACTTCTCGTCATGGGACCAAAGGGACGCACAGATCTCCCGGATGTGCGAGTTGGTTCCAATGCTGAAAAGGCGTTCCGCCGTTGTCCCGTACCGGTTCTCAGCGTGCGAGACAAGACCGGCCACGCCCCTGAGTGAAAATGGAGGAAATATAATGGCATGCAATTTCAAGGTGTTGACACACAGAAACGATGACCAGCTTCATCTGAAACTATTGGGGGATTTTGATGGATCTTCTGCCCATGAATTACTGAACCAGCTAAAAAAGTCCTGCCCGAAATTCACAACTATTTTTATCCACACGGATTGTTTGAAAAGGCTCATACCCTTTGGCTTGGGCATATTTAGAACCAATATCAGCGAGTTGGACAAAAGAGATACTCGCATCATTTTCACCGGAGACAACGCTCCCCAGTTTTCTCCTGAAATCCAGCGGTAGCATCACGAAAGGATACCAGATGCTTGAAAATCACAGAACGAAGCGTCCTCTGAGATCGTTTGATAACAGGTCTTCTTGATCTTTCCATGTGATCTTTTGAATTCAGGAGGCGAGGCAAAAGAAAGGGGGGCAAGACATGCTCGTCATGGACTGGATGAGTAAACCCGCCATTACCGTGGATCAGAATAATTCGTTGATCGATGCCATGCGGGTATTGAAAGAGAAAAATATCATGATGGTGCCCGTGATGAAGGGGAACGAGCTGGTTGGAATTGTTTCAGACCGGGATATCAAGAAGTCGTTCGCCTCGAACGTCAGTCCCCTGGAGGTGCATGAACTGTTTTATCTCATGGCCAGGGTGAAGGTAAGAGACATCATGAGCAGAAACCCCGTCATAGTGCCCATTGATCACACCATAGAAGAAACAGCGGAACTTCTCTTGAATCATAAGATTTCAGGAGTGCCCGTCCTGGACGAAAGAGGCGGGATTGTCGGGATCATAACCCAGAGAGATATTTTCAAGGCACTTATATCTCTCACCGGAATTGGGAAGCGCGGCATTCAGTTCGCCTTCCTGCTGGAAGACCGTCCCGGGTCCATCAAAGAAGTTGCGGACATCATAAGAAAATACCATGGAAAGATGACCAGCATTTTGAGCAGCTACGAGCGTGCCCCTGAAGGGTACCGGCTCGTCTACATTCGCATATGCGATTTCGACCGCGCCTCCCTTGGTTCACTCAAGATAGCCCTGAAAGAAGCGGCGACCATACGATACTTCGTGGACAATGAGGAAAATAACCGGGAGATCTACCTGAAATGGAGTGACGGACATGTCCGGACGGAAAAAAAATAAGATACTGATTGCCCTTGACGGCTCGGAGCGGGCCTTTGAGGGAGTACTCTATGTCAGCAGGGTCCCCTGTTTTCAAAAAATGAAGGTGGATTTGCTGTTTATTTTCATGAAGGTGCCTGAAACCTACCTCGACCTGGAAAGCCAACCCTTATACGCCCAGGAAGTGAGTGATGTCCGCTCATGGGAAGTGCAGGAAAAAGCAGATATTCACGACTACCTGGAAAAAGCAAGCCGGTATCTCACAGGGGCCGGATTCCGGGAGGGAGCGATTCAGATACATATCAGAGAAAGAAAATCGGGCGTTGCCAGGGACATTATTGAAAAGGCCAGAAGAGGAGAATATGCAGCCGTCATCGCCGGGAGAAGAGGCGCGAGCAAATTGGACGAGATTCTCCTGGGGAGTATTGCCTTCAAGCTCCTTGAACGGGTCTCCTTTACCCCTTTGGCCCTGATCGGCACTGGTGTGAAACCCGGGAAAATCCTCATAGGGTTCGATGGATCGGAAGAATCAATGCGGGCAGTACGAATGACAGCGGATTTTTTTTGCGAAACCCGAAGCACCGTGCTGTTGCTGGATGTCATTCGAAGCCGGGATAAAGCGGTGATCAAAAGAATCGAGGAAAGGATACAACCCCTGTTTGAACAAGCGAAAGAGCACCTGGTCGGCAAGAGCTTTGATCCGGACAAGATTGAATCGAAAATCATAAGCAACGCGGAGAGCCGGTCCGGCACCATTCTTGAGGAAGCTCGGGCCGGAGGGTATGGAACCATTATTGTAGGCAGGCGCGGTGTCTCCGGGGTTGGCGATTTTTTTATGGGCAGCGTCTGCCTCAAAGTTGTCCAGCTTGCCGTGGAACAGGCAGTGTGGGTAATGAATTAGAGTCTTACAATGCTTACGGATAAGAAATACATATCTATCCCTTTCAACGAAAAAAAGCTCCGGGAGAGAAACAGGCCTTTGTCCATCCTGCGCAGCATGAGCGATTTCCTGGCCATGTCCATGGATAGCCGGGAATTCCTGGACAGCCTGCTGGTCAAGGTGCTGAAAGACTTTGACCTGGAGGCCGGGAGAATCTATCTCATGGAAGCGGATGGCAGGCATCTCGTTCTTGCAGCACATTCGGGAATCGAGACCGCCGGCCTTGAAAGAATGGGCCTGGATGAAGGTTTTTCAGGCAAGGCCGCCAGAACGAAGTCTTTCATCGCGCAACATGTGTCAGACCTGGAGAATGAGCAAAGGACGGCCCTGCTCAAAAAGAGAGGTTTCAAGATCGTCATTTGTGTGCCCATGATAGTCATGGGCAAGGTGGCAGGTGTCCTGAATCTGGCAACGGGTCTGCCTTTTGAACTTGATCACAACAAAATTGACCTCCTGAACGTCCTGGGAAGCGAAATAGCCGCAGCAATTGAGAATGCACGTCTTTACAAGGACCTGCAGGAAAAAATCCGCCAGTTAAAGGAACAAAAGGAACTGAGCAAATTTTTCGCCTATTCCATTGCCCATGATCTGAAGAGCCCGGCCATAGGAATATACGGCTTTTCAAGACGCCTCAAAGAGCGATGTGCTGATGATGCCGACGAGAAAAGAAAGCGATACTGTCTTGAAATAATGAAGTTGGCAGAGCACATGACCACTCTGCTCGAAGAAATGAACGGTTTTATTGCCTCAAAGGAGACGCAGCCCCATTTTGAACGCATACAACTCAAAGACATTACCCGTACGATCAGATCGGAATTCGCGGCCCGTCTGCGCTCACATAATGCGGAACTGTCGGAGACAGATTCAAATCCGGAGATGGTTGCCGACAGGATGTCGCTTCTCCGGGTGTTCAGGAACTTCGTGGACAATGCCTTGAAATATGGCGGGAGCAATCTGCGGAGCATCAGCATCAATTACTCTGAGGATGAAGCATTTCACATACTCTCTGTCGTTGATGATGGAATAGGAATTGCGCCGGAAGAAAAACATTCAGTATTCGACCCCTTTCAGAGAAACCACGCAGCCCAGGGGACGACGGGCTCCGGACTGGGGCTTGCCATCGTCAGGGAGGTGGCAAAAAAACATGGAGGCAGGGCCTGGGTTGAAAGCGGGAATAATCAGGGGGCTGTCTTCTATATTTCCATAGCAAAGGATCTGAACACGACAACGCTGTAGACAACACGGTGAGCGGAAAATGTGAAGCCGCCGGATTCAGTCTGATAAACCCGTTTGACCGCGAAGGCGGATGGAAAGGAGCAGGGAAAATGTGGCAATCCGTTCGGAATGGAACCGCAGGTGTCGAAGAAGCAGTGAGGCAGTTTCTCCCTCCTTGCCAGGCCCAGTGCCCCATAAACGAAGATATTCAACGAACAAATGTCCTTATTTCACTCCTTCCGGACAATCCCAAGGAGGCGGAAGAAGGCATCATCCAGATCGGCAATTACCTGTTCGAAAAAAACCCGCTCTTCACCGTATGCGGATATGTCTGCGGGTTGTGCGAACTTGCGTGTAATTACCGGTCGAAGGGAGGTGCCATCAGGAGACGGCTTCTCAAGAGATTCATAGCGGATACGTACACCAATTATCTGCATGAAAAGGAAGAATTCGACATACGAAAACGCAAAGAAAATGTGGCTGTAGTGGGAGGAGGGCCTGCGGGCCTGTTCTGCGCCTACGACCTGAGTAAAAAGGGGTATAGAGTTACTATTTTTGAGGCATCGGATCGCCTGGGGGGGGCCCTGTGGCTTATCCCCAGGTACCGCTTACCCCAGAAGGTCCTCTCATTCGCCGTGGAGAATATGGTAAGAATCGCCCGCATTGAAGTGAAATACGGTGCAAAGGTGGGTGACGGCAAGCTGACCCTGGAGAGGTTAAGCGATGAGGGCTTTGACGCGATCTTTATCGCCAAAGGGACCCCGACGCCGAGGACATTATATTTCGGCGGTGAGCAGGTGCAGGGCCAGGACCTTTCCGGTGTCATGTACGGCCATACATTCCTCTATGAGGTAAGTCATGGAAATATCCCTCCCCATTACTTCCAGGGGAAAAAGGTCACCATTATAGGCGGTGGAAATGTGGCATTTGACGTGGCCAGAACCGCGAGGAGACTGGGGGGGGATACCACCGTCCTGTGTCTTGAGTGTGAAGACAAGACTTCACCGGACGGCATCCCTGCCGACTCCGAAGAAATCAGGGGAGCATGGCAGGAAGGGATACGAATTATCTACTCTCGCGGCGTGAGCAAGATTTTCGGAGAAGGAGAGAGATTGAAAGGCATTGACTGTCCAAGGTGCACAAGTGTGTTTGACGAAACAGGATTCAATCCTCAATTCGACACCTCCGACTGCATGTATGTGGCCGGGGATATCCTCATCGTCACGGTGGGACAGGGCCCCGACAAGACGTCACTACAAAAGGACGGCCTCCTGGATGAAAAGGGGAAACTGGCTGTTGAGCCGCTGACGCTGCAAAGCCTCAAACGGCCACAGGTCTTTATTGGGGGGGACCTGAGGAGAATCGGATTTATGGCGGAGGCCATGAAAGACGGCCTGGTAGGGGCGGAATCCATTGTCCGGTATCTTACGGGCCAGGATATGAGAGAGGGCAGGAAGAAGGATTATGAGCTCCAGGGTCCGCCGCTGAAGAGGCTTTATCAAAATGAACCTGAGGTCCTCTGGATACCTCCCGAAAAAAGAATGCATTTCCGGCTGTACGAAAGGGGGTTCACGTTGCAGGAAGCCATAGAAGAGGCCAAGAGATGTCTTTGCTGCGGCCCCTGCATCTCCTGCAAGGCCTGTGTTTCCCTGGGTATCCAGGAATCATTGCCGGTCGTTGAGATTAATCAGGACAGATGCTGCGGATGCGGGATCTGCGTTTCAGCCTGTTTCTACGGTGCGGCCCGGATAAAGGAGATTGATGGTCGATTGGTATCCACCATCGATGTGTTCAAATGCAAATCCTGCGGCATGTGTGTGGAAGCGTGCCCGTCGGGAGCCAGGAGTCTGATCGGGGACAAGACAGAGCATGAAGTCAGAGAAGTATTCGCGTCCCTTTGATCGCTGTAAGGAGGAAAGGAATGGAAGCATTTGATCCCAAAGTGGTCTGTTTCTCATGCGATTTCGGCTGGGGGTATGTGTCCGGGCACAATGCCCTTTCCCCCAAAATAGAAAACTGGATCCCTGTCACATGCAGCTCCAAGGTGGACAGCGCCTATATCCTTGAGGCCTTTGAGAAGGGCGCGGACGGGGTACTGATCCTTGGCTGCCCCGAAGGACGCTGCCACTTTGAGGACGGTAATTTCCGTACGGAAAAAAAAGTCTATCTTCTGCAAAAGGTACTTGAGACGTATGGGATTGAAAAAGAGCGGCTCAGGATGGTTCTCTCCAACAATCCCGGCGGAGAGGAAATTCCAGGACTGATTGATTCCATGAAAGAGGTTCTGATCAAGCTCGGACCCATGAAAACACGCTGAGAAGGGAGGTTCTTTCCTATGGCTGAAAAATCCAAAATAGCCGTCTGTTGGCTTGCATCATGTGCCGGGTGTGACGAAGCGATCGTGGATCTGAACGAAGGGGTATTGCAGGTAGCCGAGGCCGTTGATGTGGTATTCTGGCCTGTGGCGCTGGATTTCAAGTATAGTCATCTGGAATCCCTTGGGGACCAAGAGCTTGCCCTGGGCGTTCTGCACGGCTCCGTGAGGAATTCCGAGCAGGAGGAAGTTGCGAAACTGATGAGGAAAAAATCAAAGGTGATCCTGGCATTTGGTTCCTGCGCCTGCTTCGGGGGCACACCCGGCCTGGCCAATTTCAGGAGCAAGGAGGATATCTTTGAGTGGGTTTACCGTGATGCGCCGACGGTTGTAAATCCCGACGGCAGGTTTCCCCAGACGAAAACCCGGGTGAACGAAAACGTCCTGACCCTGCCGGAATTTTATGATCATGTCTATACACTCGA
>CAZWEV010000041.1:0-36633 GCA_964633015.1 uncultured Desulfobacteraceae bacterium | reverse complement strand
ATGGCAGCCGCTTCATAATCGGCGGCTGAAATTTCCTCTTGCAATTGCCGGGTCAGGACGGTTGACGCAATACCGGTCTCCTCATCATCGGGATAGTCGCCGGGATCAAATTTTTGCTTATCCTGGTAAGATTTAAACTGATCGGAGAGAATTTGGATGTGTCTATCTTCTTCATCGGCCAGGATTTCAAAAAACTGCTTCACGGCTTTTCCGGATGCCTGCCGGGCCACCTTGCTGTAAAACGCCCGACCTCTTTTTTCCAGCAAAATCGCATTTTTCAGGATTTCCAGTGTCTGGTCTTCAGTCATAAATAATCCTCCTTTAGAATGCCGGCGCACGCAAACAGCTTTTCTTTGAGAAAGGAAAACCGTAAAAAGAGCTGATCCATCCCGAGGGCTTTCATTTCCGAGCAATTTTGGAGTATGGAAACCAGGTAGAGTTTAGCCATGCTGCATTGTTCTGTCAAAGAGAATCGACATTTGCCTGGCAGAACGTCAACTCTCAGCACCATGCTTCCGGGTCGTAACGAACAATGTAGACAGCGTTGTCAGCTGTCGATACTATTTTTGCATGTGGGTCTGGGGTCATTCCCGCGAAGCCTGTCCTCGACCCCGATCGGGGAGTGGGCATGTGGATTCCGGATAAGCCCTGCGGGCTTTCCGGAATGACAAAGGGGGGAATAAGAAAAGGGGGACATCCGTAAATAAGTAAATAAGTTCTGAAGGAATCGGAAAGGCAACCTTTGTCACAAGCCAATTGCCGCTGCGATGGATTCAGATCCCCTGCTGCCCCAGGCAGTCGGACAGACGCTTTACTGCTTCGCGCAGCTGCGCCCCGGGCGGATAGGAAAAGTTGACACGCATGTGGTGGTGTTCGGGCCGCTCGCCGTAGAAAGCTTCTCCCGGCACAAAAGCAACCTTGAACTTCAGGGCCGTGTGAAACAGCTGACGGGTGTCCACATTTTGCGGCATGCTGACCCACAGGAACATACCCCCCTCCGGCTGAGTCCAAGTCACTCTTCTCTCCGGTGGAAAATACTCCGCCATGGCGTTCAGGAAAATTCCCAACTTATCGCCGTAGTAGGCACAACATCGCTCGAAATAGGCATCGAGGTCAACTTCGCTGAGAAAAACGGCGCACATGTCCTGGTTGTACTTAGGTGTGTTCAGGGTGCTGCCTTCCTTTATGTTGGTCATCTTATCAATTACTTCCGTCGGTCCGATATTGAATCCGACCCGCATACCCGGGCAAAACAGCTTGGAAAAAGTGTAGATTCCAATGACATGGCCACCACCTCTCTTCTGATCCAGGCTGAAAAGCGACGGCAGCATGGCCCCGTGGTAGCGCAGTCTGCGGTATGGGCTGTCTTCGATGATCGCAACGCCGAAACGCTCGCTGAGATCCAGCAGAATTTCGCGTTTGGCCAGACTCATGCTGACCCCGGAGGGGTTCTGGAAATCCGGCACCACGTATATGAATTTCGGCATGCGACCCGAAGTGAGGCAATCTGACAAAACTTTTTGCAGGCTTCCAACATCGATACCATCGGGCTCGAGGTCTACCCCGAGATAGATGGGACGCTGCATCTGGAAGGCGGCCAGTGCCCCGGCGAACGTGGGGCGCTCAACAACCACGGCGTCGCCCGGGTCCAGGAACAACCGCCCGGTCAAATCCAAACCCTGCTGCCCGGACGTAGTAATCATGATGTTGTCGGGTACCACACGGATACCGTCACTCTTCAAAAAAGCAATGACGGCATCGATCAACTCGGCCTCCCCCCGGACGCTTGAATACTGCATGATATAGTCGATGTCGCGGTCGAAACGCTGCCGGGTCGCCGTCTGCAGTTCCGCTCGAAGAAACATGTCCGGCGACGGCAGTCCGCCGGCCAGAGAGATGATCGTGGGATCGTTGATTAAATTCAACAGCTTCCCGATAGAGTACCCTTCGTAGTTGCGCATATTCGCGGCATACCGCACGTGCCAGTCCTGCACAGTTCATTCCTCCATTTGCGAGCCACCTGGAAAGTGGGGTCGGATCTTTCAATTCGACAACTTCGGCGTCACTCGGGATCTTATCATAGAAGGCCCAAAAGAGATACCGCGGTGTGAGCCCCAGGGAAGGCGGCAACGGGAAATATCGCTCCCTTCCCTGCTCATTTGATCTGCTCCACATTTGTATTGACACCATTCAAAATATACGCCTACATTTCGTTGGTTGAAGGACTTTCTCTTCCACCGTTCGATAATGAAAGGAACTGCCCATGTCTTTTCGTCCCGAAATTTCTTACGCCCGCGAACTGGACCAGCAGGACCCCCTTGCCGGATTCCGTTCTCGATTCGTTATCGATGATCCCGATCTGATTTATTTGGACGGCAATTCCCTTGGCCGCATGCCGGCCACTACGGGCGGCATCCTGAACGAGACAGCTGCCCGCTGGGGGAGCCGGCTTATCCAGTCGTGGAATGAGGGCTGGTGGCTGGAGATGCAGCAGCGGATAGGGGATAAGATCGCCCAGCTTATCGGTGCCCGGCCTGGAGAGGTTGTCATTGCCGATTCCACGTCCGTCAATCTCTTCAAGCTCGCCGCCGGGGCCTTGCAGGCGCAGCCCGGACGGACCAAGATCATCACTGATGACCTGAATTTTCCTTCTGACCTCTATATCCTGCAGGGCCTGACCGGCTTTCTCGGAAGGCCGATTGAGATCCAGGTCGTTCCTTCTGACGGTATACACGGTCCCGCAGATGCCCTCACCGCAGCCCTGGACACGGATACTGCACTGCTTACCCTTTCGCACACGGTGTTCAAAAGCGCCTACACGTACCATATGGCCCAACTGACGGATGCCGCCCACCGGATGGGAGCTCTTACCTTGTGGGACCTCAGCCACTCCGCAGGGAGCTACCCGGTCCTGCTCACTGGTTCCAAGGCTGACCTGGCCGTGGGGTGTACCTATAAACACCTGAACGGCGGTCCCGGGGCGCCGGCCTTCCTTTACGTCCGCAAAGATCTCCAGGGGGAGATCGCCAACCCTCTCAGCGGGTGGGCTGGTCAGAACAATCCCTTTCAGTTCAATCTGGACTACCAGCCTGTGGATGACGTCACGCGGTACCTGACAGGGACACCGCCTGTTCTCTCCATTGCCGCCATTGAGCCCGGGGTAGACCTCCTGCTCGAGGCCGGCATGGATCGCCTTCGGGCAAAGTCTGTTGCCCAGACCCAATACCTGGTCCAGCTCTGGGAATCTGAACTGGCGCCCAGGGGCTACGTTTTGAATTCTCCTCGTGATGCTTCCCGCAGAGGATCGCATATCTCGCTGGGGCATGTGCACGGATGGGCCATTGACCAGGCCTTAATAGAAGAATGCCGGGTTCTTCCGGATTTTCGGGCGCCGGATAATATCAGGCTGGGTATTGCACCCATCTATACCTCTTACACCGAGATATTTCAGGCAGTCCGGTTTATGGCCCAAGTCGTTGACCGTGGCCTTTATAAGAACTACCGCCAATCCAGCCGGCCTGTCACGTGACTCACCCTGGCGAACGAGGCGGCTTGCCGGTTTTTTCCATGGATGCGTGGATGCGGGACGGTCATAACAAAATAAGTAAATCGGCATGGTGAAGGTGATTTTTCAGGGAAAGTGGATTCCGGATAAGCCTTCCCGGTTTTCCGGAATGACAACGGGGGGATACGCCGCTGCCGGCTGCGGCGACCCCCACCTGTCGTTCAAGGGGAATGCCGTGTTCGCCCGGATCAGCAAACGGACGGGTTACCGTGTCCCGACGCCGTTTCTCCGAAATCGCGCAAGAACCTGGGCCAAATGGTCCCCAAAGGGGGGAAAACGGGTGAAATCGACCGCCTCGACCCTTTCCGCCACGGCCTGAAAGTCCTTGATCAGGACCTGGTGGGCCATGGTCATCCGGGTCTGTTCTTCCGACAGGCCGCACAGGACAACCCCCATGTGCAGGGCATGGTGTTCGTGGGTCATCTCCAGGGTTTCGGGAACGACGACCGGGCTGAAACGGACTTGTGTATCCCTGTTTTCATACACTGCGCTGAAGCCGTCCGGAGCGGCCTGGACAGACACGGGCACCAGGATATGGCTGAGCAGCAGCCCGGGATTCTCCGTTTCCACGCCCGGGTTGTCGGTCGTCACCATGCGGTAATGAAAGGACGATGCCAGGTAACGCAGTACATCGTTGGCCGTTATGGTGAACGAGGACGGATCATCCCTGGCCCACGCGCAGAAATCGAAGAGGTTGTGGATCGGGGTCCGCTCGGGATTCGTGTCCGCAATGGAGACAACGGCATCATAGTCCGCGTGGGATTGGTTTTCCGATGCACGAAAGGCCTCGAACAGGCGCTGCTCCGTTTCCGGGGTCACCGGGCATTTGCAGCTCAGTATTCCGTACAGGAAGGCCCGCAGGGCCTTGGATTCAATTGCAGTCCTCATCTGTTATCTCCCTGTCGTCGAGAAAGGGTTCGACCTCCACCAGGCTGCAGTGGAAAGCGCAGGTCTGGCCCGCGTCGGTGAGCCGCTGGCTGGTCAGCTGATTGACGCCCCTGCCGTCCGGGTGAAGGCCGGGGGACCGGATCCCCTCGGCCACCAGGAGTCCGGGCCGGGTGTCTTCGGTCACCCTGGCCAGGAGGCGGCATTCTCCCCGGCCGTTGAAGAGCCGGACCTGGGTATTGTCGGCTATCCCTCTTGGAGCGGCTGTTTCGGGATGGATCAGGACCTTGGGGGGCCCCGCCTCCTCACGGAGGTTCCGGATCTCGTTAAAGGCCGAATTGAGAAACAGCCTGTGGGGCGGGGTGATGAGCTCCAGGGGAAACCGGGTGTCCCCTTCGGGATCCCGGATCGCCCGGCCGCTGGGCAGAGGGTCGAGTCCCTTGTCCGCCCAGGCCGTGGAGACGAATTCGACCTTGCCGGACGGGGTGTTGAATCCGTGTTCGTAGGGGTTGTCCGGAATGGCGAGGCGAACGGCCTTCCCGGCGAGGAGGCTGCCTGTGTCCACATCCTTCATGAACGGGGACGGATCTTTCAGCATCTCGGCAATGCATTGGTGCTCGGTGAGGGAGAAGACATCCTCCCTGAACCCCATCTTTCCAGCCAGGGCCTGAAAGATCGCCAGGGTCGAACGGCTCTGGCCGATCGGGGGGATGACCGGCTCGGCGATCCGGAGGTAGTTGTGGCCATATGACCGGTAGAGGTCCTTCATCTCGAGGAAACTGGCCCCGGGGAGGATGATGTCGGCCATCCGGGCCGTGTCTGTCATGAACATCTCCTGAACCGAGACAAAGAGGTCTTCCCGGGCCAGGCCGGCCATGACCTGCATCGACTGGGGAGCGACCGCCGCCGGATTGGACAGATAGACATGGAGATACTTGATGGGCGGATCGGCCGGTTCGGTCAGGGCCTTGCCCAGTTGGACCATGTTGACCCACCGGGTGCCGGGCGGACAGAGATCGGGCCGGGTCAGGAAGGAGAGATCCGAGGGAGCGCCGCCCACTGAACGGGCGATTCCCGCGCCCGGACGCGAGAAGGCCCCCACCAGCCCGGGAAGGAGGGCGATGGCGCGAAGGGCCATCGCCCCTCCGAGCTGCCTGCCGGGGCCCCAGCCTGTCCGGATGAAAGGCGCCCGGGCCCGGCCGTATCCCACGGCCAGGTTTTCGATCTCCCGGGATGTGATTCCGCAGATCCGGGCCGCCTCTTCCGGGGGATACTGGGCGGCCCGTTCCTTCAGCTCCTCGAAGCCTCTGGTTCGCTTTTCGATAAAGGCATGATCCAGAAGGTCATAGGTGATCAGAACGTTCATCATTCCCAGGGCCAGGGCCGCATCGGTCCCCGGCCTGATCATGAGGTGTACATCCGCCTTTCCGGCCGTTTCGGTCCGGTAAGGGTCTATAACCGCCAGGCGGGCCCCGTTTTTCCTGGCCTTTTGAAAGAACGGCCAGGCGTGAAGGTTGGTGGTCAGGGTATTGGAGCCCCAGATGATGATGAAATCGGAATCGACCGAGGATTCGATGCTGGTGGAAGGTCCCTTGCCCAGGCTTGCCTCAAAGCCCGCGGATGCGGCCGGACCGCAGATGGTGGGCAGCATGCGGCTGGCACCGAGCCTGTGGAAAAAGGCATGGCCCGCGTGCCTTTGAATCAGCCCCATGTGGCCCCCGTAATAGTAAGGCAGGATCGTCTCCGGACCGAACCCGGCCGAGACCGTTGACATCCGGTCGGCTATCCGGTCCAATGCCTCGTCCCAGGAGATGGGAGAGAACAGGCCCGAACCCTTGAGCCCGGTTCGCTTCAGCGGGGTGAGAATACGTTCGTCGCTGTGGACATGCTCCGGGAAGTACCCGGCTTTCTTACAGATAAACCCCTGAGTAAAGGGGTGTTCGGGATCACCCTTGACCGTCTTGATCCTGCCGTCCACGACCTCGACCAGGAGGCCGCAGGTATCGGGACAGTCCTTGGTGCAGACCGAATGTTTCCACATGGCAATTCCTCCGGAACGGGCAGCGTCCGTCATATGAGATCCGTGCTGAAAAAAAACAGGCGGGGTCCGATAGCTGGTTTCGAAACTCGCATGTGAATGGGTTCAACCCACAGTTTCCTGATATTTTTTTACCGCCTGCAACAGTGTCTTTCTTGCATCCATGATGGCTTTTGACCGCCACGGTCTGCTGGAAGGATAATATCCCTCCAGGAATCTGTGCTTGATACTTTCTTCGTCTTCTTTTGATTTATACCCAAAGTGTACGCCCTGGTTTTCCAGAATAACATTATGAATGGATTTGATAGTGCCCATGGTCCTCTGGCTGTCCATCTTCCCGAATTCAAACGTCATGTCCAGACAGTATTTTTCCCGTATAATCTATCCGACATATGAAGTAAAATCTCCTGTAACCGTGTAAAAATCGGCTTCATCTCCCCAGTCTATTCGGATTCCTGAAAATATTGTAAATTATTCTGCTTTACTTTTATAATAACGATTTTATGTTTATACGTGTTAAACTGATAGGTAGTAACGCCAATAACACCCGCAATAATTACGATAAGCCCAATCAATACCACTTGAAATATTTTCTTCATTTCATCCCCGTTCATCGCTTTCAGTTAACATTATATTCACCTGGCCGAATTCGTCCGTCTATTCGAGGCCGGCCTGGGCCTGATCACCGGAGACCATGGAATGATCCCAAATGACTCTCCTCAACCGGGTACCGAGAAATATTGATCAAAAACACTTGCCCTCGGGGTTTGGATCAGGGCCGAATAAACTATACCGAAATCAGTGATTTTTTCAAGTAGTATGGAAGGCTGCGGGAATTCGGGTCGAGACCGGAATGAGGGGCTATGGAATACTGGATTCCGGGTCAACCCCGGAATGACAGATGCTGCGGGAATTCGGGGAACAGTGAAGAAGGGGGTACACCTGTTTTATTTACCTCATGGGAAACAAGCATGACAGACCTGGATACCAGTCAGACTGATTGCCAGTTTTGCAATATCGTCATGCGACATCAAACAACGAAAACATGACACCATGCGGGAGATTGGATCCACCTGGCTTGGCCCGGCCACCATATGCTGCTGCCGGATTTCTCTTGAGCCGGAAGGTCAAATCGCCTATACTCCGACCTCAAAAAAAGCGACTATCATCTCATCCAGCGTCATCGTTCTCCGGGCCGCTCAGAGTGTTTCACCTGAGAGGAGGGAGGTCGATCGTATCTGGCCGGGCAATCCAAGAATCGTTCGGGCAGGAAAATGTCAGGTGACTTCAGGAATTCACCGGAAAGGAATGGGTTATGGAATTAAACGAGGCAATTGAAAGAAGACGGAGTATTCGAGCATTTCTGCCTGATCCCGTGCCGCGGGAAAAAATCCAGAAGATTGTGGAGACGGCGCGTTGGGCGCCGTCGTGGGGCAACACCCAGCCCTGGGAGATCGTGGTGGCGGACGGGGAGAAATGCGGAAAGCTGGCGCGTGCGCTCGAAGCGGAGGGGGAAAAAGGGACCAATCCCAGACCTGACATCGTGATGCCGGTGCAATTCCCCGAGATTCACAAAACCCGGTATGTGTCGCTCGGCAAGGCCCTGTTTACAAGCATGGGTATTCAGCGGGGAGACCGAGAGGCCCGTACGCGGCATTATCTGAACATGTACATGTTCTTCGGCGCACCGACCGTCGTCTACTTTGTCATCGACGGCCGGCTGAACGAACCCTATGCCTGCCTGGACATCGGCTCCATCGGGACCACATTCTGCTATCTGGCCTGTCAAGAGGGCCTGGGGACCATCTACCTTGCTGCATCCATGCACTTTCCGGACATAGTTAAAGACGTTTTGGATATTCCGGAGGATAAGAAGGTCGTCATCGGCATCGCAACAGGGACACCGCATCCGGATGCCCCGGCGAGTCTCTTCAGGAGCGACAGGGACCCGGTGGAGAACCTGCTGAGATTCGCGTGAACAGAAACCCCGCAGGCACGCTGCTGTCCCGATATTCGGTGCCTACCTTTGAAAAGAGATCTGGAAGCATAGGCCGATAGCGACGAATACCATGGACACTTTCCTGACAGAAAAAAATCGAGCTGTTCGCCGGGCCGTTCGCTCATTCTGTGACGAAGAAGTCCGTCCCATTGCCGGAGAAATTGACCGTGAAGCGTCGTTTCCCTGGGAGGTAGTGGAAAAGATGGGGAAGCTGGGTTATTTCGGTATCCAGGTCCCCAGGGAACTGGGCGGAGCGGGCCTGGATTCAATGAGCTACGTCATTGTCATAGAAGAAATATCCAGGGCCTGCGCAAGCCTGGGATTGTGTGTCACCGTTCACAACAGCGTGGCTGTCTTTCCCATCCTGGCCTTTGGGAACGACCAACAAAAACAAAAATGGATCCCTCCCCTTGCTCGGGGCGAAAAAATAGGTGCCTTTTGCCTCACCGAACCCAACGCAGGTTCTGACGCTGCGGGCATCGAGGCCACGGCCATCCGCCGGGAGGACCATTATGTCATCAATGCCAACAAGGTATTTGTAACCAACGGCGGCGTTGCCGATATCTGCCTGATATTTGCCCGGACAGACCCGGAAGCAGGTGCAAAGGGGATCAGCGTCGTGGTGGCGGAGAGGGGAACCCCCGGGTTCGTGGTCGGAGACCTTGAGGACCTCTGCGGCATGCGTGCCAATCCGGTCACTTCCATCAGACTTTACGACTGCGCTGTACCCATGGAAAACCTGATCGGCGAGGAAGGAATGGGGCTCAAAATCGGGCTGGCGGCCCTTGATATCGGGAGGACCGGCATCGCGGCCCAGGCCGTGGGCATTGCCCAGGCAGCGCTTGAAGAGGCCGTCAAATACTCGCGCCAGCGGCGGCAGTTCGGCGTACCCATTGCACGGCACCAGGCCATCGCCGCGATGATAGCGGATATGGCGACGCAGGTGGAAGCAGCCCGCCTCATGGTTTACCGGTCAGCCACATTGAGGGACAAAGGCAAGCCCTTCTCCCAGGCATCCGCCATGGCCAAACTTTTTGCGTCGGAAACGTCAACGAAGGTCACCGACATGGCTGTCCAGGTCCACGGCGGCTACGGCTACTCAAGGCTCTATCCTGTTGAGCGGTATTACCGGGACGCCAGGGTGACCAGGATCTATGAAGGAACGTCGGAGATTCATCGGGTGGTCATTTCAAAGGAGATTCTGGGCGGGTGAAGAACACGGCCATGGGACCCAACAAAACAATCGTATGCGTCAAGCCTGTCGTCTTATCGGGCTCCGGTGCCAAAGTACGGTCAGCGGAGTCATACGGACTCAATCCTTTTGACCGCCCGGCGCTGGAAATTGCCCTGCAGATGAAGGAAAAGCGGGGCGGAACTGTTACCGTTTTTGCCATGGGACCCGAGCCGTCCGCCTTTGTACTCAACGAGGCCATGGCCATGGGCGCCGACGCGGGTATACTGCTCTGTGATCCCGCACTGGCAGGATCTGATACGCTTGCGACGTCCACCGCGCTGGGAACGGCCATCCAGCACCTGTCTCCTTTCGATCTCGTCCTGTTCGGCACAAGATCTTCCGACAGCGACACGGGGCACGTGGGGCCCCAGGCCGCGGTCCTTCTCGACCTTCCCCTCGTCACAGGCGTCTACGCCGTTGAGCCCCTCGGAAACAGCCTCCGGGTCGAGCGCAGGATTGACGACTTCAGGGAGACCTACGAACTGCCCTTCCCCGCTGTTCTCACTGTCCGGCCCGGATCAGTGAGGCCGAGAGACATAGGGCTGCTGGAAATGGGGCCTGCTTTTGAAGAAAAGGAACTCATGACATGGAGTCTCAAAGATCTGGGCCTGTCTCCGGAGCGTGTGGGGGAAGCTGGTTCCGCGACTGCTGTTATCTCATTGTCAAAAGTGAAAAGAACGAAAACATGTCAATTTCTGAGCGGGTCAAATGAAGAACAGATTGAGGAGTTGTTGAGCCGTTTGCTTTCATCAGGCCTTTTATGAGAGAGCGTTGAGGCAACTGAATAAAACCGCTATGTCAACAGACGTAAAAAAAGAACTCTGGGTCCACATGGATCTCAGGAACAGAAAGTTCTTCGGTTTTTCTCTGAACGTGCTGGCTAAGACGAGGGAACTGGCCGGCTCAACAGCAGGCGAGACAGTTGCGGTCCTCCTGGGATCATCCGGTTCTCAGCCAGTTGGTGGAGACCCGGGAGAAAGTCCCGAGTTGATTCCCGTGGGTGAGGCCGGGGCCGAATGTACCAAATACGGTGCAGACCGTGTTCTTATCCTTGACAATCAACTCCTCGCCGTCCCCAGGCCGGATTTTTTTGCGAACGCCCTCGCTCCTTTTGTTGCCGAACATAACCCCATGCTGGTCATTTTTACCCTTACCGATTTCGGCAGGGAAACTGCTGCCAGATCGGCCCGGATCATCAACTCCGGCCTCATTTCCGAATGTGCGGATGTCTCTATCGAAAAAGGGAACGTAGTAGCAGACTGTCCGGCATGGAGCGGTGATTTCATGGGTCGAATCACCTTCCTGGGCGCGCCGCGCACGGGGTTCCTCACCATGCAGCCGCATGCCGGCAGGGCAGTCAGGGTGAACGGCCGCCCCGGCCTGATCGAGCGGTTCAGTGTGGACGTTCCGGATACATACAAAGGTCTCAGACTGCTCTCCAGTTCTCCCGGAGACATGGAGGCTCAACGCCTGGAGAACGCCCAAACCGTTGTGGTGGGTGGAGCAGGAATGGGCACCATCGAAAACTTCGCCCTGGTGCGTGAACTCGCTACCGCCATGGGAGCTGAACTTGGGGCGACCCGTCCTCCCGTGCTCGAACATTGGATCGAGGAAGAAAGACTCATCGGACAGACCGGAAAATCCGTCAGGCCGAAACTCCTTTTTTCCATTGGAACGTCCGGGGCAGTCCAGTATGCGGCCGGAGTCATGGAAGCCAAAACGATTGTGGCCGTCAACCGCGACAGCTCCGCACCCATCTTTCAGATCGCAGATATTGGAATCGTAGCCGACGCCAAAGTCCTTCTCCCCCATCTGATAACCAGGGTCAGGCAGGCAACAATGCGAAAACTCACCGATGATCTGTATTCCGCCAAGGACCATCTTGACACCGCAAAAGACTTCGGAGCAAAGGTGCGGGAGCTTCGCGAGAGCCATAACTGGACAATCGAAGCGTTATCCGAAGCAACCGGACAATCCCCCGACTTTATGGAAAAAGTCGAAGCAGGATCGGTTACTCCCCCGGTTGCCTTCCTGTTGAGATTCGCAAAGGCCTTGAAGATCGACCCTGAAACGTTTCTCCGGAGGGAGGAAAAGGCATTGATCCGGAGCTTAAGGGAGCAGGCCTTCATGAAGCGGACCCGGGATTATTCCTACCAGACCCTGAGTCCCGGCGTGGAAAGCCGCCACCTCCGGGCTTTCATGGTTACCATAGAGGCCAGAAAAATCCATAAGCCCGTCGCCTATAAACATGAAGGCGAGGAGTTTATCTTTGTTATGGAGGGAGAACTGAAACTGAGCCTCGGGAACAAGGATCACCGTCTGAAGGCCGGAGAGTCAATCCATTTCAACTCCGATACTCCCCATAAGCTGAAAAGCATGTCGTCTGAAACGACACGCTGTCTCGTCGTACTTTTTACTCCCTGACGCAGGTCACCGCACCCCGGACCGGGAAGGACTGATTCGGTCGTCATGCCGGACCCCGATCCGGGACGGAATGACAAGTCGCTTCGCGACAGCGCAAGACTTTCTTCGTCTGAAGGCACGGGGTTTCCATCCCCCCGATGGGGACGCTGATTATTGAAAAAAAGCCCTTGCAAGGCTTTTCCCTTGGAAAGGAGTCCGGAATTTTATATGCTGGATATCATACGTTATGGTTCGGATTTTGTGGTTCATGGACGACATGAATTAACCGGCATTGATCGTCATGAAAAGAGGTGACTGAGAGTCCATGGCAAAAAGCTTCTACGAAATTCTGGGCGTATCAAAAGATGCGTCCGATGAGGCAATCAAGAAGGCGTACCGCAAGCTCGCGCGGAAATGGCACCCGGACATCAATCCGGGCAATAAAGAAGCCGAGCGAAAGTTCAAAGAGATATCCCACGCCTATGAATGCCTCAGCAAAAAGGATAAAAGAGCACTCTACGACGAGTTCGGGGAAGAAGGTCTTCGCGCAGGTTTTGATGCCGACCAGGCCAGGGAATACCGGCAGTGGGAGAGGTACCAACAAGAAGCCCCCGGCGGTACGGGGCCTGAATTCGGGAGGTATCACAGCTACGAGGACGTCTTCGGGGACCTCTTCCGCTTTGAAGGCGGGACCGGAAGAACCGCGACCCTGAAAGGAAGGGACCTGGAGCACGACATATCTATCGATCTGATTTCGGCGCTGAGGGGATTTCAAACCGCGCTTTCCATGCAGAGACCCGAACCATGTCCCCAATGCAAGGGGTCGGGGATGAGTCCCAATGCCAAAATGACCACCTGTCCTGCCTGCGGCGGTTCGGGACGCATTAATGTTGCCCAGGGACCCGTCCAGTTCACCAAGGCCTGCCCTCAATGCAAAGGGCACGGGAGCGTTGGAAAAGCCTGCACGCGGTGTCACGGAAGCGGACAGGTCCTCGGCACGAAGAGGATCAACGTCACCATTCCCCCAGGGGTGAAAGAAGGTTCCAAAGTCCGTATTGCGGGCAAGGGGGAACCCGGCCTGAACGGCGGCCCGCCCGGCGATCTCTATCTTGTGACCCATATCAAGCCGCATCCCCTTTTGGAACGGAAGGGCGACGATCTCCATATGGAGGTACCGGTCACTGTTCGAGAAGCCATGACCGGCGGAACCATCACCATCCCGTCCATTGACGGCGACATCAATCTCAAGGTGCCGCCGAAAAGCCAGAGCGGGCAGGTCCTGCGGCTGAAAGGGAAAGGCGCCGTAAACCTCAAAACGAAAAAGAAGGGAGACCTCATGGTCAAACTGGTTGTCAAGGTCCCCAAGACGGATGACGGCGAGATCCTGGCGGCCGTGAAGAAAATGGACAGACTCTATGAAGGGGACCTGCGGAAGGATATCAGGTTTTGAAGGATTCCAGTTTTTCCTGAATCTGTTCGGCCAGATCCTGGAAAATATCGTCGAACTGCATTCTCATTTCAATCATACTCTGCCTCATCCGGAGAATCACCTCAACGCCTGCCAGATTGACGCCCATTTCCTCAACAAGAATTTTGGCAAGCCTGAGTCTTTCGAGGTCCTCGGAGGCAAACAGCTTGGTCGGGGAGTTCTCGCGACAGAAAGAACAAACGATTTCCTCCTCCTCCAATTCACAGAGGAAACCCTCAGTGATTTGGAAGTACTCAAGAACTTCGGTTATCGTCCAGAATTCTCTGCTCACAGGCGTAACTCACCACTATCGACCGGTCTGGATACGCTGAAAAGAATCGTCAATCGGGAATGGTACCCCTGGGGAAAAGTATAGAGATTGGATTGCATGGTGTCAACAACTGACTTTACGCACCATATGGCGGTGCGGTACTGTTAGGGATAAATCGGAGATATAATGGCTGAACAAAGCGAAGGGAAAATGGGCCTCTGGGCCATCGTAGCGATCGGGATCGGAGGCATGGTAGGCGGCGGCATCTTTGCGGTACTGGGCCTGGCGGTGCAGCTCGCAGGCGGCGGGACTCCGGCGGCTTTCCTGATCGCGGGGATAGTGGCCATGCTCACGGGCTACTCTTACGCCCGACTGTCGGTGCATGTGCCCAGCCAGGGCGGGACCGTAAAATTTCTGGATCAGGCCTTCGGAGTCGACCTGTTTACCGGCGGCATCAACAGCCTGCTGTGGATCAGCTACATCGTGATGCTGGCCCTGTATGCGTACGCCTTCGGGAGTTACGGGGCCACCTTCTTCGGTAAAGGCGTCCTGGTGAAACACCTCCTGATCAGTGCCGGCATTTTGATCCCGGCCGCCCTGAACCTGTTCAGCGCCAACCTGGTGGGCAAAGCGGAAACCTATATTGTGGCTATCAAGCTGGCGATCCTCCTCTTTTTTGCGGCCGTGGGTTTTGCCGGCATCGATGCCGGCCGGCTCGCCCCGGTACACTGGGCCCCGCCCTTCCATCTGATTGCCGGCGGCATGATTATCTTCCTGGCATACGAGGGCTTTGAACTGATCGCCAACACCGCTCAAGACGCCCGCGACCCGAAGAAGACCCTGCCTCGCGCCTTTTACATTTCGATCGTTTTTGTGATCCTGCTGTACATTCTGGTCGCCGTGGTATCGGTGGGTTCGCTGCCGGTAGACGAGATCGTGGGAGCCAAAGACTACGCCCTGGCGGCCGCGGCGCGTCCTTTCCTGGGACATACGGGCTTCGTGATGATAGCCATTGCCGCGGTATTATCAACTTTCTCAGCCATCAATGCCACGCTGTATGGATCGGCGCGCCTCAGTTATACCATTGCCAAGGAAGGGGAACTGCCGGAGTTTCTCGAAAACCGCGTCTGGAACAAACCGGTCGAAGGGCTGATCATCACCACCGTGCTCTCCCTGCTGCTGGCGAACCTCGGCGACCTTTCCAGCATTTCCATGATGGGGAGTGCCGGCTTCCTGATCATCTTTGGGACGGTCAATGCCGCGAACGTGAAGCTGGCCGGCACCACCAACAGCCGGAAATGGATCTCCGCGGCAGGGGTGGCGGCCTGTGCCATTGCCCTGGGTGCACTCATCTGGCAGACCGCCGCGACCGCTCCCACGCACCTCTGGATTCTGGCCGGGATGCTGCTCTTCTCGTTCGGTATCGAGCTGGGTTATCGCCAGTACCGGCGTCACGAAATTCGCATATGACAACGGAAAAAGGGGGACAAAAGGGGGACGTTCTTCACAAATTACACTTATATTTTCCTGACCGCAGAAGTGCGTCTCGGCGCATGAAAATGACGGTACAGGGCTTGAAAATATTCAGTTTTGGGATGATACTCTCCGAATATCAACAGACTCGCCTGGTCCGACCCGGACCTGGCGGACCTATAATCACTTTCCCCCTTTTGCTGTTTTCAGAGTGTGATACTCTATGGAAAGAGGAAATTCATGAGACAGAAGGCCCAATCAGACACAGAGCGATTCCAATATAAAACCCTGCTTTTTTATTCGACCAATGGACGCCACCAGGTGATAAAGGCGGCACTGCCAAGAATGGCGGGTGTTTTTCTCGCGGGTATTTTGTTTATGCTCTGGTCATGCACATGCTCCCACCAGGTGCATGCAAGTGAGCAGGCAAGCGCAGGGGCCATGCCTGATTATCTTTCCGGGGCTGAGCTCCAATCGGCAAAGGTCTATAAAGCGGTCGTGCCGGCAGTAGTGACAATCTTTACCTCTCGGGAAGTGATTCAGGAGGGAGGAGCTGCAAAAAAAGGAGGTATTGGCAGCGGCGTCCTGATTTCAGAAGAGTGCCACGTGCTTACAGCGGCTCATGTGGTCAGAGGCGCTGATGAGATCGTCGTAAAAACGCAAGACGGAAAGATGCGGCCGGCAGAGCTTCTTTTCAGCGAGACGGGTGCGGACATAGCCCTTTTAAAGCTCATCACGCCTGCCCCCGAGCTAAAGCACGCCGAGCTGGGAGATTCAGACCGGCTTGTGGTTGGGCAATCGGTTTATGCCATAGGCAGTCCATATGGTCTGGAGAATTCCTTTTCAGTAGGACACATCAGCGGGTTTCGCAGCTTCGACCGCTATTACGACGGTTCGATCCAGGCCAAATTCATCCAAACCGATGCTGCGATCAACATGGGAAACAGCGGTGGTCCTCTGTTGAATTCCAAGGCCCAAGTCATCGGGATAGCCTCCCAGATTCTCAGTGTTTCAGGGGGATTCCAGGGGATCGGATTTATCGTGCCTATCAATACAGCGAAGAAGCTGTTGTCTCTCAAAGACCGGGTCTGGTTAGGGATCGAAGGCATCTATTTGAACAGAGAGGGTATCTCCACGCTGATGAACCGTGACCTGAAAGGCGGCCTGCTCATTGAACGGGTTACAAAGGGGAGTCCCGCGGACAAGGCAGGCTTGAGAGGCGGCTCAGTCCCGTCACGGATGCTGGGTCGAAATTTCTTGCTGGGCGGAGATTTGATCGTGGAGTTCGGCACCCGGGAGGCCTGCAATAGCGATTGCCTGGCAGAGGCGAACAAGCACTTTGGCGGCATTGACAAGATCCCGGTAAAATTTCTGCGCGGCGGTAAGATTCTGGAGACGATCATTGATTTGTCGGGCACCCGACAGAATTTTCTTGAGTAAATTAAGCATTGATGACAGAGACAAATACAGGAGGGGACGCTGGCCAAGAGTAAGCTACTCTCTGTGAGAACTTGGCACGCAATAGAAAAACAGGAGGGAGCCACTCAACCCTTTCCCACTGCTATTCTTTTGTAGGGATGTCCGGGCAGGAATCGTGAGAGAAAGTGGATAATTTTCAAAACATGACGATCATCGGGATAGCGGCTGTTCTGCTGGGGTCCCTTCTCTTTTTTGAAAAAGGGAAGAACCGGAAAGGGATAGTTCCCACAAAGACCGTGCTTTCTGCCCTGTTTGTCGCCGCTGCAGTTATCCAGCCTCATCCCATTCAAAGCTATTTTGTCCTTGTGCTTGCTGGTTTGCTCTTCTGCCTGGGCGGAGATGTATGCCTGGCTCTGCCGCAGCAAAAGGCCTTTCTGTTCGGCCTGATTCTCTTTCTCCTGGGGCATGTGCTGTACATTGCCGCCTTTCTTGAAGCGGCATCATTCAGCGGCCTGCCCTGGCTGCCTGTGGTCGCCACCCTGGGGATCAGCACAGGGGTGTATCTGTGGCTGCGCCCGCACCTTGGCCGGATGCATGGGCCGGTCGTGGCCTACGTGACCGTGATTACGATCATGGTGTGCGTGGCATGGGGATTCTCGGAAAACCGGTCACTGGACATTTCGGGGCGGCGCCTGGCCTTGATCGGGGCCATCAGCTTTTATTTGTCCGACCTGTTTGTGGCAAGGAATCGCTTTCTGCAAGAGTCCTTTTTGAACCGCCTCGTGGGACTGCCCACATACTATGCCGGACAGTTCCTGCTGGCCTTCTCCGTGGGATTATTGAAGTAATGTGGAGGCGTTGGAGGCTAATCCATTTCAAAAGGGAGTCCTTTGATAACATCATTAAATGTCTTTGCAGCATTTAAAAGGCTGGTGTACCTCATAGCCAAAGCTATATTCTCACCAAGGATGATGAGAGAGTCCAGATCCCTTTCGGAAATATTCCATTTCTGATGGTGATAGAGCCTCAATACACCTATAGGGTCTCCAAGGAACATAAGCGGAATGGAAACAATGGCCTTGACACCCTCTTCTTTGGCCTGCTTCGGGTACTGAAGGCTTTTGCCCTTCGAGACATCTGAAACAATGACGGGCTCTCCTGCCAGAGTACAGCCGAGACTTTTATCTGCACTCACGGGGCCTTTTGACATATATTTGGCACTAAGCCCAAAAGATGCAAGTACTTCAAGCTCCTCTTCGTCGGGATTGAGCATGAAAATAGTGCATCCCTTTATCTCAAGAGCCGCGATCAGGAGTTGACACAAGCGTTCAGCCATGATCTCCAGATCGTCCGATTCCGCAACTGCCTTTGTGACAATTTTAAAGGTGTCGATATTAATTTTTTCCCTGTCGGCCATGTTCTAACTCCTCCTGTGCCGATACGTCAAAAATCCTATTGAAAAGGCGACCCATACTCCGTTGAACAGATGATCTTTGACGAGTAAACCCATTCCATTGAACAGGGATCAGGTGATTATGCATATCTCCTTGTTCTTGAGCGTTGCCAACAGCTTGTCATGAACGCTGCGGGTAAAGGCATGCTTCTTGGTCGGCCTTGAAGTCAGAACAACGGTATCATAACCTCTGTCAAGCATTATTTTCACGACTTCCAGGCCAATTGATTTATTACGTTGCTTGAAAATATAATCCAATTTCTCCTCTTCAAAACCGCTTTGGATAAGGTCTTGCACCGCCTTTTTCAGTTCGGCTTCCTTTTCCCTGATTTCCCCGGACATTGCCGCAACGGTTGAACTCAAGCGGCCGAGAGTTGTATCTGAAAACCCCTTTATTTCAGGCAGCGGAGTATAAACATGGAAAAGAGTAACATATGCCCATTTGTTCCCGGCGTAATTTCGAAGTACATAGTGAAGAGCCTTTTCATCGTATTCCGTGAAATTATAGGGAACCAGTATTTTTTTCCCGGGCATTGACGGCTCCTTTCCTCTTTATCCAGCACCTGCCAGAAACAAAGACATCCCAAAAATTAACGGACAGCTGGTCTCAAGGCCCAAAATAGAATATGATAACCACGGGAAGCGGAACAGATTGAGAAAATTTGATTTGTTAATGCTAAGATTATAATCTAGTTGATAAGAAGGTAACAAAAAATCCTTTTTCAGGATGTGAGTATAGGTGAGTTTTGACTTTTATGTCAAGCAAAACACCATCACACGATGTTGTGTGATGAGATCCTTCTTGTTTAGAGGAATCATTGCAGTCTATCCCATGGAAGCGGAAAACTGCCATGCGGAACAGCATCCGGGAGTCAACGGTGTTCGCCGATGCTCAGGAATACGTTAAACTGAGAGATGTGGAGAAACCGAATGGACATTGCAGCAATAAATCTTCAGCAAAAGCTCGCCGGGTTTTCAGACCACTGGTCCCCGAAAATTATCGCCCAAATGAATGGCTACCATTTCAAGCTTTCGAAATTTCAGGGAGACTTCATCTGGCACGCGCACGATGATACTGATGAAGTGTTCATCGTTCTTGAGGGAGAGATGACAATCGCCTTCCGGGATGGTACGGTTCATTTGAAGGCGGGAGAGATGATCGTGGTCCCAAAGAAAGTTGAGCATAAACCTTTCGCTGAAAACGAGTGCAAAATCATGCTCGTGGAACCTGCAGGTACCATCAATACAGGTGACGCAGGCGGTGAAAGGACGGCCGAGGATGACGTTTGGATATGAATTTCAGAATATTGAGACTGCAAACGTTTCCGCACAGACGATTCCCGGGATTTTAAATGGCAAGGATGCATCCTGAAGACATTGAGGGGTATGAGAAAGCCACCGACGGTGAGAAAAGGGTATTCAGGTTCCTGAGGGAGGCTGGGAGACCGCACAGGGACTACATCTGCTGGTATGAGCCTTCCGTCGGCAGTGCGGGAAAAGAGCCCGATTTCATCCTTTTCGGAGAGAAAATCGGGCTTGTTGTCATAGAGGTCAAGGATTGGAAAGCGCATCAGATCATATCCTACAATCCCCACCAGTTTACCATCCTTGATGCAGGGAAAAACCGGAAAAGAACGAACCCCGACCGGCAGGCCAGGGGCTATGTCAATACCCTCAAAGAAAGACTTTCCGACCTCCCCGAATTCCTTTCGAATCAGCCGAAATACGAAGGCAGCCTGGAGATTCCCATCGGAAGGGTTGTGGTCTTCCCGAACATCTCCCGGGAAGAGTATGCCGGCAGCAAATTCAAGTGGTTCATCGAATCGGACCGGTGTCTGCTGAAGGATGATCTCGACCCGGCTGGAGAGATTCTCTGCGACACTTCGGGCCGCAGGTTCCGGGAGAGGATTTCAAAAGCCCTCCCCTTCCCTTTCAGAGGGCTCACCCGGAAAGGCATTGACAAGCTGCATTTCATCCTGTGGCCCGAAGGAAAGATAGACCTGCCTCCACGCTCCGGATCAGGAAAAGCCAGATTTCAGATGGAAGTGCTGGCCCTTGATGAATCCCAGGCCAGGGCGGCATTGCGCCTGGGGCCCGGGCACCAGATCATCAAGGGGCCGCCCGGGAGCGGAAAGACCATCCTCCTGGTGCATCGCTGCTGCCATCTTTCCCGGTACAACCCGGGGACACAGAGGATTCTCCTTGTCTGCTACAATATCGCACTTGTCGGCTATCTCAAGAGACTCATACAGGAAAAGGGGCTGGGCATTGGATCTTCCGGCATCGAGGTCTGCCATTTTTTTGAGCTCTGCTCCCGGATCCTGGGAGAACCGGTCCACTATGAAAACGAAGAGGCTGAATATTACGACCTGGTGATCCAGGAGACCCTTGAAAAGGCCCTCAGCAAGCGGTCCCGCATCGATCTCTTCGATGCCGTCCTCGTAGACGAAGGCCAGGATTTCAGCGGTGAAATGATGAAGATCCTGCTGAATCTCCTCGTGCCGGGAGGCGACATGATCATGAGCCTTGATTCCTACCAGGACCTCTACCGAAGAAAGCCGTCCTGGAAATCCATCGGAATCAAGGCCGGTGGCCGAACACGGCACCTCAAGCACGCGTACCGGAACACGGTCGAGATCTTCGATTTCACCCAGCGCTTCATCGGGGAATCCCCGAGGCTGGATAAACAACTTGCCCTCCTGCCCTGTGATTTTGCCTTTCACGGTGATGTTCCAGAGCTGCGGCAATTTCAAAACCTGGACGAAATTGAGCATTTTATTGTTGAGGACCTGAAAAGCTGCATTGCAAACGATGGGTACAAGAGATCGGAGATCGCCGTCATATACGATGACAAGGTCTATGGTCCCAGCAGGTTTGCCTATGACAACCGGGCACTCCCCATGCGGCTTCTCAGGAAACTGGAAACATCGGGAATCCCGGCCGTATGGGTTTCGCAGGACGTACGATCCAAGGAGATGTATGACATCACCACGGACCGGGTGTCCCTGATCTCGGTCCACAGCTCCAAGGGGCTGGACTTTGACCTGGTCTACCTCGTCGCCATCGATCACATCCGTCCCACTGCGGCCACGAAGGATGCCCTTATACCGATTGTCTACGTGGCCATGACCCGCGCCAAATACCGCCTGGTCATCCCCTACGTGGAGGAGACGGAACTCATATCCCGCATGAAACACTGCATCACAAACCCGACACAGCAATTCATATTACGCCGCTACTCAAAGCGGTAAAGGCGCCCTGCCTGTATTCTGGGAGCCTCCGACACGGTTTCGGCCCCTCACGCCCTGTTTTGCAACACCTTCTTCAAGAAGCCAGTGGGTGAGCTACAAAAAAGGGCTTGTGAGGGATGACCTGATTAGGATAATCTCTGCCAGGGATATGAATAGCGGAATGAAAGGCCCTTGCAAACAAAATCGATGTGCCTTATCAGGATCTATCCTCTCGAATGGGACAAGGAAGCGATCCTGAGCGGCCAGAAAATGATATTTGAAGCAGGTTAAAAGCACCTGCGCAGGAGGTTGTTCCTATGATCAGAAGTGTGAACGGGAAGACGCCCAAGATCGCTGAATCAGCCTTTGTGAACGAGGCCGCGTATATCGTCGGAGATGTAGAAATTGGTGAGCGGTCAAATGTATGGCCCGGCGCCGTTATCCGTGGGGACTGCGGCAAAATCCGGATCGGCCGTTTCTCCTCTATCGAAGACAACGTTGTCATCCATTCCGGTACGCCCTCTGCATCGGCCGGGGACGTCTTTATCGGGGACGAGGTCATTATCGGCCACGGGGCCGTGCTCAACTGCCGCCGGATCGGGAATAATGTGCTCATCGGTATGAATGCCACTATCCTCCACGATGTCGAGATCGGGGATCAATCCGTCATCGGAGCGGGATGCGTGGTGGGACAGGGCATGACCGTCCCGGAACGATCCATTGTCTTGGGCGTGCCGGGAAAAATCAGGGGAAAGGTTACTCCTGAGCACCTGTGGTGGACTAAGGCGGGCATCCAGGTATACGGGGACCTGGTACAGCAGTACGAGGAAGAAAGGTTAGGACACGTGTAGGGAAACGGAACGGGAGCGGGGGCCAAAAAAAGGTTGACGGCAGGAGCAGGCACAAAAGCAGGAGGAATATATTATGATTATAGACACGCATTCTCAACTATGGACCAAAGAGGCTTTGACGAGCTTTCCACCGATCATGCTGCGAAGTTATGAGGAAAAGTTCAAAGGCGTTAAGAGTTTTGAGCTCGAAGAAATTATTGCGGATATGGACAGGGCGGGAGTGGACAAATCGGTCATCGTAGGTATTGATGCGGAGACCGTCTCGCGCTACAAGGTCCCGAACGAGCTCGTAGCTGATGCAGTAAGACGTTTCCCTGACAGACTGATCGGCTTTGCAGGTGTCGACCCCCACAAGGGGGTGTTAGCGGTTGATGAACTGGCGAGGAGCGTTGAAAAAATGGGTCTTGCGGGAGCAAAATTCATTCCGCACCTCCTTGAAATACAGCCGAATGACCCTCGCATGTACCCCGTTCTCCAGAAGGCACAGGAACTGAACATTCCGGTTTTGTTTCATACAGGCACCCATTTCCATACCGGGGCCAGACTCAAATATTGTCATCCGGAATCGCTGGATGATGTAGCCATTGATTTCCCGGATCTGAAAATAATCGCTGCCCATTTTGGTTTTCCCTGGTTCTACGAGGCATTATCCGTGGTACAGAAAAACGAGAATATGTACTTCAATATAGCAGGGTGGGCACCGAAACACATCCCCGAATACGTCATCAGAATGATGAACGGTCCTTTGAGAGAGAAAGCACTTTTGGGCAGTGATTTTCCCCTGATTCCAAGGTCCCGCATCATGAATGAACTCAAGGAATTGCCCATAAAAGAGATCACTTTTCAAAAACTGACCTCGGAAAACCCCAGAAAGGTTTTGGGGCTGACTTAGTGTGTACAGGGGGAACCCTGGAGACCCTATATTCGGTATCCCGAGGTGACGAGGTAAACACCATGAAAAAAATGGATGCTTTGCTCAAAGAACTCGAACAGAAAAGGGAACGGTTCCTCCAAATGGGCGGATCTGAGAAGGTCGCGCGACAGCATGAAAAGGGTCGACTCACCGCGCGGGAGCGGATCGATCGGCTTCTGGATCCCGGTTCATTCATGGAGATGGGCATGTTTGCCCACTCGGATTATCCGGGAATGGAAGACAAAACGCCCGCGGACGGACTCATCTGCGGGTATGGGCTGGCCAAGGGCAGGAGGATAGCGGTAATCGCAAATGATTTTACTGTCCTTGCCTCTACCAATGCCCGGGTCAACCTCAAGAAGCTCCTGACCTTTCGGAAACAGGTCATGGAAAAGAGCAAGGTGCCCCTGATTTTTCTGGGCGAGGCCGGAGGAGCCCGCATGCCCGACTGCCAGGGATCCAAAGAATTCTGCAGCCTGACCGGCTATGAACTGGACGCTCTGCACTCCGAATATACCCACTTTCGAAACCAGCCATTGATTTTTGCAGCTTTGGGAGAATGCTACGGAGTGGCTGACTTCCAGGCGAATCTCGCGGATTTTGTGGTCCAGGTTAAGGGGAGCTCCATCGCCGTATCCGGTCCCCGCGCCCTCGGCCGTGCCATCGGCCAGACTTACACCGGCGAGCAGATGGGGGGATGGGAGATACATTCGCGGATCACGGGCATCGCCGACAGGGTCGTTGAAAATGAAGAGGAGTGCTGGCGCATGATCAAACGGTACCTGGAGTACATGCCCAGCCACCACGGGGAGCTGCCCCCGGTGCGGCCTGTGCCGGAGGGGTCCGAGGAGCGCATGGCCCGCATTGTCGAGATACTGCCCGAGGACCGCCGACGCGTCTACGATATGCACCGCATCATCGAATGCATCGTGGACGGAGGAGAGTGTCTTGAGTTGAAGCCGGAGTATGCCCGGATGCTCATCACTTCCCTGACCCGGATCAACGGGGAGGTGGTCGGCATCGTGGCCAACAATCCTGCGGTCAACCTCGGGGCCACGAATACGGATGCCCTGGACAAAATGATGAGCTTCCTCTGCCTTTGCGACTCCTACAACATTCCCCTGATCTTCCTCCATGATACTCCCGGCCACATGGTAGGCAAGGACGGAGAAATCAAGAAAGTGGGAGCTAAAGTGGTCAATGCCCTGCAGTGTCTCTATCAGGTCACTGTTCCCAAAATTTCCATCATTATCCGCAAGACTTACGGCCAGGTGTGCGTGAACATGTGTGGGATGGGAGGAGGCCCCGATTTCCTCGTGGCCTGGCCCAGCGCGGAGATCGGATTCATGGATCCTCTTATCGCCGCGGACGTTGTGTACGGAAATCTCCCGGAAGCAGAGAAGGCGAAAGAAGTGGAAAAAATGATTGGAGACCTCACTCCCTATCCGGCCGCAGGAGCTTACTATGTCCAGGATATCCTCGATCCGCGAAAGACCAGGGAATACCTGATAAATGTCCTGGCAATCATACGTGATTCCAAAGACAGGGGTATGAGCAGGCGGTACCTGGCCAACTGGCCGACCAAATTTTAAAAGATTTTCCGCCCTTCCTCCACATGCCGGCTGCTGTCGGCCTCCCCTACCCCGTCAAACTCTCTCACGATCAGTGTCGCTTTCCCTGAAAAACAGGGCTTGACATTTTTCCATATTTTGTATACAGTCGATTTTCGAAAGTATGGACCCGACAGAAAGGAAGGATCTTCGAATATGAAAGTCAAAGGTCTTAGAGACTCTGTAACCGAGAATCTCAGGGCACAGATCATCACAGGGAGGCTGGAGCCGGGTCAGCGCCTGAACGAGAACGAGTTGTGCGAGTTGTTCGGCGTTAGTCGTTCCCCGCTGCGGGAGGCTCTCTTGATCCTGGAACGGGAAGACTTGGTTATTAATACGCCCAGAAAAGGAACCTATGTAAGCCCCATGTCCGAGGAAGATTTGCAGGTCATATATCAAGTCATGGACATGGTTGAGACGTATGCCCTGGATCATCTGAGAGACAATGAAATAACACAGGTTCCCGAACTGAAGGCCACGGTGGATCAGTGCACCACAATTCATGTTTCTCCTCAGGACGGCTGGGAGGATCTGTTGGTATACAGGAAGCTGCTTGCCAGTTTCCATTCAAAGCTTGTCGAAACACTGCAAAACCCCGCCATCATCGCTTTTTATAGACGAACCTCCGGCAATCTTGCCAGGTATCAGTACCTTCAGCTCTCGGAAATGGGGAGCGGGAAAGGGATGATCAAGGATCATAGACAGATCATCGGCTACATTGAAAAGGGATTCTACCGGGAGGCCCGTGAACTGCTGAAGGCACATATTCTCAAATCATTTCAATATAAGATTGATGCTATGAAGGCCCGGTCCAATAAACAGGAAGCGACGCTAAGGGTCACAGGATAAGCGAGAGACTGGGGCTGACCTGAATAAGAAACAAAATGGCAGACAACAAAGACCAACAAAGGACGGCACAGCAGATGAGCTGGAAGGACGCTGTAGAGGAACTGGAGAGAAGAAAAAGACTGGTATACCAGATGGGGGGGGACAAAAATGTTCAAAGGCAGCATGAACTGGGGAAGCTGACCGTCAGGGAACGAATCGAGGCTCTGTTGGACCCGGGTTCTTTTCGGGAAAGGGGAGTTCTTGCAGGAGAAGCTCGCTACGAGGGCAAAGAGGTCGTTGGGTTTACGCCCTGCCCCATCTTGATCGGAACGGGGACCATCCGAGGCAGATCGGTCACTCTCCTCGCTGACGATTTTACCATCAAGGGAGCCTCCGTGGGTGACATGTACAAAGCGAAGCTGGCCTACGTCCTGAAAATGGCTCGCGAACTGAAAATTCCGGCGGTTCGGTTGCTGGATGGGGCAGGAGGAAGCATCAAGGAAATCCTGAAGTTTGGGTACGTTAAATTCCCTACCCTGCCCGATTTCGCCATGAAGGATTTAGTCAACCTTATGTCGATGGTTCCTGTCGTTTCTGTGGCTCTCGGACCCACGGCCGGGTCCGGTGGCCTCCTCATGGTATCCTCTCACTTTTCCGTCATGGTGAAGAAAACATCCCAGGTGTTTGTCGGCGGGCCGGCTCTGGCGAGACAGGCCTTTGGACAGGAGGCGACCAAGGAGGAAATGGGAGGGTACAAGGTACACACACGCATCAGCGGTGTAGTGGACAATGAGGCGGAAAGTGAGGAAGATGCCTTTGATCAGGTCAGGCGATTCCTGGATTACCTTCCTTCCAACGTCTGGGAAATGCCGAAGAGAAAGATGGGCGAAAAGGACGATGCTGGAAGGCGTGAGGAAGCACTCCTCTCCGCCATACCCCACGATCCGAAAAGGCCCTACGATATGCGAAAGATCCTTGAGCTCGTATTCGATAGGGACTCCATCTTTGAAATCGGACGGCAGTGCGGAACCGCACAGATCACCGCTCTGGCGAGGGCCGATGGGTATCCGGTCGGCGTACTGGCCAACGATCCCCGATTCTGGGCAGGATCCTTCGGATGGGATGTGGCGGAAAAATTTCAGCGGTTCGTCGACATGTGCGATGCCTTCCATCTTCCGATCGTCAATTTCGTGGATCAGCCAGGTTTTCGTGTTGGAAAGGAGGCCGAGGTACATGGAACGATTCGAAAGGGCGTACGGGCAGTCTTCTCCGTCTACCAGGCGACGGTTCCCTACGCCGCGATTTACGTGCGCAAGGCTTACGGGGTAGCGGGGGGCAGCCAGGAGGATTATAGCGGACTGAATTGGCGCTACTTCTGGCCCTCGGCAAATTGGGGGAATATCGTTGTCGAAGGGGGCGTGTATGCAGCTCACCGGGCTCAAATCGAGGCCTCAGATGACCCGGAGGCGGCGCTGGAGGAACTGGAAAACAGCTACCGGAGCTACGCATCTCCTTTCCGCTCGGCGGAGGCCTTCGACGTGGAGGACATCATTGATCCCAGGGACACCCGCCCTCTTCTGTGCGAATGGGTTGAGGCGGCTTATCGGATGGAGAGAACAAACCTGGGCACGAAGTTCCGGGGCATGAGATGCTGAGGCGTGGAGAGCAGGGAAATGCTGGAAGTGGACAATGTCGAGATCACTTACAATGACGTCATCCTGGCAGTGAAAGGGGTCTCCCTGCGGCTGCCCGATGGAGAGATCGTCACCCTGCTCGGGGCTAACGGGGCCGGAAAGAGCACGGTCCTGAAATCCATATCCGGGGTGTTGAAATCCCAGGAAGGCAAGATCGAGAGCGGTGAGATCACCTATGGCGGGAAACGACTTAACGGCGTGAGTCCGGAGAGGATCGTGCGAATGGGTATCTGTCAGGTTCCGGAAGGGCGCCGCGTGTTTCGGGACCTGACGGCCCATGACAATCTCAAAGCGGGCGCTTTTACCAGGAAGGACAGCAGAAACGTCAAACGGGACATCGAAAGGGCTCTCGGGTATTTCCCCCGGCTGGAAAAGACCCTTCACGTGAAGGCGGGCTATCTGAGCGGAGGCGAGCAGCAGATGCTCGCGATCAGCCGGGCCTTGATGGGCAGACCCCGATGCCTGCTCCTTGATGAACCGTCTCTCGGGCTTGCGCCGCTTATGGCGAGAGAGATCTTCTCAATAATCGGGCGCATCAACGCAGAGGACGCGATTTCCATCCTCCTGGTCGAACAGAATGCCAACATGGCCCTTCAAATAGCAGGGCACGGCTACATAATGGAAAACGGCAGGATTGTGATGGACGATCCCTGTGACAAGCTCCAAAAAAATGAGGATGTCATGGAGTTTTATCTCGGAATCACGGCTGAAGGGGGGAAGAAAAGCTTTGCAGACGTCAAGCATTACAAAAGACGAAAACGATGGCTTTCCTGAGAGTTCAGCTCCGGCACCCCAACTGAAGGTGAAAAGCCTGGGCCTTTCCTTCGGCGGAATTCGTGCTCTTCAGGATGTAGATTTTGAAGTTTTTCCTGGCGAGATCTTCTCCATCATTGGCCCAAACGGTGCAGGAAAGACCTCTATCTTCAACTGCGTGAGCGGTTTATATACCCCCCAAAAAGGGGATATCCTCTTCCAGGAAATGGATCTGCTCTCACTGCCGCCCCACAAGAGAACCGCTCTGGGCCTCGCGAGAACCTTTCAGAACATCGAGCTGTTCAAGAATATGACGGTGCTGGACAATATCGTCCTGGGCAGACATCTTTTTCTTAGAGGCGGCGTCTTCTCATCGGGAGTCTTCTTGGGAAAGGTCAAGAAGGAAGAGATCGCCAACCGTTTGAAGGCGGAGGAAATCATCGATTTCCTGGAGATCGAATCGATTCGCAAGAAGGTGGTAGGGGAATTGCCCTACGGCCTCCAGAAGCGCGTCGAGCTTGGGAGGGCTTTGGCCACGGAACCCAAGCTTCTACTTCTGGACGAACCGACCGCAGGCATGAATCTGGAGGAGACGGAAGACATTGTCCGATTTGTCCTGGATATCAATGCGGAGTTCGGAACCACCATCGTGCTGATCGAACATGACCTGCGGGTCATCATGGACATCTCAAAAACAATTATCTGCATAGACTTCGGTATCAAGATTGCGGATGGCTCACCGAGTGAAATTCAAACCCACCCGAAGGTGATTGAAGCTTACCTGGGAGAGGAATCTTAGGTGAAAGAGCAATACCCGGAAGCATGACAATGAACAACCAGACCATCCCCAGACTTTTGAAGGACTCCGCTACCCGATTCGCGAAAAGGGTTGCCCTGAGGGAAAAGGAGCTGGGTATCTGGCAGAACATTACCTGGGCGCAATACTACGAAAAGACGAAATATTTCGGCCTTGGTCTGCTGTCAATGGGCCTGGAGCGGAAGGATAAAGTGTCCATTCTCTCTGAGAACAACCCGGAGTGGCTCTACGCCGATATCGGCAGTCAGGCGATGGGCGGTATCGTAGTGGGGGTGTACCCCACCAACGTCGCCCCGCAGGTGGAGTACATCCTGGCACATTCCCAGTCCAAGTTTGTGGTGGTGGGCGATCAGGAGCAGACCGATAAGGTTTTGGAAGTCAAAGGGCGCCTCCCTGATCTCGAGAAAATTATCGTGATCGACATGAAGGGGCTTCGCAAGTACGACAGCCCGCTTATCATGAGTTTTGACAATGTCCTGGATTTGGGCAGGGAAAAGGATCGGGAGGACTCGAACCTTTTTGACTCTCTCGTTGAACAGACGGATGCGGAAGATACGGCCCTCATGGTCTATACATCAGGTACAACCGGGAAGCCGAAAGGAGCCATGATCTCCCATCGGAACGCCATCGCCAGTGCGCGTAATTTTCTCGCAGCCACGCCCCTGAGACAGGACGATGTTATTGTTTCCTACCTGCCGCTGTGTCATATCGCCGAGAGGAGTTTCTCCGTCCTCTATCCCCTCATGACGGGAGGAATCACCGTAAACTTCGCCGAGAGCTTGAATACGGTTCAGGAGAATATTCGAGAGATTGCACCTACTGTATTTTTTGCAGTGCCGAGGATATGGGAGAAAATGCATTCCGGACACATTATGAGGATGAGGGACGCGACTCGGTTGAAGCGATTGGTCGACGGTTGGTGCCTGCGAAAGGAAAAGAAGATCTATGAGCGGGAGAGCAACGGCAGGGCATTAGGACCTTACTGGAGAATCATGAAACTCTTGACCTATATCCTTCATGCCCACCCCCTTCAGAAGCATTTAGGACTTAACCGCGTTAGAAGCGTTTACACCGGCGGCGCCCCATCTCCCCCGGAAGTCATTATGTTTTTCCACTACATCGGGATCAAGATACGAAACCTCTACGGATCAACAGAATGCACGGGAATATGCAGCGTGCACCAGGGACAGGACATCCGGGTAGGGACCGTAGGTCCCCTTTCACCGGGAGTCGAGCTCAGGATTGCAGATGACGGGGAACTTTTTTTCAAGACCGAAGGAGTATTTCAGGGTTATTACAGGGACCCGGAGGCGACGGTTAAGGCCGTGATCGATGGCTGGTATCTTTCCGGAGATGTGGGGTCCATGACGGCGGATGGTCACCTCATCATTACGGACAGGAAAAAAGACATTATCATTACCTCGGGTGGAAAGAACATCTCCCCCCAAGAGATCGAAAACGAATTCAAGGCGAGCCCCTATATCAAAGATGCTGTCATTATAGGTGATGGTCGCAAATATCTGACTGCCCTGATTCTCATTGAATACGACAACGTGGGAAAATGGGCGGAGGATAAGCGGATCGCCTATACCACCTTCAAGGATCTTTCGCAGAAACCGGAAGTGCGTGAACTGCTCTCCAAGATTACCGAGGAGGTGAACCGGAAGTTCGCGCGCGTGGAGACGATCAAGAGGTTTACGGTCCTTGACAAGGAGTTGGACCAGGACGACGACGAACTTACAGCTACCCAGAAGGTTCGCAGGAACATAATAGAAAGAAAATACAAGGACATCATCGAGAGAATGTACAAGGGAGAGTAGGGAAAAAGGATGATCGGAGAAATCCTGAGGAATATATTCCAACTCACTATTAGCGGTTTGGCTGTGGGAAGCATTTATTCTCTGGTGGGTTTGGGTTTTGTGATTATCTATAAGGCCACCGATGTCTTCAATTTCGCCCAGGGCGAGCTCATGACCCTTGGTGCTTTTATCTGCTATTTTTTCGTGGTCCAGCTTCATATCCCCATCTTCTGGGCCTTTGCGCTCACTTTTGTCGTGACCGCGCTCATCGGCTTTGCGACGGAGGAATTGTTTTTAAGACCCATGGTGGGCCAGCCGGTCTTTTCAGTTATCATGGTCACCATGGGGTTGAGTGTATTCCTAAAAGGATTGATCGGACTGTTCTGGGGATACATGATCAAGAAATTTCCCGCCTTTGTCTCTGAGTCACCGGTGTCCTTCGCCGGGTTTATCATCTCACCGGCGCATTTGGCCACCATTGTCGTTTCCGGTATCCTGATCCTTGCCTTTGCATGCTTTTTTAAATTTTCGGCGCTGGGAATCGGCATGCGCGCGGTGGCCAACGACCAGGATGCTTCCCTCCTCATGGGTATCAGTGTGCGGAAAATATTCGGGCTATCCTGGGCCATATCAGCGGTGGTGGCTTCCATCGGCGGCATCCTGTTGAGCAGCATTACGTACCTTCACCCATCGTCGAGCTTTGTCGGCATCAAGGTCTTTCCCGCAGTGGTGCTCGGAGGACTGGACAGCATTCCCGGCGCAATAGTGGGGGGTCTTATTATCGGCGTGGTGGAAAATATCGCCGGCGGATACCTGGGGGGGGACGTCAAGGAAATCACCTCCTTTGTCATCCTCATTGCGATCCTGATGATCAAACCTTACGGCCTTTTCGGAAAGGAGGAGATCGAGCGTGTTTAGGGAAAGGGGACCCTCAGCATGAGAAGCGGCGATTTCAGGACCTCCTACCAGGAGGACATTGCGATCCTTCAAACCGCGTTTGTCAAGATCTGTATCGTCTTGTTCATGATCACCCTTGTCGGGCTGGTGTTGATCTCCGATGCCTACATCATCTACATCATAAACTTGTGCGCGATTGCGACAATCGGTGCCCTTGGGCTTAACCTCCTGACCGGATTCACGGGACAGATCTCCGTGGGGCATGCGGGATTTCTGGCCATCGGCGCATATGCCAGCGCCAACCTGGTCAAGACAGGCGTGCCCTTTCTTCTGGCCGCGCCCGCGGCCGGCTTGATCGCCACACTTTGCGGCCTCCTGGTAGGAATTCCGTCCCTGAAACTGAAGGGGCTCTACCTGGCGATTACGACTTTTGCTTTCGGCTTCATCGTCGAACACGTGGCCAACACCTGGGTCAGTCTTACCAAGGGTGCCAATGGGATGACCGTCCTGCCGGTATCCATGTTTGGAATTGATTTCGATACGGACAAGAGCTTCTTCTTCCTGGTCTTCCCTATTACTATCCTGGCTGTGGTGTACGCCAGAAACCTGGCCCGAGCGAAACCCGGCAGGGCCTGGATCGCCATCAGAGACCGGGATATTGCGGCGGAGACCATGGGTATCGGGCTGTGCTGGTACAAGCTTTCCGCATTCGCTGTGAGTTCCTTTTACGGAGGCGTTGCCGGTGCGCTGTATGCCCACTACATGCAGTTCATCGGGCCGAACCATTTCGAACTCGAACTTTCAATCCGGTACCTGGCCATGATCATTATCGGTGGCTTGGGTTCCATTTTAGGTTCCATATTCGGCGCCGTCTTTATGACTCTCCTCCCTGAGGTCCTGAAATACATTCCCGACCTCCTGCGCGAGAGCTTTCCTCTTGTTGTGGAGCGGTTCGCCGATATCAACCTCATGTTGTATGGACTTATTATCATGCTGTTCGTCATTATTGAGCCCAAGGGCTTGTACGGGATCTGGAAGAACATAAAGACCTACTGGCAGATGTGGCCCTACACCCATTAACAAAGAATGGGAGAGGTCCCGATATTCCGCTGGGATGGAAAAATCGTAGCGGGAAGGATCGCTCAACCACTAACCAGATTCGAGAGGAGGATCGCCATGAGAAAAAGATTTGTCGTTGCAGTGTGGATTGTCGGCTTTATCGTCGCTTTGGCGGGCATATGTACGGCCGAGGCAAAGGAGAAGGGGGTCAGCAACAGCGAGGTCGTCATCGGGAGCATATCCCCGCTGACGGGGAAAATAGCCATGGTCGGCGTGGCCATTGCAAATGGTGCAAAGGATTACTTTGATTACATCAACGAGAAAGGTGGAATCCACGGGAGAAAAATCAAGTTTATTGCCGAAGACGGTAAGTACGAACCTCCAACGGCCATAGCGAGCCTCAAGAAACTCATTACAAGAGACAAGATTTTCGCCTGCAGCTCTACCTCAGGAACACCCATCACGGCTGCCCTTGAACCGAGCATCGAGCGGGAGAAGCTGCCGTCCTTCTGCACCATTGCCGCCTCCAGCATATTTTCACCCAAGCCTCCTCCACATATTTTTTCCTTCGGCCCCTATTACTCGGAGAACATGATCTTTAATATTGAATACGTGCTCTTCAACCTCAAGGCAAAAAACCCCCGGATCGCCCTCTTTTATCAGGATGACGAGTTCGGAATGGAAGGAAAGAAGGGGTTCGATGCCGCGGTTGAGAAATACAAACTGAACGTGGTGGCCGTGGAAAAATACAGTCGCTCCTCCATTGATATCAGCTCGCAGGTCCATAATCTCAAGGTCGCAAAACCGGATTACCTGTTCGTCACTACGATTCCTTCGCACAGCATCCTGCTTCTGAAGGAGGCCAAAAAGGTCGGTTTGGATGTACCCATATTTGCTGTAGCCAACACGCGCTTCGAGCAGGTGATCAAGGTCGCAGGGGATGCGGCGGCAAACTTCTACACAACGGAATATACGGCACTGCCGAACGAGAAGCATATCCCAGGCATGGAAACCCTGATGAAACTCTGGTACAAAAAGAACCCCCCGAACTCGGTGCCGGCTCGGTATTATATTCTTTCTCATGTGAACGCAATGATAATGGCAGCAGCAATGAGCAATTGCGGGAAGGACCTGACGAGAAAGAAATTTATCAAGGTCCTGGAGGCAATGAAAGACTTTGACACCGGTGGCCTTACGGGTAAGATCACCTATTCGGCAGGCGATCATTGCCCCCTCTCGGCCATGCGGCTGGTGAAGGCCAATCCAGCGACCTTGCAGTATGAAGCCGTCACAGATTGGGGCCTCCCGAAACTGGCCATACGGTAGCTATTTATAGAGGAAGCAGGCCCGCCTTATAATTATGCCGTCATAACCCGGGACGGCTTCAAGAAAATTGACTGGGTCCCGTGTTTGGAGGGTGGTCGTGGGAGGGGTCAGACCCCTCCCCCAAGTCCGTCAAGCTTCAATTCTTGAACCCAGTACCGCGAGGAACTGCTTCATCCATTCGGGATGGGCAGGCCACGCGGGTGCGGTCACAAGGTTGCCTTCAGTGTAGGCATTTGAAAAGGTTTCGTTATTTGGAACCCAGGTCCCGCCGGCCAGTTCGACGTCGGTCTTGACCGCAGGGTAGGCAGAGCACTTCTTCTCGCTCAGCACACCGGCTGCGGAGAGAATCTGGGGTCCATGGCAAATGGCGGCAATCGGTTTGTTGTTTTCAGCAAAATGACGGGCAATTTCTAAGACCCGGTCGTTGAGCCGCAGGTATTCCGGGGCCCTGCCGCCGGGGATAACCAGGGCGTCGTAGTCTTCAGGATTCACCTCATCAAAAGCGGCATTGAGCAGGAAATTGTGGCCCCGTTTCTCGCTGTAGGTCTGATCCCCTTCAAAATCGTGAATAGCGGTTTTCACGGTCTCGCCCGCCTTTTTTCCCGGGCAGACCGCATGCACTTCGTGGCCTACCATGTTCAGGATTTGAAACGGAACCATGGTTTCATAATCTTCCACAAAATCCCCGACAATCATGAGAATCTTCTTCTTTGCCATTGCTCTTCCTCCTTTCACGATTCCTGAATCTGAAAAATACCCAGTTTTCACCTTCTCAGATACAGGATACCCCTCCTGAAAACAAGAAGCAAGCTGGAAACCAACAAGGTTCAGATGAATGGAACGAGTTCGATCATTTCGGTCATGGTGTTGAAGGCCTTGACGGCATCCAGCATCGTGGAAGCGGGTGAAAGCGGGGTCGGATCTGATCATCGAAGGCCGAAAAGACATACTGGGGCAGGGGCTTCAGGAAGTGGAGCAACCCCGACAGACAGGGATACCCTCAGAGTGATTGCCGGTTTTTCGGGAAATCCCCTTGCTTGCTTCTTCCCGGTCTTTTGTTTTAGAATATGCGGCAAAAAATGAAGGAAAGGAACAGCACCATGTCTTTTAATCCGGGCTTCACAGGCCCGCCCAGGATACCTGAAAATGCCCTCTGCTTTCTTCTTCAGGGGCAAACGCTGCTCACAATAGAGCAAGACGATTATTATCTCATTCCGCAATTCCGGGATGTGCAGGCTCTTGATTCAAGGCCTGATCCTTTGCATTACCTCGGATCACTGGACGGACGACCATGCTACGCCGGGGAGATGCCTGCAATGATACTGCCCCCGACGACATTTGTACTCAAGGGGATTCGATTCCTTTTTGAACATCTTGAGGAGCCCTTGATCGGGGTTGCGGGTCTGGCCAACCAGTTGGTCATCTGGAACCGAAATCACCGCTTTTGCGGAAAGTGCGGCCTCAGGACCGAAGACAAGGAAAATGAAAGGGGCAAGATCTGTCCCGGTTGCGGGCTGATCAATTACCCCCGCCTCTCCCCTGCCGTGATTATGGCTGTCGTGAGGGAAGACCGCCTCCTGCTCGCCCGCTCTCAGCGTTTCCCCGGCAAATTTTACAGCGTTCTGGCCGGGTTTGTAGAGCCGGGAGAGACCCTTGAGGAATGCCTTCGAAGGGAAATTCGTGAAGAAGTCGGCATAGAAGTCAAAAACATCCGCTACTTCGGCAGCCAGCCGTGGCCCTTTCCGGATTCCCTGATGATCGCCTTCACCGCAGAATATTCGAAAGGAGAAATCGTGGCTGATCCTGCCGAAATTGCCGATGCGGGCTGGTTTTCAGCGGACAACCTTCCTCCCGTCCCCCCGAAAATCAGCATTGCCCGGCGATTGATCGACTGGTTTACGGAAAACCAGGGGAAAGCAGCCGGATTTTAAGGTCTGCACTCGCGAACAACGGATGGAACAAAACATACCTCATTCAGCATATCGCTGCTCGATTCGATGTCCCGGATGAAAAGGAAGAACAACCTCCGATCCTACCTCCACTCTCTTCACTCCCGCAGGTTTCTCCTGCTTCAAATATCAGTGAGATAGCCTCACTGATTTCTAGCTATTTTATCAGAAGATAATTTATGTTCAGCGTGCCGATAGACTAGAATAGCGGGAAGGCGTTGTGGCATTTTGACCGACTTCAGAAAACAACGCTGCCTGAGCAATATCTATTGAAGTGACTCGGCAAGGGACAGGGGAACAGAAGATGAAGAGTATGCGGATTCAATCGATTTCCTCGAACCATCCTTCTTCGCAACATATCTCCGCAAGAAGAGAACCTCAACGGCAGGAGCAGAAAAACTCTTATCCGACAGGTTCTTCCAGGGGTCGCGAAAAATTCCTCATCTCTTATGAAATGGACAGCGTCAGCGGAGCAATTAGGGCCCAGATAATCGATTCTGAATCAGGGAATGTGATCAGGGAGTTTGACGTGAAACCAGGTACCTCCACGACGTTTCACAAGAGCATTTTTCTTGAATCCACTGTTTAAAACTTAGTAGTCAGTTTTTATAAATACACTAACGTAGTATTCCTTGATTGTTTTCTTGTTTTGTGGCATTGTGGCAACCAAGGAGGTTGCCGATGCCGAGAAAAAGCCCG
>CAZWEV010000040.1:0-37028 GCA_964633015.1 uncultured Desulfobacteraceae bacterium | reverse complement strand
ATGTGGACATGGCCTACAAGGTGGGCTTGATGGATGATGAAGTGGACACCATGAATCAGCGCTGTTATGACATGGTCAAGCAGGCCGTCAAAAAGGAGCCTGAAAGGATAAAGTGTTTCATCAATCTGCTCCTTGCCTGCCGGCACCTGGAACGCATTGCAGACCATGCCACCAATATCGCGGAGGAGGTCATTTACATGGTGGAAGGGGAGATACATCGGCACAAACTTGAAGTGTTTGAGTAAAGGTATCTCTGCCCGCAGGGATGGGGCTTCCGTTGAAAAATCCCTTGGCCGAACCCCGGAGCAGTGGTATCCTTCTTGTCAATTGTGCTGCTGCAATGTATGCAGGAATGGAGAACGTAATGGAACAGACGTATGAAGCATTGGTGGATTTTCACGGGCACAGCTGCCCAGGGTTGGCCATAGGCTACCGGATGTCGATGGCTGCCCTGGATTTTCTGTCGGGAGTGCGGGCTGCGGATGAGGAACTGGTCGCGATTGTTGAAAACAATGCCTGCGGGGTGGATGCGCTGCAGTGTATCACAGGATGTACCTTTGGAAAAGGAAACCTCATCTTCAAGGATTACGGCAAGCATGTGTACACGCTCTACAGTCGCACGTCAGGGAAAGGGGTGCGGGTGTCTTCCCATCACCGTGATGTTCCGGAAGATGTGAGGAAAGACAGACAGCAGTTCATCAACTGGCTGCTCTCGGCGCCGCAAGACCGGTTGATGACTCTTGAAGCGGTGCAAATCAGGGAACCGGAACGGGCCAGGATCAGGAAATCCGTGACCTGTGCGTTCTGTGGCGAGAGCGTTATGGAGACCAGGACAAGAAAAATCAATGGCCGGACCGCGTGTATCCCGTGTTGGGAAAAACACTCGGAACATCACGCCGGATCATGAACGCGCTTCCTAATTTTTGCCGGCCGGAGCAACCAGAAGCTTCTGACCCGGACGAATGACACTCTTTTGCGACAGATTGTTGAGACGGCACAGATCGACCACTGAAATGCCGTATTTTTTTGCAATACTGTAGAAACTCTCTCCTTTCCGTACAACGTGGGAAACGGGATGTTTTCCCATTGCCCCTTTTTTCTTTGTGGACACCGTACCTTTTCCCCGGCTTGAGCGCTGGCCCATTTTCTTGTTCAGCAATGCCACTTCCCGGCTGACCGAATCCAATGTCCCTTTCATGGTTTTAACGGAGCTTTGGAGCCCTGAAACAGACTCCCGCAGTGCCTCCTCTTGCTGGTGGAGGCTGGCGACATCGGCCTCCATGGCGTCGAGACGCGATCCTTTTTCCTCCAGTGCCTGGAGCCGGGCCTGGATGGAGGCAACGCTCTTTCCCGATGATCCATTGCCGGTCAAATAGGCGATGGCGATTATCACAATTATGATCAAAAGGGCCGCCCCGCCGAACACCAACGGCTTCTTCAACTTTTCCGGATCAGGAGGCTTTTTTCCAGACGTGCGGTTCCTGTCTCTTCGCCCGGGGTTCAGATCCGAAAAATCGATCTCCATCATGTCCTGCCCGTCCTGATAGTTATCCTCTGCCATGATTTTTCTCCTTCGCATTTTATTCTTTGTTATTTACAGGAAAAAGACCTATTTTTCAAGCAAACCGTTCGTGACGAGAAATAGTGATACTATCCTCACCGGGAATTTGGCTTTGTTTACCTGAGATGCTATTGTTTGACACAACAATACCTTTGTTCTATAGTCAGCCTCGGAAAAAACAGGATCCAGGAGAAAAAGGAGGAACCTTATGAAGGTGGATCGAAACCGAATCTACCTCGAAGATATCGGAGAAATCGTCATGTCGCGGCGTGGGAAAGACATCTGGCTGGTGAGAGACATTTCTCAGCATGAAGCATTTCGTGAAAGAAATCTTCCAGACAAGATTTACGTGGTGGATTTTCCGGGGCGGGGGGTTGGTGAGGAGTTCCTTCTGAGCCGCCAGGTGTGCGGGGCCGAGAAATTCTTAATGATCAAGACCATAGGGCATGACATGATGCGGCTTTTCGAGCGAATGTTTGATGGAAGACTGGCGCAGTTTGTCATCCTGTGGGGCGGACGTCCCCTGGACCTGCTTGATGCGAATCCTCCCCTTCACCGGGACCGCCATCCTGACACGACCTACATTAAGTTGACCCGTGTGGAAAATGATGAAGTTTCACGCGGCTGGAGCATTGTTGAAAGCTCCTTTGTGGGAGAGTGGTGGCAGGATGAAACATGGATTATTATGGAGGAATGCATTGCTTCCGGTTCAACGCTCACCTATTTTGTGGAAGAGGCGTTACAGCGTCACCGGCCGAAGAAGATTTTCCTGTTTCCAGTGTGTGCCAGTCTGGAGGGACTGGAGGGAATCTGTACGGTGTGCGGCGACCACGGTGTGGAGCTTATTCCTGTTTATAACGGGGCCCTTGTGCAGGTCGCTGACAAAGGGGTTACGCTGCCATTTACCGATCTCGGGTTGCAACCGCTGACCATTGTCACGAAACACCTCTACCATGATCTGAACGATCGGTATCAGGGGACACCGCTCTGCTGGGTTGGCGACATCGGCGATTCCATCTATAAGCCGGAGGATTACCTCGTGGAAACACTTAGGGACATGCTCATGGTGGGGATGGATTTCGAACGGGAAGACTTTTCGCTCTGGAGTCCTATTGTGCGCTCAGCAGGATTTGTTTCCCGCCTGGAGACTTCCCATGAGGAGGTATTCAAAGCAGTAGGAAAGTACTTGAAGCGCTAATACGTTGGTACCCAGTTTTGATGATCCCCTCCACTTCTGGCGGAGGGCCCGGACAGGTTCTCCCGATTCCCTGCATTCCCGGAAAGCCGCATCTCGGGAGTATGCTATGCGCTCGCGGACGCATGGCGACGGATATTTATCCGGGCTCCGCCCTGGCGTTGAATCTGAAATCAACATCAAATGTTTTATCTGCCACCTCGACCTGGCTGACGACCGGGGGCGTTTGTGCAATGACGGCGCCGCGGCGGATCACGAAAAGCCGGGCCGGTTTCAACCGCAGGGCCTCGTGTGGATTGGAGGCTTGCAGCACAACCATATCTGCATGGCACCCCGGGGCAAGCCCATATCCTTTCAGCCCCAGGATTTTTGCTCCGTTCGCCGTGACAGCGTCAAACATCTGTTGCATTTGATGAACCCCGGTCATCTGGGCCACATGGATTGCCATGTGGGCGACCTCCAGCATGTCGTACGAACCGAAACTGTACCAGGGATCCATGAGGGCATCGTGTCCGAAGGCCACATTGATGCCGGCATCCATGAGCTCCTTGACCCTGGTCATCCCACGCCGTTTGGGATAGGTGTCATGGCGACCCTGGAGGGTGATGTTAATTAAGGGATTGGCGACAACCTGCATCTGCGCTTCCGCCATGAGGAGGATGAGCTTGCTGACATAATAGTTGTCCATGGAGTGCATGGATGTCAGATGTGAACCGGTGACGCGGCCCTGTAGGCCAAGCCGCTGGGTGTGGTAGGTCAATGTCTCTATATGCCGTGAAAGGGGATCGTCACTTTCGTCACAGTGCATGTCCACCCGCAAGTGCCGATCGGCGGCAAGCTCGCACAGTGCCTTGATGGAAGCAGCACCCTCGCCGGGAGTTCTTTCAAGGTGTGGAATACCGCCAACAACTTCCACGCCCATGTCCAGGGCCCGCAGCAGGTTGCCGGCACACGGCCCATGTCGGAAATATCCGTCTTGGGGAAAGGCTACCAGCTGCAGGTCGATTAAAGGCTTGATCTCCTCCCGCAATTCCAGAAGCGCCTTGACCGTCAGGAGCCTTTCATCGCTGACGTCCACGTGACTGCGGATGGCGAGGGTCCCCCGGGCAATGGCCCAGCGGCAAAGCTCCCATGCTCGTGCCTTGACGTTTTCAACGCTAAGGCTGGATTTCAGTGCTCCCCACACTTCTATGCCTTCCAGCAAGGTGCCGCTTTCATTGACCCTGGGCTTCCCGTAACTCAGGGTTGAATCCAGGTGAAAATGGCTGTCCACAAAAGGGGGAGTAACCAGACAGCCTTGAGCATCGATTTCCCGGTGTGCCTCCACGGGCAGGCGGGGACCGAGCTCCGCAATACGGCCCTTTTCAACCGCAATGTCGATACCTTCGCGGCCGTCCGGCAGGTTGGCGTTTCGCAGAATAAGATCCAGCATGGTTTATCCTCCCTTTTCTTCCCTGCGATAGGGCTTCAACAAAGCAGCAGGGATTGAGGCCTTTCTGGAGACACTGATCAAGGCCACAATGGTCAGCAGGTAGGGTATCATAAGAAATATATGGAAGGAAACAGCGATACCCAGGCCCTGCAGTCGCAACTGGAGTCCGTCGAGGAACCCGAAGATAAGCGCGCCCAATGCACCCTTGAAGGGGTCCCAGTTTCCAAAGATGACCATGGCAATGGCCACCCACCCCCTGCCGCCGATAACATCTATCAGGAACATATTCTGGTGGGCCAGGGTGAGGAAGGCACCTCCGATGCCCATAAATGCGCCCCCCACCACCAGGCAGAGGGTGCGGGTCAGCAACACGTTGACACCGACCGTATCCGCGACCACCGGATTCTCGCCCACGGTCCTGATTTTCAATCCGATGTTCGTTTTGTAGAGCAGGATGGAAAGTGCCGGGATAAGGAGCCAGGCGAAATAGGTGAGCGAGTATTGAGTAAACAGTCCCGGACCGATTAGCGGGATCCCGGAAAAGAATGGCAGGGAGATCTGGCTGAAGGGATGGATGATCGGGGGGACGGTGGGGGAACCGAAGTGGAGGCGGTAAACGAACATGGCTAAACCGGTGGCGAAGAGCGTAATACCCAGCCCTGATACGTGCTGACTCAGCCCCAGATGAACCGACAGGAAGGCCATAAGGAGGCCGAGAAGCATTCCTACCCCTGCGGCGGCAACAACCCCCAGCCAAAGGGACCCGGAGGAAAAGGTGACGAGGAATCCGGTCATGGCGCCCATGAGCATGATGCCTTCAATCCCCAGGTTCAGGACACCTGCTCTTTCTGCAAGGATCTCGCCGAGGGTGGCGTAGATGATTGGAGTTGCCATTCTCATGGTTGCACCAATGAGGCCGGACAGAAACGCTATGTCGAAAAGCTGGGCCATTATTTTCTCATCACCCGAATTCTATATTCCGTAAAGAGCAGGAAAACGAGCATCACCATCAGGGCCATTCCCTGGATAACTTCGGCGATATACGTGGGTACCCCCGTCATTCGGCTCATGGTCTGGGCCCCGACGATAATGACGCTGAAAAAGAGAGCGGAAAAGAGCACCCCCACGGGATGAAGATTTCCCAGCATGGCGATAACGATGCCGGTGTACCCGTACCCTGGGGAGATGTCCATGATGAGACGATACTGAATGGCACATAACTCCCCCACGCCGGCGAGAGCGGCGAGCCCGCCCGAAATGAGTGCAGTCCACACGATAACAGCAGTGGTATTGATGCCGCCGAAATGAGCCGCTCGGATGTTGACTCCAACGGCTTTGGAGCGATACCCGAACGTCGTCTTGTTGTTGATAATCCAGATGATGAACACCGCGATGAAGGATATAATGATTCCCATATGAAAACGGGAACGCGGCAGAAGCATGGGATAACGGGCAGCTTCCACAATAGCGGCTGAACGGGGCCAACTGGAACCCGGCTGTTGCAGCGGCCCAAAAAGCAGCGCGCCCATGATATGCCACATGACATAGTTCAGCAAGAGGGTGGAAACCACATCGTCCACGTTCAGCTTAGTTTTGAGAACAGCGGGGATGACGGCCCAGACGCCGCCGGCAAGAAAACCGGCCGTAATGATGATGGGCAGGGCAAATGGACGGGGCACGCCGCCCAGGTGGACACCGAGGACCGTGGCCATCAATGCCCCGGCCAGGAGCTGCCCTTCAGCGCCGATATTCCAGAACTTGGCTCGGAATGCAAAGGCGACGGCCAGCCCGGTCAAGATGAGAGGGCTTCCCTTTACGAAGGTTTCGAGAAGATTGAATCGCGTTCCCAATGCGCCGTAAAACAGGTAGAAGTAGGACCTCCACAATTGTCCGCCGGCCAGGAGTATTGGTATGGCGGAGAGAATGAGCGTCACCACAATAGCCATAACGGGAATAATGACCCTGGCCCATGGAGGCAGAGGTTTGCGTTTCGCGATTCTCAATCTGATCATTGACTCACTCCGCTCATCCAAAGACCGATCTGTTCGCGGGAAGCGTTTTCCGCGAGTGCCTCTCCCATGATTTTTCCTTCATAGATGACCGCAATCCGGTCACTCAGGGAGAATACTTCATCCAGATCCTCCGATATCAGCAGGATGCCGGCACCACGTTCTGTCTCCTGAAGAAGCCGCTGGTGAACATATTCCATGGCTCCTACGTCAAGGCCTCTCGTGGGTTGAACGGCAATGATGATGGCCGGGTTCCCGGCCAGCTCCCTTGCAAGCATCACTTTTTGAAGATTTCCGCCTGATAAGCTCTTGGTGACGGCATCCCGGCCGGCAGTAGAGATGTTATAAGCACGGATCAGTTCATCGGTGTACTGGTTGATTTTCTTTGACCTTGTGAGACCATAGGTCTGAAAATCGACGCATGAATGGCTTTCCAGGATCATGTTTTCCTCAACGGAAAGATCCATCAGGAGGCCGGTGCCCATGCGATCTTCAGGTATCCTTCCCATGTTCAACCCGATGGCCGATGAAGGATGACCGAACCTGAGAGGGGTGTTGTTTATCTTTATGACTCCCTGGACCGGGTTTCGCATACCGAAGAGCACCTCGGAAAGTTCCCGCTGACCGTTTCCTGAAATGCCTGCCATGCCCAAGATCTCTTTTTGCCTGACTATCAGGCTGAGATTGTTTACCGCGGCTAGTTTCCTGTCGTTGCGGACATCAAGATTTTGGATCTCGAGCACCGGCGGCCCTGGTTCGAAGGGTTTTTTGCTCACATTCCCATTCAACTCTCTGCCCACCATAAGATTTGCAAGTTCCCTGGCGGTGGTTTCCCTCGTCTGTCTTTTGGCGACGACCCGCCCGGCCCGCAAAACCACGATGCGGTCCGAAATATCCATCACCTCATTTAATTTGTGGGAAATAAACACAACGGAGCGCCCCTCGCGCACCAGAAATTTCAATGTGCTGAAAAGGTCGTCAGTTTCAGCCGGGGCTAAAACAGCCGTTGGTTCATCCATGATGAGGATATCCACGTCCCGGTAAAGGGCCTTGAGGATCTCAACTTTCTGCTGTTCACCCACCGACAGAGTCCACACGGGTGCATCAGGGGCAACTTCAAGCCCGAACCGCTTTCCAAGATCGAGCAGTTTTCGGCGGGCTGTTTTGAGATCGAGAAAAATGGATCTTCCGGAGTGCGTGCCGATGACGATGTTTTCGAGCACCGTTTGCGTGGGAACGAGGGCGAAGTGTTGACGAATCATGCCAACCCCGCGGGCGATGGCATCTTTGGGCGATGAAAGACGGGCTTTCTCTCCTTTGATAAAAATCTCTCCTTCGTCGCAGGCATAGTATCCAAAAAGAATGTTCATGAGGGTGGTCTTGCCGGCGCCGTTTTCACCCAGCAAAGAACATATTTCCCCCGGGTAGAGGATGAAGTCTACCTTGTCATTGGCCGTGACATCCAGGAAATGCTTGGTAACCGATGACATCCGAACCATCGGCTGCTGGGTTTCGATCATGGGTGCCTCAATTGAGTGGTGATCTCAATGTATCCGTGATCCATTGAAAGGAGCGGTGGTTTGCCTGTCCGCCATCTTCAGCCCTTTCAGGAACGGAGAAGGGGTAGGATTGGGTGATGAGATGGCCACTGCGGCAGCTGAATAAAAGCACCTCCAGTAGCCTCTCACCTGCGAAAAATGAGTACCCGCCTTACAGGAAAACGGATGACGAACTGCAGACGGCAGATTGAGTCAATGGGTGTCTCAGTCCGAAACCGGCTTCTGCTCATCCACCGGGACATGGTAGGTCCCGTTTATAATCTTGGTTTTCAGATCCCGAACCGTTTTCAGGACATCCGCGGGCAGGGTTTTTTCAAAAGAGTGATAAGGGGCAAGCCGGGCGCCCCCCTTGGCCATCATGGACCATTCCCTGAGATCCATGGGCACCCAGGCTTTCTTCTCCACCATTTCAACGGCGAACTTGATGGTGGGATACATATCCCAAACAGGGCTGGTAATGACCACCGAGGGCGCCAGGGGATTCTGGTCGGACATGTTCCCGAAGGCGAGAATACCCTTTTCTTTGGCGGCCTCAAAAACGCCGAACCGTTCAGCATAAATCAGGTCTGCGCCGGCTTCGATCTGAGCGATGGCGGCTTCCTTCGCTTTGGGGGGATCAAACCACCCGCCGATATAGGATATTTTGACCTTAACTTTGGGGTTGACCTTCAGGGCACCCGCCCTGAACGCGTTCACGAGGCGGTTTACCTCCCCGATCGGGATAGCCGCGACCACGCCCAGAACATTGCTCTTGGTCATCTTGCCGGCAATAGTGCCGCAGAGATATGCAGGTTCGTGAATCCAGTTGTCAAATACGGAGAAATTGGGAGCTACAGGACCGAATTCGGAGCCAAAGGCAAAAGCAATGTTCGGGTAATCCTTGGCCACCCTGCGGGCTGGCTCTTCACCCGCAAGGAAGGCATCGCCGACGATCAGGTCAAATCCTCTTTCCGCATATTCCCGCAGGACTTTTTCAAAGTCGGCAGCTCCGACCTTTTCCGTGAACTCATAATGGATATCTTTCATTTGCTTCTTGGCTTTCAGGCAGGCCTGATGAATGACTCCGTCCCACGGCTCCTCGATTGCGGTTTGAAAAATGGCGGCAATCTTGAATTGTTTAGCATAACTTGTTGAAATTACAATAGAAACCAGGACAATAGCAATCATGCTGACCAATGCGGTTTTTTTCATACGGTGGCCTCCTTTGATGGTTAAAAGAAGAAGTGCAGTGGTGGGAAGAGGACCTGTTTTTTCCCGAAAGACTTTAGGAGAACTCGTCTTGAGTGTCAAGGAAAATGGAAATGGGAGAGAACTGATCTGGAACGGAGAGGTATTTCCGGGGTTGCCGGTGCGAAGACTCGGAAAAAGAAAACGGAGACTCCTGTCACCGGGATCACTGACGTGCGGGCAAGTCGAGATAAACCAGGTAGGGGAAATGATCTGACGGGTAACGGCCGTTGAAATGATCGCGAATGACTATTGCCTCCATGGTCCTGAAATGAGGGTTCACCAGTATCCAGTCTATGCGACCGGTCTGTGGAACCCCTGAAAATCCATGGTGTGTGGAGGCCTCCATTCCTTCTTTTCTTCCGAGCACCTGCCAAGTGTCCAGAAGGCCGGTTTCTTCTCCTGTCAGCAGTTGATGGACTTTTGATCCGGGATCGTCGTTAAAATCCCCCATGAGTATGACCGGTTCCTTGCGCTTTTTCACCCATGAAGCGATGATGCCTGCCTGTTCATAGCGCGCTTCGGTTCCCTTGTGGTCCAGATGGGTTACCGCTGCCCATATTTTTTCCCGGGATCCACGGAGTTGAACCTTTGCGCAATTGATCATTCTGGGAAAGGCACTGTCCCAGTCCTTGCTCCGGTGTATTTTTGGAGTCTTTGAGAGCCAGAATTCTTCCCCGTCCATGATATGGAGACTGTCCTTGCGGATAAAAAGCGTGGGATATTGGCAGGTGCTGTCAATGACGCGGTCAGGGGCGTGGAGTGCATATGGGGAAAGATGGTCTTTCAGGTAGAGAAGCTGAACCCAGCGGCCCTCCTGGGTTCCAATGATATCCGGCTTGTATCGCTTGATTACCCGGATGACCAGGTCTTTCCGGTGGGCCCAGGCGTTTTGCCCGTCGCGGTCGTTTTCAAAACGGATATTGAAGGTCATGATGCGCATTTCCTCAACCTCTAAAAAGGAGAATCCCACAGGTTTCATTTGAAGTCAATCCACATCAGGGAAGGAGAGCCACGCTTCTGCCGGGAAGGGATACCGTGCGCACGTCATAATTTCCGGCGGAACTGTCAAAAAAATGCCGAAAACCCATGGAAAAGCTGTAAATGCTTTTTGAAAGAATGGTTATGGCACTCGCGCCGCGATGTGATATAATAAAAAAAAAGGGCAAAAAGGCCAAGTGTCTGTCGCTCCGGATATTGTTGCTGAGCAATGGCATATAAATTGCTTTTTTTGTCAGCGAAGGCCAGGGACATCATCGGTCCGACCGGGAAGGAGAGCTTCATGGTGTCGGCATCCCATCATCTCAAGAGCCTGTGTGATAATATACAGGAACGCAGCCGCGGTTCCCCCATCCCCTTTCATGCGTTTCTTGAACTCTCAGCAGAGAAGCCCGCGTTGATTTTCCGGGATATCTTCCAGGTATTCCACGACATGGTTGACCGGTATGTGTCTGACGGCGTCGATGAATATCCTGATGATCCCGAATCCATCAATTATGTGTATTATGATTGCAGCGAACTGTTCATAGAGGGAACAGATCATCCCTTTTTTGCGGACAGGCTCTTCGCCAACAGGTTTGTCAACCACGTTGCATCGTTCCGGAGAGGTGCCCAGCAGAACAGGATATACATTTTTGAAGGACCTCACGGGTGCGGGAAAAGCACGTTTCTCAACAACCTCCTCCTTAAGTTTGAACAATTCGCCAACACGGAAGACGGCGCCTGCTACGAGACGGTGTGGCGGCTCAACAGGAAGGAACTGGCCACGCCGGAGAATGAAGCCCACGCTCTGCTCCTCCAACTCCGTGCGCTGGCGGATGAAGACCCGCTCGTACCGGTGGGGAAGACCAGGGAACGGTTGATGGGCCTCTCAAGAAGGGAGTATCTTGAAGTCCCCTGCCCGAGCCATGACAATCCGCTGCTTCTGATTCCCAAATCCTACCGGAAGGATTTCCTGGACGAGCTTATTGAGGATAGTGATTTCAAGAATAAGCTTTTTTCTGAAAAGCAGTATGAATGGGTGTTCCAGGCCAATCCCTGCACCATCTGCATGTCCCTTTACAATGCTCTTCTCGACCTTCTTGATTCCCCTTCCCGGGTGTTCGACATGCTTTTCGCCAGGAGATACCAGTTTAACAGACGCCTTGGAGAGGGAATAAGCGTCTTCAACCCGGGAGACAAGGGGCCCAAAAGCAATGTTCTCAGCAACCCGTTTCTCCAGAACCAGTTGAACAACCTGCTCCGGGACAGCAGCAGGGTGGGATACATCTATTCGAGATATGCGAAGACGAATAACGGCATCTATGCCCTTATGGACATAAAAGACCAGAACAGGGAAAGGTTCTCAAATCTGCACGGGATTATCAGCGAAGGCGTCCACAAGGTGGAAGATATTGAGGAAAACGTGAATTCCCTGTTTCTCGCCCTGATGAACCCGGAAGACAGAGACAGTATCGCAGGAACGCAGTCTTTTTCGGATCGGATCATCTACATAAAGATACCGTATGTGCTCGATTATAATACCGAAGTGAGGATATATGCGAACGTCTTCGGCGGGCAGATTGAAAGTGACTGCCTGCCGCGGGTGCTTCAGAACTTTGCCAAAGCCATCATTGCAACACGGCTCATGACCGAATCAGAAGGTATGCTGGAATGGATAGGCGATTCCGCAAAATACGACCGGTACTGTGACAGGAACCTGCACCTCCTCAAGATGGATATCTACACGGGCATTATTCCTACCTGGCTGACGGAAGAGGACAGGAAAAAGTTTACCGCGAAGCGGCGGAAACGGATCATCGGAGAGTCGGAACTCGAGGGGAATGCAGGCCTTTCCGGAAGAGACTCCATCAAGATCTTTGGAGATTTCTATTCAACCTATGCCAAGAGTGATAAACCGATCACCATGGGAATGCTCTGCCATTTTTTCCGGCAGAACAAGGCGGTCGCAAAACAGATCCCGGAGGGATTCCTGGATTCCCTGCTCCGTTCCTATGACTATGCTGTGTTGCAGGAGATAAAGGAATCCCTCTACGAGATGAACGAGGAGCAGATAGCGAGGGATATCCAGAACTACGTCTTCAGCGTTAATTTTGAGACCGGCCGGGTGGAACGATGCGTGTATACCGGGGAGGTGATCGAAATTACCGACGAGTTTCTGGAGGGTGTCGAGCACCGCTTTCTCGGCCCTTCAGCGGACAAGGGCCAGATGCGGTCTTTCAGGGAAGATGTACAGAACAGGTACACGTCCCGGACCTTGACGCAGGATATGCTTGTCGAAGGGAAAGAACTACAGCAGACGGAATTGTATATATCGCTCCATGAACGGTATATCCATAATTTGAAGGAGAAGGTCATGGAGCCCTTTCTGAAAAATGCCAATTTCCGCAGTGCCGTGAAGGATTACGCCACGGACGTATTTAGAACCTATGACGAACGAATACGGCATGTGGTCTCTTTTCTGGTCCGGAACCTGGTGACAAAATACGGGTATACGGAGCAGGGGGCACGGGAAGTGTGCATGTATGTGATAGATAACGAGCTTTCAAAAACGTTTTCTGATGAATAGAGATCAATCAACAGCGGAGTATTTGAGGGGGAGAGAAAATGGATAACAGAAACCGCTTACAGGACCATCTGGCCGCGGTAAAAGAAGGGAAGAGACGATTTGAAAATGCCTTCCAGGGAGTGACCAGGATGATTCTGGAAGGCCCGATCGAGAAGGTTGTGGTGAACGGAAAGACCACGTACGATTTCGCCATATTCCGTAAGGGGAAGAAGCATATCATCGGCATGTATGATGAGCTGAACAGCTTCGTGTCCTATGTGAAAGATGCCGCGGAGGGCGGTTCATCCAAGGAGATGGCGTTTGTGCTGGTGGGGGAACCCGGCAACGGAAAGACATTCTTTGTGGATTTTCTCTGCGCCAAATACCGGGAATTTCTTTCTCAGGATAAGAACCGAAAATACACGTTTCGATTTACCAACATGGATGAAATGGATGGCTATGGGCGCTTGAAGATCATCGAGTCCCAGACATATGAGGACCCCATGATCCTGGCCATGAACCTCTTTGAAGAGGTGGATGAATCAAAGAAATATCTCGGTGAAAAGGCCGGATTCAGTGATGAGGAAATAGATCTGGTATACGAAAACTACCGGCCCCTGGGGGCCTGCAGCGGCTATATATGGAACGATATCCGGAGCCATGTCGGCGGAAATATTGACGAGATGCTCAAGTTCGTGGAGATCGTCCCTGTTCCGCTGACCGAGAGCCTGGGCACGGTGACGGGCAAGTATCCGGCAAAAGACAAGATTACCTCTTCAGCAGTGGACCTCCTGGGTGAGGAGTCCATCCAGCGGTTGCTCCACATTACTGATACCAATAATCCGTACCGCTTTGACCTCCGGCGGGGCGCCCTGGCGAGAGTGGCAGGCGGCGGTATCCATTTCAGTGACGAGATCTACAAGAACAAAAAAGACCTGGTTCAGGTATACCTGGGTGTTATCCAGAACCGGACCATTGAGATCGACGGCTTCAAGTGGCCGATTGATACTCTCATTCTTGCCACCAGCAACAACATGGAGTTTTACCGCTTTCTCGGTGAAAAGGAAGAGGCTCCCATCGTGGACCGCTGCCGCATCTGCTACGTTTCCCACAACACGAACTACAAACTTCAGAGAGACCTTACCGCCTATGCCATCGGCAGCGAATCCCGGACTACCCTTACCAAGGAAAAGCTCCATCAGGATCCTAATCTGAATTACGCCGCGTCGGTGTCCGTTGTTCTCAGCCGTCTGCCCCGTTCAGAGAAACTGACTCCCATCGAAACCATGAAACTGGCGGCGGGTGAGGTGGCTGGAGAAAAGAGTATCAAAACCCTGGCCGAGGTCATCGACACGCTCAATCAGGACCCGGAGATCACAAACCGTTTCGGTCAGAAGGGACTTGGTCAGCGAAACCTTGGCCGAGCCTTGCAGCTCCTCATTGAGAGTTCAGAGACAAACGAAGGGGAGTGCATGTTCGCGTACGACATATTCAAGGCATTGGAACGTATTGTCCTTGATTACGTGAGCGAAGCCAATAACCGGATCAAGTACCTGGAAGACCTCAAAACCGCCAAGGGCCTTTACCGCGAGCGGATCATGACCGAGATGTTCAATGCATACATGGATGAACCTCTTGCCATCCGGAAGGATGTTATGAATTACGTGAATATGATTATCGGTATTGACGCCGAAAGCCTGGGCCCTGACAAGATGTGGAAGTACAAGGACCCCCAGACCAGCGAACTGAAGGCCCTCAAAATCGATGAACGTTTCATCAAGAGTGTTGAAGAGCGGCTGCAGCTCAAGACCGAAGAGCAGCGTGAGACATTCAGGACATCCATCCGAAAAATCTACGGACAGAAGATATCGGTGGATCCCAATTATGATTTCATGGACAACCTGGAACTGGTCAAGGCGGTGACCGATGTGCGGTTGAAGTCCGATATCGCGGGTGCCGGAAGCCTCATCGGGGCCTTGGCAAACCGCACCAATGAGGAAAACCAGAAACTGTATGACCGCATGATAGAAACCATGCTGCAGAAACTGAATTATTGCAGGACCTGCGCGCAGAAGACCATCGAGTATTTCTGCACCCAGGAGGATGAACAATAGGGGAAAAGCATGGATCCGAAGGAATGGAAAATATATAAAAAGCTCAAGGCGGAAGGCCTGAGCGAAGAACAGGAGCAAAAAGTCCTCGCCGAACTGCATTCCGAGGGCAGTCACACCGTTCCGGGCGGCTCATCGATCGAGTCGGCGGGCGATTTCCTTCCCCAGCAGGAGAGTTTCTATGCCTTTAATGACCTGTCCGCCCTCCAGATGCTTGCTCCGCCACAGGGTCCATACATCACCTGCATCCATTCAATTGACGAATTGCTTGAACGGGACAAGCTACGGGAGAAGGACGGGTTTCCCAGGAAGATTCGAGTGGGGCGGCTGGTTAAACCGGGGAAAGGTGGGAAAGACAAGATTGTCGTGGTTCCCACGACAGTGGAGGAAAAATTCATCCATGATTCCGTTCGCAAGCCCGCCGAAGGGGACGGGGCGTCCGGAGGAACCGGCGAGGGGGAAGAGGGCGAGGTCATTGGTGAACAGCCGGTGCGGACTTCTGGCACAGGCGGCGGAGAAGGACCCGGGCAAGGGGAGGGGGGCAGGCATGAGATGGAATCGAACGCCTATGACCTTGGGCGTATCCTTTCCGAAAAATTCGAACTGCCCAACTTGAAGGACAAGGGAAAGAAACGCTCCCTCACCCGGTATACGTATGATCTGACCGATAAGCACCGGGGATTCGGCCAGATTCTGGACAAAAAGGCCACGCTGAGAAAGATAGTGGAAACCAATATTCATCTTGGCAACGTCAAAGATGTGGATGATATCGATACAACCGGGTTCATCATTTCCCCGTACGACAAGATCTATCGGATCCTTTCCAAGGAAAAGGACTATGAGTCTCAGGCCATGGTATTTTTTCTCAGGGATTACTCAGGGTCCATGGCCGGGAACGCCACGCAGCTGGTGGTGACCCAGCACGTTCTGATATACAGCTGGCTGTTGTACCAGTATGAGAAACAGGTGGAATCCAGGTTTATCCTCCATGATACGGAAGCGACAGAGGTACAGGATTTTTATACGTACTACAATTCACAGGTCGCCGGCGGGACCAAGGTCGCTTCGGCCTTTCGGCTGGTGAATGAGATTGTGGATAAGGAAAACCTGACCAGGGACTATAATATTTATGTCTTTCACGGAACGGACGGAGATGACTGGGATACGGGTGGAAAGGAAGCAGTACCCGAAATCAGGAAGATGATTGCCTATGCCAACCGGGTGGGCATTTCCATTGTCCAGCACGCTGTCGGAACAGAGACGGAGGTGGAAAAATACCTGAAAAAATCAGGTTTGCCGGCGGAAAAACCGCAGTTGATCCGGCTTGATGCCATGGGGCAGGATGCGGATGAACCCCGGCTCATTGAAGGAATCAAGAGGCTTATCTCTTGAAAGCGAAAAATAAATTCGAAATTCGAATATCGAAATCCGAAACAAATTCTAAATTGGAGTATTTCAATATCTCAAACGAAAATGCTGTATCACTTTTCTTGCATAAGTTTTTTAGTAAGCTGTTTTGATCATTCGAATTTTTGTCATTAAGGTGCTGTTTCGGATTTCGTGCTTCGATATTCGAATTTTGTTGGAGCTAAACCATCCACCTCTTATGAAGGACTCGCATATATTCTCCCGATCCGAGGTGCGGAAAGGCATCCTCCCCGAGCCCAGCTGTGTGAGAGGAGGGTTACTTTTTTTAGCAGTTAAAGGAATAAGGATATATGGAACTTATTGATCAACATACCAAAGAAATCATGGAGGGGTGCAAGGAAAGGGCACAAGAGGCGGGACTGCGCTTTCATGATGAAACCCTTGAGTACATTGTCACCAACCGGGATCTCCTGGATCTGTCACCCAAAATGATGATTCCCACCCTGTATGATTACTGGGTTCATGATGTGGAGGTGCTGAAGGAAAAAGGCCGGTATGAACTGTATCCCAGCAATCCCTATGAAACGGTCATCAACACCAGCCCAGCCATTTCATATTACAATGATAACAACCCTGACTGGCTGAATGTGATGATTTTCTACCACGTGCTCGCACATATAGATTTTTTCCAGAACAATCTCTTCTTCCGCCACACCTGGGAGTATGATTTTTGCGGCCAGGCCCTGGCAGACAAGAGACTCTTTTCAAGATTGAGGAGCGAAAAAGGAAGGTGGGTGGATTATATCATCGAGTTTGCCCGGGGCATCGATAACCTGGTCGGCTATTACGGGGAGCTGGCCCGGTTGAGTACTTCTCCCCTGGCCCTGGAATCCAAGCGGCTGAACTTTTATTTTGATGTGTTCCTGCAGCGGCACAAGAAAACAAGGATCAGTGACTATCTGAAGGAAATAGAGAAATATAACGACACCATGAGGAAATACGGAGATCAGGGGGAAGAGATTTTTTTTACGGAGGTGGAAAAAGAGTATCCCGAATTCGAGGCCCTGTTCAAGAAAAGCCTGGAGAAAAAAGTCGAACACCGAGTGGACCTGCTCCAGTTCCTGTTGAACCATTCCACCTTTTTGAACAAGGAAGAGAATAAATGGATGCAGGACATCATCCAGGTGGTCCGAAAGACATCGCTCTTTTTCCAGCCGCAGATCCGGACCAAGATCATGAATGAGGGCTGGGCGAGCTACTGGCATGAAACCCTGTTCCTGCAGGATGACCGTATCAGAGGACATGAGGTGGATTTCGCGCGGGTCAACGCCGGAGTGACATCCATGCCCCGTGTGGGACTCAATCCGTATGCACTGGGAATGCGTTTATTCTATTATATTGAGGAGCTTGCAGACAAAGGGAAGATTGACTTCTCATTTGAGCGGGTCCTCGATGCGGAGAAACGGAAAAAATTCGACCGGCATACCGGAGGGGGGAGGAACTTCATCTTCAAGGTCCGGGAGAATTTCTGTGATTTCATGTTTATCAACCGTTTTGTGGATCAGGACTTCATGAATCTTCACAAGCTTTTTGTGGCAGGGAAAAGGCTCGACCAGGCACGCATGGTGTGGCAGTATTATGTGAAAAGCAGGAAACTCAAGGATTATCGGCAGATGCTCCTCGATTCCCTGTATCACCCGCCGCACATCACGGTGGATCTCGAAAAGGCGGGAGGTGACGGAATCCTCTACCTCGTGCATCATTTCGAGGGAAAACCGCTGGTCAGCGAGTTCATAGCAAATACCATGCTGGGTATCGAGTACCTCTGGGGCCGGACCGTGCAGCTGGAAACCAGTGAAGTTGTCGCGACCCGGGATAAGACCCAGAATTCCCTTGCCTCCCTGTTCCCCCAGCCGAAGGAGGAGGTCAAGGGGGAAGAAGAGATCAAGTGGGAGCGGGTATTGTACACCATGGAGAACCGCAAGCTCTCCAGGAAGGTCCTTGAGGGGTGAGAATCGGATATGGATCATATCAGGACAGCGATCACACGCCTGGCCCAGAACATGCGCGAGAAGGAACAGGGAACCACGATTTCATTTGAAGAGTTCCTGAATATTCTTGTGGCCGATCCCCGGGCGATCCTTCGCAATGTGTTCCAGATTTTTCACGATATGGTAAGGAGTTCCGTGGGGGAGGGGATAGACGAGTATCCCGGGGATCCTGAAAATGTCGGCTTTGTCTATTATGATTGCAGCCACCTGTTCGTGGAAGGAGCGGACAATCCTTTTTTCGCTGACCGCCTTTTTGCCAACCGGCTGGTGCATCTTGTAGAGGCCCTTAAACGCGGGGCCCAGCAGAACAAGATTTATGTCTTTGATGGCCCTCCCGGGTGCGGAAAGAGTACCTTTCTGAACAACCTGCTGCAGAAATTTGAGGAATATGCCAATACCCAGGCCGGGAAGCGGTTTGAGATCGTGTGGCGTCTCGACCGGAAGATGCTGGGAGGGCGGGGAATATCGGAAAATCTGCCCATGCTGGAAAAATTGTCGGAGTTACTGGAGCACGGTATGCGTCATGAAAACGAAGCATACGATCCCGGACACGAGCCGGTTGTCAGCTCGGGGCAGATACTGCCGGAATCCCCTGAAGACGCTGTCGAGATCCCGTGTCCGAGCCACGATAACCCCATCATGCTGGTGCCGAAGGACCACCGGGAGGCCTTTTTCAAAGAACTCCTGGGAAACGACGGATTTGCGAAAGAACTGAGCGCGGCAAAAGAATACGGATGGGTCTTCAGGGATACACCGTGCACTATCTGCAGCATCCTTTACGAAACCCTGCTGGACAGACTGCATAACCCGGAGAAAGTACTGGGCATGGTTTATGCCCGTCCGTACCGTTTCAGCAGACGCTTGGGAGAGGGGATCAGCATTTTTAATCCCGGAGACAAGCCCATGCGCCAGGATGTGCTTTCCAACCCGGTGCTTCAGAGAAAGATTGACACCCTTTTCAAGGCCAGCAATCGTGTCCAGTACCTGTTTTCCCGATACGCGAAAACAAATAACGGGGTATACGCCCTGATGGACATAAAGTCGCACAATAAGGAACGCCTTATTGAGCTTCACAACATCGTCAGTGAGGGCGTGCACAAGGTGGAGGACATGGAAGAGAACGTCAATTCTCTCTTCCTGGCGGTCATGAACCCCGAGGACAAAAAAAATATCCAGGATTACCAGTCGTTCCTGGACCGGATCGAGTATATCAATATCCCGTATGTGCTGGATCTTGAGACCGAAGTGAAAATATATAAGAGCATCTTCGGCAGGCATATAGAAGAGAGTTTCCTCCCCATGGTCCTGGAGAATTTTGCCCGGGTCATTATTTCTTCACGGCTGAACACCAAATCCGAGGCATTGACGGAATGGATTGAAGAACCGGGAAAGTACAGCCAGTACTGTGACAAGAATCTGCAGCTCCTCAAGATGGAGATTTATACGGGCAATATCCCTCCATGGCTGTCTGATGAAGATCGAAAGGGCTTTACCTCAAAGAGGCGGCGCAGGGTCCTGGCTGAAGCGGAATCAGAAGGACAGAAGGGCTTCTCAGGCAGGGATTCCCTCAAGATCTTCAATGAATTCTATTCTTCTGCAGGAAAGGACAGCCTAATCCATATGTCCGCCCTGACGAAGTTTTTCACCAAGGTGCGGCCGGATCTTGGGAAGTCCATACCCGACGGTTTCCTGGATTCCCTGCTCCAGCTGTACAACTACAGGATATTGCAGGAGGTCAAGGAGTCGCTCTACTACTATAACGAGGAACAGATTGCCAAAGATATTCAGAACTATCTCTTTGCTCTCAACTTTGAACCCGGTGTCCAGACAACGTGCAAATTCACCGGTGAACGGCTGGAAATTACGGAATCGTTTTTTGAGGGTATTGAGAAACGGATACTGGGTGAAAAGGCGGAGCCCGAAAAACATCTTTCCTTCCGGGCTGAAACACAGAAGGAATATACATCCAGTACCCTGACCCAGGAAATCATGGTTGAGGGGAAACCGGTTATCGAGACGGAACTCTACCAGGCACTGCATGAACGATATGTCTATAATCTGAAGGAAAAGGTGCTGGAACCCTTCCTCAAGAATGAGAACTTCCGTCGTGCCATCAAGGACTATGATACTGAACTCTTCAAGACGTATGATAAAAGGATCAGGGAAGACATTACATTCCTGATCCGGAACCTGATCGGCAAGTACGGGTACACGGAAAAAGGGGCAAAGGAAGTGTGCATATATGTCATTGATAATGATCTTGCAAAGACCTTTTCGGCCAAATAAGTGAAATATACAGGCTAAAACCGCATGGCGTTTTCGGCAAAGGCAGGTTCCTGAAGGAGTTTCTTGGCGAACTTGATGTACTTGGACACGATCGCCCTGACCGCGAGCTGCAGGGCATAGGGCCGAACGGGTTTCTCAAGAAGGTGGCCGATGTCGGATGCAATGCACATGTTCACCACTTCATCACTGGCAAACCCGGTCATGATGATGGCATCTTCATGGGCCATGGGAAATCTCTCTTCAATCTCGTCCAGGAAAGAAAATCCCGTTTCTTCCTCCATGAAGACGTCCAGGATGAAGATGGCCACCCCTGTTTCACGCTTGAGGCAGAAGGACGTGGCCTCATCAAAGTCGGTGAAGGCATAGACCTGTCCCCAGGAATAAAATGACCTGACGATCTCGGCAACAGTTTCACAGACCCCCGGGTCGTCATCCACCACAATGACATCGAGACTCTCAGTCATATCCGGTCCTCCTTTGCAGCGTTTTCTTTCTCATCCGCATATTTCGCGCATGGGTCATTTTTTCTCTTTTCCCTTTAGCGCGAGGTAGACCCTCTCCGGCGTCATGGGCAGTTCATTGATCCTGATTCCGGTGGCGTCATGGACCGCGTTGAGTATCGCGGGGATGGTGGGCATAATGGCCCCTTCACCCACTTCTTTTGCCCCGAACGGGCCGTTCGGCTCACGGCTTTCCACGATGATCGTCTTGACGTTCGGCATATCCAGGGCCGTGGGAATCTTGTATTCCGCCAGATTGGCATTGATGATCCTGCCTTTGTCATCAAATTTCACTTCTTCCATGACTGCCTCTCCAAGACCCATGGAGAGGGAGCCTTCCATCTGGCCTTCGACGGAATTTCTATTGATGGCGAAGCCGCAGTCGTGTGCGTCGGTCATCTTGTCCACGGTAACCTTCCCGGTTTCAAGGTCCACCGTCACTTCAACCACCTGGGCCGAGCAGCCATACGCGGGAGATGTTCCCACGGCAGCTCCCTTGTAAGAGCCTCCCAGCTTCGGCGGTTTGTATTTCCCGGTTCCCACAATACTTCCTTTTTCGAGGTAGGCAATGCGGGCGGCCTCCTTGAAACTGAGCTGGTCGGTCGCCGGCGGATTTGTCCAACCCCGGTGCTCCCGTATGTACTCCTTTCTGATTTGACTGAAGTCCACCGTTCCTTCATTGAAATGGACAAGCCCGTTCTTGACGTCCATTCCCTCCACCGGATAGTCCAGTCGCCGGGAGAGAACTTCCAGGACCTGCTGCCTTACATCTTCAGCGGCCTCTTTGGTTGCGTGGCCCGTCATCAGGGTCTGGCGGCTCGAATAGGCCCCCAGGTCCACACTCAGATCCGTATCGCCGGATATCACGCGCACATCCTCGTATCGGACCCCTAAGGCCTCTGCCGCGATCATGGCCATGGTCGTGTCGGACCCCTGGCCGATTTCAGCGGAGCCGGTGAGCACATGTACCGTGCCCCCGTCTTCTGAAAGCTTGATCACGACGGTGGAGTGATAGGTGTCGGAGCGGTAGATGGGGTATCCCGCGCCCGAGACGAAAAAGCCGCAGGCAATCCCTATCCCTTTTCCCCTGGGGAGCTTCCCTTTTTTGTTCACCCAGTCGGACCCTTGCTTCACGGCTTCGATGCATTCCTTCATGCCCAGGCTGCTCATGTTCAGGTCGTTGCAGGTCACATCTCCTGCCTGCATCATGTTTTTCAGCCTGAAGTCCACCGGGTCGATTCCAAGCTCCTCGGCAATAATATCCAGTTGCTGTTCCCATGCGGCCCGGGCGGCAACACCCCCGTGGCCTCTCTGGGCCCCGCAGGCCGGCTTGTTGGTGTACACGCGGTAGCCGTCATATTTCATGTTCGGGAGCTTGTATGGCCCGCCGAGCAGGGATCCTGCATAGTACACGGTGGCAATGCCGAAGCTGGTATAGGCACCGCCGTCAAGGTGGCAGGTGTTCTTGAGCGCGACAAGGGTCCCGTCTTTCTTGACGCCGGTAGTCATTTCATGCACAAACTGGTGCCTTGCCCTTGAATGCAGAAACACCTGTTCCCTCGAGTAATTCATTTTCACCGGTTTTCCTGTCTTCATGGAGAGCAGGGAGGCGCTCATTTCCAGAGGGGTGGCCTCGCACTTCGGCCCGAATCCCCCGCCGACGTAGGGTTTGACCACCCGGACCTTCCCGACGGGGATCCCCAAGACCATTGCGACGGTTCGCATCACGTAGTGGGGTACCTGCGTGGAGGTGTGGAGCGTGAGATGTCCGGAAAAATCGTAATCCGCAATGCAGACATGGGGTTCGAGGAAAGCGGCGTCCTGTCGCTTATTCACGAAACGGTCGGTCCTGATGAGGTCGCATTTTTTAAAGGCCTCTTCCACATTGCCGAATTCCTGGTGTACCTCCGCGCAGAGATTCCCCGGATATTCCGCGTGAAGAAGGGGTGCCCCTTCCGCCAGGGCATCTTCTACGGTAAAGACAGCGGGAAGCTCCTCGTAATCAACGGCAATGAGATCAAGAGCCTCAAGGGCCGTTTCCAGGTCCACCGCGGCCACCGCAGCGATTTCATCGCCCACATAGCGGACTTTTTCATGGCAATAGAGGGTTTCATCGTAACGCGCCGGGCTGACGCCGTATTTTACCAGACCCGCATCCTCTGCGGTGACTACCGCCTTGACGCCGGGCAGTTTCTTTGCCGCAGATGTGTCTATGTTAAGGATCTTCGCATGGGCGAGGGGGCTTTGCAGGATCGCTCCATACAGCATACCCGGCAGGCGCATATCATCCGCATACGCGGCGCGTCCTGTTGCCTTATCAGGCGCATCCACACGGGGTAATCTCCTGTTCAGAACCGCACATTCATTCATCTTTTTCTCCCTTCGGATTGTACCCGCTCATGGCCGAGAATCTGACAGTCCTTTTCTCAGGGTATCGAATACCGGTTTTCTCATCGCTATGAGCTTTTTTCACTGACGTCTTCTATGGCCTCGACGATCTTCTGGTACCCGGTGCATCGACAGAGATTCCCGGAGATCGCGGTGCGAATTTCTTCCTCGCTGGGATGGGGATTCCGATCGAGAAGGGCCTTTGCAGAGAGAATCATTCCCGGCGTGCAATACCCGCACTGGATGGCGCCCTTATCGATAAACGCCTTCTGGATGGGATGAATCCCCTCCTCGGTTTCCATTCCCTCAATAGTCAGGATCTCTTTTCCGTTTGCCTGAACAGCCAGAATCAGGCAGGAACTCACCGGTTTTCCGTTCATGATCACCGTGCAGGCCCCGCAGTCACCCTCGTCGCAGCCCTTTTTTGTCCCGGTGAGCTCCAGACGATACCTGAGCAGGTCCAGGAGGGTCAGATTGGGCTCTACCGCCAGTTCGTATTCCTGGTTGTTCACGGTGAGCGTGATGAGCTGTTTCATTATGTCCTCCTGTTTTCCTTTATTTCAAAAATGTGTAGTGCTTTTGGTCATATGGTTCAAACGATCATTGTCTCCCGACTTCCGCCAGGGCCGCTGCCAGAGTCCGCCGGGTGAGCACCTCCACCATGTCGCGACGGTATTCGGCCGAGCCCCTGAAGTCGTCGATGGGCCGGCTGTCTCCGGCAGCCTCCTGTCCCGCTTTTTCGAAGAGATGGTCCGAGGGTTTTTCACCAATGAGGATTTTTTCCGCTGAAGGAGCGCGGAGCGGGATAGGACCCACGGCCCCCATGATAATACGAGCCGACGTAATGACTCCGCCCGGTGCATCCAGGGTGATAAACGAGGCCACGTTCACGAGGGATATCTCCAGGGCCTTGCGGGCGCCCAGCTTCAGGTACCCGGCGCCGCTGTACGCGGGAGGCCTGTCGATTTCAATTTCCGCCAGGATTTCCCCGGGCCCGAGGTTCGTGACCCCCGGCCCTGTAATGAAATCATCAAGTGGAATGCTTCTCTCGCCTTCTTTTTTTCTGATGATTACTCGTGCACCATACGCCATGAGCGGAGGAGGTAAATCTGCTGCCGGCCTTGCGGAGGCCAGGTTCCCTCCAACGGTTGCCAGGTTGCGGATGAGAGGGGAGCCCAGATTGGAGGCCCCTTGGCCTAGCGCGGCGAACCCTTCCGTGACAACCCCTGACTCGGCTATCTCGGCAGCCGTTGTGAGCGCCCCTATCCGTATGGTCCCGTTCGATGATCCTATTTCCCTCAAGACATCCAGTCTCCCGAGGGAAACCACGTGCTCGGGAGCAATGATTTTTTTCTTCATGTTTACGATCAGGTCCGTGCCGCCAGCAAGAAGCTTGGCCCGGTCTCCCAGTTCCGCCATCACCTCACAGGCCTCTTCCAGGGTGGAAGGTTCGTGATAGTCGAATTTCGGTAAAAGCATATTCTTTCTCCTTCTCTTCCGATTGCTGAAATCAGGGCGCTCTCGGAGCCATAGTACAAGCCGGTTTGCACAAGAATCAGATGGAAATGGGGGAATCTCCCCACCGCCTGAACAGGTCGTGGTCAATGCCCAGATAATCAAAGATCTTTCCGATGGTCTGATCCAGGATGTCCTCTATGGTCTTCGGTTCGTGATAGAAAGAGGGAACCGGAGGGAGTATATGGGCGCCCATATCAGCCGCCATGGTCATCAGCCGCAAATGCCCTTTATGGAGAGGGGTTTCCCGGACCACCAGGACCAGCTTTCGTTTTTCCTTCAATGTCACATCTGCGGCCCGTACCATCAGGTTGTTGGTGTAGGAATTGGCGATTCCGGAGAGCGTCTTGATCGTGCAGGGAACAACCACCATTCCTTGCGTGAGGAAAGAACCGCTCGCGAGAGGGGCAGCCATATCACGGTTATCGTACACGTGGTCGGCCAGAGTGCCCACCTGCTCTAGGTCAAAACCCGTCTCAATCTCAAGGTTCCGCGCTCCGGCCTCGGATACGATGAGATGGATTTCAAGGTCTTTGCTCTGGAGCAACTGGAGCATTCGGATGCCGTAGATGACGCCGCTCGCTCCCGAAATGCCGATAACGATTCGTTTTGTCATATGTCAGTACCGTATCTCATGTCTGAGCTGAAAGCTGCGCTGCTTTTTCCAGAATGAGATCAAGGAGAATCTCACTGTTTTTGAGTACCCGGCTGATGCCTTCGTCATCCAGGTTATCCCAGTGGATACCCGCCGTCACCACGACCGTCGTGTTCATGGCGGCCGCAAGAATCTCGGAGACGGCCTTTGCCAGGTCATCCTCCTTGTGTCCCAGGAGGCAGATGACCGAGGCGGTTGCGCTGACCCTCTCGGGATCCTTCAGGCTCGGTCTGGGAAGGGCTACCGCCACCGCGCCGATATGGGGCTGGTCACCGCCCCAAACGGCCACCAGGAGGTCCTTCCCCACCATCCTCACGGATGCCTCGAGGTCATACACGCCCTCGTTGGTCTTCAGAGTGAATGCCATCAGAGGATCTCCAACACCGACTGGAGGAGAACCTCCGCGAAAACGGGATCTTCCATGTTCGCGTCCACCTCCCGGATTACAACGTCAGGATGCAGTTGTTTCCGAAGCTCCCGGATGAATATGCGGTCTTCCTCGGGATCATAGGTGGGATTCCCTTCAGAGTCAACAGAAGACCATCCCCGCAGGGGAATCACCATCCTGACCGGACCCGTGGCCCGGTTGATCTTTTCCGCGAAGGCCCCGGCAACCTGGGTGAGCTCGTCCGTATTCATGCGGAGCCAGGTCCGGTATTTGTCCAGATCGTATCTCCGTCGCTCCTTGTATTCGGGCCGGTAGGTTGATTTTCTCGGGGTCATATGATTGACGCTGCACAGAGAGATGACTTGGGGAATGCCTTTCTTTCCGGCTGATTCAAGCCTCCCGGGACCTGCGTCCCGCATGAATCCGAACAGGTGCTCCCCGACCCCGCCGGGCGCCAGGTCGATCACTCCCTGGAAAAGGCCATGAGAGATCATGTCTTCCATGGCCCGATCCCCGATGCCGGCCGCGGAGAACCCGATAACCTGGTATCCTTTCTTTTCCAGGCCGACCCTGACGGCACTGGCGCATTTCTCGCACGGCCCCAGCATGGTGAGGGCAATGGCGTTTCCTGTTTCACTTCTGAGCGGGGTGACCGCTCCCTGCACCATGCCTGCCAGGGCACAGGCGGCACGGTCCAGCACGTTTTTCAGGGGATTGGAAAGCCCGGATATTTCAACAACGGAATGGAAAAGAGCGATATCGCCGGTCCCGATATACCGCGTGGAAAGACCGGGGAGGGCGGCGGTGGAGGATACCATGAGCTTGGGGAGACCGAAAGGGAGCGAGCGCATGACCTCAGTGGCCATGAGCGACCCGGTGGAACCCCCGAGCCCCACCATCCCGTCTATTTTGCCTTCTCCGTGCAATCTTCCGGCAATGCGGGAGGCCCCGGCAATGACGATATTCGTGATCTTCGCCCGGTCCGTGGATTCACGTATCTCTCCGGTAGAGGTCCCGCCGGCGACCGCGATTTCATCCGGGGGTATGTCGGCCGGGGAAGAATCCCCGCCCCGCATGGAAAGATCCATGAGAAGCGTCCTCAGGCCCAGGGCCTCAATCTTCTCTTTCAGATAGCGCGTCTCCCGGCCCTTGGTATCCAGGGTTGAAATGATGAGAACGATTTTTTGCATAAGGGGCCCTTTCTCTCAAATCTTCCCTGCCGCCACCTGGGCCTCAATATCCTTCTTGAGGGCCTTCTTGTCGATTTTCCCTGAGTCGCCAACCGTCGGCAGGGCCGCCATGACGACCATTTTTTCCGGGAGCTTGAACATGGCGAGCTCCTTGCTTTTCAGGAATTCCACCATTTCATCGAACGTAATGCTCTGTCCGGACTTTGGAATGATGCAGGCGCAGCATCGTTCTCCCATTTCCCGGTCCGGGTAGCCCACGATGGCGACGGAAGAGACTTTGGGGTGCTCATTGAGCAGGCCTTCAATCTCGGCCGGGTAGATGTTCTGACCTCCCCTGATGATCATGTCCTTGGCTCTTCCCAGGATCCAGAGGCAATTCTGGTCAAACTTGACGATATCACCGGTCGTGGTCCACCCTTCCGGGTCAAACACGGTAGCGGTCAGTTCCTCATCCCGATAATACCCGGCCGGGGCATGCGGACCCCTGAAGTAGAGGGTTCCGGGTTCACCGGGGGACACCTCCATCCCGTCCTCAGCCAGAAGGCGCACCTTGTTCCCGGGGAGCATCCGGCCAACAGTGCGCCGGCGCAGTTCTTTCGGGTCTTCCACGCGGCAGCCGGATACGGAGCCCATATCCTGAGTCCCGAGGTCGCTGGTGATCACGGCCCCGAACGCCTTCTCTGCCTCTTCAGCCACCTGCGGTGAGAGGTACCCCCCCGCTGATCGGATGAATCTGAGGGAGCTCAAATCATAGTTCGATGTGTCAGCCTCCAGCATCCTGACCAGATGAGTCGGCACCACGCCGATTGCCGTGGCTCGTTCCTTCTCGATGAGCTGCAGGGCGCCTTCGGGGGAAAACTCCTCCAGCATGACTGTCCTGGCCCCGGCCAGGGGTGCTGCGAAGTAGGTGAGGGTCCCAGCGGCGCCTCCGGCATGGGGGGCGATCGCCATGGTCGTATCATCCTTTGTCAGGCTCCAGATATCAACCCTGGCCTTGGAGGTGCAGACCCTCGGTGCAATGGGCCATTCAACCAGCTTGGGCAGGCCGGTGGTGCCGGTGGTGCTGGTAAGGAGCCCCACATTTCCGACGGAATCCAGTTTCCGTGCGGCAAGGACGTCCTCATCAATTGCTCTTTGGGCCCGTTCCCGGGCCATCCGGGTAAGAGAGTACGTGTTATCGGGGGCGGAAGACGGCACTTCGTCATCAAAAAGAAAGATGTAGCTGAGGTGCGGGAACTGGCTTTTGAGGCCTTTATACATTTCCAGGTAGTCGAATTTCCGATAGACATGGGGAATAATGACTGCGGTTGCTTCAGTCCTCTCCGTCATGTACTGCAGTTCCCGCTGCCTGAGGTAGGGATATACCGTCAGGGAAATAAGGCCGGCCCGCTCGCAGGCAATCCGGGCGAGAAACCCGTATACGCTGTTGGGCGACTGGATAATGACGCGGGAAAACTTTTCAATTCCCATTTCCGCCCAGGATACGGCAAGCGCGTCCACCAGCTTTTTCGCCTCCGCCCAGGTGAGCCGGTATCGGGAATCAACCAGGGCCTCACGGTCCCCATATTCCCGGGCGTTCCTGTCCCAGAAATCATAGAAGGTCTCACGGGTCCAGTATCCGTCCCTGATGAATTCATCGATCATCTCTTTCTTGTATCGAATCGGTTTCACGAAATAGGTCCTCCTGTCATTTGGAATCTCTTGCCTTGATGCTCGCCTTGAACCGCTCCCAGAAGTCCTTGTCAGTGTCCTGCCAGGCTGCACCCCACCTCTTTTCAAAGTAAGAGGTGGGCAGTTTCTTCTGCCATGCCTCCCAGGGGTCCTTTTTCGCCGCCCTGGCCTTGAGCACGTCCACCAGAAAGTCTGCTATCCGTGCTATTTCTTCCTTTGGAATATAACTCGCGGCCCCTTCCTTGATGGATTTGACGAGATTGTCCGGCGTAAAGGCGTGGGCGGTCAGCATCACCGCGGGGATATCCTTCTTTATGGCTATTTCCAGGAGCCCATAGCCGTCAACCCCCATGATATCCAGGATAGCGATGTCGAATTTTCGAGTTTCCAGCAGTTCCCTGGCTTCCTCAAAAGTGGCGGCCGTTGCCGTCTCACACATGGAGAGGAGTTCCTCAAGCGTTGACAACACGTCGGGCTCATCGTCAACCAGGAGGATTCTTTTGCCCTCCAGTGATTTGCTCTGTGACATGATCATGTCTCCTGCACGTGTTTCATTATTAATCGAGGCCGAGTTCGGACCATCGGCCTTTGATCTTATTGACGGTTTCCGAATCGAGCTCTATTGGTATGGGTTTTTCCTTCCAGTCGTAGGGAATAGTCGCATCCAGAAGGAGCCTTCCTGTTATGTGCCTGGCGTTGAGCGGCAGGGACGGGTCAAGGGGTGTTGACCTGCCCCGTTTGATGACCTGGGAGCGGTTGGGCTGAAACCTGAAACTCAGGGCATACAGAACGCGCGGGATGTCCCATGGATCTATGTCCTCATCAACAACGATCACGGTTTTGAGCCCATAGGCGCCCATTTCCGTGGAGATGGCTGCCGTCAGAACCTGATCCGCATGGCCGGGGTACATTTGCTTCATGGAAATGATGGCAAGGAATCTCCCCGAGCCCTCGGGGGGACAGTACACTGCCTTGATGCCCGGGATCTTCATGGTTACGAGCTGCTGCCACAGGGTTGCACCGTAGGTAAGAGCCATGGTCATGTGGGTGTCCGTGACCGCCCTCCCCACCGTGGTACCCCAGAATACCGGGTTGTTGCGGTAGGTGATACACTTCACATCAATGTAGTTTCTGGGGTCTGTTCCCACGCCTGAGTAATAGCCCGTGTATTCGCCGAAGGGTCCTTCTTCCATGAATTTGTCCGCGTTCACTTCCCCTTCCACAACAATTTCCGCAGTAGCGGGGACCGGAAGATCGTTGGTCTCGGCCTTGACCACTTCTATCGCCTCTCCCCGGATGGAACCTGCAAAATCATATTCAGACTCAAACGCGGAAAGCCTGGCCGCCCCCATGAGAAAAAGGAGTGGGTCACATCCTACCACCACGCAGACCGGCATGGGTTTGCCCATGGCCTGGTATTTCTTGAGCATGATGTCGGAATGCTTGCCCCTGATGAACTGGGTGCCCAGGTGGTTTCTGTCCAGCAGTTGCAGACGGTAGGTCCCGATATTCACCCAGTCTGATTCCGGGTCTTTGGTTACCACAAAGTGGGCCGTTCCGAAGAACCGTCCCCCGTCCAGCGGGTAAAACTTGGGTGCGGGAAACTTGAGCAGATCAACTGCATCCCCCATCATGATATTCTCTTTGCAGGGTCCGGTATCGAGCAGTTTGGGCGGGATGGCATTTTCGTGTTTGTCCACCCACACCTTCATGAGATCCACGAGGGTGGAATCCCGCGGCTCATTCATGATCAGGGCGAGCCGTTGCGTGGTGGTGCACACGCTGGTGATGACCGGAGAATCATAATCCTTCACATTCTCAAACAACAGGGCCGGTCCCTGCTTCTCCTCGTTCAGCTTTGCGATGTGGGACAACTCCAGGTTCCAGTCAACCTCCGCTTTGATTCTCTTGAGCATCCCCTCAGATTCCGCTTGAGCTATAAAATCTCTCATGCTTTTCATAAATTCTTTGCCTCCTTTTGAAATAAAAGTTCTCTGTTTCAACTTTTGATTGCCTCAGTGAGCCTCCTCCCGCAGGGCGGGAGGCATCAGGTTTCCTCCCTGCACCACAGGCTCTTCTGGACCCAGGATTTTCATCTATCATTCCTGCGAAGCCTGCCCTCGACCACGATCGGGGAGCAGGAATCCAGGTATTTCAAATCGAGCCGTTACGAAATCTTGATCCGCTTCATGGCCTGTTCCATGAGAAGCTGGTACCCGCTCTTTTTTCCGATAACGGATTCCTTTCTTTTCCGACTCCAGACCGTCTCGGGTCGGGCCTGCACAATGAAGACGTTTTCCGGGAAAGGAATATCTTCATCAATGGCCCATTCAATATCCATGGGACGGCCATAGTGCTCCTCGATACGCTTCGCCAATTGGACGAGATCCATGACCTCCCGATCATCCAGGCAGCAGCTTGTCTGTCGATCAGGAACCACGTCGGCATCAACAACCCCTCCCTTTTCGGCGTTATAGACACACTCAATATGTTTGCGGGAAACGGTCTTTTCACTCACCTCCATGATCACCTTATCCACCACGAATTTGTCAGGGGTTACGGAGCCGGATACCACGGTTTCCCCCAGTCCCCAGCTTCCCTCAATCACCACCTTGGAGGGATCTCCATTTGTGGGGTTCAGGGTGAACATGACGCCGGCTGCCTTTGCATGCACCATTTTCTGCACTCCCACACTGATCAGCACCTTTTCGTGCGGGAAATCATTTTTCACCCGGTAGCTGATGGCCCGGGGAGTAAAAAGGCTGGCCCAGCAGCGCTTGGCGCTATCCACGACCTGTTCGGCTCCCAGGACCCAGAGGTAGGTGTCCTGCTGTCCCGCGAAACTTGCTGTAGGCAGGTCTTCGGCCGTGGCACTCGATCGAACGGCAACCGGAACCTTTTCTGTACCGCACATGCGGCAGAGCTCGGCGTACCCGTCTAAGATCCCCTGGTGAACCCGTTCCGGCATAGCAGCGGTGTTCATTAATTCCTGGATGCCGGCGCTGACCCTGTTGAGGGCATCAACGTCGTCAACATCCAGGTCTGAAAGAAGCGCGAAAATGGCATTTTCAATGCCCGTCTCCGCTATGAAGCTCTGGTAGCTGGCGGTGGTGACGGCAAAGCCGGGAGGCACCCGAATTCCCGCCTTGATCATTTCCCCCAGACTTGCATTTTTCCCTCCCACCTGTGGAAGAGATGCCTTGTCCGCGCTATCGAAGTTTAAGATAAGTTCCATTGCTCGTTCCTCATGGTCTGAGTGAGGAGAAGGAGGAAGGGATGCCCCCTTCTCCTCGGAAAAGATGGGGGGCTTGCTGTTATGCCCTCTTGACGATGGTGACCACTCCCGTGTCGCCGTCAACCCGGACGATATCACCGGTCTTGATAACTGACGTGGCGATCCCGGCCCCAGTTACCGAGGGGACCCCATACTCCCTGCAGACAATGGCAGCATGGCTGGTCAGACCGCCGATATCAGTCACCGCAGCCTTGATCTTCGTGAATACCGGGGCCCATGAGGGATTTGTAGAGGGGCAGACCAGAACTTCGCCGGGCTTAAGATCTATTATGTCTTTAAGCATCCTCAGGACACGCGCCGGGCCTTCCGCGACTCCTGCCGAGGAGGCAAACCCCTTCACTTGGGAGACATCTTCGGCCTTCACTTCTCCCATGCCTTCAAGCCACTCCTTCACCCTGTCGGTAGTGACTCCCCACAGCATGATGGTAAAGGGCTCGGCAACTTCCTCGGGCGGGACACCGAGGGCGGGGGTCGGGTTCCATTTCGCTGCTGCCTCCAGGATCTTTCTCCTCTTTTTCGCCTTTGCCTTGTAATAACTTCCTCTCACCGGAATATCCACCCCCAGGGCCCACGCGGTGGCCACTTCCGTCAGGAGTTCGGGCACCTCGTAGCGGGTGAACATGAAGATGTCGTCCGGCTGATCAATCATTCCGTTATCGACCAGGACATTTCCCAGTTGCCTGATCTTGGAAAACCAGATGGTGTGGAGCCAGTGTTCAACCCAGAAGAGGTGGTCTTCAGCATAACGGTAGATGGTCCTGATGGTCTTGTAGGCATCGTCAAAGGCCTTCCGGTCATCGTCGGTCTTGATGAGGTTACGGTATTCTGCAACGATCTCGTCCCGTTGCTTATCGATTTCATCGAGGGCCCGCTCAATGGTTTCGCCCCTTTCGAGTCGTTCCACATAGTCTTTTATATAACTGAAGGGGATGTTGAGATTTGTCAGCCAGCTCCCCTCGTGATGGAACCACCCGCTGCCGCAGGAGACGTAAAACCAGGGGTCCTTGGACTTCTCGAACTCCTGGAGCCAGTTCTTCCCTTCACTGGTTTTTTCAAGTTCGGATATTTTATCCTGTGCGGGCGCCTCCTTTTTGAGCACCTCTGAAACGGTATATGACGTCCTGGCCGCGCGAGCCAGCCTGCAGAGTTCTTCCTCGGGCTTGAACATGGAGACATACGCGCCGGCCACCATTTTCCCGATGGCGCTTTCGCTGATGCCCGGGAACAGCTTCCTGGTCACATCCCCGAACATAAGATAGGCCAGGTAGGTCAGGTTCAGCATCTCAAAGTGGTACTGCCATCCTTTGATCATCAGATTGGCAAGCTTGTCAAAGGCGGTCATGAGGTCATAGGACGCATAAAATCCTCTTGGTGCGGGGAGTACCTGGTCTTCGGGAGCAAACTTGGGCAGTTCCTTCGGGACTTCAACCGCGGCCATTTCATTCCCGAGGGCCTTGAATTTGGTCAGCCATTTCCCCCACAGCTCCTCGTAGTGCTCGAACACGTAAAACACCCGCTTTTCAAAGAGGGCCGCCTTCTCTCCGATGATTTGCTCCGGAGGCGGGGCGATGGCGCAGATATACATGTAACACCCCACCATCCTCTGGGCGATGCCCTGAGCAGGGGGGATACAAAATACCCTGGTAGTGTACTGTGAGAGTGAAATCTGCCAGGCCTCCTGGAAAATCTGGTCCAGGGGCGGCATGGGTTCCGGTGCGTGGATCTTGTCCAGATACCAGAATTGGCTGCCTTCCCACTCCTTCCTGTCATCCGAGAAGAGGTAATGGGAGGGGTACATCTCTTCCCAACCCTCAAGCTCCGGGGGAACCTGGTACTCATGCGGATCCGGAAATCTTCCCTTTTCATCTGCCATCTTCAATCCTCCTTGTAATGTTGGTGGTTGGTAAAGATGTGCCCTGTTGTTCACAAAGCAGAATTGCAGTTGAATGAAACCTGCCGGGATCCGATTTCGCTCAGCGGGTGGAAGACAGCTCGGAGGCAGGGGAGAAGCTCCAGGCTTTCGACGCCATCGCATCAGCGCAGAAAAAAGGTGCCTGAATAATGCTCTGTCTGATACTGAAAAATTCTGGAGGAAATATGAAAACTTGTCAATTTCATTATTTTTATGATATGTATAAAAATATTTTATATGTTGCATGATCTCATAAACGCTGTTTAAGAATTTCATCATCGGTTCTCATGATCAATCTCCACCATTTGAGAGTTTTTTATATGGCGGCAAGGCATCAGAGCTGCACTGCCGCGGCGCACAAACTCTGCATCACCCAGCCGGCAGTGACAACGCAGATCAGGAAACTGGAAGACCAGTATGCACTGAAGCTATTCAAGAAGCGGGGAAGGAATATTTTTCTGACGGATGAAGGCAAGACGCTTTACAGCTATGCCAAGCGTATCTTCGAATATGAAAGAGAGGCTGAGGACGTCATAGAGGAGATGCGGAAATTGAGACGAGGTGTTCTGCGCCTGGGGACCACCAAGACCTATGCCCGCTACTTCATGCCCCTGTTGATCACCACCTTTCATGAGACCTTTCCACACATAAAGGTGCATCTGGATGAGGGGAGTTCCCTGGATATGATTCACAGCCTGGTCGATCTGAAAAATGAGGTGGCGGTCATTGCCAGGGCTGTCGAAGATGCGACGGTCTCCTTTATCCCTTTCAGCCAGGAGGAACTCGTGGTCATATTGCCCCCTTCCCATCCTCTTGCGCAAAAACGTGCGGTCTCTGTCAGGGAGTTGGCGCGGGAACCCATCATCATGAAGGAGGTAGGCTCAGGGACCCGGCGGAAAGTGAATACCCTGTTCGAGCGGCACGGCTGCGTTCCCAATATCCTGATGGAGACGAGCAACGCTGAATTCATCAAACAGCTCGTCCAGCGGGGTGAAGGGTTTTCTTTCCTGGTGAAAGAGTCAGTCGCCGTTGAACTGAAGGAGAAGAAGCTGGCCACTGTTCCTCTGGAAGGGGAGGAGTTCTACCTGGATGTAAGCATCGCGTACCTGAAGAACGAACCTCTCAGCCGGCCGGCGCAGGCTTTCCTGGATATCCTCCTTGAGATGGCTCAAGGAAAGGACCCCCAGCGCGGGTTGCGGGACATCATGACACGGATGTTCGAGAACTGGAAATAGCATCATGCAAAGCCTTCCAAAGCCCGGATCAATGTCTCTGCAAATTCATGATCGTTGATGTGATGTGGCAGTAAATGGAGGGAGGAATCAGCCTTCAGGACCTTCTTCAGTGTTGCCGCAAAGATGTCAGGACCTGCGGGATCGTACAGAGGGCCTTCCTTGCTGTCAAAGGACGAAAAGCCTCCCAAGGGAACAAAAACAGCCCATGGGCCTTTGCTTCCATTGCACAGGTGGGCTACTGCCTTTGCCAGAATTTCCATTTCATCACGGGTCGTTCGAACGGCGGTTATTGCTGTATTGTGGCTATGATAAGATCGGTTCGGAAAGTTTCGCCGGGCTGCTTTGATCGGCCCGGTTACCAGAAAATCCATATTGCCGGGTACCAAAATCGTCGGTACCCCTTTCTGCAGGGCGGCTGCTCCCCGGTCAGGCCCGGCATCATAATCTCCGCCGAAAGCGTGATCAGCAATCTCGTGGAGGGAAAGATCCAACACTGCCTTCACATCCTCCTCGAGGATCATCTCCTCCATGGCCTTTCCTCCGGACCCTACGGTATGGAAAACAACAACCTCTTTGTCATCCCCTTCGAGGTGGGCCCTGACCTTTTGGGTGCATGCCTCCGTGGTGCCCAGTGTTGAGATAAAGACCAAAGGTTTCTCCAAAGAGAAAGACGGTTGTGGATGCTGCATCATGCCGGCCATTGCCATGGCGCCGTTGTGCAGGACTTTGTTGGAAATGCGGTTGAGCCCGGAAATATCACAAACCGAATGCAGCATGAGGATATCCTTGGTTCCCACAAAATCATGCGTGTCTCTGGAGGCCATGGTAGAGATCATGACCTTGGGAAAGCCGACAGGGAATGATCGCATCACGGCTGTACCGAGAGTGGTCCCCATTGACCCACCCACACTGATCAATCCCCCGATTTCGTCCCGCTCGTATAGGTCCTGGGCACATCTCATAGCCCCATTGATCATCTCTGCCAGGGCTTTTCCTTCGTGCCCCATGCCCTGGACTTCGGCCAAGGTCTTGTTTCCGGCCCTGGCTACTTTTTCACGATTGATACTTACCGGAACGGGACTTTCTCCACGAATGCCTGCGTCCAGGATCAAAACCGGAATGCCCGCCTTTTCCAGACAGGACCGAAGAAAAAGGACTTCCCTGCTTTTGGTATCCATGGTAGCTACGATGAGCACATTTTCCATCTCTTATTCACCCTGTCTTTTATTGTGATCGCATTGAATGTCAAATTCCAAAATCCAAATGCCAAATCAATGTCAAATATCAAATGACCAAATTGACGAGAAGCTCGCTCCGCTCCGGAGTCTGGAAGGGCACGCTGTTCAGGGACTCCCTGATGCCTCCCGCGCTATGGGAGGAGACCTGCATCAGGATCTATTGCCTTTTTTGCCGGCGTTGAATTTTTTCCAGAATTCCTTGTCCTGGTCTTTCCAGGCAGCACCCCACTTCCTTTCAAAATAGGAAGAAGACAACGTTCTCTGCCAGGGCTCCCAGGGAGACTCACCCTTCGTCTGGGATTTGAGGATGTCCACCAAAAACGTCCTGATTTTACCCATTTCTTCCTTGGGAAGGTAAGAATCAGCTCCTTCTTTGATGGATTTCACGAGGTTATCAGGGGTTAATGCATGAGCTGTCAACATGACGGCAGTCATGTCTTTCTGCTTGGCAATGCGCAACAGCTTATAACCATCGACACCCATGATATCCAGAATAACCATGTCGAAATGATCCGACTCCAGATATTTCCTGGCTTCATCGAATGAAGATGCCTTGACAACTCTGCACATATCCAACATCTCTTCCAATACGTCCAGCACATCAGGCTCATCATCCACGATGAGGATTTTCTTGTCCTTTAATTTGGCTATTTCTCCAGGTACAAACGGTTCGTGGGAGACAAAAGGGTTGCCAC
>CAZWEV010000039.1:0-38341 GCA_964633015.1 uncultured Desulfobacteraceae bacterium | reverse complement strand
ATTGCCGCCAAACGGAAGGAGGCGTAGGATGCTTCGCCTTCGGGACGTCAGTGTTTCTCTGGGAGATTTCAGACTCAAGGAGATCTCCATGCACGTAAAGGACGGAGAGTACATGGTCCTCCTCGGACCAACGGGAACAGGAAAAACTGTCCTTCTGGAGACCATCGCGGGAATGCATCGGATAAAGAGCGGGAGCATCTTCATTCATGGCAGAGATGCTACCCGTTTGCCCCCTGAGAAGAGAAACCTGGGGGTTGTGTACCAGGATTATGCCCTTTTTCCACACCTCACGGTCCGCAGGAACATTACATTCGGGCTGCAATTACGGGGAGAGCCCAGAAGCAAGATCTCGAGGGTCGTAGAAGAAATGGGTGATTTTCTGGATATCGGCACTATCCTTGACCGCCGTCCCGGTAATCTCTCAGGCGGCGAGCGCCAGCGTGTCGCCCTGGCCCGGGCCCTGGTCCTGAAGCCCTATGTCCTGCTCCTGGACGAACCGTTAAGCGCACTGGATCGTTCCACACGTGATCGTCTCCGGCGTGAGCTCAAGAGAATCCACCGGGAAATCGGGGTCACTATTCTTCATATCACGCATGACCTGACTGAGGCCTTTTTCCTGGCAGACCACCTGGCGGTCATGAAGGATGGGAGCATTCTGCAGCAGGACACCCCGGAGAATGTGCTCAGACGTCCCCGGAATCGCGCGGTCGCAGAACTCCTGGGCATTGAAAACCTGATCCCGGGAAAAATCGGAGAAAACGGCGGATTCGCCACTCGCCTGGGTCTCGTGGATATCTCCGTCCCTTCTTCCGTTCCGGAGAAAAGAGCCGGCGACTGCCTGCTCACGATTCCGGGTTGGTGTGTGGAGGTGTTCCCCGGAATGGCCGGGAATCACTATGCCTGGAAAGACAGCATGAAGGTTGTGGGCACCCACAGTATGGACGGCCAGATAGAACTGGATCTTGTCCACTCCAGCGGCGAGCACCTTCGGACCTTTCTTTCCCGGCGCGAGGCCGGTGCCCTGCCGGTCTCCCTGGAGAAAGGGCGGGATGTGCCGGTTGCCATTTTGAGAGACGGGGTATACTGGGTCCCGACAATCGACCATCCTTCTTCATACGGTAGATGACCGCCCTCCGCCGTCCCTGGCTTGGCTCACTGCGGATGTGTCCGCGCTGCGCTTGGACTCCCCATCCTTCGAATGGGCCCCCGGTTTCGGCACTTCCGCTGTCCTGCTCCAGGGCCAACATGCGCCGCTTCGGAAACATCCCGCACCCTTGCTTTTCCAGAAGACTGATTCTGGGCAGAGCTGATCTCAAAATATCCTTGAATGATGAGGATGTAAGATGTATGTCTTGTTGGGTTCGAAATATGAACAGCGGTCGCAAGAGACGATAGACAAGCTGCCGTGCCGCATGCAGTTGCCTGGCAAATATGATTGAACGGAGACAGTGGCGAATGAGTGAGAAAATGAGTGCTCGAAAGGTGAACAAAGGAGCCGGAAAAAGATGGAAATGGGTCGTCATTTTGGTCATTGTCGGCATCCTGCTGGCCATAGGCTACTGGTGGCGGTACATGCGGGACCGGGTTTCTACGGACGATGCATATGTGAGGGCCGATAGTGCCGCCATAAGCAGCCGAATACCGGGGAGCATTGCCGAAATTCATGTGGAGAATGACGATTGGGTGGAAAAGGGGGATGCGCTGATCAGGCTGGACCCTACGGACTATGAGGTGAAGGTCGAGGAGATACGCGCTTCACTGAAACAGATTGAGGCGCAGTTGTCTTTCGCAGAGGTAGACCTGCGCCTCACGGACAGGCGAACCAAGGAACAGGTGGATGCGGCCATGGCACAGATGAAGGAAGCCGAGCAGGCACGCAAACAGGCAAGCCACCGTGTCGAGGAACTGGAAAAAATGCGAAACGGGTCACTGGCCGAATTTGAAAATGCCGGGAAAAACTATGAACGATCCGAGAAGCTTTTTCGAACAGGGACGGGATCGGAAAGTGACTTGGACGCCAAGCGCACACTCTATGCAAAGGCCAAGTCGGCATTGAAAGCTACGGATCAGAGGATTGCCGGAGCCGGCGCGTCACTGGGCGCCGTGGCCGAGAAAATTGACCAGACTATCGCGAATCTCAACGCCGCAAAGGCGGCCCGCCTTCAGGTTGAAATGGCGCAGCATAAGCTCGCGGCACTGAAGGCCCAGCGTTCTGAGATAGAGGCGAAACTCAAACAGGCCGAGCTGAACATATCCTACTGTACCATTAAAGCTCCCATCTCGGGATACATTGCACAAAAGAGTATCCAGGTGGGGGATTGGGTGCAGCCCGGTCAGCCGCTTTTTGCGATCGTTCCCCTGCAACGGATTTATGTGGAGGCCAATTTCAAAGAAACCCAGCTTGAAAATATCCGCCTGGGGCAACCCGCCGCCATCGAGGCAGATGTCTATCCGGACTATACGTATGCCGGAAAGGTTGTTGGTATTCGCGCCGGCACGGGTGCGGCCTTTGCACTTCTTCCTCCTGAAAACGCCACGGGAAACTGGATCAAGGTCGTTCAGAGAGTGCCGGTAAAAATACAGATTGATAGACCCCTGCCTCCGGAATATCCCCTCCGGGTAGGACTTTCCCTGAATGTGAGCGTGAATACTTCCGACAAGACCGGAAAGAGACTGGTTTCAGGACTTCGCAAAACGCAATAGGTCGGACACGTGGAAAAAGGAAATCCTGCGGAAGTGAGCAAATGGATCATCGCCATGACGGTGATCCTGCCCACCTTTATCGAGATCATGGATACCAGCGTTGTGAACGTGTCGCTCCCCCACATCCAGGGAAGCCTCAATGCCGGTGTGGATGAAGTGACATGGGTGTTGACCTCGTACCTGGTATCCAACGCCATCATCATACCCATCTCAGGGTGGCTGTCGAGCGTCTTCGGTCGCAAGCGGTATCTCATTTTCTCCATCGTTCTCTTCAGCATCAGCTCCGTTCTCTGCGGGTCCGCCCCCACCCTTGCCATGCTCGTGGTTGCGCGTATTCTGCAGGGAATAGGGGGTGGAGGACTGCAGCCCATCTCCCAGGCCATTCTCCTGGAATCGTTTCCAACAAGGGAGCATGGAATGGCCATGGCCGTGTTTGGCATGGGGATTGTGCTGGCCCCCATAGCAGGTCCGGTGGTGGGTGGATGGATTACGGACAATTGGACCTGGCGCTGGGTGTTTTATATTAATGTGCCTGCCGGCATCCTGGCGGTTATGATGGCCCTGGCATTTATCCATGATCCTTCATATGTTCGAAAAAAGGGAATTCGTATCGACTATCTCGGCCTCGGACTCCTGACCGTCGGCCTGGGATGCCTGCAGATGCTTCTGGATAAAGGGGAAAGGGCGGACTGGTTTTCATCCGATTTCATTTTGACTCTGACGATCATATCGGCAACTGCCCTCATCGCACTCATTTTTGTGGAGCTTCGATCCAAAGAGCCGGTGATAAACCTCAGGGTGTTCCGGGATCGCACATTTGCCGTAGGAAACCTGATCATGTTTATGGGTTTCCTCACTTTTTTCGCCGCAATCGTCATGCTGCCGCTCTATCTTCAAAAGCTCATGGGCTATACAGCGGTCTGGGCCGGTCTTGTGCTCGGTCCTGGAGGTCTGGCAACGCTGCTGGTAATGCCGCTTGCCGGAAATCTCATGAAGAGAGGGGTCAAACCTCAGAGGTTACTGGCTTTGGGTATTCTGATCAGCGCTTATTCACTCTGGCTCATGTCACGATTCAACCTGGAGGCTGATTTCGACGCCGTTGTATGGCCACGGGTGGTTCAGGCGGTGGGAATGGCGCTCTTTTTTGTGCCTCTGGCGGCAGCCACCTATGTGAATGTCAGGAAGGAAGATATGGGCAATGCCACCGGAATCTTCAATCTGCTGAGAAACCTGGGAGGGAGCATCGGGGTCGCCTTAGCTACCACCATTCTTTCCCAACGGTCGCAGTTTCACCAGACTTCCCTTGTGGGGCATTTGACGCCCTTTAGGCCGGCGTTCCAGATCAGGATGCAACAACTGCTTCACCTCAGCAGACAAGGGGGGACCCTTACGACCCAAAACAAGAGCCTGTTCGCGCTTATCTACAGTCAGCTCCTGCGCCAGGCCAGCATGCTGGGCTTCAACGATACATTCTGGATACTTGGGACGCTCAGCATGTTGCTGATACCACTGCCGTTTCTCATGAGAGCCAGAAGGCGGGCGGGGGCATGACATGGAGGTGATTTATGGGGAAACAAAAGATCCCATCGACCCAGGCAATCAGGGAACTGAAGGCACATGAGGTTGATTTCGCCCTGCACACCTACCGGTACGAAAAAAAGACCGGTGTGGCGGTGGCTACGGCTGCTGCTGACGCTCTCGGGGTGGATGAACATCATGTTGTGAAGACCCTGGTGATGATGGATGACCGTTCTGAACCATTCCTTGTCCTGATGCACGGGGATAAGCACATTTCCACAAAGACCCTTGCCAGAGAGCTTGATGTGAAGAAAGTCCGCCCCTGCGATCCGCAGGAGGCAAAGAGGTACAGCGGGTATTTGGTGGGCGGGATCTCTCCTTTCGGGACAAGGAAGAAGATGAAGGTCTACGTGGAAGCATCTATTCTGGAACTGCCCAGGATCCATATCAACGCCGGGAGGCGCGGCCTTCTGGCCTCCATGTCCTCCGACGTCCTCATCCAAGTGCTCGGTGCCGTTCCGGTCAATGTCGCTGTGTGATGGTAAGGCCCAACGTATGAGATGGCCATTCAATCTGCCTAAGCTATTTAGGCGGGATCCGGAAATGACCGCTGCGTGAATCGGAAAGGAAAAGGGATGGAAAGAGATGCGCTGAAGGCAAAAATATACGCAAGAATAGACGAGCTTCCCACTCTTCCAGCGGTGGTGCCGAGGCTTCTGGCCCTCATGGATGACCCCAAATGTACTGTGGGCCACATCACGGATGCCATATCCCATGATGCCGCCTTGACTGCCAAGATTCTCAAGGTTGCCAATTCCGCATATTACGGCTTTCCCCAGGAGATTTCCACCCTGGAACGGGCTGTGGCCCTTCTGGGTTTCAACATGGTCAAGTCCCTTGCGATTTCTGTGGGTGTCATAAAAAACATGATGAGCGGAAAAAGGGATTCGAGGGATTTCCCGTGGGAGGGGCTCTGGGTTCACAGCCTGGCAGTGGGAACAGGGATGAAGATGCTCGCGGAGAGGGGCGGAAACAGGGACGACGCAGAATATCTGTTTGTTGTGGGGCTTCTTCACGATATGGGGAAGATAGTGCTCGACCAGTTCTTCCAGGAGGACTTTGCCCGGATCCTGGCAAAGGCGCGAAACACAGAAAACGGCTTGTTATACCGGCACGAGCGGGAAATCATAGGCCTTGATCATGGTGAGGTGGGAGGAATACTCCTTGAAAGGTGGAAGTTCCCGGAGCGGATTCGGGGGCCCGTCACTCTGCATCATCAACATAATCTCTCTGATAAGGCCGATGCTTCGGATACAGCCATACTGCGAATTTCTGACGCCCTCACACAGGAACTGGCCCTGGGGAATTCAGGAAACAGGTGCCCGCCGCCCGTAGACCAGGCGGACCTGGATGCGCTGGCAATGGACGCTGTTGACCTTGATGGGTTGAGGGGGCAGCTGGAAAAGGCGCGGGAGGGCATCGATGCGTTCTTTCATGCGATTACCTGACTCCCGGCTGTTTTTCATTGATGGGTTCAAGCCACATAATATCATAGGGTTGCAGGGACAAACAGAACTGTCCCCCCTCCACCATCCATTCCATATCACTTACCAGGTCATACCAGTGGGTTTCCTGCCGGTCCAATTGAGACAGAGATATTTCCAGTCGACACATGCGGGTGGTGACGTTCAAGAGGGTCAGGAGGTGCTGCCGGCCGTCCGGAGAGATACGCAGTACTGAAAAAAGCTGATCGGAAAGCATCAGCACCCGCTGTTCACCATTCGGGTGGAAGGCGGGCTGCCTTGTCCTGATTGTTATCAGTCGTCCCAGCTCACGGTTTATCCGGGAAATCTTGGAAAGCGGTTCTTTGAGCGCCTCTGTAATGGCATGGTCATCAATGACCGTACGATTGATATCCCTGTTTGCATGGGTGGCGAGGACAGATGCAATATCATTTTCCGTGCCGATCAGGCTGTGAAGATAGATCCCCGGGATACCGCGCAGGACCAGCCCGATAATGCGCGAGGCAACGAACCGTCTCACCTGGAACGCAATGTCATCTTCCTCTTCCTTGTTCAGGGCACTGAACCATGTCATGTTAATCTCATAAGGTTCCTGCTTTCCGTCCGCTCCGTCCCTGTAGGAAATAAGCCCTCCGTGCTCCTGCGCCTTTTCTATGACGAATGCCATTTCGGATTCACTGAAGATGTTTTTCACCCCCATGAGACCGATGCCGTCATGGGAATCCAGGAAGTTGAAAAATGCGGCGGTATCGGAGATGCTTTCGAGTGCCGTGGCCCATTTTGTAATGGCCGTTGTGTCTTCTGTGTAGAAGGTGTACAGAACGAGCGGCGGGAGGGCAAAGTTATACACCATCTGCGCCTCATCATGGCCGTTTCCGAAGTACGAGATGTTTTCCTCGTGCGGGACGTTTGTCTCCGTGATAAGCGCCACTCTTGGTGCGACCATGTTCAGGACATCCCGGAAAAGCTTGACGATTTCATGGGCCTGTGCAAGGTGAACGCAACGGGTGCCCGGTTCAGCCCAGATGTACGTCACCGCGTCCAGGCGGATAATCCGTGCTCCGTGCCGCACATACATGAGCAGGATCTCGATGACCCTCATGAGGACATTCGGATTCTTGTAATTGAGGTCTATCTGATCCTTTGAAAAGGTGGTCCACACATATTTTGTTCCGTTAATGGTGCGGTAGGGGGTCAGGATATCAGATGTCCGCGGCCGGAAGATCATGTTCCGCTGTTCCGGGGTCAGATCATCAGGAGAATCATAGGTGATAAAAAAATCCTTGTAATAAGGGTTCCCGTTCAGGAATTCCTGAAACCAGCGGCTTTTTGATGAAACATGATTAATGACCCCGTCAAACATCAATCGGTACCGGTGCTCCAATGCTTCAATGTCTTCCCAGGTGCCCAGATGCGGGTCCACTGTCTCAAAATCGATGATGGAAAATCCCCGGTCCGAGGAATAGGGGAAGAAGGGTAGGATATGCAGCGTGTTAACCGTCCCCTCCAGATAGGTGTCGCAGAACCGGGCCAGGGTTGCCAGAGGAGACGGTTCCTCACCTCGCAGGAGATCGCCGTAAGTGATCAAGATAACATCCTCTTCGGTGAACCGCTCTGCGGGATTGGAAAAATTTTCAAGTGCAATGGCTTCAGGGACCTTATGGGCGTAATAGACCTGCATGATCCGTTCCAGTTCAGGCAGATATTCGTCAGCAACCGCTTCCCCGTAGAGGAACCGTAGTCGGGCATGCAGCTGTTTTCTCTTTTCAGGGTTTATGTGAAGAAGGGGCCTTCCGTAGTCGGGTTGTGGTTCGTTGCAGGGTGACAGCTGTTCTTGTCTTTGCTGGTTGATCGTGTGGAAATTTTCTTTGAAGGCCGCTTCCTGCATCTGGTCTCCCGGAGCATCATTTTTCTCTTTTCTTTATCGGCTGTTTTTGTAAACTCTTTAACAATACCAAACGTCAGATTTTCAATGGAGATGTCTGCAGCAGACAGGAAAGGAAAACGAGGGCAGCGTCCCGGATGATGTTTTGATGGTGGATCAGGATGCAATGAACATTGTTGCCTCTTCACCCAAAGAAGGGTATCCTGTATGTGCGCAGCAGGAGAAGGCGAAGATTGAAGAGTGAAACGTGAGATCAGGTGCCTGACTTGAAAAATGAACTACCTCGCCGCAAGCGACCGGGTGCGGAACCCGGCGGAGAAATAAAGAGCAGCCCAGGCTGAGGAATGATGATTGGAGAGATGTTTTCCGCTGTGCGGGAGACTGCCTACTGCAGGAGGAACTGTGAATGAAGAAAATGATTGTGACTATCTGTCTTGTTTTTGCTGTTGCCGCTTTTTCAGGATGTGCTCCGGCGTACAAAGCACAACCCTTGTCCTTCCGAGCTCCCACCGCCTATCCGAATTACACTCAGGTGGACGGCGTGGGCATCGGGGCCAGGGCCTACGTGTCACCGGAGCAGGCCAGAAAGGCATTCGGGTTCGATATCCTCGCGGCCGGTATGCTGCCGGTTGAGGTGGTGTTTGACAATAAGAGCTTGAGACCCGTTGAAATAGACAGCTCCCAGACCTTTCTGGAGGACGATGAAGGAAATCTCTGGCCTATTTTGAGCTCCAAGATCGCCTATGAAAGAGCGACAAAGTATGCCAAAACCAACCAGGTATTCGAAGCCGGTGCATACCATGGATTCCTGGGCGCGACAGCCGGTGCCATTCTTGGTGCTGCCATTGGTATCGTGAGCGGGGAGAATGCGATACGGAGCGCGGGAAGGGGTGCGGCCCTGGGGGCGGCGGCGGGGGCAACCCTGGGCGGTGCCGGCAGCCTTGGATCCAACGAAGCTCGACGAAATATTGTTCAGGACCTTCAGCAGAAGTCCCTGCAATACCGGCCCATCCCACCCGGCGGCCTGTCTTTCGGCTTCCTCTTTTTCCCGGGTGAGGCCAGGACTGCAAAGCTGCTCCGGCTCAAGGTCAGGGAGGGCAGGCACGGACCGGCGCATGTGCTTAACCTCAGGTTTTATCAGTAGGAGTCATGAGCCATTCTCATCCTTTGAAGGAAGACCTCCTGACGGTTCTCCATGGCCAGATCGAGAGAGTTACCTACACTAACGACGAGAACGGCTTTACTATCGCAAAGCTCAAGGTCCCCGGCCGGCACGACCTGGTCACCGTTGTGGGGAATATGATGGCGCCCACTCCGGGAGAGGTCCTGGAGATGAGAGGAACATGGACGAATCATCCCAGGTACGGGGAACAGTTCAGATTTACCAGCTACCAGTCCAAGGTCCCGGCAACGGTTGCCGGCATACAAAGATACCTCGGTTCCGGCCTGATCAAGGGTATCGGTCCGGTCATGGCCAGACGCATTGTCTCCCGGTTTGGTGAGCAGACCCTGGAAATCATTGAAAAGGACGTGCAACGGCTTGCTGAAGTGGAAGGGATCGGCAGCAAGCGCATCGGGATGATCGGAAAGGCGTGGGACGAGCAGCGCGAAATACGCAATGTCATGCTTTTTCTCCAATCGCACGGAGTCAGTTCCGGGTACGCAACAAAGATCTTCAAACAATACGGGGATCGGTCAATCCAGGTGGTCAGGGAGAACCCGTACCGACTGGCCACCGAGATCTTCGGCATCGGGTTTGTGACCGCGGACCGGATCGCGGAAAAGCTGGGATTTTTAAAAGATGCTCCCCTCCGGGCTGAAGCGGGAACGCTGTATGTCCTGCATCAGCTTGCGGATGAAGGCCATGTCTTCTCCCCGTATGAAATGCTGATCACCAGGTGCTGCGAGATGCTGGGGATGGAACGGGAAGGGATTGTCCAGGCGCTCGGGACACTCGCCCTGGATGAGAAGATCATCATCGAAGATGTGAACGAATCCGTCACCACGTTTCAGGAAAATCAGAAGGCCGTCTATCTCGCCAAGTATCATCTCTGCGAAACAAGCATCTCAAGACGAATCCGGTCCCTCCTCACATCTCCCAAATCCATCAGGCAGATCGATACGGAAAAGGCGGTCAAGTGGGTTCAGGGCAGGCTGCCGATTCGTCTTGCCCGGGAACAGGTAGCCGCTATCCGGTGTGCGGCGGAAAACAAGGTTATGGTGATCACCGGCGGACCGGGGACAGGGAAGACTACTATCATCCAGGCCCTGCTCAAGATTTTTGCCCGGCTGGGAGTAAAAATTCTGCTTGCCGCGCCCACGGGCCGGGCCGCCAAAAGGATGAGCGAGACGACCGGCTTTGAGGCGAGGACCATTCACCGGCTCCTGGAATACAGCTTGCAGAAAGGCGGATTCCAGCGCAATGAAGATAAACCGCTTGACGTGGATTTCTTCGTGGTGGATGAGGCTTCCATGATCGATACCATCCTCATGCACCATCTCCTGAAGGCTGTCCCCTCCGGGGCGACCATGATCCTGGTGGGTGATGTGAATCAGCTCCCATCCGTGGGAGCGGGGAGTGTGCTGAAAGACATTATTGATTCGGGCGCAGTTCCTGTCGTGACGTTGAATGAGATTTTCCGGCAGGCCAGAGAGAGTCTTATCGTGGTGAATGCGCATAGGATCAACCAGGGTACCATGCCCGCGTTTGGACCCGAGGGGCATAGCCTGGAGGACTTCTTTTTCGTGGATCAGGATGACCCTGAAGAGACTCTCCGCGTCGTACTGGAGATGGTGTCCAAACGCATTCCCAACAAGTTTGGATTAGACCCGGTCAGGGATATCCAGGTGCTGACGCCCATGCACAAGGGCGTGGTGGGAGCCGAAAATCTGAACAAGGCTCTGCAGGAGACGCTTAACCCGGGAAAGGATACGCTGGTGAGAGGCCAGAGCACCTTTCGGGTGGATGACAAGGTAATGCAAATCAGGAACAACTACGACAAGGAGGTTTTTAACGGGGATATCGGGACCATCGTCAGTATTGATCCGGAACTCAGGGAGCTTGTCATCTCATTTGATGAAAGGCGGGTCCTCTACGATTTTCTGGACCTGGATGAAGTTGTCCTGGCCTATGCCATATCCGTCCACAAATCGCAGGGTTCAGAGTATCCGGCCGTGGTGATCCCGGTGACATCACAGCATTTCATGCTCCTCCAGAGGAACCTCATGTATACCGCCGTGACGCGAGGAAAACAGCTTGTGGTCATGGTGGGCAGTAAAAAAGCCCTCATGATGGCGGTCCAGAACGACAAGACCGAGCGGCGCTACACCCGCCTGCAGGAACGATTGAGAGGATAGTCGCACCATTTAACCATTTTCCCTTTCTTCGAAGTTTCTCTTATTTTGTAACAGCCCGGCTTGAGTGAAAAAATTATTTCAGAATCACTTCATCATCTTTTCCTTGACATATTGCATTTAGTATGTGATATATTACATATCAAAGCGCAAAAAATGGGGGTAAGGAGGTAATGATGCCAAATCTCAAAGCCATTGCTCAACCGCTTCCTCTTGCCAAAATAGCCTATGAAACTCTGCGAGACTCCATACTCACAGGGCAATTGATCCCAGGGGAAATCTACAATGAAATGACCCTTGCAAAAGAACTCGGAATATCCAGAACACCGGTGAGAGAGGCGCTCCTGGAGCTTTCTTCGCAAGGGCTGGTCACCTATCTTCCGCGAAAAGGCGTTATGATCAAGCATTACACAAGACGTGATGTGGAAGAAATCTTCGAATTACGCAAGGCCATTGAGCTGGCAGCTCTTGAAAGAGTGGTCAAGGCTGTTCCTCCTTACGACCTATCCGGGCTTGAAAAGAGCCTGGAAGACCAGCGCAAAGCCTGGAGAAAAAATGATTCTGATGCGTATATCCATTTCGACCGTGTTTTCCATCTGGCGTTCTGTGAGCTGATCGGCAACCGGCGGTTTTTTACCATTCTGGAGAACATTCGTGACCTGATTCATCTGATGGCGACTCAAGCACTGGACAGAGAGGGTCGGTGGGAAGAAGTACTGAATGAACACAGGAAGGTGATTTTTGCTGTTCAGGAAGGAAATAGGGATCTGGCGAAAGAAGCGATGGATTTCCACCTTGAACGAAGTAAGGGGGCTGTCCTGGAGCAGATCAGTTCTGAAGGCGACGGAGCACCTCCTGGTGATTCTGTGCAAATCTCACACGTGAAAAGGAGTGCATCATGAGAATCCGGCCGTTCGAATACTATGCTGCGGTCAACCTGGAAGACGCTCTGTCTCGGTTAGACGAATATGGGACGGATGCGAAGGTTTTGGCTGGAGGAACTGATCTCATTTTGGCCATGAAGCACAAGACAATTCTTCCTCCCCGGGTGATCAGTTTAGACAGGGTCGGTGAACTGGATTTCGTTCGGGAAGAGAACTCAAGAGTGCGGATTGGCGCACTGGCAACCCACTTTCAATTGTCTATGAACCCAGTGCTTCATAAAGACCTGTCCATGATTAGTGAAGCGGTTTCCCTGATCGGTTCCTGGCAGATTCGCAATATTGCAACAATCGGGGGAAACCTGTGCAATGCATCACCGGCAGCGGATTCTGCCCCGCCGTTGCTTGCCCTGGACGCACGGGTCGTCATAGCTGATACAGGAAGAGAAACAGAAATGCCGCTCAGTTCCTTTCTTACGGGGCCGGGCACAACTGCCCTGGCGCCGAACCAGCTTCTCAAGGAAATCGTCATACAAAGACCCAATCTTCCTTCTGCGGGGTGTTATCTGAAGCTGATGCGGAAGAAGGCGGTAGACCTCTCGGTGATTGGAGTGGCGTTTCATGGTGAGGTTGACGAATCAGGCAATAAGCTTTCGCGGGTCGCCATAGGGCTCGGTGGAGTTGCGCCAACACCTATCCGTGCTCCTGAAGCTGAAACGATGCTCACCGGGCTTGCCCATGGAGAAGCACTCCAGGCTCTCCCTGTTGCCGCATTGGCTGCTGTGAGTGCGACGAGGCCAATCACGGATATTCGTGCGACGGCTGATTACCGTCGGGCGATGGTGGAGGTCTTTGTTCGCCGTGCAGGGGAAAAGGTCATCCATTCACTTTTCAAGGGAGAAGGTACTGAAAAATGAAAATTCCAATAACAGTCATCGTGAATCATGAGGAATACCGGCTGGAGGTGAAGCCTAATCGAACTCTGGTTGATGTGCTGCGGGAGGATTTGGGCCTCACAGGGACAAAGAAAGGATGCAACGAGGGAAAGTGCGGATCGTGCACCGTACTGATGAATGGACTGCCCGTCAACTCCTGTATGATCCTTGCGGCACAGGCTGATGGAAAAGACATCCTCACTATTGAAGGACTGGCGGATGGAGGAAGGCCTCATCCCCTTCAGGAAGCTTTCGTCGAGAAGGGAGCGGTCCAGTGCGGCTACTGCACCCCGGGAATGATCCTTACATCCAAGGCGCTCTTGGATGAAAATCCAAACCCGGGGATGGATGAAATCAAATCAGCCATAGCTGGGAACCTGTGTCGCTGTACGGGATACAGCAAGATCATTGAGGCGATAACGTCCTGCACGACCGGCGATTCGAAATAGCCTGAAAAACTCAGGGAGGGAGCCTGATGAGTGATTTGCATATCGTGGGAAAATCCTGTCCCCAGATAGATGCTCTTGAAAAGACCATGGGAAAAACCAGATTCGTCTCTGATCTGGTTCTCCCCAACATGCTTCACGGGCGCATACTGAGGAGCCCTCATCCCCATGCGCGCATACGGTATATGGACACGTCCCGGGCGGAAGCCCTGCCGGGGGTGAAGGCGGTTGCAACCTATGCGGATACGCCGGGAATCAAGTTTGGGCCGCGAACCGCGGACTGGACTATTTTTGCGAAGGATACGGTGCGGTTTTGTGGAGACGAAGTGGCCGCGGTGGCAGCGATTGATGAGGATATCGCGGAAGAAGCCCTCGACTTGATCAACGTTGAATATGAGGAACTGCCGTTTGTCACTGATCCTTTAGAGGCCATGGAGCCTAGTGCGCCCCTGGTTCACGAGGACAAGCCCGGGAACATTGCCGCTGAATTCAAAATCCAGGCTGGAGATGTGGATGAAGCGCTCAAGAACTCGCACTTTGTCTACGAAGACCGTTATTACACCAACCAGGTGTATCAAGCCTATCTGGAGCCGATGGGAGCCCTGGTGGACGTTGATGCAACCGGAAGGTTCACGTTTTGGGTGGGGACCCAGATCCCCAGCATGATGCGCATCACCTACGCCAAGGCACTGGATGTTCCCCTGGATAAAGTGAGAGTTATTGTACCTGATTATGGCGGGGCCTTTGGTGCAAAGATGGAAAACAATGTGCACCTGGTAGCTGCCGTTCTGGCAAGGAAAACCGGGCGGCCGGTGATGGTCATGAATACACGGCACGATGACTTCATCGCGGGGAATCCCCGCGTGCCCATGTACATTGATATCAAGCTGGGCGCGACCAGGGAGGGCCTGCTCACGGGAAAAGAAGTCAGGGTGGTCGGTGGGGCAGGGGCCAGGGTCGTTTATGCCCAGGCAATCGTTTCCACCGCGTGTTACCGGGTGGATTCCCTGTACCGTTTCAAGGACGTACGGTCGACCGGTTATACGGTCTATACCAATACGGTCCCCACCAGTTGCTTTCGTGGATTTGGTAATTCGCAGATGACCTTTGTGCTCGAGTCCTCGTTGGATATGATTGCCGATCAACTGGGCATTGATCCGGCAGAATTACGTATGAGAAACGATATCGGGCCGAATACGGTGAGTGTTCACGGATGGGAAATCAAAAGCTGCGGCCTGAAAGAATGCGTGTCGAGAGCAACAACGGCCATTGGGTGGAAAGAAAAGCGCACCGACAGAAAACCTCTCAGAGGAATTGGCCTTTCCTGCTGTAATCATGTCTCAGGGAATCGGGCATTTGTACGGGAATTTGACGGGGGAGCGGGAATTGTTCGAGTGGGGCGTGACGGGCGTGTGACGGTCTATCATGGAGAATCGGACATGGGCCAGGGACAGAAAACCGCTTTCGCCCAAATTGCAGCCGAACGTCTGGGGATTTCCTTGGAAAACATAAGTGTTGCCGCAGTTGATACGGACATTTCACCCTTTGGATTCGGCAGTTTTGCAACAAGGGGCACCCTTATGGGAGGAAACGGCGTCCTTGCTGCGGCAAACGATGCATTCAGGCAGCTGGCGGAAGCGGCTGCGAACATATTGGAGGCAAATACGAAGGATATCGAATCCCGTGAAGGGAACTTCTTTGTAAGCGGCTCTCCTGACATTACGGTGCCGTTCAGAGAGGTAGCAGAAAAAGCCGCATTTGCCCGCCATGGAGCGCCGATTGTGGGAACGGGTTTCTATGATCCTCCTACCGTGTTTCCTGATGCCAAAACCAAGTATGGAAATATCTCTCCTGCGTACCCGTTTGCCTGTCAGATTGCGGAGGTTGAGGTTGATCCTGATACAGGGCAGGTGACGGTCCTCAACTTCACGGCAGCGCACGATGTGGGAAGAGCCATAAATCCCATGGCGACTGAAGGCCAGGTGCAGGGAGGGGTGGCGCAGGGACTCGGCTGGACCTTGATGGAGAACATGGTGACGGAAAACGGGAAAGTCATGAATCCCGGTTTCCTGGACTATATTATTCCCACGGCGATGGATGTTCCTGACATTACGCCCCTGCTTGTGGAGCCGGTTGAGCCGAACGGGCCGTACGGGGCAAAAGGAATTGGGGAGCCTGCGCTGAATCCGTCTATGTCGGCTATTACCAACGCCATCTATAACGCTACCGGCATACGGATTAAAGAACTCCCTGTTTCGGCTGAAAAAATACTGGCCGAGCTGAAGAAAAAGAAGAAGTGATGAATTTATCTATTGTTGGCTATCGATAAAAGAAGGAAGGCAAGACAACGAAAGGGGAAAAAAAATGGCAAAACCAGAAATTGAATTTATCGATTATGACACCGAATACGAATGGCGGCCAATAGAGGGGGATACCCTTGGAATCAAGGAAAAGATCCTCAGCGAAGATCCCGGGAGCGGAGACTATACTCGCATGCTGAAATTCCCCCCAGGAATTGAGACATCGGAGACGCTGGTTCATGACTTCTGGGAAGAGGTCTTGATTGTCGAGGGCAGTCTGTATGATATGGCCAAGAAAGAAACCTATCTTCCTGGATTCTACGCATGCCGTCCGCCCGGGATGAAGCATGGACCATACCGCATCCCGTATGGATGCGTTACGTTTGAAATCAGATACTTCAAGAAATAGCTTTCGGATCTGATGTCGGCTCTGGGCCCGGAAAGGAAGAGAGATTGAGAAATGAAAATTGCACTGACACTTGAAAAAAATGCCAAAAGTGAACCGCTGACCTTTCCGTATACCCGAATGGTCAACGCGGGCTATGTAGGCAGGGATCAGGATGAGGTACGGCGACACATCGAGGAGCTGGCCAGGAAGGGGATTCCCGGGCCGGAGAAAACTCCCACGCTTTATCCGGTGATTCCACGCACGCTGACAACGGATTCGCAAATTGAGGTTTACGGCGATGAAACGTGCGGTGAAGTGGAATATGTGCTGCTTATTGAGGATGAGAACACGATCTACGTAGGTGTCGGGAGTGATCACACGGACCGGCACCTGGAAGAGACCGATATCCCCCGCGCAAAACAGATATGTCCGAACGTAATAAGCGGCAAGGTTTGGCCCCTTGGTGACGTTCTGGACCACTGGGATGACCTGGTGATAGAGGCTCATACCGTGAAAGAAGGAGAAAAGATCCTGTACCAACAAGGTCCTCTTGCCCTGATTATGGAGCCAAAAGCGCTCATGGAATTTGTCGCCTCGAAGGTTGATCCCCCCTTGCAGAATCTCATCATATACTCCGGTACGCTAGGCTCTCTCACCGGCGGTTTTGTGTTCGGGGAGAAGTTTATGGCGAAACTCACAGACCCGAAACTGCGGCGCAGCCTCGACCTGAGTTATGAGGTTTTGCCGATGGACTATGTGATCGCTGATGACTTTGCATAAAGTCATCAGCGCGCCCATGGAGGGGCGCGCAAATCAATTCGCATCGCAACCTGTTGATTTGCGAGGAAACGGAAAATCACACTTTTCGGTTTCCGTGGGTATAAAGTCCAAGGACGGACTTTATACGATTTCATGAAATATGGATAGGAGCGAAGAAAAATGCTGGTAGCATCCATACAGATGGCTGTTGTTGAAGACGACAAGGCCGCAACCATAGAAAAGGCGGTGGGCCTGATCCGTGAAGCAAAGAATGCAGATCTGATTATCCTGTCAGAGCTCTGGAACATAGGATTCATGAGCTTCGATCGATATGTGTCTGAAGCGGAGGGCAAGGAAGGCCCCACCTTGAGCACGTTCAGAGACTTGGCGAGGGAATTGAAGGTCCATCTCCACACGGGCAGTTTTGTGGAAGAGGATGGTGGTAAGTATTACAACTCGAGCTATCTCCTGTCGCCGGAAGGGGAGATCCTGGCAAACTACCGCAAAGTTCACCTCTTCGGCTTCAACTCCAGAGAGACCCAGATCCTGACTCGCGGCGGGGAGGTGGTTGTGGTTGGTACGGAACTGGGCTCATTCGGGCTTGCTACGTGCTACGACCTCCGCTTCCCGGAACTTTTCCGCCGGATGGTTGAAAAGGGCGCGGAAGTATTTCTTGTATGTTCCGCGTGGCCGTATCCCCGTCTCGAACATTGGATTACGTTGAACCGGGTGCGGGCGCTGGAGAACCAGTGCTTTCTCGTTTCCTCCAATTCGGCGGGAATGAATCAAGGGGGTCAATTCGTGGGCCACAGCATGATCGTGGATCCCTGGGGAATCATTCTGGCGAGCGGCGGAGATGAGGAGGTCATTGTGCGGTCGGAAATCGACCTAAAGGAAATCAAAAGCGCACGAAAACGTTTTCCGGCCCTGGCGGATCGCCAGGACTGGTTAAATCGGACCGAATAGCGATTTCAATTCATTAAAAGAGAGGCAGTTTCAAAATATTCAATTTTGATCGAGGTCAAGAAAGGCGAAAATTTTAACCACAGGAATACAGTGAGGTATTTCGAGGACTAAAATTTGAACCTGACGCAGAGATCGGGCAAAAGGGGGCATTTTGAAACTGGCTCAGGAGGAGAATAATGGCAAACATGACAGTCGATTTTTGCGGAGTGAAAATAAAGAACCCGGTTGTGGCATCCTCTGCAGAGCCCACCCTGAATGCCCACAACATGAAAAAGTGTATAGATACCGGAGCAGGTGGTGTTATTGCAAAAACCATGACGGATTCTCCTGCCATGCGGGAGCTGACCACCAGATCAAAATGGCGATTCTTGAATGAGCGGCACGAAGTCTGCCGGGGAAAGGTACCGAGGGCCTTCAGCTTGTATGGCCGCAGCGGCCTGGCATTGGAGACCCCGGAGGAGTTTCTGCCCCAAATAGTGGAGACGGTGAAATACGCAGAAGATCACGATGCAACGGTCATAGGAAGTATTGGCTCCACAGAGACTTCCGGCTGGGTGGAACTGGCAAAACGGATCGAGGAGGCAGGGGTGCCGTTGATTGAGTGCAACTTCGGGTGCCCGCATCCCCACATGATGCCCGGTGTCAAGACGGGCATGGAGGTTGGCCAGGACTTCGATTACGCCTGCGAGGTAACACGCGCTGTCTGCGAGGCGGTGCGTGTTCCTGTCATGATCAAGGTCACCCCTCAGGTCACGTCCCTGATTGATTTCTGTGGTCACCTGAGGAAGGCAGGGGCCAAAGCGGTTACCCTGACCAACCGTTTTATCGGTTTTGTCCCGGACATAGAGACGGGAAAACCGCTTATCTATGGACAGGCGGGCGTTGGCGGTCCCTGGATTAAACCCTTGACCTTGAGATGGATCCACAACATTCGCCGGGCCTACAAGGATGAGCTCTGCATTGCCGGAACCAACGGGGCCTACGATTGGCGGGATGTGGTGATGTTCACCATGTGTGGCGCACACATTGTTGAGATGTGCTCAGCGGTGATGGTCTATGGATATGAATGGCTGGGCAAGCAGGTTCGGGGGCTCGAAAAATTCATGGACGAAAAGGGCTATGAGACACTGGATCAGATGCGAGGCATTGCGTCCGACCAGGCGATGGCCTATGCCGATATGCCGCCTGAACGCGCGAAAGTGGATCCGGAGACGTGCACCAACTGCGGCCGTTGCCTGAATGCGTGTTTTTACCAGGCCATGCAGCCCGGCGATGAGGCAACCTGGGTCAAGGAAGAAAACTGTATCGGGTGCGGCGGCTGCTACTCGGTCTGCCCGGTCCCCGACGCCATTGAGATTTCCATATATCAATAGACCGATCTTCAGATCTCCCAGTGCCCTTCTGGTAATGGAAATCGGCGTCTTCTTTTCCGGGATGGAAGCGGAGAACCTCTTTCGACACGGGTGAATGCAACTATGAAACCGATTTTACAAGTCCTGTCAATGGAAGAGATCGAACTCATACACCGATCCGCGCTGAGGATTTTGAGCGATATCGGCTTTCGATTTCCTCTTGATGAAGCCCTGGAACTGCTGAAGAGAGCAGGTGCGGATGTGGTGGAAGGGAATGTCGCCAGGATTCCCGAAGACGTCGTACAATATACCCTCCAAAAGGTCCCGAAGCGGAACGAGGTTACGCTGTTCGGCAGGGACCCGAAGCATGACGTTGGTTTCGAGAAACACGAGCCGACGCTGGCTTGTATGACCATGGCGGTCAGTGTGATCGATCCCTATACCGGCAAGAAGAGACCCGCAACCGACAAGGACCTTGCCGATCTCACCAGGATTGCCGACCGTTTGGAACACGTGCGGATCAACGGCGGCCTGATTACTCCCCAGGATGTGCCCAACGCCTTCAATGACTGGTACACCTGGGCAACAACCTTGAAGCATACCACCAAACACATCACCGGCGGTGTGCTGGGGGCTCGGTGCGTACGCGACGCCGTGAAAATGGCCTCCATCGCCGTGGGTGAGGAAGGACGGTTCATGGACCGTCCCTGTATCTCCGGCTGGGTTTTGACGCTTCCCCCGCTCGGGATCGACAAGGAATCCCTGGAAGCCCTGATGGAGATGAGCCGGTTCAACATCCCCTCGATGCTCAGTTCGGGCCCGATCCTGGGCACATCATCACCCATAACCATTGCTGGAACCATTGCCCAGGCACACGCCGAAATACTGGCATGCCTGGTGGTTTCACAGCTGGTTAATCCCGGAGCACCGGTAGTGTATACAAGTTTTGCACGGGGCATCGACATGCGGACAGGGACCATTTCCATGGCCTGTCCCGAGTTCGGCATCCTGAAAGTCGGGATGGCCCAGATGGGCCGCTTTCTGGATATGCCGGTACGAATGCCCTCCATGCTGAGAGATGCAAAAGTACTGGATGCCCAGGCAGGTTTTGAAACCGGGATGATAGGGACGGTTGGGGGTCTGACTGCGGACATGATGGATGCCATGCAGCTGGATATGGATATGGTCGTGGACTTTCCTGACCTGCTCTTTTGCAATGATTGCATGGGAGGGGTTGAGCGGCTCGCAAGAGAGCTTCTGATCGATGAAGAAACCGTCGCTTTCGAGGTTATCCGGGAAGTGGGACATGGCGGAAGCTTTCTCGGGCACAAACACACGTTCAATAATTTTCGCAAAGAGCTGTGGATGCCGGAACTGCTGGAGCGGAGAAACTGGGAGTCATGGGAAAGAGACGGTTCCAGGGATATTTATGAGGTGGCAAGAGAGAGGGTGCTGAAAATGCTGGAAGCGGAATCTCCGAGGCTTTTATCCCTTGAAGCGGAAGCGAAAATAGATGCTGTTGTAAGGGACGCACAGGAAGGAAGCACGGACCGGACATAGATTTCTGTGAAAGCACAGGAGACCGGGAGAGACATCTTGAAAAATCAGGACGCAAGACCACTTGTCGAGGTGAAGGACCTGACCATGGCCTTTGGAGGGCTCATAGCCTTCAGAGATGTCAGCTTTGATATTTTCGAGAAGCAGATCCTGGGATTGATCGGTCCGAACGGCGCTGGCAAGACAACCCTCATCAACTGTATTACCGGGGTATACCGGCCAACGAAAGGGGAGGTTTTTTTCGGGGGACAATCACTTGCCAAAACGCCTCCCCACCAGATCTGCAGGCTGGGGATAGGACGAACCTTTCAGATTCCCAGACCATTTATCAATATGAGCGTGATGCAAAATCTCCAGGTGTGTGCCCGGCACAATGAGGTAGACTTCGAGTGGTTACTGAACATCGCCGATCTGTGGGAGAAACGCAATCATTTCGCGAAAAACCTCACGTTTCAGGAACGGAGGCTTCTGGAGGTGTGCCGTGCCCTGGCGGTAAAGCCCCGACTGTTGTTACTTGACGAAAGTGTGGCAGGGTTAAATCCTGCAGAAGCCATCGAGATGACAAAGCTGTTGAGACGCATCCACCGGGAATTGGGCATAACCATTCTCTGGATCGAACACGTGATGAAGGCAATTATGGAAAACGCCGATACGATCATCGTCTTGCATCAAGGCTCCCTGATCGCCAAAGGGAACCCTCGGCAAATCGCGAACAATACAAAAGTGATCGAAGCCTATCTGGGTGAAGAATACAAATTCGCGGAGTAACTAGGTGATGTTACAAGTAGAAAATGTGAGCGTCTACTATGACGGACTCCGGGCGCTGGCCTCAGTTTCACTGCATGTGGAAGCCGAGGAGTTTGTCTGTATTCTGGGGCCGAACGGTGCGGGCAAGTCCACCTTGCTTGAGGCGATTTCCGGATTGCTCGTCCCCAGAGAAGGCAAGATCAATTTCAGAGGCGAAGCTATTGAGGGGATAAGGCCTCACCGTGTCGCGTCCCTGGGTATCGTCCTGGTGCCGGAAGAGGGATGGCTTTTCCCGCAGATGAATGTCCAGGAAAATCTTTACATGGGCGCCTATCTCAGGAGTGCTCGAAAAAAATTAACCGAACGAACCGATTTCGTCTTTCATCTTTTTCCCATTCTCAAACAGCGTCAGCGTCAGCTGTCTGAAACGCTCAGTGGTGGAGAGCGCCAGATGCTCGCCATCGGCCGGAGCCTGATGTCCAATCCGAAGCTTCTCATGCTGGATGAGCCGTCTCTGGGTCTGGCGCCACTCGCGGTCAGGGACATTCTGGATGCACTTTCCAGGATCAACCGGGAAGAAAAGACCCCCATTCTGCTCACTGAACAGAACATATTTCATGCTCTCAAGTTGAGCCGGCGAGGGTATCTCCTGGAAAACGCGTCGATCGCCATGGAAGGAAATAGCAGTGACCTGCTTGGGAATGAGCATATAAAGAAAAACTACCTTGGCCTTTGATCAACCATTAACCATTGCACGGAAAAGGAGGGTATTATGAAAAGGAATAGCTTGTGGACTATTATTGCACTTGGTGTCGGCACGTTGTTGTTTCTGACACTGCCGTCAGGTGTCCTGGCGAATGATGAGATCAAGATCGGCCTCATTACTCCGCTATCAGCGCCGGGTGATTACAAATCAGGAGAGATTAACGTTAAGACAGCCGAATTGGCCGTTGACGAGCTCAATGCGAAGGGCGGCATTTTGGGGAAAAAGGTGGCTCTTGTCAAAGCAGACGATGAGGGAAAGCCTGCTGTGGGAGTAGTGGCGATGAAGCGGATGATCGCCAGTCAGAAGGTCTCGGCCATTGTGGGACTCTGGCACAGTTCGGTCGCAGTCGCCCAGGCAAAAGTTGCATCCAGCATGCATGTCCCGATTATGCTCCACTACAGCTGGACCGATACGTTGACCGAGAGTCATTCCGACTATGTCTATAGAGTTGGCCCATTTAATTCTGAGATTGCAAGGCTGCTTCTCCCCTACCTCACGAAGAGCGGGTTTAAGACCGTTGCCGCCATGTACGAGACCACTGCATTCGGCACAGGCTTTGCGAATGCCCTGGCCAAGTATGCGGAGGCAAAGGGACTGAAGGTTTACAAAGTTGCCTATCCGGCGGAGGCAACAGATCTCAAGCCACAGCTTCTGGATTTGAAGGGAAAGAATCCCAAACCGGATATCCTGATTGTGGCTGCTGTCTACCAGGCCACAAATCTCATTCCCAAACAGGCATTTGAAATCGGCCTGGCCCCCCAGTGCAGCATCCTGGCAAGCTGGGACTGGCCCACATATCCGGACTTCTGGGAGATCATGGGGAAAAAAGGCGTTGGCATGACCTACGCGACCTTTGAGTCGGCGAAGCTCAAGTTGTCCCCGCTCGGCGAGCATTTCAAGAATGCATTCAAAACAAAATATGGATACACACCGCCTGTGTTCGCCTATTTTCTTTATGATGAATGCATGATCCTGGCTAACACAATGGAGAGAATCAAATCTTCCGACCCGGAAAAGATTGCGAAAGCGCTGAAGGATACCAAGTTCGAGGGTACTACGGGCCTCATTACCTTCGAGCGCAAGAAAGGGGCGATATGGAACCAGTGGATGGGTCACCAGCTCTTTGTCAAGAAGATGACTGCCTATAAACAAACAGGCGATCAGGCAGAGGTCATTTATCCATAATGGGTTCAACGGTCCCGATGGGTTCGTCTCATCGGGGCCTCTGAATGGAGATTAAATAATGCTTCTGGAACTGGTCATTCGGGGGCTGGCCATCGGTCTGGTATATGCTCTGATGGGTGTGGGCCTCGCCTTCCTCACCGGGGTGATGCGCATCATCAACTTTGCCCACGGCGAGTTCTATATGATCGGCGGCTATGCGGCTTATTATTCAATGAAGCTTGCGGGCCTGCCGTTTTTCCTGGCCGTCCCCGCGGCAATGCTCATTACTTTCATTGTCGGGGCAATCGTCGAAAAGCTTCTTCTCAGCCCCATTCATAAAGAGGACATGGAAAAACCCATGGATTACGCCCTGATCATGACGTTTGCCTTGCTCCTTTTTTTTCGGAAGCTGGCTGCCCTGGTCTTCGGTCCATTTTACCGGAAGCCTCCTGATTACCTCCCATTTGACGTTCATATCCTGGGGGTCAAAGTCAGCGGGAACATGGTGCTGAGCGGGACGGTATCGGCTCTCTTGGTCGTGGGTCTCGCCTGGTATATCAAAAAGACCTGGCGAGGTCGAGGCTGGCGAGCCATTACCCAGTCACCAAATGGAGCAAAAATCAACGGGGTGAACATAGCCCGTGAGAGTTGGATTTCATGCGGGCTGGCCTGTGCCCTGGCCGGAGCAGCCGGCGCATTGGTGGCCCCCATCTTCCTTGTTTCGCCGGACTGCGGTGGCTCCCCGCTGGTCAAGAGTTACGAGGTAATGGCCATTGGCGGCCTTGGCTCAATCGCGGGCGGTCTGGTGGGCGGTATTATGCTTGGGGTCACCGAGACGCTGGGCGCATTCTATATCTCCTCAGCCTACAAGGATGCCATCGGATTTATCATGATGGCCTTTTTCCTCTTGTTCAGACCCCAGGGACTCTTTGGGCAGAAGTAAGGTGGCTCTTACATGAAAAGAAACGAGATCATAGTCGCTGTCATCATTGCCGTGATGGGGCTGTCGCTGCCATGGATTATCGGTTCCGTATGGTTGACGGTCCTGAGTGTCTTTTTCTATTATGCGATCCTGGCCATAAGCTGGAATATCATTTTCGGCTATGCAGGGGAGTTTTCTTATGGGCACGTTGCCTTCCCGGCAATTGGCGGCTATGTCTCGGCCCTGCTGGCAGAGCACGCAGGTCTCTCTCCCTTCCTCGGCCTTCTGGTGGGCGGGTTGGCTGCAGGGTTTATGGGAATTCTGATCGGACTTATGATTCTGAGAGTGCGCGGGTTTTATCTTTGCCTTGTCACCTGGGCCTTTGCCGAAGTGGTCAATGTCGTTATCAAGGCCGAAGAACAGATAACCGGTGGGTCCGGCGGCTTCGTTGCGCCGGCCTTCTTTGGCGGAGCGAAATCCGACCTGTATGGCTATTTTATTGGCCTGGGCTTGATGTTGTTTACATTCATCGTGTCCGTGCTCCTCTACCATTCCCGATGGGGCCTCAGCCTCTTCGCCATTCGTGATGATATGGACGCGGCCGAAAGTATGGGCATCTGGACAAATTTCTGGAAGGTCTTCGGTTTCGCGTTCGGTTGTGCCCTGGCAGGGGTTGCGGGCGCCTTCTACGCGCATTTTTTCAATATCGTGGATCCCAGCATCGGGGGTCTGGACGAAATGGGCAAGGTCTGTCTGATCGTCATCATTGGAGGAGTGGGTACCGTTTTTGGTCCACTCATCGGAGCGTTTTTTGTTGTTATTGCTTCCGAGCTTATTCGGGGTTGGGTCGCAGGGTTGAGTCTCTTCATTTTTGCCATAGTGATGATTCTTGCGGTACGCTTTGTGCGCGGAGGATTTATGGAGATCATCCAGGTTCTTTTCCCTCGCTTCAAGAACAAATACCTTGCGCTGATTACGAAATCCCGGTAAAAGAACCAGAAAAGGCCAGCCCGGAGCGCCTCTAAATAGAAGAAAAGGCTCCTCCCTGAGCGGCCCTGTGCTGGAGAGACGGACAATTACGGCGGAGAGTCCGAATGTTGATCCTTTCAGAGAGTGATGTGAAAAAAGTCCTGACCATGGCGGATGTCATGGGTTCCGTCGAGGCAGCCTACCGTGACTACTCGGATGGACTGGTTGATATTCCCAACCGTGTAACCCTCCATATACGAAATGAAAACAACGATGCCATCTTTCTCACCGCGAATTATCATTCCATGCCGTTCTACGGGATCAAGCAGGCCTCTAGTTTCCCGGACAACACTGATAGAGGAAAAGAAACCGTCCTGGCTGATATTCACCTCTATTCTGCTGAAACGGGCGAATCGCTCGCCCTGGTAAGTGCCGTGTGGTTGACTGCAATGAAAACCGGAGCGGCAAGTGGCGTGGCAACGAACTATCTGTCCAGGCAGGACGCATCCATCCTGGCAATCATTGGAACGGGTGTGCAGGCGTACTCTCAGTTGGATGGTATCCAGCGAATCAGAACATTAGAGGAAGTCCGTCTGTTTGACCTCAAGCGTGAACGGGCTGAGAATTTCCGAAAACGTATTGAAAAAATCAGGAATCGAGGCTATGGGATAAACATAGCAAACAGCGCCGATGATTGTGTTGATGGGGCGGATATTGTTACCACCGCTACCACGTCCATGCATCCTGTCTTCAGTGGATCTGCTCTCAAAGAAGGGACCCATATCAACGCCGTGGGATCCTTTACCCCCTCCATGCAGGAGATAGACAGCGATACAGTGGTGAGGGCAGGAAAAATCGTAACAGACAACCAACAGGAAACATGGGCCGTGGCGGGTGATCTTCTGGTTCCTTTGAGAGCCGGACTCATCACGGCATCGAAACTCTATGGCGAAGTGGGCGATATCGTTTCCGGGAAGATTCCCGGACGGGAAAATGAGCAAGAGATCACTTTCTATGAAAGCGTGGGTTTTGCTGCCCTGGATATTGCTGTCGCTGTCGAGGCCTACAGGAAATCTTTGGAGGCGAACATCGGCACGAGATTAGCGTGAAAGTGCATTCACCTTTCCCGAAACAGCTCAGTGGAAATTAGACTATGATTCCGACCATGAATGTCTTGAATGATGCAGAACTATGAGAGATCGATCCCGCCTCACGATTACTTCTCCACGATAAATTTGTGAAGAACATCCCCTTATATCGCTAGTGGGAGGGTATGATGGATGAAAAGATCTATGACATAATAATCCTGGGAACCGGGCCTGCGGGACTTCAAGCGGCCATTCATGCCGCGAGAAAGAAGGTGTCGGTGCTGGTTATGGGCCGGCGTCGTAAAAGCAGCGCCTATGGCGCTCACATTGAGAATTACTGCTGCATGGACGGGATAAGCGGGGAGAGGTTGCTGCAGCAGGGGAGGTCCCAGGCGGAAAGTTCCGGAGCAGAGTTTTTTGATGAGGATGTCGTCGCGATTGACCACGAGGACGGGTGGTTCATTGTTAGGGCTGAAAGCGGCGGTATCTTCAGGTGCAGAGCCTGCCTGCTTGCAATGGGCATCTCACGGAAGAAGCTGAAGGTTCTCGGCGAAAAGGAATTCCTGGGCCGGGGAGTCAGCTACTGTGTGGACTGCGACGCCAATTTTTTCAAAGGGATGGTAGTCGCTGTGGTGGGCTGCGGGAGTGCGGCGGTATCAGGGGCAATGACACTCCTTTTCTATGCAAGTGACGTATCCCTGATCTGCGAACGGCTGGAGGTCTCTGAGGATTTGGCCGAACAGGTAAGACGAGGACCGATTCATTTGTATGAAGGCCGCAGTGTCAAGGAGATTTCAGGAAAAGAAGCGGTGGAAAGTATTGTCCTGGATGACGGGTCCAAAATCGGCGCTTCGGGGATTTTCATCGAGCTGGGTGCGAAGGGTGCGGTTGAACTGGCCGGAGGGCTCGGCATCGAACTGGATAGCGAGTCCATGCAATACATCGTGACAAATAAGAAGCAGGAGACCAATATCCCCGGGCTTTACGCGGCCGGCGACATCTGCGGCCCTCCATGGCAGGTGGCCAAGGCCGTGGGCGAAGGGTGCGTCGCCGGGATAGAAGCGGCCGGCTTCGCAAAGAAAATACCCCGCAGGTAAGGGACGTTCTTCAGAAATTGCACTTACACCTCCTCGCGTTTCAAACTGTTGGCAATAACCGAAGTGGCGACTCCTGATTACCGTGCAGCCTTTGAAAGAGAAAACCCATCAGTGGAGATTAGACTATGATTCCGACCATGAATGTCTTGAATGATGCAGAAGTGAGAGAGATCGACCAGGCCTCACGATTACTCCTGCAAGATGTGGGGATACACGTGACCCATGAAGAGGCCCTGGCCATATACGAAAAAGCGGGCGCCGTGGTAGACCCGGATAAAGGGATCGTAAAGATCCCCGGCCATGTCATAAACGATACCCTGTCGAAGTGTTCTTCGTCCGTTCGTTTGTACGGGAGGGACGGTGCGCCGCCCCTCCTGCTCGGGAGAAAGCGCACCTATTTCGGCACCGTGGGGATCGCCACAAACGTGCTGGACCCGGAGACCGGCGAGTATCGTCCCGTGCTCTGTCATGACCTGGAGACCATTATCCGTCTTGCAGATGTTCTCGATCCTCCTCATTTCATCCTGATTCCCGCGACGCCGACCGATGTACCCCCGAATGTGGTGGATCTCTATGAATTCAAGTACCTGGTTACCAACACGCGGAAGCATTTCATAGCGGAAGCCCAGAGCAGGGAGAACCTGGAAAAGATTTTCGCCATGGCCGAGGAGGTATCCGGAGGTCCGGATGCTTTAAAGGCACAGCCTTTCTTTTCCATCCTTGTCTGTCTGACAAGCCCGCTCATGCTCCGGCCGGACGCATCTGAATTGCTTATCGGAACGGCGCGCGCCGGTCTGCCGCTCTTCATTGAATCAGGTCCCATGTCCGGGGCCACAGCGCCGGCAACCCTGGCTTCAACATTGATCTGTGCGAACGCGGAACTCCTGAGCAGTTTTGTTCTGGCCAAGGCGGTAAATCCGGCAGTGCCGATTGTCTACGCGAGCTGGGCCAGGATCATGGACATGAAAACCGCAGGACCTTCCCACGGCGGGCCTGAATTCGGTCTGTTCCGCTGTGCCACGACCCAACTCGCCGGATATTACAACCTTCCCTCGGGAGGAGGAGGCATATTGACCGATTCGAAGATCGTCGATGTTCAACTCGGCATGGAAAAGTTGGGCACCACCCTGCTTCCCGCCCTGGGAGGGACCAATATGATCTCGGGCATGGGCCTCCTGGCTGAGGAAAACGCAATCAGCCTTGAAACCCTCGCGGTTGATCACGAGGTCTGCAGCTATGTAAGACGGGTTCTTGAGGGAATCAGAGTAGATGAAGACACCGTCGATCTTTCTATTTTTGAACAAGTGGGACCGGGGGGCCATTTCATAGACAAGCGGCATACCCTGGACCATTTCAGAAAAGAAATGTGGCTGCCTCGAATCATAAACCGTGAGTCCCTGGCGATCGGAAAGGACCCACGAACAAACAGCATGGAGAACCGGGCAAAGGGCCTAGTCAGGATCTCTCTGGAAAAATTCAGGCCCCCGGCATTGCCGAAAGACATCGCGTCAAAACTGGACGCTATCATCGGGGATGAATAGACCGGCTCGACACTTTCAGCAAAGAACCCCTCCGACGAGGTGATGAAAATGTGCGGGTGCGAGGACGACGATATTATGATAAGTTTTTCCTTGACAAAGATAATCAGATTTCTTTAGATAGAAATAGTTCAAACCTGCGTTGGAAAAGAAAGAGAGACATGACGACACTTCAATCCCGACAGAACTATTATTACTTCTATTTTTGGAGAGGGGGTAGTCTGTCCAGGGGTTGATTCGTTTTTTCCTCGATTTAAAAGCCGTGGGCAGACCAAAAGCCCACGGCTTTTGTCGTTTTAGGGGCCATTGTGCTTGGCCAGGAAAGGATCACCGTTTACGAAAAAGGGCTAACCAAAAGGAGGGAGAAAGATGTCAGGGAAACGAATTCGTATGGAAAGGATAATGGACAGGAATACCAGGAAGGCGGTTATGGTGCCCTTGACCCATGGTGTAGGGATGGGTCCCATCAAGGGCATCCGGGATGTTAAGAACAGTGTGGATACCATGGCCCTGGGCGGGGCCAACGCGGTGATCCTCCATAAAGGAATAGTCTCCGCCGCACATCGCAGGACAGGAAAAGATATCGGCCTCATTATTCACCTGACTGCTACGGGCATTGACGGGACACAGACCCTGGTCACAGATGTGGAAGAGGCCGTGGTCACAGGCGCTGATGCCGTGTCCGTCAGAATAGAGATCGGCGGGGCTGATGAAAAGGACATGCTCAGCGTCCTGGGTATGGTAGGGCGGGATGCTTCCAGGTGGGGCATGCCTCTTTTCGCCCTGATGCATCCGGTCAAGGGAAAAGAAGAGCTCAAGCATCTGACGAGGGCCGCCCGTATAGGCGCCGAGCTGGGGGCCGACGTGGTCCGTGTCCCGTATACGGGTTCTGCTGAGACTTTCACGGAGGTGGTCTCTGCCTGCCCCGTTCCGCTGGTTGCCATAGGCGGGGAGAAGAAGGCGAAAGAGCGTGACGTGCTCGAAATGGTCCAAGGCATCATGGACGCAGGGGCGTACGGCGTGTCCATGGGAAGAAATATTTTTCAGTATAAGAAGCCGGGAAACATGATTAAGGCGGTAAGCGATATTGTCCATAAAGGAGTATCGGTCCAGAATGCCCTGAAAATACTTGAGAAAGCGCCGATCATAAGCGCGATTATCAGCACTGATACTCCCATCTGGTAGGGGAATCTGAAGGAAAAGAGCGGGTAAGCACCATGATGACTTCTGAGTGTGCACAAACAAGACAAGGTTCATATCCCACGTATTTTGGTTTTTATTATTGGAGGGGTCCGCCCGGCAGACCTTGGGCAGAGTTGTATGGAAAGGTCACGGGCGGATTGAGAAGCCCGTGGCCTTTTTTTATGGCAGGGAAAAGACTACTGATAATCCGATTAAACAGGGAGGAAACAAGGTGATAGGCAAAGAAATCAGACTGGAAAGGATCATTAATCGAGGGACAGGAAAGGCGGTGATCGTCCCCATGGATCATGGGGTAAGCGCGGGTCCCATTCTAGGTATTACCAACATGAAAACGGCCATGACCCAAGTAGCAAATGGGGGAGCCAACGCCGTGGTGGTGCACAAAGGGGTGGTGGCACGGGGGCACAGGAGGAGCGGCCCGGACATGGGATTGATTGTGCACCTATCCGCTAGCACTTCCCTCTCGCCGGAACCCAATGCGAAAACCCTGGTGTGTACGGTAGAGGAGGCGATCAAGCTCGGGGCCGACGGCGTTTCTGTCCACGTGAATATCGGGAACGGCCACGAAAAAGACATGCTTGCCGATTTTGCCAGAACTGCTGAAACGGCAGCGGAATGGGGCATGCCCCTCCTTGCCATGATCTACCCAAGGGGCGAGAAGATCAGGGATGAATATGATCCTGAGGCGGTGAAACATGCGGCAAGACTGGGCGCCGAACTCGGTGCCGATGCGGTGAAGGTTTCGTACACCGGGGATCCTGATTCCTTCCGCAGGGTGGTGGAAGGGTGCCATATCCCGGTGATCATCGCAGGGGGGCCGAAAATGGAATCGGACCGGGCGGTACTGGAGATGGTCAAGGGGGCAATGGAGGCGGGTGCTTCGGGAACCTCCATCGGGCGGAACGTTTTCCAGCATAAGGACCCCACCATGATGGTCGCGGCCCTTGCCATGATCGTCCACCGGAACGCGAGCGTGGAAGAGGCCCTTGATGTCTTAAACTCGAACGGAGGAGAAAAAGGTGAAACAGCACGCAGTTGGCCTGGGAGACGTGCCGCCGCTTAAAAGGCTCCGGAGCCGGATCGACGGGATAGACGGACAGATACTGTCTCTCCTTTGTGAACGGCAGGAGATTGCTTCTGAGATCGGGAGAGAGAAAAAAGACCTGAGGCTTCCGGTATTCGACCCTGCAAGAGAGCAGGAGGTCCTGCGGCGGTTGACCTCCAACGGTCAGGGATCACTCAGCCCTCACGCCATAAGAAGCATTTTTGCCGAGATTATCTCGGCGGCGCGCGCGGTCCAGGAAGCCGGACCTTTCGCATACCTGGGCCCGGAAGGGAGTTTTTGTCACCAGGCGGCGTTCTCATTCTTTGGAGGGTCCACAGAACTCTGCGGGGCAGAGAGCATAGAAGAGGTTTTTGCGCTGGTGGAAAAGGATGTGTGCGGGCAGGGCATTGTGCCTGTGGAGAACTCTTCTGAAGGCTCTGTGAGCACGACCCTGGATCTCTTCTCCAGATATGACCTGAAAATCTGCGCCGAGCTTTTACTGCGGGTCAGGCAACACCTCATGGGCGGGGAAGAAAATGGGGAAGAAATTACCTGCGTCTATTCTCATCCCATGGCCCTTGCCCAATGCCGGTCCTGGCTCAGGACCCACCTTCCACACGTTCCGGTCAAGGAGACGGAAAGCACCTCGGCAGCGGCAATGCTGGCTGTCCGCGAGCCGGGGGCCTGTGTCATTGGAAGCAGGCTGGCCGCCTCTGCGTATGGCCTTCAGGTACTGGAGACGGGCATCGAGGATCACCCGGGGAACGTGACCCGTTTCGTGGTCATGGGGAAGACCATGGCAGACCCCACCTCCAAGGACAAGACATCCATTGTGTTCGTGGTCCCCCACAAGGCAGGGTCACTCCTGCGGGCATTGGAGCCTTTCGCTCGGAGAGGCATCAACATGACGCGGATTGAATCCAGGCCGAGCAGGCTGAGAAACTGGGAATACCTCTTTTATGTGGACATTGAGGGCCATGAACTGGACGAAAACGTTTCCAATGGGCTCATGGAAATGGAAAAATGGTGTGCTTTTGTGAAACGGCTGGGCTCCTATCCCGCGGGAGGTGCTCCATGGGATTGAGCACTGAAAAGGTAGGCATCGTCGGGGGCCAGGGCAGGATGGGTTCGTGGTTTGCCGAAATATTGAAGGAACAAGGCGTGGAGGCATTGTGCACGGGACCCGGTACAGAGATTTCTCCCCGGGAAATGGCCCGGCAATGCAGGATCGTGGTCGTCTCCGTTCCCATTGCGGCTACCATCGAGGTCATCCGCGACATCGGCGCTCTTGTCCCGGCAGATGGACTGCTTATGGATCTCACCTCCCTGAAAAAAGCGCCCGTGGATGCCATGCTCAAATATTCCCGTGCCCAGGTAGTGGGACTCCATCCCCTTTTCGGGCCTGCTGCGGAAAACCAAGATTTGAGCATAGGAGTCTGTCCCGGGAGGGGCCGGGAAGGACTGGAGTGGATTACCGACATATTCCGGAAAAGCGGAATCAGGCCCGTGTTTTTCGACCCTGAAGCGCATGACCGGGTGATGGGCCTCATCCAGGGAGTACATCATTTCGCCACACTGGCATTGGCCCTCTGCATAAAAGAATCCGGCTACGGCAGGGAATATCTTGTTGATTGTGCGACCCGCACATTCACGCAGAACCTGGATCGCATCAAGACCATGCTGGAACAGCCGTCAGGTCTTTTCGGCTCCCTCCTGATGGACAATCCCTTCACGGAGGAGACTATGAAGATATACCTGGAATCATGCGAGCGGCTGGAGCGCATTACGAAAGAGGGAGACCGGGAGACGTTTCAGAAGCTATTTGAATCGCTCGGCGATTTTTTCAGCAAGGAGGGAGAAAAATCATGAAGGAAGTGTGGGTCAATGCGGATCCATGGGAAAAAGAACTGGTCACGGTTGCTCTGGAGGCAGGGGCCGATGCCGTAGTTGTGCCGGAGGAAAAGGAAAAGACCGTGAAGGAACTGGGATTGATAAAGACGGTTTCAGCAGAGGGGGATGTGAAATGGGGCAAAGACGTTGCCCGAATGGAGATTCAATCCGTTGAAGATGAAGAAAAGATCGTCAAATTAAGCAGGGAGAAGAAAGTCGTGGTGAAAACCAGCGACTGGACTATTATCCCCCTGGAAAATCTCCTGGCAAGGACAAACAATATTTTTGTGGAAGTGAAGACCCTGGATGAGGCCAGAACCGCTCTTGGAATCCTTGAAAAGGGGGTGGACGGCCTGGTCATCCAGAACCGTGATCCCATGAAAGTGCGGAAGATCATCGGGGAGATCAGGAGCAGCCGGGAAAGACTCGAATTGACGGAGCTGGAAATCACCGGAGTCCGCCCTGCGGGGATGGGTGACCGGGTGTGCGTGGATACGTGCACCATGATGAAGGAGGGTGAAGGATTGTTGGTTGGAAACAGCAGCCGCAGCCTTTTTCTGATCCACTCGGAGAGTATTGAAAATCCGTATGTTGCGCCCAGGCCTTTCCGGGTAAACGCGGGTCCTGTTCATGCCTACGTCATGGTCCCGGGCGGGAAGACACGGTATCTTTCAGAGTTAAGGGCAGGTGACCCGGTAATGGGCATTGACTTTCACGGAGAGGCTGCACCTCTCCTGGTGGGAAGAGTCAAGATCGAACGAAGACCGCTGCTCCTGATTGAGGCGACAGGTCCCCAGGGCCCGGCAGGCATGATTGTCCAGAACGCTGAAACCATCCGCATGGTTGCCCCTGAAGGAGAGGCGGTCTCGGTTGTCAGGCTCAAGCCGGGTGACAGGATACTGGGATACGTGGAAGAGGCAGGAAGGCATTTCGGGTACAAGATCAGGGAAACCATAACAGAGAAATAGGTGTAAGGTTTTCCCTTGACTTCCTGCGTTGTTAGACGTAAACATTCAAGTGATGTGGGTTGATTCTCGGGCTGTTTGCCGGTGAAGTTGCTGTTCATTTTCTGTGGGCCTGTGTTTGTTTCCTCCCAATATTGCCCTCGCTGTCCGTTCCATTTGAGAGAATCCGAGCATCGTCATTTCTCCTTACTCATCAGGTAACCTGTTTCAAGCGCTTCGCAAGGGGGCGGATCATGAAACACGTTATTGCAGGGACCGGGATTGCCGGCACTCTGGCTGCTGAAACCATCCGAAAACTTGACCCCGAATCTTCCATTACTCTTCTTGGCGGTGAACCTTTCTATCCGTACTGCCGGCCCATGAGCGCGATGCTCCTGGAAGGAAAAATCGCTCCTGAAGAGATGGTGATCCGTAAAGCGGATGATTTTCGTTCGCTGGACATTGAACTTCTGCTCGGAGATCCGGTGCAGGGGGTCGATCCGGTGGAGCGGAAGGTGGAAACAGAACAGGGAAAGGTGATTTCCTTTGACCGCCTTCTTATTGCCACCGGTGCGGACCCTGTCGCTATCGGGGTGGACGGATGCGACCTCGGCAACATCTTTCCCATGAGGAAATGGGAAGAGGTAGAAGCAATTTCACAGGTTCTGCCGGATGTAAGGAGCGCCTTGGTGGTCGGCGGGGGCCTCGTGGGACTCAAAGCAGCCCAGGCCCTTGTGCACCGGGGAAAACGCGTCGTCATGGCGGAGAAGCTGACACATCCGCTGCCCCTGGTAGTAGATCAAAAATCCGGGGCTGTGATTTCTCAGCATCTTGAAACCATGGGAATAGAGTTGAAGGTGGGGACGACGGTCAGCGCCTTTGACGGCAACAAAGTGGTCAAAGAGGCCGTTCTTAAAGATGGCTCGAAAGTATCCTGCGACCTGGTTGTCATTGCCGTAGGTTCGAGGCCGGCAGTCTCTTTCCTGGAAAAGGGCGCCGCAGCGGTTGACCAGGGCATTCACGTGGATTCGCACATGGAGACGGCCATGGAAGGCATCTATGCGGCCGGTGACGTGGCGGAGGCCATGGATGTGGTCCTGAACAGGAGGAAGGTGAATGCCATTTGGCCCGTTGCCGTAGAACAGGGCATCGCGGCGGGAATGAATATGGCCGGAAGAAGGGTGCCCTATCGGGGAAGCATGGGCCGAAACGTGCTGCGCATCGGAGAACTGGATGTTTTGACCGGCGGCCGGGTGAACCCTCTCCCGGAGGAGGAGTATGACGTTCTTGAGGATGAAAACCCAAGGCGAAACACGTACCGAAAACTTGTCTTCCAGGGAGACATCCTCAAGGGGTTGGTGATGCTGAACCGGATCGAGAAGGGAGGGATACTCCTTTCCATGATACAGAATCAGATGCCCATCAACGTAGAGAAAGAAAAGCTGTTCGATCCGGGTTTCGACTTTTCCCAACTCCTCCCCGGATAGCTTCTGTCATTCCGTCCCGGATCGGAGTCCGGGATGACGTGAAAGCCGGCATCCAGGGACTACGAACCTTTTGCCTCGAAGGCGGAGCTTGTTCACTAGCGACATGAAAAGAAAAGAAAGGAGGGATGGCCAAATGAAAGAAGTGGTGATTCACCCGGAAAGGTGCGTGGGATGCATGCAGTGTATGGTGACATGCGCGACAGCCCATTCCAAGACAAAAAATCTTTTCACAGCTTTCCTGGAAAGCCCGCTCCCCAAGCCCCGAATCCATGTGGGAGTAGGGCTTTTCCGGGAAGGGTTTCCCAACCGATGCCGTCACTGTGACCCGGCACCCTGTATGATGGTTTGTCTCCCGGGGGCAATTTATCGTGATGAAACGTTGAACACGGTGCTCATCAATACCGAACGGTGTATCAATTGCGCTACCTGTGCCATGGCCTGTCCTTTCGGCGTGATCCGTTACCATGAAGACAGCCTTGGGCCTCCTGGAAAAACCATCGCGGTAAAATGCGACAACTGCGTGGACCGGCAGTCAAGGGGGCTCGTTCCTGCATGTGTTGAAGTATGTAAATGCGGCGCGCTGACTTTCGAGGAGCAGAGCAGCTCCCTGAAGCGAAAAACGGATGAAATGGCGAGGCGTGTTTCGGCGGGGGCTGAAGAACGGGGATTGAGCGAGTCTCCCGGTTTTGATCTCTTGAATGCCCTGAAAAAAGCTAATGTGGAGTTATCCGGGCGTGAAGCCACGCCGTAATCAGGGAGGAGGGAATACCATGAGCGACAAGACCAGGAAATACGAAAAATACACCATCACGCGCGATGGTCAATTGATGCTCGGGAAAGCGGAGCAGGAACAGATTGAGACCGTGTGGGAGCGATTTCAGGACCAGCTGCCCCAGTGCGGCTATTGTGAGATGGGACTCAGTTGCCGCAATTGCGCCATGGGGCCCTGCCGGGTGGATCCCTTTGGTGAAGGACCCCAAAAAGGGGTGTGCGGCGCTGATGCAGACATCATTGTTGCCCGCAATCTCGGGCGGATGATTGCGGCCGGTGCCGCTGCTCATTCCGACCACGGCCGTGATCTGGTGGAAGTATTGGAAAAAGTGGCCCAGGGAAAAGCCCCGGGATACGAAATCGGCGATGCTGAAAAACTCATGCGGGTGGCAGCTGAATACGGAGTGAGCACCGAAGAGAAAGACGCCTCCGCCGTTGCCGGCGAGCTGGCATTTGCCATGCAGGAAGACTACGGCACAAGGAAGAAAGGGCTTCAGCTCATCTCCCGGGCGCCCAAGAAACGGTTGAACACTTGGGAGAAGCTCGGCATCACCCCCCGCGGCATTGATCGCGAGACATCGGAGATGATGCACCGGACCCACATGGGAGTTGACAATGACTGGCTGAACCTTCTTCTCCACGGCCTGCGAAATGCACTGTCTGATGGTTGGGGCGGGTCTCTTATCGCCACGGAGGTCTCGGATATCCTGTTCGGCACCCCGAAGCCAGTCACCTCAATCGTCAACATGGGAGTCCTGAAAGAGGACCACGTCAACGTCATTGTGCATGGGCACAACCCGGTCGTCTCGGAAATGATCCTTCAGGCGACGGAAGACGAAGACCTGATCAAACTGGCAAAGGAGAAAGGGGCGGAAGGAATAAATCTGACGGGGTTGTGCTGTACCGGGAGCGAACTCCTCATGCGCCACGGCATTCCTATGGCCGGCAATCATCTTATGACGGAACTGGTGCTGGTGACCGGCGCGGTGGAGATGATGCTGGTGGATTACCAGTGCATCATGCCGTCACTCGGGCACGTGGCGAAATGCTTCCACACGCTGATGATTTCCACCAGTGACAAGGCCAAGTTCCCTGAAATGGAGCACAACGAATTCCACCCGGAAAATGCCAGAGAACTGGCCCGCACCCTGGTCAGGAGAGCGGTGGAAAATTTTGCGAACCGGAATGCCGACAGGGTGTATATTCCGGTTGAGCCGGTCAAGTGTATGTCCGGGTTTTCAGTAGAGGCGATTCTGTCCGCCCTGGGCGGCACGCCCGATCCCCTGATAGACGCCCTGAAAGCGGGAAAGATCAGGGGTGCGGCGGGCATCGTTGGATGCAACAATCCCAAGATCAAACATGATTACGGGCACGTCACCCTGACCAAAAGGCTCATCGAGAATGATATTCTGGTCTTGGACACGGGCTGTGCCGGCATCGCAAATGCAAAGGCGGGCCTGAAGGTGCCGGAGGCTATCAAGTTTGCCGGGCCCGGCCTCAAGGAAGTGTGCGGTGCCCTGGGAATTCCACCGGTCCTGCATGTGGGAAGCTGCGTGGATAATGTCCGCATCCTGGTCCTTGCCGCCGCCCTTGCCAATACACTGGGGACGGATATCAGCGATCTTCCCCTGGCCGGTGCCGCTCCTGAATGGTACTCGGAAAAGGCCGTTTCCATCGGGGTCTACGTGGTCGCCTCTGGCATCTTCACCGTACTGGGACCCATGCCCCCGATTACCGGGAGTACCAATGTGGTCAAGACGGTAACCGAAGGCCTCACCGACGCAGTCGGCGCCTGCTTCGCCGTGGAACCGGACCCGGAAAAGGCGGCCCTTCTGATCCGTCGTCACATTGAGCAAAAGAGAAAAGGCTTGGGCCTCCCCTCACTTAATATCTAGTCCTGAACGAGTCTCCTCCCGCGGAGCGGCAAGCATCGTATGGCCCCTCCGCGGGGCTCAGGGAGGATCCACCGGAAATACACATTGAGAGTGTTTGAAGTTCCTGCTATGGCATATGATGCTCAGAATCGTGCTGACTCGCTTCACTGGGAAAGCGAAGATCAATAGTAAAAGACTGCACTACAACATAAGGATTAGTGTCCCCATCGGGGATGGTTGAAACCCCTCGCCTTCAGGCGAAGAGAAGT
>CAZWEV010000038.1:0-41463 GCA_964633015.1 uncultured Desulfobacteraceae bacterium | reverse complement strand
TCGTGGCAGCACAAAAAGGAAGGTTCAGCAGAATCGGCTCGGGCAAAGGCCGCATCATGTGGTTCAATCTGCAATAAAGAACGTGAACATCTCACCACAGAGCCACGGAGGACACAGAGAAAATCTTCCTTGCCCGAAGGCGGGACACCGATCGGGCAAAAGTATATTTCCTGCGCCAAGACTTACTATTCCACGTGTGAGTTTCAGATCCAGACTCTTTCTATTTGTCGGCATCTCCCGGCAAAGAGAAATGTTTTTTTCTCTGCGGACTCTGTGGCTCTAATGACCCAGCCAGGCTGGGGAGTGGATGGTGAAACAAGCAAGAATCTGATCGAGGATAAATGGAAATGATGAAGAAGAACAAAAGAGGTTTTGCGAGCGATAATAACGCGGGAGTGCATCCCGAGATACTCGAGGCCATTGTGCAGGCCAACCAGGGGCACGTGGTGGCTTACGGAGACGACCCCTACACCGAATCGGCCACTCGGAAATTTGAGGAAATGTTTGGGGAGGATATCTCCATTTACTTTGTCTACAATGGGACTGGCGCCAATGTCCTGTCTCTCCAAACTCTGACAGATTCCTTCCAGGCGGTCATCTGTGCCGAAACCGCCCATATCAATGAAGATGAATGCGGGGCCCCTGAAAAGTTCACCGGGTGCAAGCTTCTCACCATCCCCACGGAAAACGGCAAAGTAACCATCGATCAAATCAAGCCGCATCTCCACTCGGTAGGAAACGAGCACCAGGCCCAGCCGCGGGTCATTTCCATTACCCAAGCCACGGAACTGGGGACCGTTTACCGCCCGGAAGAGATCGAAGCAATCAGCCGGTTTGCCCACGAAAACGGCCTGCTGGTACACCTTGACGGCGCCAGGATTGCAAATGCCGCCGTGTCTCTCGATATGCAACTGAGGGAAACCACGCGAGATCTCGGCATCGACGTGCTCTCGTTCGGCGGGACCAAAAACGGAGTCATGTTCGGAGAAGCGGTTGTGTTTTTCAATCCGGATCTGGCGCAGAATTTCAGATTCATCCGCAAGCAGGGTGCTCAGCTCGCATCAAAAATGCGGTTCATTGCGGCCCAGTTTGAGGCGCTCCTCACTGATGATCTCTGGCGCAGGAACGCCCAACATGCTAATGCCATGGCTGCCTTGTTCTCCCGCAACATCAGAGATATCCCCCGGATAGAAATTGCCCAGCCGGTGGAGGCGAATGCAATCTTTGCAAGAATACCCAGAGAACATATTCCGGAGCTCCAGCGGGAATATTTCTTCTACGTGTGGGATGAAACGCAGTCCATCGTCCGGTGGATGACCTCTTTTGACACCACTGAAGATGACATCATGGACTTTGTCTCGCTCCTCAGAAGGCTTCTTTGCTAAGTTGGTCCCCGCGCGCATTGGAAACCATTTCGAAAAGGTCCCTTGTAAACCCGAAAAAAAACACTTATGTTAAGGTATGATGAGTATACAGGATACCCTACAACACATGAACAAAGGAGGAAAACATGGGACGTAAAAAATGGCTGGTCTTCGGGATCGTAATCCTGGGGAGTCTCGTTGCCTTGTCTGCTTTCAGTCAGCCCGCGCTCGCCGCTGTAAGGGTAGTGCAGTTCGATAATCCCGGTTGTGAGTGAGCCGCGACCGCTCAAAGGATATGGAGTATCCTTATGCGGCTTGACGGCGTGAAAGATGTGGAGACCGACATACAAAAGAACGAGGTCACGGTTACCTTTGACGATACCAAGACCAATTATGATGAGATGGCAGCCGCGCTTACCAAGGGCCATTTCCCGCCCAAAGGCGAGCCAAGATATCTCAAGTAATTGTTCCCCCTCGGACGCCGCGGGCAGGGCTTTCGGGCCCTGCCCGCGCCTGTATCACCAATTTCCTGCATTTCACTCCCCGAGCGCTGCACTAACCCCTCAGCACCCCATAGTATTGCCCGGATTTGTCCATCTTGTCTCCCACCTTGGTCCCACAGTACTGGCATCGGTACTCATACTTGTCACCGTCAGGCAGGATGAGAAGCAGAAACTTTCTGACGGGAACCGCCTGCCGGCACTTGGGGCAGTATAGCTCCGTGGCTTCCAGTTGATCGAAATCGGCCTGCCCTTTCCGGGTGGCGGGAGCATCTGGTGAAATAAACCCGAATGGATCGCCTTTCATGGTCATTTCCTTTCATTCCGCGTGTACGTGTGATTTTATTTTAATAACCAAAGGGAATAAATGCAAGAAAACTGATCGGGTTCTGTTTACAGAATCCCTTGACCGAAGATATACATGACAGGTATGGTATTGCTGGAGAGGTGAAATCCTTATTTCCCCTGTTGCAAAAGGTTGGCCGGGGAAGATTTCACCAACGAGAGGAGGGACCATGAAGATCAAGCATATAGATCATATCGGCGTTGCCGTGAAGGAAATTGCGCAGGCAGGCAGGTTTTACACAGACGTGCTGGGACTTCAAATAGCCGGGATTGAAAATGTTGCCGATCAGAAGGTGAACGTGGCATTCATTCCCATCACGGACAGCGAGGTGGAACTGGTGGAATCCACCCACGATGACGGTCCTGTGGCCCGGTACATCGAATCCCGTGGAGAGGGCATCCAGCACATTGCCTTCCGGGTCGAAAACATCGATGAGGCCCTCGAGGAACTGAAGAAAAAAGGGGTCCGGCTCATCGACCAGGCACCAAGACATGGAGCAGGTGGCGCGAGGATCGCCTTCATTCATCCAAAGGAGACAAACGGGGTACTGGTAGAGCTCTGCGAGCGGAAATGAACCTCTGACAGGATAACAGATTAGACAGGATTCTACCGGGGTGAATTCCCTTTATCCTGTCACTGAAAAAATGGGAAAAAACCTGACATACAAGACTATCCGGTCCTTCACCTTCAAAGACAGGGTACTCTCCCCGGAACCCACCGACCTCCTGGTGGAAACCCCCCTTGAGATCACCATAGAAGAGGGGAGACAGACTCTGATCATGTGCACGCCGGTTCTTATCAAAGAACTTGTTTACGGGTTTCTGTTCACCGACGGTATCATCGATACTTCTGCAGACGTCAGGACCTGTCATATTCATTTTCGGGAAAATGGACATACAGATGATGTCATTCGCGCGCGCGTGTCCCTGGTAAAAAAGGCGATTTCCCCTGAAACGGAGGTCATGAAGAGAGTCTCTTTTTCCAGTTGCGGCATATGCGGCAAACAGAACTACAGCGAACTCAGTCCCCGCCTTTCCCGGGTTAGAAGCAAGACGCGCTTTTCCATGGACGTGATTTATGCAGGCGCCAGACGGCTGGAAGAGCACCAGCGTTTGTATTGGCGCACGAAGGCGGCTCATGCCGCCATGCTCCTCGACGGGAAAGCGGAACCAGTGCTCTTCAGTGAAGATATGGGCCGCCACAATGCCCTTGACAAGGTCATCGGGGCCGCTCTTCTCCAGCAAATCCCCATGGACAATAAGATCCTCGTGTCCAGCGGCCGTGCAAGCCTTGAAATGATTCTCAAGACCGCCAAGGCCCGGATACCCCTGTTTGTCGCCATGTCCCGGCCCACATCCAAAGCGGTGGAAGCCGCTAAGGTCTACAATGTCACTCTGGTGGACCTGGCGAAGGGCACCAACAGGATTCACAGCCACGTCCGCAGGATAGAAGGTTTTTGAGACCGAAATGCGAAATTTCAAAGGCATTTCCTTGCTTGTTCAACATCGACTGAACAATGATCATGCCGTATAGAGATATTTGCGGGATTATCCTGGCGGGGGGAAAGAGCAGCCGATACGGCCGAAACAAGGCCCTGATCGAAATTGATGGCGTGCCCCTGATAGAACGGGTGATCCGGGTTCTGCAAGACCTTTTCGAAAGCGTGGTCCTCATCACCAATACACCGGAAGAATATTCCCGGTTTCATCTCCCCATGAAACACGATATCATCAAAGGACTTGGCCCCCTGGGGGGCATCTACACGGCCCTCCACTCCATTACGGAGGAATATGGTTTTTTTGTCGCATGCGACATACCGTTCCTGAATCCTGATCTCGTAACCCACATGATTGAACAACGGGAAGCGTATGATGTGGTAGTGCCGAAAATCGGCTGGAAGATAGAGGCACTGCACGCACTCTACAGGAAGACCTGCCTTCCGGAAGTGGAGCGGCTGATCCGGAATCATCAATACCAGGTCATTCGCTTTTTTGATCGGGTCTCGGTCCGGTACGTGGAAGAGAATGAGATCAGGAAATTCGACCCTTCTTTGCGCTCGTTTTTCAACATCAACCGCCCGGAGGACCTGGAGGAGATTACATCATGATTGAACTCGTCGTCGCGGTAGGCCTGGCCATTTTCCTGTCGGCCGGCTGTTCCCTTTTTGAGGCGGTCCTCTATTCCGTGCCCCGGAGGCAGGTGGAGGCCATGGCACAGGCACAGAAACGAAGTGCGAAAATCTTCCAGGGAATGCGCAGGGATGTGGAGAAACCCATCGCCGCCATCCTCACCCTCAATACCATCGCAAACACGGCCGGCGCCGCCTTCGCCGGCGCGGCAGCAGCCGTCGTCTTCGGCCATGAGCGGCTGGGGTCATTTTCCGTGTTCTTCACCCTGGCTATCCTCATCTTCTCCGAGATTGTCCCGAAGACCGCCGGGGTCATTTACGGAAGATCCCTCATTCCCCTGGTGGCCTACCCGCTCCAGGGCCTGGTGTGGGTCATGAGGCCCGCAATCTGGTTGAGCAGTCTTCTCACTGCATTCCTTTCAAGGGGCAGAAAAGGGGACACGGTGACCCCGGAAGAGATCAGGATCATGGCGCGCATGAGCCTCCAGGCTGGCGAGATCAGGCCTTATCAGAAACAAGCCATTGAAAATATCCTTACGCTCCGGAGCAAGACGGTAAAAGAGGTTATGACTCCCCGGACGGTGGTCTTCACCCTCAACGAACACCTTACCTTGAAAGAGGCCTCCGAGGCAGCCACGAAATGGGAACACAGCAGGTTTCCCGTGTACGATCATGATCAGGAAGACGTGGTGGGCATCGTCCTTACCAAGGAGCTTTTTCATGCCCTCGCCGGGGGAAAAGGAGACGAACAACTCACAGAGCTCATGAGACCGGTCCATTTTGTGGTGGAAACCGCTCGATTGAGCAAGGTATTGACGGAATTTCTGGAGCTCAGGCAGCATCTGTTCGTGGTCCTGGATGAATACGGCGGAATTGCCGGTCTCATAACCCTGGAAGATATCCTTGAGGAAATTCTGGGAAGAGAGATCGTTGATGAGTCGGATGAAGTGGCAGACAAGAGAGAACTGGCCAGGAGACGACGGAACGCCATTATCTCCAAGGGCCCTACCGGTTGATGCAGTGAGTCTCCTCCCGCAAAGTGGGAGGCATCAGGTGGCCCCCACCAGGGGGCTCAGGGAGGAAGCCCTTCTGGACTCCGATCAGGAGAACCCATCCGGGCCGACCATCAGAGGTGGAGGGTTTCGCGACAGCTGAGTGTTTTGATGACAAGACATTTTTCTCAAGATGACCGGCAACCGACATTGTGTGCCCCGGATGCAGAAAAGAGCTGCTTCGCCTGTTGTCCGCCCATCCGTCCCGCGGAATATGACCATATCCAGCATCGGACTATCATCCAGCGGATACTCAGGGAAAATACGCGGAATTTTGATCATCAAAACAGGGATCCGCACCCAATCACCGGATTCAGCTGCTGGGCCCTTGGATACACTGATGATGCCTGCGGCCTTGTGGGGTGCCTCCTGCACCCCGCCCGTCATCAGGGAAGGGATTTACGGTCGCTTGTGGACTACGGCGATAAATGCCGGAGAGAAAACTGTCCTGAATCAAAGGCCTTCCTGGCCCTCTCTGCTCAAACGCGGTGCTTCTGGCTCCGCCTGGCCCAGGGCCTCGACTCGTTTCAGTACTCAAGCAGGCGGTTCAATCCCCTGTTCCATATCCTGGGGTGGGGACCGGTTCTGCTCGGTTTTATTGCCTCCGAGACCCGGGAAACGGATCTTACCCGTGATAACCTTCCAGGGACCTATCCGATACTCGCCACAGACCTGGACCCGCGGGCCAATGCGTATCTGCTTGAACGAATCGTCCTGAATTCCCGTTTTTCCCGCATCGGGACCGAGATATTTTCGCGGAAATTCGAACAATTCTCAGGCGGCATCATGACGCGGCTCCGGAAGGCACCCTGCGAAACCAACGCACCCTATACCCATCTTCTGCCCCTTGATCCCCTTTTCGTGAACCTTCTTCGGCTGGGAGCAGGTATCAGGAGGATCAGTGAAGATGCCGCCAGGAGCCTCCAAACCGACGTGGATACAGCACTCCACCATTTTATCAATCGTCTGGACTGAAACGGATGCAGGGAGAGGGGGGACATGGGGATCTTTTTGCCGGGGCAAAGTGATCAAATCCCGAAGGGGTCACCTCTTTTTCCGTTCCACCGGCCAAGACAACGCGGATGCTCTTCCCCTCTGTAATCCTGCCTATTTCAAAAAACAGATGGCCGTGGCGCTGCAAAAGTGCTTCGAGTGATTCCGCGTTCTTCACGGGCACCGTGAAGAGGAGTTCGTAGTCTTCACCCCCGGAAAGGGCCATCTCGCTGGGGTCCAGGCTATTCACACGGCAGAGGGCCTTGAGTTCGTCTGACAGGGGAAGGCGTTCCTCAAAGATACGGGCTCCGACACCGCTCTCCTCGCAGATGTGACCGAGATCGGAAAGGAGTCCGTCACTGATATCGATCATCGAGGAAGCGAGCATGGACCCGGCTATGAGACGGCCTTGCTCCAATCGCGGCCTTGGCCGGTTGTGGGCCGCTATGAGTGCTTCCCTGAGATCATCGTGGGCGATGAGCTCTTCCTGAAGCAGTCTGAGACCGGCTCCTGCATTCCCGACTGTTCCCGTCACATAGACGCGATCTCCGGAAGAAGCCCCTTTTCTGTAGAGCACCGCTTTCGCATCGGCTTCTCCGATCACGGTAACATTGATGAAAAGGCCCCCTTGAGAAGCCGATGTGTCGCCCCCGAGAAGATTTACTCCATAGGTTCTGCACATATCCTTCATACCCGCGTCCAGTTCGCTGAGATCCTCCACGGGCATTCGCCGGGGGATGGCAAGTGAGACGAACAGGTGCCGGGGAATGCCTCCCATGGCGGCTATGTCGCTCAGGTTTACGGCCACTGCTTTCGCGCCAAGCTCCCGGAAGGAAATCTTTCCCCGCAAGAAATGGACATCCTCCACGAGCAGATCCGTGGTAATCAGCAGAACCCTGTCTTCATATGGTCCGATGACGGCACAATCGTCCCCTATCCCCTGGATCACCTTCTCAGGAGCATGCACACAATTCATCATGACGGAGCGGATGAACCCGAATTCACCCACCTGCGCAATGGTTTTTTTCGCGCGATCCATGGCATCTCCGCAGGAATCTTGTTCGTTCAAATCCGTTCTCTTCCTTCCTGTTGTCAATTGAAACAATTCCATGATAGAATTTCTCGGATGGAAAAGCAAATCCTGAAACTGCTGGACCGGACAGGACCCCTCGTTGGGGGCGAAGTGTGGGGCCATATCGGCGGCAACGGGCTCCTGTTGTGGCGAACCTGTCACCTCTCCAGTGCCGTTGTTTTTGGCAGGGTGGGCACCCGTTACCTGCGTCTGGATCGCCGGGTCCCCGGATTCGGCAGGCTCTCTCCCTCCATTTTCCGGGAATTCCTGACCTACCGGGTCCTCGGGCTCAAGGGCCAGGAGTACGAGATGGAACAGAAATGCCGCGCGGTAGAATCACACATCGAGCACGTGACGGGGGCAAAGCTGGATCTCGCCTACCGAACCGTGGCTTCCCTGGCCTCCCATCTTGCGAGCGAGATATCCATTGGGGAACACGCCTGCTTTATCATTGCCGGAGATATTGTCTACGCCATGGCCCACGATGTGCCCCGGCCCGAGCGAAGCACCGGCAAAATGGTGAACGGCTCCGATATGGACATCGTGGTGATCGTGCCTGATGATTTCCCGAAAGGGATCATGAAACGTCTCGACGACGCAATCTTCCGGGAAAAATACCGCCTCCTCATTACCCCACACGTGCGGGAAGAGATAGACTACGTACTCAAGAAAACCGGAACGGTCCGGAAACAGCTGCGATTCGATACCTTTCGGCATAAACTTGCCTGCAAGATCATGCACGAAGGAACCTATCTCTACGGGAGCGAGGAACTATTCCACGAGATAAAAACAATGCTGCGCGGATCGGGCGTTGCCGGAAAACTGGAAGCCATGGAAAAGGAGGCAAAGGTCTTTCGCAGAGAGGCAGAGGACTACCTCCTCCATGAAAACCCCCAGAAAATCCTTGCGGAAAGCCTCTCTCTCTTTTACCCGGCAGAAGAATCAGAGGAATTTGAATGATCCGGCCGGGACTTGCCCGCCGGAGACGGGCCGGCCGCAATGGCTAAATGGGAAGCGAAATCCGATTATACTCTCCACGCTACGCTTTCTTTGATCCAATCGCCTGATCTATGGCTTCGGCGATCTCTGCAGCGTATCGCTCAACATCATCCCTGTTTTCACCTTCAACCATGACCCGGCAGAGAGGCTCGGTGCCGGAAAACCGTACCAGGACCCTCCCCCGGTCCCCGAGGGCCTGCTCCACCCTCTGAATCACTGCTCGGACTTCCGGAATGGATAGGATCTCCGGCTTATTTCGAACCGGGACATTGATCAGGGTCTGGGGAAAAATGATCATAGAGCGGCGCAGTTCGGAGAGGGGCTTCCGTGTCCGGAGCATGGCGGAAAGGAGCTGGAGGCCGGACAGGATGCCGTCGCCCGTTGTGTGGTGATGCAGAAAAATGAGGTGTCCTGAATCTTCACCGCCGAGAATGGCCCCCTTCTCCTTCATGGCCTCCATCACATACCGGTCTCCCACCCGGGTCGTTACCTGTTGCACTCCCATGTGTTCAAGGGCAACCCGTAAACCCATATTGCTCATGACGGTGCTCACCACCAGGTTATTCTGCAATCTGCCCTGTTCTTTCAGGTCCCCGGCACAGATGGCGATGATCTGATCTCCGGAGAGGAGCTGTCCTTTTTCATCCACCGCCACCAGACGATCACCGTCCCCATCAAACGCAAGACCCGCACGGGCACCGATCTTCACAACCTCCTGCTGCAATATCTCCGGGTGTTGAGAGCCGCACCCGTCATTGATATTTTTTCCGTCCGGCTCTGCGAACAGGGTGCTCACCGTCGCCCCAAATTTCTTAAAGAGCTCCGGTGCCACTTGGAAGGTGGCGCCGTTTGCACAATCAATCACCAGCCGCATTCCTTTCAGCGGTGTCTCGGGGGTGACCGTTTTTTCAAGGAAATCCATATACAACCGCCAGGCATCTTCCCGCATCTCCGCCCTGCCCGTATCCCCGCTGGAGCAATACTGTTCCCGGGAAAGAATCATCTCTTCGATCCGGCTCTCTTCATCGTCCGACAGTTTGAACCCTCGGGCGGAAAAGAGCTTGAACCCATTATATTCGCCGGGATTATGCGATGCTGACAGGACCACCCCCGCGCCCGCCCCGAAGTGACGGACGAGATACGCGATCCCAGGTGTCGGGATCCGGCCCGTCAGGAAGACCTTCCCGCCAGCAGAGAGAACACCCGCAGCTACGGCAAACTGCAGCATCTCCCCGGAGTTCCTGGTATCCCTTCCGATCACCACACGGGGGGACCGTTCCATTTTTCGGCAATAGTCTGTTACGGCACGGCCGAGCTCTGTGCCCACTTCCGGGGTAATAGGATATCTGTTCGCAATACCCCGGATTCCATCAGTGCCGAAGAGTTTTGTCACTTTTTCCTGTTCCTCCATCTGTCCCATCTTCCGCTCTCTTTTTTTCTGCCTCATTCCCTATGGCCCGCCGGAGACGGGATTCTGAAAAGATGGAAGCGCTTCCCACACCCTCTTCAGGATGCTGTCCACCATGCCCTGGAGCCAGCCTGTTCCGAGACCGGTCCCCTTTTCTTGGAGCCCTTTGATCACATCCAGGTATTGTGCCCCCTGCTTCGCCGCTGATTGATCGACCGCGTCCAGGAAGGCCTCTTTCGGATGTCCATCTCCTCCCTCTTCCAGGGCGCTAGAAAACAGGTCGTTCAGACGGGGCCAACGGGTGGCGAATTCCTGCTTTCTCCGTATCACAAGATCATTGGTCTTCTTTGAGACGGATTCATACAACGCTATGGATCGGGGCATCCTGCCTGCCACCTCGCTGAATCTCCTGAGACGCTCATTGACAGCACCAGTGATGACTTCGACGGCCCCCTCGAGGAGCGCTTTTTCCTTTGCTCCCCTGTCCATGAAGCGGGCCCGGATGTCCAGGTACCACCTGCGAAGGACAATCAAGTTAGCAATATAGCGGGTGTTTAGGGCAATCAACCGCTGAATATTCGTGTAAAGCCCCTGGTGAAATGGGATCGCTCTCGGGGGGACACGCTGTCCCAGGATGATCGAATTCTCTTTCAGCAGGTCCTTCCGGACGATTGTACCCGCGGCCACCGTTACCCCGTATCCAATCGTTACCGGACCCACCAGTCCCCCCTGTCCCCCGAGAAAAATGGGCGGCCGGTTGAGCATCACCCCTCCAGGGACATCCCCGATCAACGAAGCGGTCGCCTTGTCCTGGTTCGGGGTATAGTTGAAATGGATGTAGCTGCTTCCGACCTCGCTATGGTTTTTTGCATCCGTGCCCCCGGCCATCAGGCAGTCACAGAAATTGATGAGGCTTCCGAGGGTCACGAACGGAAACAGGATCGTCTGTTTCAGCCCGACCGTATGCGCCCCGCGGGCTCCTTCCTCAAGAAGGCACCCGGCGCGTACCTGCCCCCCTGATCCCATGGACGCTCCCTCAAGAAAGCAGGAAGACTCAAAATACCCCCCTCCGAGCCGGACGTTCCTGCCGAGAAGGCAGTCTTTCACGGTCACCGGTCCCTCATATCCCAATTCAACCCCCGATAAGAGCAGGGTCCTGGCGCCAAAAATCCGGCACCCCGCGTATATCTTCACTCCATGTCCTGAAATGCGGTCAGGATTCACCTCCGGCCCGATTTCCACGCTTTCCGGGCTGGAGATGTCCACTCCCTTCTTCAGTAACGCTTTTTTGATCTCCTCGGAGCCCTGTTTCATCATGGTATCACCTTCGCCCAGCTATGCCTGACTTCCTGTCTTCTTCAACCGCAGACCCACGCGGAGAAACGCAGACTGGGAATCGACGAAAAAATGGGCATAGCCTGTACCAGCATTCATAAACTTTCCCGGCTTCAAGGAACGCAGAAACCGGAAAACCTCTCCTGTCACATGAATTGCAGATCATGGAGCTGGCGAAAACGGCCATTCACTGCCAGCAGGTCATGCTCGGAACCTGATTCCACGATTTGTCCGTGTTCCAGCACATAGATACGGCTCGCCTTTCTCACGGTACTGAGCCGGTGAGCCACCACAATGATTGTCGGACCTCCTTTGAGGTCCTCTATTGCCTCCTGCACGAGCTGCTCACTCTCCGCATCAAGGGCCGAAGCAGCCTCGTCAAGGATCAAAATGGACGGATTGATGAGAATGGCCCGCGCAATGGCGATCCGCTGGCGCTGGCCTCCGGAAAGCAGGGTTCCCTGATCCCCGACAACCGTCTCGTATCCCTTTGGTTGCGCCATGATAAAATCATGGGCCTGGGCTTTTTGTGCAGCGGAGATCATCTCTTCCCTTGTGGCGGTACGCCTTCCGTAGGTGATATTATTGGCAATGGTATCGTGGAAAAGGAGAATCTCCTGATTGACGATCCCGATCTGGCCTCGAAGGGAGGTGAGGGTCACGTCCCGGATATCCTTGCCGTCAACGAAAATGCGTCCGCCCGTCACATCGTAAAACCTCGGGATCAGATCCAGGAGCGTGCTCTTCCCCGCCCCGGTGGATCCCACAAAGGCCACCATTTCCCCCGCCTTTACCTTAAATGAGAGATGTTCAAGCACCGCTTCTCCGGAGGCATACCCGAAGGTGACATCTTCAAACACAATGGATTTCCGATGCCGCGGCAAGGGGACCGAACCCGGGGCATCCTGTATGTCAGGTTCCGTCTGCATAATTCCGAAGACCCGCTGGGTGGCCCCCTGGAGGGTTCTGAGATTGTTATTAATGGTGGCCAGTTTCTTGGTCGGTGCATACACCCGGGAAAATGCGTAGACCATGGACATGAGTTCCCCCAGGGTGTGGTGAAAATACACCTTGCCCACAATCAGGACGGCGGGCAGGACCAGAAAAACCGTCGCGTCCATGAGGGGGCCCAGCCCGATATTCCATCGCGCCCAGTGCATGACCCGACCGTACAGGAAATAGGCAAGGTCTCTGAATCTCTCTGTCTCGGCGTCTCCTTTCGAAAAACCCTGGACCACCTTCAGGCACACAAGTCCCTCGTGATACGCGTTTGTGACCTCCGCGGTCGCGTCCTGCACCCGGATAGCGTGCTTTTTCACTTTTTTTCCAAAGAGCCTGACCAAGCCCACAATCAGAGGAACCGTGACAAACACCAGGATAGTGAGCTGATAATTCATGACAACCAGGTAGATCAGGAAGATACATATGGTCAACGGATGCTGGATCAGCCCGATGATAATATTTGAAATACTGCCTTGCATGACCGTCAGGTCCGCTGTCGCCCGGGCGATCAGTTCTCCTGATTTCGTTTTCTGATGGAAGCTCAAGGGGAGAGAAACGAATTTCCGAAACACATCAATGCGAAGGGACCGAACGGCCCTGTTGGAAAAAGCGGCAGCGGACAGCCCCCCCAGATACATGGTAATGGACTTGCATACCACCGATACAAACGCCACCATGGTAAGCAGGATGAGGAGTTTATTGGGAGAAATATCGTCCACCAGAACCAGCTCGGTCCGGTGCCATGAAAGCCAGGATCCCGCCTTGAAGGTAATCCACGGGATCTTCCAGCTTACCGGGTTCGCCCCCGCCTTCATGCCTTCATCGATAAAGGGTTGCAGCAGGTAGGCGGGAATGAAGACAAACAGGGAGGAAAGGGCTGCAAGCAGGATGGTGGCGATTAGCAGTGCCCGGTGCTGTCGCACATAATACGCTATTTCCTTCCCAAGTATAAAATCGATCATCCGGCCCGCGCCTTTCTCCAGAAAATTCCTGTGCTCAACAGGTTACAGGACCGTCAAAGGGACTGTCAAGCGGGAATGGACTGATTTTATCATGGACAAATCAAAAGGGATCGTGGTATGGGGTTTCCTCGAAATGTTGTCAGGCTGACAAGAGTCGTTTCCGTATTTTATAATAGCTGATGCTGGTTTTTCAAGGGAGGTTTTGTTGCAATGTTGAGCCTCATGCGAAGGCAGGCCAAATCATGGCTCATTAAATTTCTGATCGGGATTATCAGTCTCGTCTTTATCTTTTACTTCGGCTATTCCTTCACCTCCAGGCGAGAACAAAAAGTGGCCACGGTAAATGGAGAAGTGATAACAAGGCTTGCCTTTGACAAGGAATACCGCGATATGGTCGAATCGTTCCGGAGGCAATACGGGGATGCCTGGAACGATAATCTTGTCAAGGTGCTCGATCTCAAGAACAGGGCGCTGCAGCATCTCATTAACAGGAAGCTTATCAGCCAGGAGGCCCGGAAGCTCGGGTTTGACGTGACAAAAACGGAAGTCCAGAAGGCAATCATGGCCTATCCCGCATTTCAGATAAACGGACAATTTGATGTGCGGCGCTACCAGGCCCTCTTGGATCAGAACCGCATGAAACCGGAGGACTTCGAGCAAGGTATTGCCCAGGAACTCCTACAGGAAAAACTGCGGCAGTTTCTCCTCACTTTTCTCCCTGTCACGCACGAAGGACTGCTTGATGCGTACACCCTCGGCCACCAGCAGATACGTATTTCATATCTTCTGATCAGCCCTCAGAAATTCAAATCCACGGTAAAGGCAGATCCTGCCGCGATGGAGGACTATTTCAAGAAGCATCAGGAGGACTATCGGGTCCCTGAAAAGATCAAGCTGGCCTATATCACCATAGATCCCGCCCAGTTCAAAGACCAGGCAAAGGTGAGTGAACGGGAAGTAAAGGAATATTATAATTACAATATCGATTCATTTAAAATTCCCGAAAAGATATGCGCCCGTCATATTCTTTTCCGCTTAAAGAAAAATGAGACAGAGGCCGAAGCCGCAAAGATCCGGAAAAAGGCGGAAACCGTCCTGAAGATGGCACGCGCCGGAAAGGATTTCGCGAAGCTGGCGGAAAAATATTCGGAGGGTCCCACCCGCAAGAATGGAGGAGATCTCGGGTGCTTTTCCAGGGGAAAGATGGTTAAACCCTTTGAAGAGGCCGCGTTCAAACTCAAGAAAGGACAGATCAGCGGCTTGGTGAAGACACAGTTTGGGTATCATATCATCAAGGTGGAGGATATCCACCCGGGAAGGACAAAACCCCTCGATGAAGTTCGGAGCGAGATCGAAGACAATCTGAAAAAAAGCGAGACCGCAGACCTTGCCCATGAGAAGGGCCTCTCCCTGCTAGACCAAATGCCGTATGAGGTTGATCTTGGGAAATACGCGGCAGAAAATAAGGTGCCCATGCGGTATACCGACTTCTTTTCATTGAAGGACCCTATCCCCGGAATCGGCGGTGATGAAAAACTCAGGGAATCCCTGTTCAGCCTGCAAAAGGATGAAGCGAGCGAACTGATAGAGATCAAGGGAAAATTTTATATTTTTCAAGTGGCGGACAGGAAGCCCTCCTATCTCCCCAAACTGAAAGACGTGGAAAATAGCGTAAAAGCGGATTGCGAAAAATACCTGGCGATGGAGAAGGCGAAATCCGTGGCTGAAACATACCTCCATGAGCTCAAAGAGGGAAAGCACTGGAAGCAGGTTGCAAGCGCAGCTGGCGTCACCCCGCAGGTGACCGCATTCTTCACTCGGCAGGGGCCTGTTCCCGAGATAGGCTATGACCAGAAATTGATAGAAGCCGCCTTTCACCTGAACAAAGACAGGCCCTATCCGGACAGAATCTTTGAATCTCCTGCCGGTGCGTTTGTCATCCGCTGGCAGGCCTATAAAGGAATTGACCAGAAGAAATTCCAGGAAGAGAAAGAACAGTTTCGTTTTTCCCTCCTGCGACTGAAGCAACGAACCACCTTCGAGTACTGGCTGGACGCCCTCAGGAAACGGGCGCAGGTGACGGTCGCGGCTCCCCTACCCTGAGCTCGCTCCGGTGGTTATATATGACAGTCAGGGAGGAAGCTTTTGCAAAATCGGGTGGTTCTTTTCTCCTGCGCGAAGAAAAAATCCGCCTTCTTCTTCCTCTATATGTTCGGCGAGCTGATAATACGCAGCCCGGGTAAAACGGGCGGAGAACCGCCCGTTTTTGACCAGGCAGTACGGTACATTGTCCCGCCCTGTTGCAAGGCTCTCCGGTGAGAGTTTTTCGATGGAGTCATCGCTCAGGTGGAGGAGGAAAGAACCATCTTTCTCGTCAATCCTTCTCACCACAAATGCGGTATCTTCCACCTCCACAGAGCAGGAGCTTCCATCCCAGTGAAGGATATACCGGTTCCGGTTGTCCCGTTCCAAGCCGGCGTAAAGGAGCTGAATAATGTCCCTTCGGACAATCTCAGCCCCTCTGTAGAACCATCGTCCCTCTTTGTCGATAAAGATCTCGCATGGCGGCACGTCTACAGCAGTCTTCTGTTCCATGTCACCCTTTCCTTGTGAATCCCGGCACGGGAATCATGCCAATTCATCAATCAGGCTCGCCGCTGGAAGGACCCTGAACAGGGGGTAAAGGGGATTCCGCCGATAGCAGGACAGTATTTTTTCATGTGTCTCTTCGAGCATGGCCGCCGTGCAGTCTTCAAGCAGCACGGCCTTGAAATCGTAGCTCAGGGCATCCATCACCGTTGTAAGGACACAAAAGTTGGTTGTAATCCCCGAGACCGCACAAAGGGTCACCTTCTGTTCGTGCAGACGGTCGGCAAGATCCGTCTTGAAAAAGGCGGAAAACCGGGGCTTGGGAAGCCAGAGATCTTCCTCCCGCATATGGAGCTCGTTCACTACCTCGGCCCCTTCCGTTCCCGCGAGAGAGTAAGGTTTCATGGAGCCTTGGAAGATAAAGTCATCCCGGTGGAAGGCATCCGTAGCAAAGACAACGGGCCAACCGTGTTTTCTGAACGCACCAATCAGATCGTTTATGCGCGGAATCATCTCTCTTGCAGGAGGTGTGACGGGCAACGGTCGGTCCTCGCGGAAGCTGTCCTTGACCATATCGATGATCAATAGGGACGGTTTTTCCTGTCCGCCAAACTCCATCCGTTATCTCCTCATTGATGCCACCTGCTCAATCACATACTGTGCAGCCGTTTCTACCTGGTCCATGGTGTTCTCTCTCCCTGTGCTGAAACGAAGGGTTCCCATTCCTATCCGGTCAGACACCCCCATGGCTGACAAAACGTGCGAGAGTCTCACTGCCCTGTCGTGGCATGCCGCTCCCGTGGAGGCGAGGACATTCGGGATCCCTTCGAGGATTTTCGCCCCTTCAAGCCCGGGAACGGAGACGTTCAGAGTATTGGGAAGCCTTCGTTCGGGATCCCCGTTCAGGACCAAATCATCTATCCCCTGAAACAGGAGATCCTGGAGGCGGTCCCGCATTTCCCGGTTATTCCGCATATCTCTTTCAAGTCTTTCCCCGGCCACCCTGCATGCCGCGCCCAGTCCCGTCCCCAGGATCATGTTCTCCGTACCGGCCCGCCTGCCGCCTTCCTGTGCCGCCCCGTGTATAAGCGGGGCAATCTCAACACCTTTCCGGATGTACAGGGCTCCAATCCCCTTGGGACCGTAAAGCTTATGCCCGGCAATGCTGAGGAGATCCACTCCAAGTTCCCGTGCCTTCACGCCCGTCTTTCCCACTGCCTGGGCGGCATCCGTGTGGAAAACCACTCCGTGGTCCCTGGCGATGCGGGAAATGGCCTCAATGGGCTGAAGCGTACCTGTCTCGTTGTTGGCAAGCATCACACTGATGAGTCGGGTTTCAGGGCGTATTGCCTTCTCCACCGCCCCCGGATCAATTCTCCCGAGTCCATCCACGGCCAGGACCGTCACCTGCACTCCCAACTCCATGAGAAAAATGGCTGGGTTAAGGATCGCCGGGTGTTCCACCGAGGTGGTAATCATATGACAGGCAGAAGGATTTTTCCAATCCACCAAACCCTTGATGGCCATATTGTTTGATTCGGTTCCTCCCGAGGTGAACACAATCTCCTCCGGCGTGCAACCGAGCAAGGATGCCACCTCCACCCGGGCGCCCTCAACAGTTTCCTTTGCTTCCCTCCCCAAAAAATAGGCGCTCGAGGGATTCCCGAATGTCCCTTCAAGAAAAGGCCTCATGACGTCTGCAGCTTCCGGGGCAACGGGGGTGGTGGCATTGTGATCCAGGTAAATATATTCGCTTTCTTTTCCCGCCATCGTCTCCACTTCTCTTGAAAGCTTCCTTTCTTTCCATGCGTCCTGGTACTTTGCAGTTGCATATGTACCTCATATTTTGCCAATTGACAACCTATTCTAATAATGGTAGGTCTACAGGGTCCAATTTCCTTAGGAATCAAGAGATTGCTCCAGGTACGCCTCGTCTGTTTATTGGGCTTCACCTTTTTTTGCACGCAATCGGTTTTATCGGGAGACAGAAACCCGTAATACGGAGGATTCGGTGGATGGCAGCGGACAGTCTGAAAAAATTCATCCTTTGGTTCAAGGAGATCGGCATCAGCGACGTCCCTTTGGTTGGAGGGAAAAACGCATCCCTGGGCGAGATGTATCAAAAACTCCACAAGAAAGGGATTAAGGTTCCGAACGGATTTGCCATTACTGCATACGCCTACCGTTATTTTCTCAAGTATGCAGGCATTGAGGATGAGATAAAAAAAATCCTGAAGGATCTCGATACCCATGATATGCAGAATCTCATGATGAAAGGACGATCTGTCCGCGACGTCATCCGCCACGCCGAATTCCCCCCTGACCTGACACAGGCCATTTATGACTCTTATGATCAACTGGCAAAAGAATTCGGACAGGAGGGCATGGACACGCTGGATGTGGCCATCCGTTCGTCCGCGACCGCAGAGGACCTTCCGGATGCATCCTTCGCCGGACAGCAGGATACATTTCTCAATATCCGCGGACGAATGAGTGTGCTCGACGCGTGCCGCAACTGTTTCGCAAGTCTTTTTACCAATCGCGCCATTTCCTACCGACACGATAAGGGATTCGGCCAATTTGATGTCTCCCTTTCCATTGCGGTTCAGAAGATGGTCAGAAGCGACTCCGCTTACTCGGGCGTCATGTTTTCCATTGACACGGAGACAGGCTTCCAGGATGCGGTTTTCATTACCGGTGCCTACGGCCTCGGAGAAAATGTGGTCCAGGGGGCGGTCAATCCGGATGAATTCTACGTGTTCAAGCCCACACTGAAACAGGGGAAACGGGCCATTATCAGCAGAAAAGTCGGGGACCGGGATATCAAGATGGTCTATTCCATGGAGGATGAAACCACCGTCAAGAATGTGGCCACGACCCTGGTTGAGCGCCACCGCTATGTTCTGGACGACGATGAAATTCTGAAACTCGCCGAGTGGGCCTGCCTTATTGAGGAGCATTACAGTCAGGAGGCAGGCTACCTCAAACCCATGGATATTGAATGGGCCAAGGATGGTGATGGAGTCAACGTGGGAACCGGAGAGCTCTTTATCGTACAGGCACGACCCGAAACCATCCATTCCAGAGCGGATACTAATAAGTATGAAAATTATCGGCTCCTGGAAAAAGGGGAGATTATTGCTACAGGCACCGCAGTGGGGACCAAGGTCGGTCAGGGCGCCGCACGTGTGATTCAGACCACCCTGGAGATGGATCAGTTCAAAGAAGGAGAGGTCCTGGTGACCAGCATGACGGACCCGGACTGGGAGCCCATCATGAAAATCGCATCCGCCATCGTGACGAATAAGGGCGGGCGCACGTGTCATGCAGCCATTGTCTCAAGGGAACTGGGGATCCCCTGTGTGATCGGTACCGGAAACGCCGATGAAATCATCAGAAACGGCCAGGAAATTACCATCTCATGCTGCGAGGGGGAGACAGCCCATGTTTACAAGGGACTCCTCAAATATGACGTGGAGACCTTTAATATCGATGAACTGCCTCAGACGCGGACGAAAATCATGATGAATGTGGGGATACCGGAAAAGGCCTTTTCCCAGGGAATGATCCCCAACGACGGCGTTGGGCTGGCGCGGGAGGAATTCATCATAAACTCGCATATCGGAATCCATCCCCTGGCGTTGCTTGACTATGATAAACTCAAACAAAAGGCGAAGACGGATCAACAGGTTGCCGGGGTTGTCTACAAAATTGATCAGACTACCTCGGTCTACGATGACAAGACCCGCTTTTTTGTGGACAAACTGGCCGAGGGAGTGAGCAGGATTGCCGCAGGTTACTATCCGAATGATGTGATTGTCCGGCTCTCCGATTTCAAGACCAATGAATATGAGAATCTCTTGGGTGGGTACATTTATGAACCAAAAGAAAGTAACCCCATGATCGGCTGGCGGGGTGCATCACGCTATTATGATGAGAATTTCATGCCGGCCTTCGAGCTTGAATGCCGTGCCCTCGAAAAGGCCCGGAACGAGGTGGGTCTCACCAACATAAAACTCATGATTCCCTTTTGCCGGACCCCGGAGGAAGGCAAGAGGGTTATCGACCTCATGAAAAAGTTCGGACTGGTGCAGGGGGAAAACGGCCTGGAAATATACGTGATGTGCGAAATCCCCAGCAACGTCATCTGTGCCGACCAGTTTGCGGACATCTTTGACGGCTTTTCCATCGGTTCCAATGATCTTACCCAGCTGGCACTGGGGCTGGACAGGGATTCCTCCCTCGTATCCCATCTGTATGATGAAAGAAATGACGCCGTGAAAAGACTTGTGAAACAGGTGATTGACATTGCCAAGAAAAAGAAAAGGAAAATAGGCATCTGTGGGCAGGCACCGAGCGATTTCCCTGATTTTGCTGAGTTCCTGGTCGAATGCGGCATCGACTCCATGAGCCTGATCCCTGATACCGTCATCAAGACCAGGCTGGCGGTGGCTGAAAAAGAGAAACAAATGGGTATCGTACTGGAGAAAGCATAGCAAATGACTTCTGTGAGAATCCTGGGGACCGGATCCTATGTCCCGCCAAAAATCCTAAGTAATCTTGATCTGGAAAAAATGGGGCTTGATACCACCGATGAGTGGATCACACAGCGTACCGGCGTGCGGGAAAGGCGCATGGCGGATCCTGAGGTAACCACGTCCGACCTGGCGTATGAGGCCTCTCTCAAGGCGCTTGATATGGCCCGTCTTACGGCGAAAGATATGGACTTGATCCTCCTTGCAACCATTACCCCGGACACCTGTTGCCCTGCCGGAGCGAACTGGCTGCAGGCTAAACTGGACGCTCCCCAGGCCGTCACGTTCGATGTCACCGCGGCCTGCTCCGGTTTCATTTTCGCTCTGAATGTGGCGCAACAGTATCTCAAAACCGGAGCGGCAAAAAATATTCTCGTTGTCGCGTCGGAAGTCATGACACGAACCCTGGACTGGACCGATCGCACCACCTGCATCCTCTGGGGTGACGGGGCCGGCGCCGCCGTCCTGCAGCCTGGAGACGAAGGGCCTGAGGTTCTCTCCACTCATATACATACCGACGGCGCCAATGGGCAGGACCTGCTCATGCCGGGGGGTGGATCGAAGACGACACCTATCAGCCATGAGAGTGTGGACAAGAAACTTCATACCCTGAACATGATAGAGGCAAATGCCAGTTTCAGGGTGGCTGTTCGTCACTTTATAGACTCCGTTAAGGAAGCGGCCATATTTAACAAGGTGGCGGTCGAAGACATCAACTGGTTTATTCCCCACCAGGCAAATTTGAGGATGTTTCAATCCATGGCCAAGACCCTCAAACTGCCCATGGAGAGATTCTACGTGACCATCCACAAGTACGGAAACATATCCTCTGCATCCTGCGCCATTGCCCTGGACGAGGCGGTGCGCGATGGGAGTATCAAGGAAAACGACCTTGTCTGCCTTCCCGTCTTCGGAGGCGGTTTGACCTGGGGCAGTGCCCTCATCAGGTGGTGAGTTGCCTGTACAACCGGATGGTCAAACCGAAAGATGAGGTATCCATGTCTCCTGCTGAAATCCTCAAGAGCATGAAAATAGGGTTCATGGAAGGCCCGGCCGGTTACCGGGAAGATCTGCCCACGTTGCTTATGGTCCATGGGGCCGGCGGCCGCACGCAAATGTGGCAGAGCCAGGTGCGCCTGTTGGGCAAAGAAATCAATACGCTTGCCGTCGACCTGCCCGGTCACGGTGAGACACCTGGCCCGGGGATGGACACGATTGTCTCGTATGCCGCCTGGATACAGGAAATGCTCCTTAGCACGGACATGAAACGACCGTTTCTCATGGGCCATTCCATGGGAGGGGCGATTGTCCAGGATGCCGCGCTTCTTTGCCCTGAACTCCTGTCAGGTATCATTCTTGCGGCAACCGGACCCCGCCTTCCGGTGGCGCCTCAATTCCTGGAAGGGCTCAGAAACCAGTTCGAAAAAACGATTGAAACCATCGTCAGGTACGCGTATGCGCCCGGCGCCGATCCTGCCCTTGTCGGACAGGGTGCACAATTGATGAAGGAGCCGGGATCCTCCGTTGTCCATGACGACTTCCTCGCCTGCGACCGGTTTAACCGCGAAAATGATATTTCCCGGATCAACCTGCCCTGCCTGGTCATCTGTGGAGAAGAAGACAAACTCTCTCCTCCATCCCTTTCCCAGGGATTAAAAAAGGCCATTCCAGGAGCAGAGATTGTCCTTGTGCCTTCTGCGGGACACATGGTCATGATTGAAAACCACAAGGCCTTCAACCGGGCGGTATTTGACTTTGTCCTGTCTCTCTCTTGGTAACGTTTCTTGCCTCTGACACTCCCTTCCCGGCCGGCTGTCTCTTCCGTTTCTTCCCGCTTTTTCAGGATTTCCTTGACTTGTGAGATGATTATGGGATATAGGAGAACGTGTCAGTGGAGCTGATTTCCACGGACCCCGGGCCCCGCCTGAACACGGCGCCTCCATTCTATTCGAAAGGTATGAGAATACTGTGAGCCGAGAAGATCTGATCCAGTTGGAAGGAACAATAACCAAGGTCCTGGGGGGCGGAATTATGGAAATCGAATGTGATAACAACGTGATTGTCCGTGGCCGTCTATCGGGCCGCATGAAAAAGTACCGCATCAAGGTTATGGTTGGAGACCGGGTTCAGGTGAGCGTCTCTCCCTACGATCCCACTCACGGCCTTATCACCTACCGCATGAAATAGATGAAGGCTGCACCTTCTCACTGCAGCGCCTTTTTCATCAGCTCAATCATCTCCTCTTTGCCAATACCTTCCTGTACCCGGAGGTCTCCTTCTTCGCGACCTTTCCCGTTGATGAAAATCACCGTGGGAACTCCGCGTACCGCGTACCGGGCCAGGAGTTCCTTCTGTCCCGGACGGTGCCTTGTGAGGTCAACCCGCATTGTCAGAAATTCCTTGCTCAGGGCCATGACCTGCGGATCGGAAAAAACAGATCTCTCCAATTCCCTGCAAGGACTGCACCAGTCTGCAGAGAAATCGAGGATGACCGGTTTTCCCCTTTTTGCGGCCTCTTCCAGACGCACCTGATCATACGGAATCCATGGGATACCCCTGCTCTCCCGGGAACCGGTCAGGAACAGGATCACTGCGGCCGTCAGAAGCACTATCCCGAAACCCCGTTTCACATACACAAACCCGGCCCAGGTGCTCCGGGTCTTCTCCAGCCACCCGAGGTGCAGGCCGGCCCCCACCAGGACCACCCCCACAATAGAAGCTTTCAAGACGGAAGAAGGAAACAACGGGAGAATCATGTAGGTTGCCATACCGATCAATATCCATCCGAACGCACTACGGATCCACACCATCCACCCGCCGGACAGGGGAAGCCGATCGAGGCCGCTCGAAAAAACGGCCAGCACTGCGAGGGGGAACCCGAGTCCGATACTCAGCACGAAAAAGTACAGTACCCCCAAAGCAGGGTCACCTTTCTGCCCCACAAAGGTAAGCAGTCCCAGAATGAACGGCCCCAGACAGGGGGCGGCAACCACCCCGAGGGTGAGCCCCATGAAGAATGTCCCGAAATACCCGCCAAAACTCTTTGCGGATATCCGCATGAGGCCGGAAGGGATCCTGATCTCCCAGAGCCCGAAGAAACTCGTGGCAAGGCCGACGAGGATGCCGGCCACAACAACAAGCACAACAGGATTCTGCAGTGCTGAACCAAGCAGACCACCTGAAAGAGCTGCCACAGCGCCCAGGGAGGCGTTGGTGAATGCCAGACCCAGCATATAGAGAATGCCGTGGAGGACCGGCCAACCTCCTTTCTGCCCGCTGCGCCCGCCAAAATAGGAAACAGTAATCGGGATCAGGGGATACACGCAGGGAGTGAGATTCAGCGCCAGTCCCCCGAAAAAGATGCCCACCAGGGTCAGCAGGAATCCTGCTCCGGCTTTGAAGCCTGCCGGCGCGAATTGACCCCCCTCCGATGATTCGGCCTGGGCGAAAAGGGACTCGTTGATCGCCTTTGTCTGCGCTCCTGGTGCTGCCACTGCGATGGTAAATGAAAGAGGAATGGTTTCAGGCGGAAGGCAGGATGTACCCGAACAGGCCTGGTAAGAGAAGCTTCCTTCCAGCTTCTTCTCTCCCGTCGGTGCCTTTCTATCGACCTCGAGCGTGGCGCGGACCAGGAATGTCCCTGCATACACGTTTATGATTTCCGGGCTGAAGGAAAATCGCTTTTTCTGCGGAGCAGGGAACAGGATGTGGGTGATCTTTACACCGGAGACAGGCGGAATCCGCAAGACGCTGGGAATCAGTTCCTGCCCGCCCTTCCCCGCCTCATGGATATACCAGTGATCGGAGACCGTTATCCGGAAAAGCAGGAGATAGGTCGCTCCTGCAGGATATCTGACCCGGGATTGAACCACCGTTATCCGGGCGGTAGCCGACCAGACCGCTGACGGGCACAGGGCCGCGATCAGCAGGCAGCAGAGGAATAGCCGCCACACGGCCCTCGGGGAGTTCTTTTTTCTCCTGGGAGCATTCCCATACCTATTCAGGATATCCGGTTCGGGGTTCAGGGTTTGAGTCCTTTGTCTCTTCATATTCCAAGATTACCCGGGAACATTGAACCTGTTCAGATGCCGCTCGCTTAGTACAGATTGTTCAGCTTGCTCTACCGTCAAGAGGGCTTGCGATAGGGGGGTTGTTCCTTGCTTCCTTCCAGGATGCCGCGCATGCGGTTTCTTTCGGCACGGACCTTCCGGAGTCTCTCTTCCAGTCCCGTTCTCGTTACAAGAGGACTCTCACGCAGGGCCTTTTCCAGTTGCTCCACTTCTTTTTCGAGGCGGTACAAATCTTTCGCTATAAGACGGATTGACATTTCGATTCTCAAATTCTCTTGAGGTCTTTCAGCTCCTTTTCGAGGGGGTCCAGCTCTTTCTCCCGTCCAAATTTTTTGAAGCGCTCCCGCAATTCATCCATTTTTTTCTCAAGTTCCGGAAGGATATCCTTTTCAAATTTCTCACGGGCATGGGTTCCTTGCTGTTTCAAGGCCTCCATCAGGTCATTCATCTTTTCCTGAAGCTTCTTCACTTCGTCTGATTCGGGGATCTTTCGGAGCGGTTTTGTCATCTCCTCGAGGCTCCCCTCAAGATCTTTGAGTGTATCTTTCATCCCATCCAAAACCTGGTCGAGCAGCACTGCTGTGCGCGAGGAACCTTCCACCGTCGCCCCCTGCGCAAGCGGCTCTCCCCCCTTTACGGAATTAACCACTTCAATGGCCTTTCCGGTTTCATCATCGGGGGCCTGTCCGATAAGAAAGCGGGAGTTGCTTGTCGTTGCATGAACGAATTCCCTCGCGATTGCCACTTCCACCATATACGAACCTTCCTTGGTGTAGGTGATAGCCACAACTTTGCCGATTTGATTCCGTTCATACACCACCGGGTCCTCCACCTTCAATCCGTGGATCGCCGGAAACCGGACCTTGAAGGTCAATCCTTTCTCGTAACAACCCGTCAAGAAGAGACCAATAAAGATACAAAGTGGCAATAGCTTACGCAAAGGCATTGTGTTCTCCCCGGCATTTTACAGGTTGGATTTCCTCTTGCTCTACCCGCCGGGACAATTCCGCCGGCGTAAATTGGAGCTTGCGAAAAAGGCTCTTCTCCACTACCTTACACATCCTGAAATTATCTGTGATCCGTTGTCTGAGCGCCTTTCCGTCCCCCCCATAGCGCTTCAGGATATAGCGAAGACGCTCATCAAGACTTACAATTGCATGATGGTTCACCCGTTTATCGGCGTAATACACCACTTCTTTTTCCGAAATACGGCCAGCGGCGGAATACCCTTTCAATACAACGTGCTCGGCAACAATGGGCGCGATTTCATCAAAGCCGTTCTGGAGGCATATCTTGCGTCCCTCTTCCGCGTGATCTTTCTTCGTGCGCAGACAGGATGTCTTGGCAATATCATGGAGAAGGGCTGCGGCGGTGACCCTGTCCAGAGAAATGGTTTCACCCGCTTCAAGGAGGCTGCAGGCGATAAGACGCGCGATCTTTGCAACGACAATTGAATGCTGCCTGATGTTTTCCAGCATTTCGTATCGTTCCATGAGTTGAAAACAGGTCGAGACAGATGGAACCATTGCTTTCCTTCCAGGAGTGGCGGTACTCAAAAATTACCAGCTCCGGAATAACCATGCAAGCGAAAACAATTTGCGCTCCATTGTAGCTTACGAATCAATCTGCGTTTAAAACCCGTACAAAGTTTCCGTCGTGGTCGCGCTGAATGCCGAATTCAAAAATCCCAATGTCAAATCAATGCCCAATATCAGAGGATACGTTCGCACCGCTCAGGGTTGTTCCGTTGCCTGTTGCTGCAGCAGTCAGGTGAGCGGGATATGATTTGTGGTTCATCCGACAGAAGTCCCAAATCCGCCATCTAAATTCCGCAATGGGAACACTTTGGGTTGACTTGGTGAAAGTCCTGATCATCAGCAAGGTGTCAGATGCTAGGCGCCGAGGAGCGACGACTGAGGCGTATGCGCAATACGTCGCAAGGAGGAGCGAGCGAAGGCAACGAAGCAGATGATACCTTGATGGTGGGTCAGGGAGGTGCACTTCCTGTTGACAAGCGGAAGGCTTTTGTATAGCGTACATATACTGATTGTCATCCATATGCGACTGTCTTCCCAATATCGGTATTGGTCGGCAAGGGAGAATCTCTTCCCGCAGAGCGCGAAGTATCATGAAGCCCCCCGAGGGGAGCAGGGGGAGAAAACCTATCCTGATCCTACTCTAGAGATGGAGGGTTTTATCAAAACTAATTGAATTTTGCATGGCTCTCCGGTGACAGAGTCCGGCTCCGTTGCAAGGGGGCCCGCGGAAGCCGTGATCTTATGGACCTCAGGACACCGAGACGGGACCTGAACATCCTTTGTACCCGAAATCCAGTTGTGGATGGACACGGTTCCATGAGTTTTCTGTTGCAATCCTTTTCTCGAAAGGAGGATGATCATTTCTGATTTTTCCCAAAATCTTCACCGTATTACCACATTCCATATCCTCAAACAGGACAGGAAATATTTGCGCTCCCAGCTCCGGCTCCATTCCAAATGGAAAAAGACGGTCCTGATTGTCCCTCTCCTGGCCAGTGAATTCATGAATCCGGAGAATGCCCCGGTTTTCCGGAACATTCTGAAGCAATTGAAAACCGTCACGTATCTCTCCATGATTATCTTTGGTCTTGACAGGGCCGCAGAAGAGGAAGCCCACTCCCTGAACGACCTGGTATCATCTTACGGCATCAAGAATTACCTGATCCAGTGGAACGACGGACCCGGATTCAGCCGTATCTATGATGAGCTCAACAATGCAGGCTTCAATTTCAGCGAGCCGGGCAAGGGCAAGAATATGTTTCTGAGCTTCGGAATAGCCATTGCTCTGGGCGCACAATCCATCGGGCTCATCGACGCGGACATCAGGTCCTTCAGGCGGATTCAACTGGATCGCCTTCTTTATCCCGTAGTAGCCCTGAACTACGATTTTTCAAAGGCCTATTACAGCCGTCTGAAGGAACGGCAGTTTTACGGCCGCGTGAAAAGGCTGCTCCTCGACCCCCTCCTTCTCTCTCTCAAGAGAAAATTCGCTGATACCAAGCAGCAGGAAAAGATGCTGAATCTCATTGAGTTTCTCCTGGGGTTCAATTACCAGCTCTCGGGAGAAGTTGCCTTTCACGTGGATCTGTTGAAAAAAATGCGGTTTGCCACGAACTGGGGTGTGGAGATTTTCACGTTAATCGAGGTGTACCGGAAGGCCTCTTCTACGGCCCAGGTCATGTTTTCCGAGGAACCGTTTGATCATAAACATCAGGAGGTCTCCGTTGAAGACCGCACAAAAGGTCTCAACCGCATGGGGATCGACATTGTAACAACCCTCATGAACGCCCTGATCATAGAAGAGGGTCTTGAAATCTCCAACACCTTTTTCAGGGACCTTTCCATCACCTACCAGGCACTGGCAGAAGAACAGGTCAAGAAATACTCGGACGATGCCAGTTTCAGCAATCTCAACTATGATCGGGACACGGAGGAATATCTGCTGAAAAATGTGTTTCGGAATTCTATCCTTGAGGCGGGCGAACTTCTTACCGCCCCCTACAGAATGACGGAGCGGTTCTTGCGGTTTGTTCATTCCCACGCGGAATTCAAGCCGTTTCTTGAACAGGGTCTCTCAAATGCCATCCTGGAGGTGGAGCGAAAGACGAAAGAAGGCATTTTTGAAATGCCCCAGACCGTGTCATGGGAGAGGGTATCCAATAAGCTTCCCAGGATTTTTTATGATCTCATTGAAGTGGTGGAAGACGAAAAAAGGCGTTTTGTCCTATGATGGATGACGCTTTTCCGGGTGTTTCCGCGACGCCGCTCGTGCTTATTTTTACCGATCTGGACGGGACCCTGTTAGATGCCGAGACCTATTCCTGGGAGGACGCCAGAGAAGCGATTGCGCTTTGCCGGAAACGCAGGGTGCCGGTGATTCCGGCATCAAGCAAAACCAGAGCAGAGATAGAAGTCCTTCGCCGTCAAATATCCCTATCAGGACCGTTCATTTCCGAAAATGGCGGGGGTATTTTTTTCCCCATGATACCCGCTGAGCCCCCGCCGCCGGGAGCTGTGCCGGACGAGAAACTGTGGAAATGGCCGCAAGGCATGTCCTATCAAAAACTTGTCCCTGCGCTGGAGGAAATCGGGAGCGAACTGGGCTTTACGCTCTTAGGTTTTTCCCATATGCCGATTGATCAGATCGCGGAACTTACCGGTCTTGACATCCCCCAGGCCCGCCTTGCCGCGAGGAGAGAGTTCGATGAACCGTTTGTGATCCGCGCACCCGGGAACCCGGACAAGACCGCCCTCCGGCGTGCAGCCGAGCAAAGGGGGCTCACGATCACCGAAGGGGGACGATTTTTCCACCTCCACGCGACAAACAATAAAGGCAAGGCCATGGAGCACATCGTCTCTCTCTTCAGACAGCGGCACGGGAACGTGATTTCGGTCGCCCTGGGCGACAGCCCCAATGATTTTCCCATGCTCGAGCGGGCCGACCTCCCGGTATTGATTCGGTCCAAACGTGATTTCCCTGAGCTGATCAAGCGGATTCCGGGTCTCGTCACCACCCGTGAAGAGGGACCCAAAGGCTGGAATGAGGCAGTATTGCATATTCTCGAATCAAGGAGCAAGCAGGAATGACGAACCCGTTTCAACCGGAATTAAACCCCGCTGGGATAAACAAAGCCGAATTGGTGGTCTGCATACCGTCTTACAATGAAGCGGATTCCATTGCCTATCCCACTCTGCAGGCCGATCAGGGGCTCAGGAAGTATTTCAAAGATAAGGCTTCGGTAATCATCAACTGTGACAACAATTCTCCGGACAATACCGCCCAGGCATTCATGGATACCCCGACCGAAACCCCAAAGATGTATCTCTCAACGCCGCCGGGTGTCAAAGGGAAGGGAAATAATTTCAAGAATCTTTTTAAGAAGGTGGTGGAGCTTCACGCGAAGGCGGTCGTTGTGGTGGACGCTGATTTGAAAAGCATCACTCCCGAATGGATCAAGCATCTGGGCGAACCGCTTTTTGCAGGCTTTTCTTACGTTGCACCTCTCTATGTGAGGCACAAATACGACGGGACCATTACCAACGGCATTGCGTATCCCATGACCCGGGCCCTGTACGGCAGGCGGGTTCGACAGCCCATCGGGGGGGACTTCGGATTCAGCGGCAAACTCGGCAGGGTCTATCTTGAAAGCAACGTCTGGGATGAGGCGGTTGCCAATTTCGGCATTGACATCTGGATGACGACTCTCGCTATCAGCCAGCGGGTCCAAATCTGCCAATCCTTTATGGGCAGGCCCAAGATCCACCGCACAAAAGATCCCGGAGCCCACCTCGGCCCCATGTTCAGGCAGGTGGTGGGAACCATATTTTCCATGATGAAGGAATTCGAATCCTTCTGGAAAAAGATCAAATACAGCCGGCCGAGCGCTATTTACGGCTTTGGACTCGGCGAGGTGGAGATGCCGCCCAAGGTGGAAGTGAACACCAGGAACCTCATGGAAAAATTCCACAAGGGATTTGAGGAATACGGTGACCAATGGAAAGAGATTCTGACGGATGAGGTTTACAAGAAGCTTCAGGAAATCGGGGAGATGGGCGAGGGGGTATTTGCCTTCCCCACGGACCTCTGGGCCAGGGTGCTCTTCGACATGGCTGTCGCCTATCGCGACGCCGTGGTTGACCGGGATCTCATGATGCAATCACTCATTCCACTCTACTTTGGGAGGACCCTTTCCTTTGTAAAAAGAACCAAACGCATGTCCATTAAGCAGGCGGAAGAGGCCATCGAGGCCGACTGCGCGGCTTTTGAGATAGCCAAGCCCTATCTTCTCAAACGCTGGAACGAGGGGTAGCGGCGTGATCCGCCTCATAGAATCAATGCGCCGGCTCAAAACACTGCTTTATGGAGACGTCGTGAAGGGCCACAGCAATCTTTTTGCGAGTACGATGGACCATTTCATCTCACCAGGATCAACCGCACATCCATGACATTGGTATTGGTGGGACCGGTCATGAGAAGATCGCCGGTCTTTTCAAGGAAATGGTAGGCGTCATTATTTTCCAGGAACTCCATTGCCTTCATGCCCGCCTCTTCCGCCCGGCGGAGGGTACGGGAATCCACGATCCCTCCGGCCGCATCCGTGGGTCCGTCGTTTCCGTCCGTTCCCCCACTGAGCATCACTACTTGCGGAGCAAGCCCATCCAATTCCATCGCAGCTGCAAGACAAAATTCCTGATTGCGGCCCCCAAGGCCGTTTCCGCGGATGGTGACCGTGGTTTCTCCACCGGATATAACGCATGCAGGAGGTGCAACAGGATGGCCCGTCCTCAGGATCTCACGCGCAACAGCAGTATGAACACGTGCCACCTCCTTTGTTTCGCCTTCCACCATGGAAGAAAGAATCAAGGTCTCATATCCAAGGTCCGCCGCCTTTTGTCTTGAGGCCCGGAGTGCGAGGATATTGCTCCCTACAATCCTGTTATACACCCGGTCAAACGCGGGATCTCCTTCTTTGGGAGTCTCTTCGATCCTCCCATCGACACCGGTGCGCAGATGCCGTTCCACAGCGGAGGGAAGGTCCGTCAGCCGATATTTCCTGAGGATTTCCGCTACCATCCCGTATGTTGAGGTATCCGGCACAAAAGGCCCGGACGCGATCACGTCCATCTTGTCCCCCACCACATCCGAGAGCATCAGATTAACGATGGCAGCCGGAAAGGCAGCCCGTGCCATCTGACCGCCTTTGGAAGACGATATATGCTTCCTGAGGGCGTTGATCTCGTCGATGCTCGCACCGCATTCAATCAGCATCCGTGTCATGGCCTGTTTTTCCGCAAGGGTGATATCCCCTGCCGGCTGTGGAAGCAAGGCAGATCCTCCTCCGGAGATCAGGGAAAAGATGAGGTCCTTTTCCCCGCATTCTCGGAGGAGGTCAAGCATCTTTCTCGTCCCCAGCACCCCGTTTTCATCAGGGATGGGATGCCCCGCCTCCTGAATCTCAATACGTGACAGGGAGGTGGTGAAGCCGTATTTCACCGTAATGATCCCTCCCCTGAGTCTGGAACCCAGGATATCTTCAATGGCCTTTGCCATGGGCGCCGCGGCCTTGCCGCCTCCCACAAGCAGTACGCGGTCAAAATCCCTCAGGTCAATCTCCTGGATTTCCTGTCCCTCGTGGCCCAGATGGAGGATATCCCCCTCCAGATTCACAAACCGCTTCACCGCACCGTAGGGATCCACCGCTGCGATTGCGGCCTTGAATATCTCTTCCGCATGGGTACGCATCTCATCGAGCATTATTGCCCCCCGTATTTTGGCATTGATTCTGCATAGTACCGACTCACGGCCGAATTGTCTAATGAGAAACAGCCTTCGACGTTTTTCCACTATATATTGTATTTTTTCTTGACCTTTATCGCAATACGTTGTATGGAGCCTCATAATATGGAGGAAACACGCCAAGGGCAAAAAAGGCAACGGAAATACGACCGGAGGTTTTTCCTGACAAGGGGTCTTACCTTCCTGGCCGGTACCCTGCTGGGGCTCAATGCCGTGCGGCCGGCGGAAGCAAAGGAAGGATTTTTTTTGCGTGAAGACCATGATGCAGACCGGTTTTCGAAGATCGCCCTGATCATTGATGATATCGGATCGAGCGTTTCCCGGGCGCGGGCATTCGCGGCCTTGGGGATTCCCATCACCTTTTCCATCCTTCCCCAGCTCAGGTATTCCAGGCTGCTGGCTGAAGAAATGCATGGCATGAGGAACGAAATCATGCTGCACCAGCCAATGGAACCCTACTGCCAGGAACTGGATCCGGGGCCTGGGGCTGTCTATGTGTCGTACGGTGATCCGGAAATCGAACAAATCGTGAAAGAAAACCTCGCACAAATCCCTGAGGCGACCGGAGTCAATAATCACATGGGTTCCCGCTTTACCTCGTGTTCACGCAAGGTCGCGCGGGCACTCAAAGTGATCAAGGAGGAAAATCTCTTTTTCGTCGACAGCCTGACATCCTGCCATTCCAAGGCCTACAAGATGGCCAGGAGCCTGCACATGCGGACGGCGCCAAGGAATGTATTTCTCGACCACGAGCCCGACCTCTCCATCATCCGCCTTCAACTCAGGCATCTCAAGGCCCATGCGCTCACCTATGGTGCTGCTATAGGGATAGGCCACCCCCACATCGCCACGCTGGCGGCCCTCCACGCATTCAAATGGGAACTGGCGGAACAGGGCAGCAACCTGGAGCTGGTCCCCGTATCCCACTTGCTTTAGCCCCCTTTCACTGGTAGAATCCTTTCTGCGAAACAATCTCTTGAAGGAATCAAAGGAGAAGACTATGTCTCAAATCCATGGGTTTCAAGTTCTAGGGGAACGGGAAATTCCTGAACTGAACGTCCTTGCCAGAGTCTTTACCCACGAAAAAACAGGGGCGCAACTCCTCTCCCTCTCCAATGATGACGAGAACAAGGTATTCGGCATTACCTTCCGGACGCCTCCATCCGATTCAACAGGGGTGGCTCACATTCTCGAGCATTCGGTGCTCTGCGGCTCCCGGAAATATCCGGTAAAAGAACCCTTTGTGGAACTGCTCAAAGGGTCTCTCCAGACATTCCTGAACGCCTTTACCTATCCGGACAGGACCTGCTATCCGGTTGCCAGCCAAAACGTAAAGGATTTCTATAATCTCATCGATGTGTACCTGGATGCGGTTTTTTATCCCCGCCTCACCCACCATATCTTTGCACAGGAGGGCTGGCACTATGAGCTGCACCGCCCCGATGATCCCATGTCGTACAAAGGGGTGGTATTCAATGAAATGAAAGGGGCCTATTCCTCCCCTGAGCAAGTCCTTTCCAGGTATGCTCTGCAATCACTTTTTCCCGACACCCCGTATGGACTGGATTCCGGAGGGAACCCCAGGGAAATCCCCAACCTCACCTTTGAGCAGTTCAAGGCGTTCCATGCCCGGTATTACCATCCTTCCAATGCCCGAATCTACTTTTATGGGAATGACGACCCTGAACAGCGGCTCAGGATTGCCGATTGCTATCTCAAGGAGTTCGAACGTGCCGAGATTTCTTCTCCTGTTCCTCTGCAACCCCCCTTCAGCATGCCGCGGCGCGTACGGCATCCCTTCATGGCTCCGGAACAGGGGCCGGAAAAATCCAAGGGAATGCTTACCGTGAATTGGGCCATGGGAGAGACAAGCGATACGGATACCAATTTTTCTCTCAGGATCATGGAGTATGTTCTCCTGGGAATGCCCGCCTCACCCTTGCGGAAGGCCCTGATCGATTCAGACCTGGGGGAAGACCTTGCCGGCGAAGGTCTCGGCGATGAATTGCGCCAGCTCTATTTCTCGACCGGGCTCAAGGGAATCAGCATGGAGAACGCAGACAGGATCGAACAGCTCATCTTTGAAACCCTTGGGAAGATCTCGGAACAGGGGCTCGATCCAGGGACTGTGGAAGCGGCTTTGAACTCTGTTGAATTCCGCCTGCGGGAGAATAACACCGGGCGGTTCCCCCGGGGACTCCTTCTGATGTTGCGGTCCCTGACGTCCTGGCTGTACGATGAGGACCCTATGACGCTCCTCGCGTTTGAGAAGCCCCTGGAAGAGATCAAGGCCCGGTTGCGGAAAAATCCGCAGTATTTCGAATCAGAAATTAAGCGTCTTCTCCTGGACAATACGCACAGGACCACGCTTATCCTCGAACCGGACCCCGACCTGCGTGAAAAGGAGCGTGCCGAGGAGAACGAAAGACTCGAAGAAATCCGGGTGAGGATGGGGCCGCATCGCCTCAGAGAACTCATCGAAGAAACCCGGGAACTCACCCATATCCAGGAAACGCTCGATTCCCCGGAGGCCCTTGCCGCCATCCCGCGGTTGCAACTTGACGACCTCGAGCAGACAAACAAGAGGATCCCCATTGAACAACTGGAATACAGGGGCGTTCCCCTCCTCTTTCACGATCTATTCACCAACGGCATTGTGTACATGGATGTGGGAATGAATCTCCACTCTCTTCCCGATCGGTTTCTCCCGTATGTACCGCTCTTCGGACGTGCCCTTCTTGAAATGGGGACTGAAAAAGAGGACTTCGTCCGGCTGACCCAGCGCATAAGCCGGAACACGGGCGGCATCGTTCCCAAACCCTTCACTTCGAGTCACCCGGCGGGCAAGGGTTCCGTGGCCTGGCTCTTCCTGCGCGCGAAGGCAATGGTGCCTCAGGCAGGTGAACTGGTGCATATCCTGCGTGATGTCCTCCTGACGGCACGCTTTGATAACCAGGACCGGTTCAGGCAGATGGTGCTCGAGGAAAAGGCCGGCATGGAACAGGCCTTGATACCCGAAGGCCACCAAGTGGTAGGCCTGCGGCTCCGCTCGCATTTCAGCGAGGCATTCTGGGCCGCAGAACGGATGGGAGGAATAAGTTACCTTTTCTTCCTGCGAGACCTGGCCCGACGGATGGAAGAAGACTGGCCCGGGGTCCTCGCTATCCTTGAGACAATGCGGAAAAAACTGGTGAGCACCGGGAATATGCTCTGCAATATAACGGTGGATGACAGGGGCCGGGCTGCGCTGTCGTCCGATGTCAACGCGTTTCTTGAAGAGCTCCCTTCCGGGAAAAGGGAGGTCGAATCTTGGGTTGTCACCACTCTTCCCCGTTTTGAGGGGATGACGATCCCTGCCCAGGTAAACTACGTGGGCAAGGCGACCGCTCTCTATACCCAGGGCTACCGGTTTCACGGTTCGGCCCTCGTGATCAGCCGCTATCTTCGCACCGGATGGCTCTGGGAACGGATCCGCGTCAAGGGCGGTGCCTACGGGGCCTTCTGCATGTTCGACCGCCTCTCGGGTATTCTGACCTTTGTTTCCTATCGTGATCCCAACATCCTTAAAACACTTGATACCTTCGACCGCACGGCGGATTTCCTGAAAGAACTCAATCTCAGTACTGAAGAACGGGCCAAGAGCATCATCGGCGCGATTGGAGACCTGGACGCCCATCTGCTTCCGGACGCCAAGGGATATGCCTCAATGGTCCGGCATCTCTGCGGCGATTCAGAAGAAGACCGGCAACGGATGAGGGATGAGATCCTGGGGACATCGGCGCATGACTTCACCGCTTTTGCCGATTTCCTTGCAGAAATGAATCGGCACGGGATCGTGAAAATCCTGGGATCGCCGGACGCTGTGGAAGCGGCAAATGCAGCCCGGGCGGGCGATCTTGAGGTCCTTCGGGTCCTGTAAAAAGATGGTCACCAAAGCGGAAAATATTGTTTCTTATTTTCAGGCGCCATGCTATAGAAGCATGTAATTATTGATCAATGAATCGTTGCGCCCGGATTTCCCGCCGGCCGTCGTCGCGGGATGGTGGAGCGTCCCGTGAACGGCAGATTGAACTTGCGAAATCCCGGGGAGCCCCCTCATTGAAAAGACAGCTCTCGACCGGGGAGAAGAGCACGAAATGGGAACATATACCGTCACGTTCTTTCCTGATGAAAAATCCGTGGACGTTGCAGAAGGGACCAGAATCGCTGAGGCTGCCCGGGAAGCTGAGGTGTTTATAAACAACCTCTGCGGAGGTGAAGGAGTATGCGGCCAGTGCAAGGTCCAGGTGACGGCCGGAAATGCGGAGGCCGAAGAACACGCCCGGGGACTCCTGTCTGACGACGAGATAGCATCAGGATACGTCCTCGCCTGCCAGACCGAAATCCACGATAACCTGGCAATCACTATACCCCCCGAAAGCAGGATGGAAGAGGCGAAGATCATGACCGGGGAATCGACTGCGGTCACCCGGTCAGAGGATGACAAGCCCCTGGTTCGAAAGATATACCTCGAATTGCCGGCGCCGACCCTGGAGGACAATATCGCAGATATCGAACGGGTAGCTCGGGAACTGCGACGGAACATCGGCTGGCACTCATTTGATATCCATCTGGAATGCCTGAAAGGACTGTCTGAGAAACTCCGGGACAGTGACTGGAAAGTCACCGTCACCGTGGCAAAAGACAGGGATCGGTACCGAATCCAGAGGATCGAACCGCTCGACACCACTGCCCGGAATTATGGCGTGGCCATCGACGTCGGGACCACCACGGTTGTGGCCCAGCTCATTGATATCCATTCCATGAAGGTCCTGGGGGTCGAGGGATCCCATAATCTCCAGGCAAGCTATGGGGAGGACGTTATCTCCAGGATGATCTATGCGTGCGGCAGGGGGGGACTGGATCCCCTGCATGAGGCCATCATAAGAAACATCAATCAGCTCATTGACAAGCTGGTGGAAAAAAATGATGTCCTGAAGGAGGATATCAACGCCGTCGTGGCAGCGGGAAACACCACCATGAGCCATTTTCTGCTCGGCCTCATCCCCTGTGCCATCCGTCTGGAACCATATGTGCCCACCGCCGATGAATACCCGCAGGTCCCGGCACGGGACCTGAATATCCATGTCAGCCCCAACGGGTTCCTGGAGACCATTCCCAGCGTCGCTTCCTATGTGGGAGGAGATATTGTCGCGGGCGTCATGTCATGCGGCATTGCGGATCACGCGGAGATAAAGGGCCTCATCGATATCGGGACCAACGGGGAAATAGCCATCGGAAATAACGAATGGCTTGTGTGTTGTTCCGCTTCTGCAGGCCCTGCTTTTGAAGGCGGCGGCACCAGATGCGGCATGCGGGCCATAAAGGGGGCAATTGAAAAGATAGAAATGGAAAACGGGCAGGTTGTCTACCAGACCATCGGCGAAGCCCCCGCCCGGGGTATCTGCGGATCCGGGCTTATCGACTGCATCCATGAACTGGTGAGAAACGGGATCATCGGTGCGGACGGCAAGTTTCACCGCTCCCTGAAAGACGCCCGCCTGACCGTTAGAGACGACATCCCCCAATACACTATCGCCTTCAGTGACGAGACGGAAACAGGAGAACCCGTGGTCATCACCGAATCAGATATAGACAACCTCATAAAATCCAAGGGTGCGGTTTTCGCAGCCATCAAGTCGCTGGTGGACTACATCGGACTCTCTTTCGACCAGATAGACTCCTTCTACGTTGCCGGTGGGTTCGGAAACTTTCTGAACATCCCTAAAGCAATTGCCATCGGCCTTCTGCCGGACATCCCCCGGGAAAAGATCAAGTTCATCGGAAACAGCTCCCTGACCGGGGCACGCATGGCACTCCTTTCTGAAAACGCCTTTGAGAAATGCATTAATATTTCCAGATCCATGACAAATATTGAGCTTTCCAATTACCAGCCATTCATGGGCGAATATATCGCCGCCCTCTTCCTCCCCCACACGGACCGGAAGCTCTTCCCCTCTGTCCAGTATTAACCCACCCCATACTCGCAAAAAGATTGTGGCAGCCCTTTCCCGCATTTCTTCAATGCACCGTTTGAAAGCGTACTGAGAATAAGGGATGGCCAGGGCGCCCTGAAAAATTCGGCCAAATGTTCTTGACAAATGGAGTTATTTTTACTAACCAATGTATCTTATTAATATTCAATATGAATGTATCAATAAGGAAGATGATTAGTAAATATAACTAACCCCTCCATTTCTCCGCGCTCACGGCGTGGTTTTCATGAGAAGAAAACATCTTTTTGACCCTGCTCTCCGGAAGAGGAAAGCGGAATGATGGAAACCCTGAAGCCAGGAATCAGAGCGAATAACGAAATAAGACAGGAATTCCCACCCGGCCGTATCAGGATCGCGGATGCGTTACGATCGCTCCTCAATGAAAAGGATTTCGGCTCCATTACCACCGCAGAAATAGCCGAAACCGCCGGAGTGACCGAAGCCCTCATCTACAAGTATTTCAAAGACAAACGGGACCTGCTGTATCAGGTACTCAGGGAGTATCTGGAGCACTATGATCCCCGGATCAAGGAAGACCTGAAGGGAATCAAGGGTGCCCTGAACAAGCTGAGAAAGCTCATGTGGTCTCATCTGAATGTCTATGCCACGGACCGGGTCTTTGCCAAGATACTCCTCCTGCAGGTGAGGAGCTTTTCCGACTACTACACAAGCGAGCCGTACCTGCTGGTGAAGACATTCAGCGGGCTCCTCTTGGACATCATCAAAGAAGGCGTCGAAAGCGGGGACATACGGGACGATATAGACCCACGGACCATACGCCAGGTCATCATGGGTTCCATCGAACACGTGTGCCTGACCAGCGTGGTCTTTGACCGTGACATCCAGCCTGACGACCTGAGCGATAACCTCTGTGAACTTATCTTCAAGGGGATTGAAAGAAAGGCCGCAGCCCCTTGAACACTCATTTGCTGCGTGGGCCTTTGCGCCCTGTTTGTGGTAAGAAAATTTCCGTGGAAAAGGAGATAGTATCTATGGCTGACACGCGTGCAGGAGAAGCAGCCCTTGTTACGTACGAAAGGGAAGGACACCTGGGGTTTATTACCCTCAGCAGACCGGAGAAGCGCAATGCCATGACCCTGGCCATGTGGAAAGCGCTGGATCACGTACTAGATTCAGCGGAGAAGGACAGGGAGGCACGGGTCGTCCTCCTCCGGGGAGAGGGAAAATCCTTCTGTGCAGGCCTGGATCTAAGCCCTGACAACGAACTGGCACCCATTATGGGGGGCACACCGGGAGCAGCGCAAAAAGCGGATCTCTTCACAATAATCAGGGACATTCAGGTGATCCATACGCGGCTGGAACGGCTTCCGCAACCCACCATTGCAGTCATCCACAGCCACTGTCTGGGAGCCGGTCTCGAACTGGTTGTCTGCTGCGATATCAGAATATGTTCCGCAGATGCGCAGTTTGCCCTTCCGGAAGCAAGGCTTGCCATTATTACGGACGTGGGCGGGCTTCAGCGTCTCCCGAACATCGTGGGACCCGGCCACGCAAGAGAAATCTCGTTCAGGGCCCACAATTTTGGCGCCGATCATGCATGCTCCATTCACCTGGTGAACCATGTATATCCCGATAAGGAAACCCTTGATGCCGAGGCGCGCAAAATTGCGGAGGAAATAGCCGCCAACCCGCCGCTGGCTGTCCAGGGCGCCAAGGAGGTGATGCTTTTTGACGAAAACGCCGGTCTGGAAGAATCCCTCCGCTACAATGCGGCCAGATCGTGCATGATCCTTCCTTCGGAGGACCTTCTTGAGGCGGTATCGGCATACATGCAGAAACGCAAGGGGACCTTTAAAGGGGCATAGACACTAGAGAAAAAGGAGATCCGGAATGAACTCGAAAGCGGTCATCACCTGTGCCCTGACGGGAGTACTCACTGATCCCGCGGTTCACCACGTGCCGGTGACGCCCGGAGAAATGGCGGAACACGCGGCTCAGGCGTTCAACGCGGGGGCATCCATTGTCCATTGTCATTTCAGAAACCAGGCAAAGGGGAAAGGACACCTTCCCGCCTGGGATCTTGAGACGGTAGGCGCCATTCTTACCGCCATAAAGAAGCGGGTGCCGGAAATCATCATATGCATGAGTACGGGCGTCGTGGGACCCGACATATCAGGCCCGGCAGCATGCCTTGAGACGTTCAAACCCGAGATGGCAGCGTGCAACGCGGGGTCCCTCAATTACCTGAAGCTCCGATCAGACGGTTCCTGGGCCTGGCCCCCCACCCTTTTTGACAACCCGGTGGAAAAGATACAGGGGTTCCTCAAGGTCATGACGGCCCACGAAATCGTCCCGGAATTCGAGTGCTTTGACTCGGGCATTGTCAGGAGTGTGGGGCTCTTCAAGAAAAACGGCATGTTCCAGGGAAATGCCCATATTTCCCTGGTCATGGGCGTGGCGAGCGGCATGCCGGCAAAGCCCGAATGGCTTCCCCTGCTGATTAAGGAGATGGCCGGGGGAGCACACTACCAGGTGATTGCCATCGGAAGGAAAGAGGTCTGGGACCTTCACCGGAGATGTGCTGAACTGGGAGGAAACGTGAGGACCGGGCTGGAAGACACCTTCTATCTGCCAAACGGCGGGAAGGCCGAAAATAACGGGGTCCTCATCGAGGCCCTTGCGCGCATCGTCCGAGAGGCGGGCCGCGATATTGCGAGCCCTGCCGAGGCAAGGCAGATCCTTGGCCTGAGACCAGCCGACTGAGCACCGTGCACCACAAGTCTTTGACAATCTATGTGCCTGTGCTGCAGTCACGGGAGATCAAAAGAACCATCAGGAGAAACAAGGAGGAAAAAAATGGCCCTAAACCTGGACGCCGTCGGCAAACCCCTCGGTCCCGTAAAAAAAGAATATACCTGGAAGGATGTGGTTCTCTACGCCTTGGGTGTTGGTGCGGGTTTTGATGAGCTCGAATACTGTTTTGAACAGAACCTCAAGGTAATCCCCAGCTTTTCCATTGCCAGCGTGTTCGAATTTCTGGCCGAAGTGGGAATGAACTCCAATGCGGACCTTTCCGGGATTCTCCACGGGGAACAGGATATCTTGTTCCACAACACCATACCTACCGAAGGCACACTGACAACTGAAGGGCATATCACCCACATGTTTGACAAGGGGGCAGACAAGGGGGCACTCGTAGTGGCCGAAGCCGAGACCTACCACTCAAACGGCCAAAAACTCTTTACCAATGTTTTCAAATTGTTCTGCAGAAAAGACGGCGGGTTTGGAGGGACGCCCGGCCCGAGCGAAACAATGGAGTTTCCGGACACGCCGCCCGACTACGAGGAACACGCAGTGCCCTCCCCGGACCAGCCGCTGCTCTACCGGTTATCGGGAGATATATTCCAGCTTCACGCCGATCCAGAGTTTGCGCGTGCCAGCGGCTTCGAGAAGCCCATCATGCACGGACTCTGCACCCACGGGTATGCCTGCCGGGCGGTCATAAAGCATCTGTTTCCCGGCCAACCGGAACGCATGTCCAGATTCCGTGTCCGTTTTTCCAGGACCCTGTATCCCGGAACACCGATTGTCACCCAGATATGGAAACGAGAGGAAGGCAAGGCCTTTTTCAAGACGATCAACGCCGAGAACAAGGAGGTGGTGATCGACGGAGGTATTGTGGAATGGCTCGGCCCGGAAGCATTGAAAAAGCGGGAGAGCATGGGCGTGATCCGATTTGACGGCAGGGTGGCCGTTGTGACCGGTGCGGGTGCAGGA
>CAZWEV010000037.1:0-41952 GCA_964633015.1 uncultured Desulfobacteraceae bacterium | reverse complement strand
CGTGTCATTACCATGAGGGTGTTCCATTGAGGGTCCATGTAGTAGAAGGGTTGACTGGTCAGAACGCGATCCTTCTGCGACAGTTGAAATAAATCCGCCTGAACTTCCGCTAGATTGACGAAATAATCATGGGACGCCATGCATCCTTTTGGGTTTCCTGTTGTGCCGGAGGTGTAAAGGATCACGGCTAAATCCTCTCCACGAATATCCGTCCCTTTCAACTCAGCCGTGTTATCAAGAAGCATCGAATAGGGGAGAGCGTTGTTCTCGTTATTTTCATCAATAGTGAAAATCATTTCCAACTGCGCAAGATCCTTTCGGATACCCTCTATATCTTCCAGGTGCCGCTCCGCCGTCACCAGCGCCCGAGCCTCGGAATGGTTTAGAATATACTTGATCTCTTCGGCCACAAAACGGGTATTTACCGGCACCATGACGGCTCCGATCATATTTGCCGCCAACCAAGAATAAGGAAACTCAAGACAATTTGGAAGTAATATTGCTATCTTATCTCCTTTTCGTATGCCCAGTGATAGAAATCCGTTTGCTACGCGATTCACGGTCGTAAGAAAATCCTTGTAAGCCTTCCCCCTATCCTTGAGGATGAAAAAAACCTTGTCTGGGTTCCTGCTCACCGACTTTTCAAATAGTTCTCGTATAGTTGGCATCTACATCATCCTTCATCCGAACGAGTTAATGCATCGCTTGAATATATCTATCAATGATATTTTGTCAACGAGTTCTTATCACCCAAAATCCGCCACTAGTTACACTCCATCCTGTGAAGGCACCAAGCCAGGGGATATCATCAAAGCAGTGGGGACAAAAATCAAGAATGCGTATATCATGGCATGGCGGTGATCGGGCTCGCTGCCTATGCTGCACATCTCAAGGGACTCCCCATGACGTCCAAGAACATCAGAGACAACCTGCGTGTTGTGGCAGATCCTCCGGATGAAACTATCCTGCCCGGTCAGTTCAAGAAGGCCTTTGATCTCTTGAAACAAGGCAAGCAGATCAACTATGACGGCGCCGGAGGCACCGTGGACTTCGGCAAGAATGGCGATGTGCAAACACCTATCGATATCTGGAAATATTCCAACGGCAAGATCATAACCGTGCGGTCGATATGGCCTGTTCCGAAAATATAACAACCCCAAACAGGCAAAAGGGGGGCAAAAAAGCCCCCCTTTTGCCATCACCCGGTCTCTCGCCGATAGGAATACTGTCAATGCTCAAGTCCCGCCATGAAGGACCCTATCTTTTCCATCTTCTGCTCATCCGTCACCGGAAAAAGATCCATTAATCGGCCTCTGAACATGACCCCAATCCGATCGCAAAGGGCCACGGCTTCTCTCAAGTCCCCTGTTATGAGCAGGACCCCCGCCCTCTCCCGTGCTTTGAGGAGAACCTTCCAAACATCCTCTGTTGCGCCGATATCCAGGCCTTGGGAGGGCTGCTCCGCCACAATGAGTCGCGGTCTCCGGAAAAACTCCCTCGCCAGGACCATTTTTTGAAGGTTTCCACCGGAAAGCTGCCTGCCCTTTATTCCGGTATCCGGCGTTTTGATGTTGAAGTTATCTATGAGTTCTTTCAATTTACGTGCCGCCCTGGCTCTCCTGAGCCATGGTCCGGAGGAAAATCCTTCGCGGGTGGTCAGCAGGAAATTGTCTACCAGATCCAGACCCATGCATGAGGCAAGGCCGATTCTGTCCTCGGGAATGTAACTCAGGCTGGCATCCCAACGCCTTTTTGAAAAAAAACGCGCCCAGTTCTCTCCCAGTATCCTGATTTCCCCCTTCAGAGGAACCTGAAGCCCGCAGACGATTTCCACAAGGCGTTTCTGCCCGTTTCCCGCAACGCCCATTATTCCGAGAATTTCGCCCTGGCGCAGGTCAAAGCTGATATCGTCCAATACGGCATCCTGCAAACCCCGGACCCGAAGAACCACCTGCCTCGGTTCCAGGGGCTCCCGATCCACCTTGAATAAGACATCGCGCCCCACCATGCGCTTTGCAAGCTCCGTCTTGGATGACACTGCATCTGTCTCCATTTCGTCCACTATGCTTCCTTTCCTCAGGATCGCAATTTCATCTGCGATTTCCATAACCTCTTCCAGCTTATGGCTGATGAAGACGATAGCTTTCCCTTGCCGGGCCATGGCCCGCATTGCGTCAAACAACTGCGAAATTTCCTGCGGAGTGAGTACTGCGGTGGGCTCATCAAGAATGAGAATGCGGCTCTGCCTATGCAGGAGCTTCAGGATTTCAACCCGTTGCCGCTCCCCCATCGACAGGTTCGAAATCCGCGAGAGAGGATCAATTTTGAGACCGTACGTCGTGATGAGGTCATCGACCTCCGCTGCCATATTTCTTCGTTTGAGCCAGAAATATTCTTTCCGTCCCAGAAATATGTTTTCCGTAACCGTCATGGCGTCTACCAGCATGAAATGCTGATAGACCATTCCGATGCCAGCATCAATAGCCCGTTTTGTGGAATAACTTTTTTGGGAGACACCATCTATGATGATCCGGCCAGCGTCAGGCTTCAGGCGACCGGCAAGAACGCTCATCAACGTGCTTTTTCCGGCCCCGTTTTCCCCCAGGAGCGCCTTTATGCGCCCTGCTTTGATATCGAGATTAATGTCCCTGTTGGCCTTTACGCGGCCGAAGCTTTTGTATATGCCTGCAAGCCGTACTAAGGGGACGGGGGCTGCTTTCATCTATCGTCTCTCGCCCGGCCGATAATGGGTTTCACGAACCGGGACTCGGAATCCCAGGGGAAGAGAATCCAGGTATCCTGGCTCACCTCGGTAATAAACGTGTCCACAAGCGGCCTCCCCGCGGGCTTGGCGTATACGGTCGCAAAGTGGGCCTTTGGAAGCATATTTCGCACTGTTCTGGCTGTCCTGCCGGTATCCACAAGGTCATCAATGATCAACCATCCCTCGCCGTCCCCCTCAACCCGCTTGAGAATCTCGATTTCCCCGGTCTGGTCCTGCCAGTCATAACTGGACACGCATACCGTGTCCACCAAATGAATGTCCAGTTCGCGGGCAATAACAGCAGCCGGCACCAGCCCTCCCCGGGTCACCGCGATAATGCCCTTGAAAAAATCCCCATCCAGGAGCCTCCATGCAAGCGCCTTTGAATCCCGGTGCAGTTGCTCCCAGGAAATGGGATACGTTTTCGTATACTGAGTCTGATTATCACCCATGTGCCTCCCCCTTTGAACGCCGTCTTCGGCATATTCTTCAACAAACCGGTTTCCTGGATGAACGCATGCAGCGCTCACTGCCAGTTCTTGATATGACCTGTTGAATTGCTATTCCGACGGCTCGAAATTGACCCCGAGGACCGCCGGAGCATCCCCTCCTTTTGCCTTCCATGAAGAAAGCACCAGGACCACCACGGTCAATGCATACGGCAGCATCAGGAGCAGCGATGAAGGCAGGTTTGTCCCCGTTGCCTGGAGCCGCAATTGGAACGCCATCACTCCCCCGAAAAGATATGCACCAAGGACGGCTCGGCCGGGTCTCCAGAAGGCAAAAATAACCAGGGCCACCGCTATCCAACCCCGTCCCGCGGTTAAACCGTTCGTCCAGAGGTGTGTATAGGCCAGGGAAAGGTACGCCCCGCCGAGGCCTCCCAGGAATCCTCCCGCGAGAACGCCTGCCCACCGGTGCGCCATGACCCCCAGCCCGGCGGCGGATCCTGCTTCCGGGTTTTCTCCCACGGCTCGCAGGCCGAGTCCCCACCGGGTATACCGCAGGAATATCCACACGAGGAGCGGTATGAAATAAGAGACATAGACAAGCATATCGTGCATGAAGAAAACCCTTCCGAGTATCGGAATTTTGGACAGGTAGGGAACGGGGAGTAACCCAAATCCCGGTGCGGAATGGCCGACATGCGGGGTGCCGAGATAATTTGCCAGATTGCTCCCCAGGATGGTAAGCGCAAGGCCTGATACAACCTGATTCCCTTGAAATACCAGGCATACCAATCCGTGTATCCCGGCAATCAGGGCGCCGAAAAGCCCCCCGGCAACAAAACCCATCGTCGGGCTTCCCGTGTACATTGAAAAGAGGAAGCCGCCCAGGGCACCCATCATCATGATCCCTTCAACGCCCAGATTCAACACGCCCGCTTTCTCAGTGACGATCTCTCCAAGGGTCGCATATAAGATGGGCGTGCCCGACTGCACAGCGGCAGCCAACAAGGGGACCAGAATATCCGGGCTCACCCTTTCCTCCCGATTGCAATGTCATACTGTGTGAAGAATCCGCCCGCCAGGACGGTGAGCAAAATCAGTCCCTCCATGATTCCTCCAAAGGCCGCGGGGACCTGCAATTCCAGCTGTATGTTTTCCACGCCGACTTTAAGGCCGGCCAGCAGAAAAGAAGCAACGCCGATAAATAGAGGATTCAGCCTGGCAAGCCACGCGACCACAATAGCGGTATAGCCATATCCAACAATAATACTCGGCTGCAGGCGATTCAGATTTGCCGACACTTCCAGGAACCCCGCACATCCGGCGAGAGCTCCGCTGAAAATCATGACGGAAAGAACGAGCCGATCGTAGGGAAGCCCTGCGTAGCGTGCCGCCTTCACATTTTCACCGCTGGCTTTGAGTTCATAGCCGACACGGGAGTATCGAAGCATGATCCATACAAACAGCCCAAACGCGAGACAAAGAACAATACCCCAGTTAATCTTGGTATCTCCAATGGTTCCCACGATCGCACCCGCTGAAAATTGGGTGGTCATGGGAAAACCAAAACTCACGGGATCTTTCCACGGCCCATACACCAGGTACTCCAGAAAGAGAATTCCTATGTAATTCAACATGAGCGTTACAATAATCTCATTCGCCCGAAGCCTGATCTTGAGCACTGCGGGGATGAATCCCCAAACGCCTCCGGCGGCAAGCGAGATCAGAAACATGAGAGGAAGAAGCAGAAAGGCGGGCAAATCAGGATAGAGAAGCGCAAGCCATGTTGCCCCTACCGCTCCAAGGGCAAACTGTCCTTCGGCGCCAATGTTCCAGATCTGGAGGCGGAAAGTCGTGGCAACCCCGAGGGAACAAAGGAAAATGGGAATGGCCTTGACCAGGCTCTCCTCCATGGCCCACGGGGAGCCGAATGCTCCCTTGAACAGCAAGCCGACACCCTCCAGGGGAGACTTCCCATGCATCATGAGCAATACTGCGCTGATGCCGAGGGAAACGGCAAGAGCAGCAAGAAACAAGAAACAGGAGTTCCATATGGAGAACTCCTGTTTCTTCGTAATCTTTATAGCGAGCATCGGGTATATGGAATCCCTTCGCTATTCGGTTGTCCCGACAACCCCCTTCACAAACCAGGTCATGCCAAGCAGTTCCTTGTCCGAAGCAGCCGCACCTTTGGCAATACGTACCGTGCCCTTCTGATCCTTGATCGGACCGGCGAAGACCTTCATCTTACCGGCTATGATACTATTTTTCGCTACACTCACTCTGTTTCGAACCTCCTGCGGAACCACGGCGCCGAACGGGGAAAGGCCGACGATTCCCTCGGCCAGTCCCGGCCACAGGGACTGGCTTTTCCACGTCCCCTGCCGCACCTCTTCCACCAATTTCTTGTAAAGCGGAGCCCAGTTCCAGATGGGATCGGTGAGATGACCCTTGGGCGCAAATCTGGACATATCGGAGTCGTATCCAATTGAGTAAGCGCCCCTTTCTTCTGCGGCCTCCTGAGCGGCCGGGGAATCCTGGTGCTGGGTAATAACGTCGGCTCCCACATCCAGCAGGCTCTTTGCCGCCTCTTTCTCAGTGGCTGGATCATACCAGGTCTTTGTCCACACCACCCGCACCTGTACAGCGGGATTCACCGATTGGGCGCCCAGGGTAAAGGCGTTGATTCCCCGGATCACTTCAGGAATCGGGAATGCCGCCACGTATCCGAGAATATTTGATTTCGTCATGGATCCGGCCACGATCCCCGAGAGATATCGTGCCTGGTATATCCTCCCGAAATAGGTCCCCATGTTCTTGGCTCGCTTGAACCCGGAGCAGTGCATGAACACCGTCTTGGGAAACTGCTTGGCCACCTTCAACATGGGATCCATATATCCATAGCTCGTGGCGAAAATAAGATCATATCCTTTTCGGGCCATGTTCAGCATCACCCGTTCTGAGTCAGGGCCTTCCTTTACCGCCTCAACATAGGTGGTCTTGACTCCGGGCATTGCCGCCACGGCAAGACGTGCCTGCTCATGGGCATAAGACCACCCGGCATCGCCGACGGGCGAGACATAGATAAAGCCAACTTTCATCTCCTTTTCCGCAGCGCCTGCACCTCCAACCAGAAATACCAGCAAAAACAAAAGAAAAAACATAAACTTCCGCATAACCGCTTTCCTCCTTCAATAAATATTATGTGATCCAACATCATCAGCTATTCTTCAACTGCTGTTCCCTTCAGTCCAATGGCTTCCGCCACCTCCCTCATCCCCATAATGGTATCGGTAATCATTTCCGTCAACTCCATCCCCAGCATCTCAGCGCCTTTCTCAATAATGGATCTATCCACTCCCGCTGCAAAGCGTTTGTCTTTCCATTTCTTCTTCACTGATTTTGCCTTGAGGTCCATGACGCTTCGGGACGGCCGGACCAGAGCGGTCGTCACCACGAGACCGGTGAGTTCGTCGATGGCATAAAGGGATTTTTCCAGGTCGGTTTTCGGTTCCACATCGGAGCAGAGCCCCCATCCATGACTGACAACGGCGCGGATATACTCCTCCGGCCATCCGTGCTCCCGCAGTATTTTTTCGCTCATTTTGCAGTGCTGATCCGGGTATTGCTCATAGTCAAGGTCGTGCACGAGCCCGATGACCCCCCATTTTTCTTCATCCTCCCCACGCTTCCGCGCAAGATACCGCATCACGCCTTCAACTGCCAGGGCGTGCTTAATCAGGCTCTCATTCTTGTTGTATTCGCTGAGCAGTTGGTATGCCTCGTCGCGAGTCGGGTTTCCGTCAGTCATTTTCTCCCTCCCTTCTCCCCTGTTCCCAAACAGGATCCCGCTTTTCAAAAAACGCCGACATCCCTTCTATGGCATCGGGCATCACGGCGTTTCCAGAAATAACCTCTTTCGCATAGTGGTAGGCATCCGCATCACTCATTTCAATCTGCCGGTAAAATGCCTGCTTGCCAATCCCGAGGGTCACGAGGCTGTATCGGGCAATGTTCCTGGCGAACCGGAGGGTTGCCTCTTCCAGATCCGGATCAGGCACCACCAGATTGACCAGCCCACGCGCCATGGCTTCTTCGGCGGAAATAAACTCTCCCGTGAGAAGCATTTCCAGTGCCTTTTTCCGCCCCACGGCTCGGCTCAACGGGACCATGGGCGTGGTGCAGAAGAGTCCTATCTTGACCCCCGGCGTCGCAAAACGCGAACTCTCCGCTGCCACAGCAAGGTCACAGGCCGCCACCAGCTGGCAGCCTGCAGCAGTCGCGATACCATGCACCTGCGCAATGACCGGCTGCGGTATCTTGTGGATAAGGAGCATCAATTCTGCGCAGGTATCGAACAGGTGCCGAATATGATTGAGCTCTTCACCAAGTATCTGCTGCATATCATGTCCCGCGGAAAACGCTTCTCCGGCCCCTTTGACGATCAGGACCTTCAAATCCTGTCTCTTTCCAGCAAACTCTAAACAGGCAGAGAGTTCTTCAAGCAATTCCAGGGAGAGGGCGTTTCTCTTTTCAGGACGATTCAGGATGATGACACCAATCCGGTCTTGCTCTTCATAGACAATCGTCTCATACCGCATCCGTCGTCTCCTTTAACTGCTTCACCTGGTCTCAACCGCGTGGCAGGTGTTCACAAGTCTGCCGATCGCATCAATCTCCACGGCGACTTCGTCGCCGTCTTTGAGATAGACGGGGGGCTCACGAAACGCCCCGACCCCGGCAGGGGTTCCGCTCAGGATAATGTCTCCCGGAAAAAGGGTAAAGTGTTGTGACAGCAGGCTGATAAGCCTTGGTACGGAGAATATCATCTTCGCCGTCCGGCTGTCCTGCATGAGTTCGCCGTTCACCCGGCATCGAATGGCAAGATCCAGCGGGTCCGGGATTTCATCCCGGGTTACAAGCCACGGGCCAAGGGGACAAAAGGTATCAAGCGATTTTCCCCGGACCCACTGGCCGTCCCCGAACTGGAGATCGCGGGCACTCACATCATTCGCACACGTGTAACCGAATACCGCATGCAACGCTTCAGTTTCAGGACAGTTCCGCACCTTTTTCCCGATCACAACGGCCAGTTCCGCCTCGAAATCCACCTTCCGGGTAATCCGCTGGTCCCAGGTGATTTCGTCCTTGTGGCCGGCAAGGCTGCTGGGGAACTTGGCAAAGATAAGAGGAAAATCAGGAAGTTTTCCCTTGCTCTCTGCGGCATGGTCTCGATAATTCAGGCCTATGGCAATGATTTTTCCCGGTCTCTGCACCACCGGTGCCCACCGGATTTCTTCCAGATCAAGGGGGTCTTCTTTCCCCACCCGGGGTGTCCCGTTGGCCTCCATGATGGCTGACAGCGAATCATGACTTTCAAACGGCAGAAGCTTGTTCTCCTGGACCGCCCCCAGGATGCGACGATTTCCATGGAATACCTGCGCGATCTTCATTCAGTATTGCCTCCCTATCTCCGGCATGGTATAGATATTCTCCTGAATTTCAAACAGCCTCCGTTCACGGCCATTCACAAGGTCATGCATTTTATTGCACAGGAATCGCGCCGGGTCAAGCTCATTCACGCAGGTCTGACCACCCGGTGAAACCCATGAAGCGAAATCTGGGCAGTGTGGATTTGGCACAACAGAGGTGGAGAGAGGTATTGCCATGAGGGAACCACGTGCTCCCGCCCCCGAAGAAGGGGCCATTCTTGAAGACTTCTGTCACTATTGCCGGCACCTGTATGAACGCCGCCTCGTGACCGGAGTGGGAGGAAACCTTGCCCTGCGCGTGGGCAAAACCACGTATCTTTCCCCCTCCGGATATTCATTGGGAAACCTGAGACCCGAAAAGGTAATTCGCTTGAAGAACGGTCGGTATCTGCCCCGGGGTTTGAAAGTCACTCAGGATGCGAATATGCATCTGGCGATTCTTGATGCCAGGCCGGACGTTCAGGCCGTCTGTCACGTGCATGGCGCTTCCATAATCGCGGCATCCACCCTTCTCACTCCCGGTCCTGACAGTCTCCCGGCCCTTACCCCCGGATTTGCCTTTTTTGCCTATCCCCTGACCATGCTTCCGTTCCTGGCACCCGGGTCTGAAAAACTCGCACGTGCAGTGTGTGAGATCCTTTCGGTAGCAGCCTCCCGTGCGGTTCTGCTCAAGAATCACGGCCTTGTCACAGTAGGCGAAACTTTTCAGGAGGCACTTGATATCGCAGAGGAAATCGATGAGGCGGCAAAGATCTACGTCCTTACCAGTGGCAAAGCCCGCCCGATTCCGGCGGAAGACATCAAGAAGATCGGCTGATAGCTTTATTGTCCGGACCGTCCCGGCCCCGGTCGATTGACGCTTCAATGACGGCACACCACTGCCGCCGACTCGCTGTTTGCCTTTGCAAGTCGTTCAAGGAAACGGCTCCACCATCCCTTCTTCCCGGTTTTCGACTTTTTTCCACCCGCACCGGTGTCTTTGAACCCACGATTCATCTCTTGATCTCCAGGAAGGAATAGGAAATACGCTGATTTTATCAGGAACCCCTGAAAATCGGCGTACCCGTATCCTATAAGATAATTTATGAATGGATTTTTGCAAAGGAAAAATGTACCGAAGATTATCAGCATCACCCCCGACTTTGAACACAGCGTAAAGTAGTGAGTGCGAAACAATATTGAATTGACCTGACACACGGTTCCTGGTATAAAAAGAGTACCTGTTCAAAATCGTTTTTGTGCGGCGTGGAGATCGGTTTTGATCATTTCATGACACGAATCGGCAATAATGAAAGGGGAACGAAATGACTGCACAAAGCCCGCTGAAAGACAAGATTGTACTGGCTGTTGATGATGAGCCTGATGTACTTGAAACCATTGAGGAAGAATTGGATATGGTGCTGCTGCATAAGGCCACCGATTATGATACCGCAATTCAATATCTCCTCAGCTATACCTATGATGCGGTCATCCTGGACATCATGGGAGTAAACGGTTTTGAATTGTTGAAAACATCCGTATCCCGTGAATTTCCCACCGTCATGCTCACCGCCCATGCGCTTACTCCCGAGGCATTGAAAAAATCCATGAAACTTGGCGCCCTCTCCTTCCTTCCCAAGGAGAAGATATCAGAGCTGCGTTCTTTTCTTGAAGACATTGTCACCAACAAGGGCGCATCTCTGTGGAAAAAACTCTTCGACAGGCTGGGCGGATACTTCAATAAGCGGTTCGGTCCTGATTGGAGGGAAAAGGACCGCTTTTTCAAGGAATTCGAAGAGGAAATGGAAAAAAGCCTGTAGGAGTAGAGGGCCAATGGGCCATCTCATCGGTCTTGACGAATACCTCGAAGCGCATTACCATGAATCAGTTTTTGACCGAGCAATAATGGATGATCGCCCATGGGAGATCCATGCGCATCCCCATCGAATTCTTCAGGTCAGGATCTTGGAAACGGTCACATTCGATGTTACTGTGCACACCGGGCAGGCGGAAAAGGAAGTTCTGCCGAAAATCCAGATCAAGTTCCTTTATCCTCTTGAATATGCAGACTCCATAAAGCCTCTCGTGAAGAAAGACAGCAAAGTGGAAGCCCTTCACCTGGAGCCCCACTTCTCCCCACGTTACCGGCATCATGTAAAAAACAAGACTTTGTTTCCTCTCATGAAGGACAAGACAGTCCTCTTTTTTACCCTGCTGGAAGGGGAGGTCTTCAAGGGAATTGTGGCGGGTTTTACCCGGTACGAAGTCACCGTTCACATGAAAGGCGGACTGCCGGTCACTATTCTCAGGCACAGTATCCACGATATTCGAGACAAAAAGGGCTGCTGCTACCTCAAAACATCGCAGGAAAAACGCGAAGACTGGAAAAAAAGCGCCTTCTATGTGTCGGAAGGCACTGAAAAACAAGCCTAATCAGCCCGGGAGACTCGGAACGAACAAAAGGCTTCCTCCCCGAGCTTGCTCATAGGCCGTCATGATGCCTCCTGCTCTGCGGGAGGAGCAAGCGGCCGCTTGAAATCGCATTCTTTTTTACGGCAGGCCAGAACGGGGGCCGCGTTCTCGGGACGCCTGATACGGAGCACCTTGGTTCCGCACACCGGGCAGGTGCCGCTGTACGGCTCATCCCACATGACAAAACGGCATTCGGGATATCGGTCACACGCATAAAATACCCTCCCTTTTCTGGATACCTTTTCCACAAGCATTCCCTCGCATCCATCTTCCGGGCAGGAGACTCCGGTACTCAAAGGCTCAGTGTGAGTGCACTTCGGATACCGCTCGCAAGCCAAGAAACGTTGTCCCGACTTATTGCGCTTTACCACCATGTTCGCCCCGCAAAGGCTGCACTTTTTTGCAGAAAAGGCCCGGGGAAAATCTGATTCGTCCTTCCCTCCTATATTCCGGGTATTCCTGCAAACAGGGTATCCTGAACATGCCAGGAATTCACCGAATTTTCCCCGCTTCATCACCATCGGTCTTCCGCATATCTCACAGATCTCTTCACCTGCTTCGATTTCAGGGGGTTTTTCCACGATGATATTGCCTTTTTCATCCCGGGTAAAATTAGCGGTATTCCTGCACTCGGGATATCCCGTACACCCAAGGAAAAGTCCATTTTTTCCTGATTTGATTGCCATCGGCCTATTGCATTCGGGGCAAGAAATCGATGTAATGACTTCTCCTTTCATTTCCCGTCCGGCCTTTTCCAGATCTTTCCCGAAGGTCTGGTAAAAATCGTCAAGAACCCGGGTCCAGGCAATTTCTCCCCGCTCGATCTGGTCCAGTTTCTCTTCCATCTGCGCAGTAAAAGCCGGGTCCAGAATCGCAGCGAAGTTCATGAGCAAAAGATCTGTCACCAACAGACCGAGTTCCGTAGGCCGGAAACAGCGCTTCTCTTTGAACACGTAATCCCTGTTGCTGATATTACTGAGGATTGTGGCATACGTTGAAGGACGTCCGATCCCTCTCTCCTCCAGGGCCTTGATAAGCGTGGCCTCAGTAAATCGCGGGGGTGGTTGGGTGAAATGCTGGGCCGGGTCCAGTTTCAACAGGTCCAGCGTGCCGCCCTTCTTGAGCGGCGGAAGAATCATGTCCTGTCCGGTTTTTTCTTTCACAGTCCCGTTCACCCCTTCTTCGTAGAGAACCGTAAATCCGTCAAATACCTTCACGGAACCCGAGGCGCGAAAGAGCGCCTTTCCCACTTCAATGTCGGCTTGTGTTTGATCAAACACCGCCGGGGACATCTGGCAGGCTACAAACCGGTTCCAGATGAGCCGGTACAGTGCCGATTGATCCGGACTCAGAAACTTTGCAACCTCCTCGGGGGCCCTGTCCACGGAAGTCGGCCGTATGGCCTCATGGGCCTCCTGGGCCCCTTTCCTGCTCTTAAAGCGGTTCGGTCTTGACGGGATATACCTTTCTCCGAATCGTTCCCCGATGAATTCCCGTGCCCGGTTGACCGCTTCATCCGAGAGACGGAAGGAATCCGTTCTCATATAGGTTATGAGACCTATCTGGCCCTTCCTCCCAAGTTCCACTCCCTCGTAAAGGGTCTGGGCGACAGCCATGGTCTTTTTTGCCGGAAAACGAAGTTTTCTATACGCTTCCTGCTGGAGCGTGCTGGTAATGAAGGGGGGAAAAGGGTTTCGTTTTTTCTTTTTTTTCGTGACCCCTGTGATGGTGAAAACCTTGTGTGAAATCTCGGACATGATCTCTCGCGTCCGGGTTTCGTTTTTCAGCTCGATTTTCTCTCCATCGTAATCAGTCAGCCGTGCCTTGAACGGCGGCGGTTCGTCCGCTGCGAGGTGTGCGGTGAGCGACCAGTATTCCTGCGATTCAAATTTCTGAATTTCCCGCTCCCGGTCGCAGATCAATCGCAGCGCCACTGATTGCACACGACCGGCGCTCAAACCTCTTTTGACCCGGGACCAGAGGAGCGGAGAAATCTGGTATCCCACCAGACGGTCAAGGACGCGCCGGGCCTGCTGGGACTCGAATTTATCCCGGTTTATGGCTCCCGGAGAGGCAACAGCCTCTCGAATTGCTTTTTCTGTCAGTTCATTGAACAGGACGCGAAAGATCTGTTTGTTCCCGTTTCCCAGTTCCCGGGCAATGTGCCAGGCAATGGCCTCCCCTTCACGATCCGGGTCCGGAGCGAGATAAACAGCGTCCGCGCTTCTTCCTGCCTTCTTCAGGGCGCTGAGTATCTTGCTTTTCCCCTTGATTGTGACATATTCCGGGGCGAAACCCTTTTCTACGTTTACTCCGAGTTTATTGACCGGCAGGTCCTTCAAATGGCCGACCGACGCGAGGATCTCAAAACCTGGCCCCAGATACTTCTGAATGGTTTTCGCCTTGGCCGGCGATTCAACAATAAGGAGGTTATGCCGTGTTCTTTTCTGCAAATCATTCCTCTTTTCCGGGAACTGACGGGAGATTGCTGAATGCTTTGTACGCTATGTCTCTTGTGCCCGGATAAACATCATACCAGGCAGTTGAACCGCCAATCCCATCAATTCCAGTCTTGTGAGTATGCCCGATATTTCCCCCGGCGTGCATCCGGTAGACCGGATAATCTGGTCTATGTGCATGGGATACGGCCCGAGACAATGAAAAACCCTTTCTGCATCGGGCTCCAGTTGCACAGATGGTTCCGTCGCATCCAATCCCTTTCCCTGCTCATCCTGAAAATGGTAAAACCCCATCTCATTCAAAATATCTTCCGCGTGCTCAACAAGTTTTGCACCCTGCTTGATGAGAAAATGCGGGCCCCGGCTCTTAAATGAATCAATACTCCCCGGGACTGCGAACACGTCCCGACCCTGATCCAGGGCCAGGGCCGCTGTTATCAGGGAACCGCTCTTTCGGGTGGCCTCCACGATCACCACCCCCCTGCTGATCCCGCTTATTATTCTATTTCTCATGGGGAAATTTCTGGGTTCCGGTGCGGTTCCCACGGGAAATTCCGAGACAACGGCACCGTGCTCCAGGACCTGTTCAAAAAGCTTCCCGTTTGAACGGGGATAGCATATATCGATCCCGGTTCCCAGCACTGCGATGGGAAAACCCTGCCCTCTCACACATCCCCAATGTGCAGACGCATCGATCCCACGGGCAAGACCGCTGCTGATTCCTATGCCATTCTCGGTGAGCCCCTGAGCAATCCTCTGGGCGGTTCTCCGCCCGTATTCCGTGGCATTTCGCGACCCTACCACGGCGATAAAGTGCCGACGAGGTGGAATCGGTTTTCCACGAGTATAAAGGATACATGGTGGATCGTGAATTTCTCTCAGGAGGCTGGGATAGGAAGAATGGGAAAAAGGAATGAGCCGGGCGCCGAGATGCTCAACCCGCCTCATTTCCTTTTGCGGATCAACTGCAAATACCTTCTCTGTTATCCTGCGGGCCACACTTTCACGAATTTCTCCAGCCTGCATTACATCCGAAAGGGAAGCCTTGAATACCTCTTCCGGACTCCCGAAATGTGTGATTAGTTTCCGGTAGGCCATATTTCCAACACCCGGGACAAGGTACAGGCAAAGCCATGAAAAAATATCAACGGATGGGTTCTCAGTCATTTCAAAGCGAAAAGGGGACGAGACCGTCCCCATTATGTTCTTGTGAGTGAAAGAATCGGGGTGAAGGGACGGCGGTATATAACACAGAATGCCGGGAGTTAGTCAAGACTTTTCTGGTTCATCAGTTGTATAAGAAGGACTATTCTCCCCGGCATGGTGGAATCGAATAAAGGAACCTCGGAAGCTTCGTCCAAAAGAAAGTCTTCATGGGCGCCCCGTTCGGAATATCCTCTCTTGCAGACAGGACGACTCCGGTTGCCGTATCCTCTGTGGTTCTCAAAACCAGGCAATATCCTAACACTGCATCCGGGAGGATCACTGTCTCAGAGGGCTGACCCTCCTCTCCGGGGACCGCTACTTGCCTCTTCTTCAGTATCTCGAAAATCTGCCCTCTCTCCACTCCCTCTACTGATCCTTTTGGAAAATACACGATGGTGTATTGCCCCACCATGACTCTCTGATCTTCAACGGCAGCGATATACGTGTTCACCTCACGAGAGGCTTTGGCGAGCTCAACACAGTCAGACACAGGCACATACTTGAGGAGACGATCGCCCTTCCTGATGTTCCCGAACATCTTTTCAACCACAGCCTTAAAGAGTTGTCCTCTGACGTGTTGCAGGATACGGACCTTTCCCACATAGGAAACCAGATAGCCCAAGTCGTCACCGGTGACGGGATCTTTTAAAAGAGAGGAGGTTTTGCAAACCGTGAAACGGTCTCCAACGACAGGCAGATTTCCCTCTGTTTCAATGAAAAGCGTGTCACCGACTCCAAGCATGACCTTCGCACTCTCACCGGAAATGATGACTCCCTGGGTGACTACCTCCCCAGTGGAAAGGAAACCCACGCCGTCCGTACTTGCCAGGGAAGACAAATCATATCCATGGGGCGGCACGACGGCAGGCACAGGGGGCTTTGTAGATGGAGCTTTTTCCGCCACAGAAACCGGAGCTGATTTCAAGACCGGCACCCCTTTCAGAAGGGTAATAACATCACCGGGTTTCAAAAGATGCGGATTGGTGATAAAGGGGTTCATTTCCCACAACTTCGGCCAGAGATCGGCATCGCCGTACACCTTCTCGCAAATATCCCACAGGGTGTCGCCCTTCTGAATCGTATAGGTGAGCGATTGAGCACACACCGGACGAGTATCCATCTGCAAAACGCCGAGACAAACCATCAACACAAAAACATACAAAAACATCTTTCTTGTTCTGGTCACGACTCCGCCCCTTCTTGAAGGTTGCTTTTATCTTCAAAATTTTTGTAAAGTTATGCTGTTATCATATCGTTGTCAAGGGGTTTTGTTCCCCTCCCAACACCCTCACTCCTTCCTGCCGCCCCTCTTTCCGGAGGAGAAAGATGCCGGGCAGGCTTAGTTCTGTATACATTTTCAAAAAACTGTCGGACGTCCTCTTGACAACCGGAAAATTATGTTTACCTTATTATTCGGATTCATCAATGTCAATAATATTAATAAGTTAGCATAATTAACCAACGCATCCATTGGCACGTTTGAGCCGTACTTTGCGTGACAGAAGGCTTTTCCAGGTACGCGGAACACCTTAAAACGTAGGGATATGCAAGATGGGTGCCAATCATCTATCCGCAAGACGGATATCGTGGGAGAGCGGGTGCTCTAAGGGAAATCGAGGAAGGGAGACGGCAGGCAGTTCAAGGCACCTTTGTGGGCTCATTTAATAATAAGGAAACCATTACCAAACAGTAAGGAGGTATGATCATGAACATTAAACCTTTGAATGACAGGGTTCTCGTCTTGAGAATCGAGGAAGAGGAAAAAACCGCGGGAGGACTCATCATTCCGGATACTGCGAAGGAAAAGCCGCAGGAAGGGAAAGTCGTCGCGGTTGGACCGGGCAAGACGAATGAAAACGGCGAACGCGTTCCTCTGGAAATCAAGTCAAATGACCGGATTCTTTTTGGCAAATATGCAGGAAATGAGATAACAATAGACGGGGTGGAACATCTCATTATGCGGGAAGATGATATCCTGGCGATCCTGGAATGAGATCGGCCGGGCCATTCGCGAAGCATATGGACTCATTCCATTTTGCATTCAAGATGATACCAAGGCGGCGAGGAGGAGGCGACGGAGGCGTACCTAAACAGCAGTACGTCGAGGAGTCCGCGACGCAGCCAACGCCGGTAGCGCTTGAATTCGAATTGGAATCATCAGTGGTATTTGGGAGGACAATATTATGGCGGGAAAAGAAATAAAATACAGCAGCAAGGCGCGGGAAAAAATGATGCGGGGTGTTGATATCCTGGCTGATGCGGTAAAGGTCACACTGGGACCGAGAGGACGAAATGTGTTGATTGACAAGTCATGGGGATCACCCAAGATCTCGAAAGACGGAGTGACGGTCGCCAAAGAAATTGAACTGGAAGATAAATTTGAAAACATGGGCGCACAGATGGTCAAGGAGGTCGCCTCCAAGACATCTGACGTAGCGGGTGACGGAACCACAACCGCTACCGTTCTGGCCCAGGCCATCTACCGGGAGGGATCAAAGATTGTGGCTGCCGGTTCGAACCCCATGTATGTGAAAAAGGGCATTGATAAGGCAGTCAATATCGTTGTGGAAGAGCTCAAGAATTTATCCAGTCCTACCAAAGAAAAAAAGGAAATCGCACAGGTGGGAACCATTTCAGCCAATAACGACAGTACCATCGGGGATATCATCTCCGAAGCCATGGAGAAGGTCGGAAAGGAAGGAGTGATTACGGTCGAGGAAGCAAAGGGAATGGAGACTTCCCTTGAAATTGTAGAAGGCATGCAGTTTGACCGCGGGTATCTCAGCCCGTACTTCGTGAGCGACCCTGAAAAAATGGAAGTCAGCCTGGAAGACCCCTATATACTGCTCCATGAAAAGAAAATCAGCACCATGAAAGACCTGGTGCCCATTCTTGAGCAGATAGCGCGAATGAGCAAGCCCTTGCTGATTATTGCGGAAGATGTTGAAGGGGAGGCACTAGCAACCCTGGTCGTCAACAAACTGAGGGGAACGCTGCAGTGCGCCGCGGTGAAGGCACCCGGTTTTGGTGATCGCAGGAAGGCCATGCTCGAAGACATCGCCATCCTCACTGGTGGCAGGGTCATCAGTGAAGACCTCGGCATCAAGCTGGAGAACATCACGGTAAGCGACCTGGGAACCACCAAAAGGGTCCATATGGATAAGGATACTACCACTATCGTAGATGGCGGCGGCAGCCGTGACGCTCTGGAAGGAAGGGTGAAACAAATCAGGGCCCAGATTGAGGAAACAACCAGTGACTATGATCGAGAAAAGCTTCAGGAACGGCTGGCAAAGTTGATCGGCGGCGTGGCCCTCATTCGTGTGGGTGCGGCTACGGAAACGGAAATGAAGGAGAAAAAAGACAGGGTTGAAGACGCCCTCAATGCAACCCGGGCCGCGGTAGAAGAAGGAATCGTACCCGGCGGGGGCGTGGCGTTTGTCCGTGCCGTCAAATCCCTTGACAAAACAAAATTCCCGGGAGAGGAACAACTGGGATGTGATCTCGTCAAGAGGGCACTGGAAGAACCCCTCAAGCAAATCGCAAATAACGCCGGCTTCGAAGGTTCTGTGGTTGTTCAGAAGGTAAAAGAAGGAAAAGGGGCGTTTGGATTCAACGCTGAAAACGGTCAGTATGAGGACTTAATCAAGGCGGGCGTAATCGACCCCACCAAGGTCACCCGGTTTGCTTTGCAGAATGCCGCCTCCGTTGCCGGCCTGCTCATGACCACTGAGGCGATGGTTGCTGAAAAACCGGAAAAGAAAAAAGCGGCGGTTCCCCAGATGCCGCCTGAGGATATGTACTGATACTGCGACCGCAAGATTCAGAATGCCGAAGCTTGCGGTCAAAAGTTCAAAAGGCACTCCGGGGTGGCCCCGTCCGCCCCGGAATATTGCCGACCGTCCCGCCGGCTGGCCCCCTTTTTTTCCCCTGCCCCCTTTACAAAAGGTTTTTTTTGATGAACACTGTTTTTATTATTTCGAAATCCATGAATATCGCCTTTTGCATGGAAGAGGAAATATGCCCATTTATGAGTATGAATCAAGAGACCCGGGAAAGGGATGCGAAAAATGCCGAACCCGGTTTGAAGTGCTCCTGCTTCCGAATGATGCGCCCATCCAGGAGTGCCCTGCATGTGGGAAACCCCTGAGAAAGGTAATTTCATGGTGCCGGGCCGCCGTCGTCGAGACATCGGAAGACGCGACAAGGGTCGAGCAGAAAATCAAGGAGTACGAAAAGGAAGGCATGTGGAGCCATGCTGCAGAACTTGCTGATACCCACTCAGAGAAAACCAGGGACAAGGCACTCAAAACCCGCGCGTTGGAGGACTACAAGAGAGCGGGTTACGATGCCCGTACCCTGGATAAACACGCAGGCAAAGACTAGAAGGAGGCTTCATCCATGAAACTCGTGAAAAGGTGTTTATGGTCTGGTGCAACGCTGGCAACGACAGTCATTTTGCTCGGAATAGTGGTTTTTCTCACTCCTTTTCCGGCTTCAGCAAAGGAAAAGAAATATCTCCCTGCACGCGCTATTGCAGTCTATGCCCAATACACCGGTATCCAAATCTCCCAAGGAGAAAACGTGAGTGTGGATCTCACCGTGGCCAACCGGGGACGCCATGATGAAAACATCATACTCAGTCTGCCCACCATTCCCGATGGCTGGAAGGCCAGGATAAAGACATACTCCTTTGGCGTGACCGGTGTCCATGTGGAAAGCGACAAGAGCAAGAACCTCACGCTCAGGGCTGAACCAGGTCCGAAAATCGGCCCCGGGATATACCGTTTTGTTGTGGAGGCCCAGACTTCGGATAAACGTCTCACTTCCTCCTGCCAGGTGACCATTACCGTGAAACCAAAGACTGGAGAAAAGGTCTCAAAAGGGGTAAATATTATCTCATCCTATCCGGTCCTGCGAGGACCGACTGATGCCAAGTTTGAGTTTTCTCTGGAGATTGAGAACAAACTGGACAAGGATTCCATATTCAATCTGGTCGCAACGGGTCCGGAAAACTGGGATATCAATTTCAAGCCTGCCTATGAGCAGAAATTCATTTCCAGCGTCCGGCTCAAGGCTAATCAAAGCCAGACGGTTGCGGTTTCGGTAAAGCCATATCCGCTTGCGGAACCCGGCAAATACAGCATCCGGGTGAAGGTGAGTTCTCCCGCCGCAAAAGCCGAATCAATCCTGACTGTCATCCTTACCGGCACGTATAAGCTGGAACTGGGAACCCCCAACGGTCTGCTCTCATTGAACGCCCTCAGGGGCAAAACCACTAATTTTTCCATGTACATAAAAAACACTGGGTCTGCGATTCTCAATAATATCACATTTCTCTCATTCAAACCGGAAAACTGGAAAGTGAAATTCAATCCCGAGAGGATCGAAGCGCTTGCGCCGGAAGAACTGAAACAGGTGGAAGTATCGGTCACGCCCTCTGATCAGGCACTGGTTGGAGACTATTCCCTGAGTCTCAGGGCGGAAGCGGGAAACCCGCCCAAAGCAGATAAGACCATTGAATTGCGGGCCACGGTCCGCGCATCTGCATTCTGGGGATGGATAGGGATGTGTATCATCCTCTTTGTACTGGCGGGACTCGTCTATCTCTTCATTCGATTGGGAAGGCGTTAAGATGGAAGATGCTACCATCATACAAACCAGTCATCTCACCAAACGATATCACAGCCATGCCGCGGTGGATGACCTCTCATTTGATATAAAAACAGGGGAGATCTTTGGTTTTCTTGGACCGAACGGCGCCGGGAAGACAACGACCCTTCTTATGCTTCTGGGTCTCACCCAACCCACCAGCGGCTCTGCATCCGTGTGGGCACTTGATCCGATCAGGCATGCACGGGATGTAAAGAAAATCGTCGGATATTTGCCGGAAAATGTGGGATTTTACGGGGATCTCAACGCAGAAGAAAGCCTTCGCTACATTGCCGATCTCAATGGCATTGACCGTCACACGGTCAGGCCAAAAATTATTGAGCTCCTCGAGCTTGTAGGGCTCGAGAAAGAGCCCCGTAAGAAGCTGGCCTTCTTTTCTAGAGGTATGAAACAACGCCTTGGCATTGCTGAGGTTCTTATCAAGGAGCCAAGGATTATTTTCTTTGACGAACCCACCCTCGGACTTGATCCTGATGGCGCAGCAAAACTCATAGACCTCATCCAGTCCCTGAACAGGGAGCGACAAATCACGGTCCTTCTTTCAAGTCATCATCTCTCCCATGTCCAGAAGATTTCTCATCGGGTGGGCATCATGATCAATGGCAGAATGGTGGCTCAAGGAACCATTCATGACCTCGCCAGGGAAAAATTCGGCGTAGAAGAAAAGGAATACTCTCTCGAAGAGATCTACATGAAGTACTTCCAGGAGGCATAACCATGCAAGGTCTGTACGCTGTCTTTAGAAAAGAGCTTTCAGATCATTTCAGCAGTTACCGGTTCGTGATTCTGTTCGCTCTGATTGCCATGGTCAGTTTCATCACCAGTTACATGGCCGGTCTGCACCTGAGAGAAAGCCTGGAAGGCATCGCAAAACCAAGATTCGTTTTTCTCATGCTTTTCAACACACCGGGGGCACTTTTTTCCATGGTGCAATTTGTGGCGTTTTTCGGTCCGCTGATTGGGCTGGTCCTCGGATTCGATGCCATCAACAGGGAGCGGGCGAACGGCACATTGATCAAGGTGGTATCCCAGCCCATTTACCGGGATGCGGTGATCAATGGAAAATTTCTGGCCGGGGTTTTCACCATCAGCTTGATGCTTCTTTCCATTGTCCTAGTCATCTCAGGCTTTGGTCTGACGCTCATCGGGGTGGTGCCTGGTCTCGAAGAAATATGGCGTCTGTTGATGTACCTTGTCATCAGCATCGTCTACATTTCTTTCTGGCTTGGTCTCGCGATCCTTTTCTCTATCCTCTTCAAGAGTATTGCCACCTCTGCCCTGGCATCCGTAGCTCTGTGGATTTTTCTCTCCTTTTTCGTCTCTCTCGGCGCCGAGATCCTGGCCAATGCTGTGGCTCCTCCTGGAACGGGGGATGAGGCCCAGATGGAAACCGTTGCCAGAAATGCCCGGATCAAAGAATCGGTATCTCTTTGTTCCCCCATGGTCCTCTATTCCGAGGCCTCGTCCACCATTATTGACCCCATGCGCAAGACAACACACTCCATTATCCTTATGGGACCCATGGAACGGCTCTCAGCGTCCCGTTTCCAGAATCCTCTTCCACTGGGACAGAGTCTCATCGTAGTTTCACCGCACCTGATAGCACTTTTGGCCATGACCTTGATCTGTTTTGCCATATCCTACATTCTATTCATGCTCCAGGAAATCAGGACATGACGGGAGGAGGTTGGATCATGAAACTTGAAAACCTTGTGTCAGGGAAGAATGAGCAGGATAGCGTTTCCATCGACGGAACTTCCGTCCCCGTAAAATCGCTGAAGAGGCTCATCGACGAAGGCTATGTGCATGTAAGGGTTTATCAGGAAAACAGGACTTTTTCCTTGTGGGGAGAGTCCTGCACCTCCTGTTTTACGGAAGATCAACTTCTGGAGAAGTCACGATAGTAAGGTATCTGGAAAACCGCTGATCCAGGTCTTCCAGGGACACCTGCCCGTATTCTTTGCGAAAAAACTGCCAGAGCAGTGAAAGGACCTTTTTGAGCTGCGTTTTTTTTGGCTCATGGCGCACCCCTGCGAGACGGAGCATGTCCGAAACGAAAATCTCTTCAAACCCGTACATCTCATAGGGTGCACCTTCATCCCCGGCCCTGAGACGGGAGAAAAGCATCCGCACCTGGTGGACGGTCAACCCTTCGAATGAGAGCGGGGATGCCAAGATGTGCCGTGCCCACACGTTGAACAGCAACGGATGAAAGGTGAAATTCTCGTCTCCCCCCTTGTCCCCGGGAAAAATCATGCTTTTGCAGAGCCTTGAAAACAAATAGTCCAGTGCCGTTACGTTGCGTACCGCCTCCGTGCACGCTTCGAAATCGGCAAGGCCGCGGAAATCGCGATACTGCTCTTCAGCTCTGTCCCCGCAATAGAAGAGGGGTTTTTCAAAGAGCAACCCTCCTATGATCTCTCCCCACCGGTCGCCCCAAAAGCTGAGATCCAGGCCGTTTTTCGAGAACCAGGCCTCTTTTTTCCATTGTGCAACCTCCCACTTGAGGCGCAACACGAAACCGAAACCCACGCGAAAGAGGGAAACCAGTGAATGCTTTTTCAATATCTCAGACGCCCGATACATATCTCCGGCACAAGTGTTTTCAAGAGACAAATTCACATATCCCGCCGCCTTGCGGCAAGTCCTGACCAAGACATCCAGATCGCGCACGGTAACTCCATCCGCTGACAGGAGTTGGTTACACAGTCCCGCAAATTCGAGGTAGATCCTGTCCCGCAGCAAGGCATCTGAAAAGCCCCTCACTGCACTCACAAACATTTGGTCTTTGTTCAGGTGAGCGAAAGGTGCCAGAGAGAGAAGTTCTGCGGGCACTTCATCCACCTTCGCGGTCTCTCCCTCTCCAGACGATCCATCCGTTCCGAAAATCCTGGGTGTCAAGAGGCTGTAAATCGAGATGGCTTCATCAAAAGGCAGGAAACCGTGCTCCGCGAGGCGTATGCCTCTCATCCGGTACAACTGCTCTTCCGCCTCTGCCGGCAGTACTCCTGCAAGTCCGAGGAGAAGAGACTGATAGGCCTCAAGATCTTCTCCCGCCAGAAACCGCAGAAGCTCTTCGATCAGTGGTCGCTGCTGCGGATTCAAGGCGCGAATATAATACGTTCCGTCAAGAGTGAAAAAACCGGGGGGGAAATCGCTCGGGTCCTCACTCTGCTCGATCTCCACCTGAATGGAACGGTACAAAAAGTAATAGGCGATGGCCTCTCCCCCGGAGAGAAGCCACTTTGCCAACCGGTGAGGATCTGCCGCCTGGAGTCGTGTCAGCCAGGCAGCCACTTGATTCAGATCCAGTTGGTCCCGGTTCCACGTCTCCATGTCCAGGATATATTGCCACTGTTCCACGGATGCCTGTTCGAGAATGGGCAGGCAGTCATCGTTGCCCACTCTTTTTACCATCCAGTAAAAATCTCCATGGGGCAAGCCCTGCACCAGAGTGCGTGGATCGTGAGCTCCAACGATATGATCGAGAATTTCCTTTCCGGAAAGGGGATGCATGGTCATCATGCCTGCCCCCTCTCTCCGTACCGGCAGCCTGTTCTTTTCCTTATCTGGTCCGCTTTTCCGCCTCATGCACCCATCCGAATAAAGATTTTTGACTTCCGTTTCCCTTGAATGATATGTTATGTATACCCTGACTCGTTGTCCAGACAAAAAAATAACGGGGTCTCATTCAAAAAATGGTTGAGTTCATTGTAAAAGGCGGGGTTTTCATGTACCCCATCATATTTTGCTCTGTGGTTGCCCTTGCCATCTTTCTTGAAAGGCTCTGGTTCCTGAGGCGAAATAATATTATCCCTGAAGACTTCGTCCAGAAGGTCGAGGGCCTCATAAGGAAGGGCAAGATAGGGGATGCCACCTTTCTTTGCCAAAGTGACATCTCCTCTATAGCAAAAATCTTTCTCGCCGGACTCAAGAATACCCGAAAGGGACTGTGGCTGGTTAAGGAAGCCATAGAGGAGCGGGGCAGCAGGGAAGCAACGATTCTTGAAAAAAATGTCAATCTCCTGGCCACGCTTGCAAACGTGGCCACTCTGCTGGGACTCCTCGGCACGGTCTCGGGAATGATAAAGACCTTCAATGCCATCTCCATACAGGGAATCGGAAACCCCGCTCCTCTTGCAGGAGGTATCGCTGAAGCGCTCCTGACCACTGCGGCCGGCCTCTGTGTCGCCATCCCCACTCTTGTCTGCCATCGTTTCCTGCGGGACAGGGCCGGGAAAATGATTTTTGAAATGGAAGAAAATTCTATACGTCTTGTGGAAACTATAGAAGAACAGAATCAGGAGTTGATGTCTTCATAATCGGTATGCGCTTCAAGAGAAACAAAGAAAATGAGCCCGGTCTTGGAATCGCCCCTCTGGTTGACATTGTCTTCCTGCTCTTGATATTCTTTATGTTGACGTCCCACTTCGACATTGCTTCGGGCATTCGTATCCGTTTGCCAAAGGCGGCGCACAGGGTCCTTGAGCAGGAAAGGGAGAATATCATCCTGGTAATGGACGGGAATGGAGAAATCTACCTAAAAGGGAAAAGAATCAAGGACAGCCAGCTCCAAGAAAGGCTTCGTCTGCTGGTTGAAAAGAAAGACATGATCAATCTTGTCCTTCAGGCCGATAAAGAAGCAAGGCACGGAAGGGTGGTACAGATTATGGATCTGGCAAAAAATGCGGGCATCCGGTCCATTATTATTGCCGCCCGCATGCCCGGCGGAGATAGTTGACTTGGGTGAGGGAAAAAGAAAACTCGTAACCGTCTCCGTTGCCGCTCTCTGCATCTTTGGTCCGGTGATCGCATGGCTTGGCTTCGGTCAGCATGGATTCATCCATCTCTACCGCGTCGGGAAGGAAAGGCAGGCATATGAACAAAGGATTCAGAAGCTGAAAGAAAAGAACCAAGCCCTTTTTGATGAAATCCAGCGTCTCAGGACAGACCCCAAATATGTTGAACAGGTTGCCCGGAAAGAACTGGGCCTCGTCAAGGAAAACGAACTCATTTACCGCTTCAAGGACGACGATACCAAGAAACGGGAAACAGCGCCGAATCAAACCATGAATCAAGAAACTCCCCGGAAACAGTCAACACATCCGGAAAGGTAACTGCTCCGGCGCACAGGGTGAAGGCAAAAGACAGCTGCGTTGTTATTACTGAAGAAAGGCAGGAACCCATGGAAAGAACGAGTGATCTCTACAGCACGATCTTGGCGCACGGACCCTCCCCGTCAACGCTTCTCATTATCCTCCGGAAAATGAAGGACGAAGGACGCGTCAGGGAGGCTGTGCGGGAATGCATAAAGGGTCTCAGTCTGTATCCTGATGACATTCGACTGCGCTGGCTGCTGGCCGAATACTACCTGGAGCTGGGATTTTTTTCAATGGCGGAGAAAGAGATCGCCCTGGCAGCCGAAAATGTGCATAAGCTGGCCCCCATTTTCAAAATCCAGGCCGATCTGTTTGAAAGGCAGGGAAGGCGGGAAGACGCATCAGGCGCCCTTGAAACGTATCTGGCTCACTTTCCCGGGGACACGGAGGTTATTGAACGCCTTCAGACCATAAAACAGAAAGAGGAAATTTCTTCTTCGCAAGCACCCCCGGCAGAAGAGATTGTTTCTGAGATAGCCACCCACACCCTTGCGGAAATCTATGAAAGCCAGGGACAGGTGCAGGCAGCCATTGACACGTACAGAAAAATCATTGAACACCACCCTGAAGATCTGAAGGCAAGAGAGCATCTGCAGCAACTGGAGGGTGGCACAGGCATGCATGAAGGTGTTGAATCAGCGGAGCCTCTGGAGAAAAGGCAACATGGAACCCAACGAATGATCGGCGTCCTTGAAGCATGGCTTACCAGCATACAGGAGATGGCACGTGCCTGACCGGGCCACTCATTTTCAGTGGATGGCCACCGGCATCGGAAGTTCCCCCTTCCTGGATATTCAAGGGACGTGCCGGACTATCTTCCAGCTCTTTCCTCGCATCCCCTTCTGGCCACAGTTCGTCCGGAGAAGTTACCGGGAAGACATGAACGTCCAGTTCAGCGAGGGGCTTCCTCTTCTTGAAATTGATCCTGAAAAACGTTCCCTGGTTCTGAGCCAGTCCTCGAACAAAGAGACACAACTGGTTTCTTTTTATGATCATTTTCTTGCAGAAGATGTGGACTACTTTGCAATAAGCAGAGAATACGCTTCCGGCCTGTACACCCTCCTCGAGCTTCTGGAAAACGGACCCCAGGAAAAGGACCGCTTTATCAAGGGCCAGTGCACAGGCCCCGTCACCTTCGCCTCCGGCATCCTGGGACCTGACGGCAAGCCGGTACTTCACAGCATGGAACTCCTGGAGGCATATACGCAGGGCCTGGCCATCAAGGCGCTTTGGCAGACCAGAAAACTCGCTGCATCCGGGAGAAAACCCATCCTCTTCCTGGATGAGCCTTCTCTCTCGGGTTTTGGTTCAGCATTTTCTTCCCTTGAACGCAAAGAAGTTATCCGCATCTTGCAGACGGTCATAGACTATGTGAAACAACATGCCGACCTCCTCGTCGGGATTCACTGCTGCGGTAATACCGATTGGGGGATGCTCCTCGAGGCGGGACCGGATATCATCAATTTTGATGCTTTTTCCTATCTTGACTATTTCCTGCTTTACCCAAATGAAATTACCGCCTTCATAAACCGGGGCGGCATCATAGCGTGGGGGATGGTTCCCACTGCTGAATTTACCGGAAAGGAAACGGTTGCGACCCTCCTGTCCATCCTGAAGAAGGGTGTTGAGACGTTGGGATCCTGGGGCCTTTCAGGAGAAACGATCGCAAAATGCTCAATCCTCACTCCCTCTTGCGGCATGGGGACCATGTCCCAGGAAGCAGCCGAATCCGCCCTTTTCCTCCTCTCCCGCCTCTCAGCCAGATGCACTGAGTCCCCGATCCTGGCCCAGGAGACAGCAGCGCCCTAAAAAGACACTAAAATCTGCCTAACTCATGGAGTATGTGGTACGCGACGATCCCTACCGTGGTGGAGAGATTTAAGCTTCTTACCTTTCCCCAGATGGGCACCCGGTAGGCAGGAAAGGCATCCAGGATCTCCGCCGGCAGTCCCCGTGTCTCCTGCCCGAAAAGCAGGTAATCGCCTTTTCTGACAGGGGCCTCCGTATAGACCTCCCGGGCATGGCGGCTGAAAACAAAGAGAGTTGCGTCAGGGGCCATCTGCCCTGAAAAGGAACCGAAATCCCGGTGATGGCGAATGTCAATCTCACTCCAATAGTCAAGACCTGCCCGCTTCAAATGCCGGTCGTCCACCCTGAAGCCCAAGGGATGAATCAGGTGGAGACGCAGCTCCGCAGCCCCGCAAAGCCTTGCAATGTTGCCGGTGTTTGAAGGGATTTCCGGTCTGAAGAGGACAATATGAAGATAGGGATCGTGAATGATCCTGTGTTGGGTATTTCCGATTCCATTGATTTTCATGGCTCGGATCTAACTGCGCATATCGATGATCGCGGCCCGTTCAATAGCCAGGCATCCCAGTTTCCCAAGGGTGGTCAGGAGCTGCATATCATCGTGGGTCGGCACCTTTTTCGAGGAAAAATAGACCCGCAAGATACAGTAGGTTGATTCATTCACCGTAAACGGGATGCCGATCACCGAGCAAACGCCTTCTCGTCTGGCCGCGTCAAGATTTTGGATCCGGGTGTCGTTCTCAAAGTCGTTAATAATGATAACATCTCCCTGCAGAATTTCCGTGATGCTCTTCCCGAAATCAATGGCCCCCGAATTAATATATCGCTGGCTGAGACCGCAGCTTGCCACCACCTTCAGGTTGAAAGTCCCCTGTTCCAGGACCCGAATCGTGCTCCCTTTTGCGCCGGTGAGTTCCGCTGCCAGGGAAACGATAAAATGGAGCACATCACCCAAGTCCTCTTCCTGTCGGTAAATCACATCGGTCACTCGAACGAGAGAAAAAAAGTAGGAATCCAGCTTTGATTGTTCCATTTCAAAGTCCCCGTCTTCCGTCTCTTGGTGCCCGTTTTCCTAAAGAACCTGATCAGGTTCCACTAGATCACTATCAACGGTCCTGGTGCATGCTGCATTGCCACAGACACGTGAACACCGCAGAGCCCGAGCCTTTCAAGCGTTTCAACCGCCTGGGTATAGGCCTTTTCCGGGTTGTTGTTGATCTCGCTCAAGTGCGCGAGAACCAGGTGCCTGAGGTCCTCATGCCCGACCTCTGCCAACAGGCGAGCCGCCTGCTCATTTGAGAGGTGCCCTTCAGCGCCTTTGATCCTTTTCTTCAATTCAAGGGAATAGGGGCCTTCTTCAAGCATGACAGGATCGTGATTAAACTCAAGAACCAGTGCCTGGCATCCCTTCAGGTGCTCTTCCACTACCCGGGTCCCCCTCCCCAGGTCAGTCGCCATGCCGAATCTTTTCCCATTGGAACAACACACCAGACCGACAGGATCAGACGCATCATGGCACTTTGTGAAGGTCTCCACTGAAATGTCTTTCACTCTGACCGCTTCACCCGTCTGAATGACGACGGGCTCTGGAAGCTTGCCAAGGGTTCTCCCGCCCTTTTCAAGGGTCCCTTTGGTCAGATACACCGGGATACCGAACCGACGCGAAAGAGGTCCGGCGCCTCGTATATGATCACCATGCTCGTGGGTCAAAAATATGGCGTCCAGCCTTTCTACAGCGACCCCGACCTGTTCAAGTCTCCTGGAAATCTCCCGTGCGCTCAAACCGGCATCAAGCAGGATTCTGGAGTGGCTCGTTTCCACATAGCAGGCATTGCCGCCGCTTCCGGAGGCCAGGACACAGAACTGCAGAAATCTGTTCTCATCAGCAGGTTCTTCCACTCTACCTCCCTACTCTTTTCCGGTATGGCCGAATCCTCCGGTGCCTCTCTCCGTGTCATCCAGCTCCTCGGCCGCAACGATGTCAGCACGGTACGTTCGGGACAGAACCATCTGGGCGATCCTGTCCCCGTTTCGAACCACGAAGGGGACTTTTCCCCAGTTTATCAGTATAATTGCGATTTCTCCCCGGTAGTCACAGTCAATGGTGCCGGGAGCATTCACCATTCCAATGCCATAGCGGAGGGCAAGACCGCTTCTCGGTCTGATCTGGGCTTCAAAGCCCGGGGGAATAGACATGGCCAGACCCGTGGGGATCAGTTTGATTTCCCCGGGATTCAGTTCAACCGGTTCCCGCACGGCCGCGCGGATATCCACTCCTGATGCCCCTTCTGATGCATAGGACGGCAACGGCAAATGATTGGTCCCGTCCAACCGCTTCACTTTGATGATGATTTTTTCCTCGTTCACTGCCTGTACGTTCCCGTCGTCAGAATTTCAAGTGTCCGGTATCAAGCTTCTCCCCGCTGAAAGGACCGAGTGTGGCCAGGAATACTCTGTCTTCCTGAAAAATACCCCTGGCAACCGCCACAATCTCGTCTAAAGTAACTGCCTCAATGTGTCCCACCAGCTCCTCGTAACTCACATACCGATCAAAAACAATCTCATTTTTTGCAATCCGCATCATCCTGTTATCGGGATTCTCAGAGGAAAGATAGACTCCCCCGATAATATGGTCTTTCGCTCCAACGAGATCATCTGCAGTGAGATCTCCGTTCTGGATCTTTTTTATTTCTGCGTGAATAGTCTCAAGTGCGGGATTTATGTTGCCGTTATCAGTTGCAACGTACACGCCAAACATACCGGAATCGCAATAGGCGGAATGAAACGAATAGACGTTGTAGGCCAGACCCAGGTTCTCCCGAATCTCCTGGAACAGCCTGGAACTCATGTTCCCGCCCAGAAGGATGTTGAAAAGCGTGCAGGCAAATCGTTGATCATCCTTCATGGAAGGTCCCTCCGCCCCCAGGCACAGGTGGACCTGTTCATGTCCCTTCTCCTGCCAAGAGACGCCGGTGCTTGGACACGGCGGTACCCGCCTCTTTTTTGGTCCCCCCGGCTCCAGGTTTTCAAAAAAGGGCTTGAGACAGGCAACGAGGGTCTCGTGTTGAATATTGCCGGCAGCCGAAACAATGACGTTTTCAGGACCGTAAAATCCCTTCATATACTCCGGAATGCTTTCTTTGCGGATGGCACCCACCGTTTCGCTGGTGCCGAGAACAGGCAGTCCAAGGGGATGGTTTTCCCAGAACCCGCGGCTGAAGAGAACATGAATGTTCTCGTCAGGGGTGTCCTCCACCATGCTGATTTCCTGGAGGATCACCTGACGTTCCCGTTCCATATCCAGGGGGTTGAAAAGAGAATGAAGGAAAATATCAGACAGGATCTCAGCCAGCCGATCAAAATGTTTCCCGAGCACCCGGGCATGGAAACACGTATTTTCTTTTCCTGTGAAAGCATTGGACATCCCGCCGATACTGTCCAGTTCTTTGGCGATCTGGAAGGTGGAGCGGCTCTTTGTCCCTTTGAACAGCATGTGTTCGATGAAATGGGAAATCCCGTTCTGTCCGGGCTCTTCATCTCTTGATCCGGCATCAACCCAGATGCCCAGAGAAACTGATTTCAGATGATCAAGCTGCTCTGAGATGATCCTGAGCCCGTTTTCAAGGACCGTTTTATGATACATCGTCCGGATTCTCGCCCAGCGCGGCCTTCCGGGACAGACGAATCTTCCCGTGGTCATCCACGTCCAGGACCTTGACCAGGACCTCGTCGCCTTCTTTCAGCACATCCGTGACCTTCTCAACCCGTCCTCGATCGAGCTGGGAAATGTGGACCAAGCCGTCGGTACCGGGCAAAATTTCCACAAACGCCCCAAAGTCCATGATTTTCCGGACCTTTCCCATGTAAAGCTTCCCGATTTCCGCCTCCTTGACAATCTCGTTAATCATTTCCACCGCGGCGTCCGCACTCTCCTGATCTGCTGCGGCAATGACCACATTCCCGTCGTCATCCACTTCAACACGGGCTCCGGAATCAGCAGTGATCTGCTTGATTGTTTTCCCGCCTGGACCGATGAGAGACCGTATTTTTTCCGTCTTGATTTCCATGCGGATGACAACCGGCGCATACTGTGAGACCTGCGTCCTCGGCCTGGGGATTGCTGCGCTCATTTTATCGAGAATGAAAAGTCGCGCCTCTCTGGCCTGTTCGAGCGCTTTTCCGAGAATGTCCCTTGTTATCCCCTCCATCTTGATGTCCATCTGAAGAGCGGTAATGCCGTCACGGGTGCCCGCTACCTTGAAATCCATGTCTCCGTAATGGTCTTCGTCACCAATGATATCCGTAAGAACAGCCACGTTCGTATTATCGGAGACCAGACCCATAGCCACCCCCGCAACCGGCTCTTTGATGGGGACACCCGCATCCATAAGAGAAAGGGAGGCCCCGCAAACGCTTGCCATAGATGATGAGCCGTTCGATTCCATGATCTCCGATACGACCCTTGTGCAATAGGTGAACTCGTCCTTGTTGGGCATGACCGGTATCAGGGCGCGTCTGGCAAGGGCCCCGTGCCCGATTTCCCGCCTGCCCGGTCCGCCCAGTCTCTTTGCCTCGCCCACGCTGTATGGTGGAAAATTATAATGGAGGATGAATGACCTGAAATGGTCGCCATAAATAGACTCGATCTTCTGTTCGTCAAACTCCGTACCCAGGGTTGCCAGGACCATCGCCTGGGTCTCTCCGCGGGTAAAGAGCGCAGAACCATGCACGCGAGGCAAAATCCCCACCACACAGTCGATTGGCCGCACCTCGCTAAAGGAGCGACCATCAATCCGGCGGCCGTCCTTCAGGATCATTTCCCGCACCGTCTCCCGCTCGATGTCGTGGATGGCGTCCTTGATGGTTGACCGACGGTCCACGTCATCATCACCAAGGAGCTCCAGGACGGCCTGTTGCGCTTTTTCCCGTTTTTTCTGACGATCGAGCTTGTCTGCAGTTGTGATCACTTCCCGCAGCAAAGGGGTGGCGGCCTGTGCAATACGGTCCAGAAATCCGCTTTCCCCTGTTACCTCCGGAACCACTCTCTTTTCCTTTCCCACCGCCTTTTTCAGATCTTCCTGGAGATCCAGCATGGGCTGCATGGCCTCGTGCCCGAAAAAGATGGCGTCAATCATGTCGGATTCCGACACAAATTTTCCGCCCCCCTCAACCATGACAACGGCATTGCGGTTCCCAGCCACAATAAGGTTGATATCAGCATCTTCCAGTTGGCTTACCGTGGGGTTCGCGATTAACCTGCCGTCTAACCGTCCAACGCGTACCCCTGCAATGGGTCCCTTAAAGGGAATATCTGAAATCTCCAGTGCTGCTGAAGCACCGAGGATCGCGAGCACATCCCCCTCATTTTCTTTGTCCGTGGAGAGCACACTCGCAATCACCTGTGTCTCAAAATGGTAGTTGTCCGGAAAGAGCGGCCTGAGGGGTCTGTCGATTAAACGGGCAGTCAATGTCTCCTTCTCGCTGGGACGACCCATATCCCTGCGGAAAAAATTCCCCGGGACTCTTCCCCCTGCATAGGACATCTCCTGGTATTCCACTGTCAGAGGGAGGAAATCGATTCCTTCACGCACCTCGTTTGTGGAAACAGCGGTAACGAGAACAACCGTCTCCCCCAAGGTAACGACTGCTGATCCGCTTGCCTGCTTTGCTATACGGCCCGTTTCCACATTGAGCTTCCGGCCGTCTAATTCCATGGAAAAATTTTGTATCATTTTTCTGTATTTCCTTTCAATTGACTGAAAATCCGTTCACGCGAGAGTCCTGCATTACTTCCGAATACCGAGTTCTTTGATAATAACTCTGTATCGCTCAACATCGGTCTTTTTGAGGTAGTTCAGGAGTCGGCGCCTCTGACCAACCAGCTTCAAAAGACCACGCCTAGAATGGTGATCTTTCTTGTGTACCTTAAAGTGATCCGTCAGATATTTAATCCGATTGCTCAAAAGGGCAATCTGCACTTCCGGTGACCCTGTGTCGTTGTTATGAAGTTTAAATTTATTAATAATTTCCTTTTTGTTTTCGGCCGTTAGAACCACTTTCTCTTCCTCCTTCTGTCAATAATGGCTGCCAAAAAGCACGCTTTCTCCCATCCTCGCCGATGGTGATGATCCCATCCGGCCCGGACCTGAATCAATTTCCTGTTCTCAAACATTGATTACTGAAATACCCGTATCAATCTGGTAGTCATACCCAGTTTCTTCTCTTCGCACACGCTCGCCACAGCGATCAATTCTTCACCTTTCGTGATTTTTACATATTCACTCACCCCATTCCACATGCAAGGTCCGTCTTGCAGTTCCTTCCATGCCGGCTGGTAACCCTGCCTGATCTTCCGGGCAAGAGTGCCATCCACCTTCAGTTCCACCATGCCGGGTAATGCCCTGTTCAGGGGAATCACTCTCCTTTCCAGGACGGCAGCATCCATGTCCCTGGCCAGCACTTCTGAACGTACGGCATTCTCCACGAGAAATTGCCCGCTCGCCTTTCTCCTGAGTGCCGTCATGTGCGCACCCGTTCCCAGGCTTTCACCCAGAGCCGCGAACAGGCTCCTCACATACGTCCCGCCAGAGCATCTGACTCGAATGGTGATCAGGGGAAGTTCCATGGAGAGCACATGCAGCGATGCAACAAGAACCCGTCTCTTCGGCAAATCGAATGTCTTCCCTTTTCGTGCCAGCCTGTATGCACGCTGTCCGTCTACCTTCACGGCGGAATACCGGGGTGGCCGCTGGTCTATCTCTCCCATGAATGTCCGGCACGACCTGGTGACTTCCTCATGAGTCAAGGGGGGCACCGGTCTTTCCATCGTTATGTTGCCCGAAGAATCAAGTGTGTCTGTCTCAATCCCGAGCATCAATGTTCCTTCATAGACTTTCTCCTGCCGCATGACCCACTTGGAGAGCTTTGTCCCCTGCCCCAGAAGGATGATCAGGAGACCGGTCGCAAGAGGGTCAAGGGTTCCGGCATGCCCGATCTTCCTGCCCGGCAGAATATGGCGGATTCGCCTGATCACGTCAAAGGAGGTCTCTCCTCCTTGCTTGTCAGCAAGCAGGATTCCGTCAACTGGATGTCCCATCTAAAAACCGGGCTGCTTCCTGCAGGAAATCTCTTTTCACGGCGTCAATGGCTCCCCTGCGCTCAAACCCGGCCGCCCGGGCATGACCTCCGCCGCCGAAACGGGCTGCCAAATCGGCCACATCAGCATAATTGTTGGACCGGAGGCTGAACTTGTATCCGTTATTCTCCACCTCCCGGATGAGCACTGAAATCTCCACGCCGGATACGAAACGCGGATAGTCCACAAAACGTTCGCTGTCGATGCGCCTCGCCCCGGTCTCTCTGAACATCTGGGAAGTAATGGTCATGAGACCGATCTTTCCATCCTGGTGCAATTCCAGTGTGCCGAGGGTCGCCTGGAGCAGTTTCAGTCTCGAGACGGAATATCCCTCCAGCACAATCCTGGAGATCTCCCAGGGCGATGCGCCCAATTCCACCAGTTCGGCGCCTATCCGAAACGCACGGGCACTCGTATTTTCATATCTGAAAGACCCGGTATCCGTCTGTATTGCTGCAAAGAGGTTTTTTGCGGTCACGGTCCCAAGCGGGAGCTGTGCCCGTTGAATGATCTGGTAGATAAGCTCACCGGTTGAAGAACTCTTTGGGTCAACCAGATTGATGTCGGCAAAAAAATCATTTGTCTTGTGGTGATCAATGCACACAAGGGTTTCCGGTCGATCGGCCAGAGACCTGAGAGTTCCCATTCTCTGGAGTTCTCCGCAGTCCAGCACGAACGCCGCGTCAAAATGAGCGTCAGTGTGAAAGGATTGGACCACCTGATCCGCTCCCGGCAACAGACTCAGCGGTGCCGGAAGCGGTTCCTGGGTCACCATGACCGCATCCTTGCCCGCCTCGGTCAGGGACGCACCAAGGCCGAGCATGGACCCGATACCATCTGCATCCGGGTCAACATGGGTGGTCATCAGGAACCTGCTTCCCTGCCGTAAAATATTTGTGATCCTGCTTTCAGCCTCTTCCCTATCCATCTTCTTTCAATCCATCGAGAATACGTTCCATATGACTTCCTGCTGCAAGAGAAGTGTCATGAATAAACCGTATGTCGGGAACATACCGCAAGGACAATCGCAGGCCGATCTCTCGCTTGATGAAGCCCTTGGCACTCTCCATGCCCGCCTGGGCCAGAACAACCTGGTCTTCCTCTCCCAGGACACTGAAATAGACCCTTGCCTGCTTCAGATCATTGCTGAGGCGGATACCGGTCAGCGTTACGTTTCTGACCCTCGGATCCTTTACCTTCTCAAGGAGCAGATAGGCCATCTCTTTGAGAATCTGCTCCCCCACCCTTCTCGCCCTTCTGCCCGGTCGCATCATCTACCCCGTATTCATCATATATTCAGAATATCCATATCCGTTTCCACAATCTGTGCCAGGCAAAGGGAGTCGAGGAAATCGAGCACATGGTTCAGGGAAGAATCAATATGACGCCGGTCGTTTCCAACGGCGGTTATTCCCAGCTCGATCCGCTGCCATTTGTCGTTGGACCCAATCTCTGCGATCGCCACATTGAACCGCGCCTTCACCTTATCCACCATGCTCCTCACAACCTTTCTCTTTCCCTTCAAAGAGCGATTCTCGGGGAGATGAAACGCGATTTTGAGTGTTCCTACCACCATAGTGAATTTATTCCATTTTGCATTCAAGATGATACCTAGGCGGCAAGGAGCGGGCGACGGAGGCGTACATGAACAGTACGTCGAGGAGTCCGCGACGCCGCCAACGCCGGTAGCGCTTGAATGCGAATTGGAATTACAGTTCCGCCGCAACCTCTTTCAAATGGTAGAATTCCAACACATCCGCCGGTTTTATATCCTGGAAGTTTTCGAGACCGACACCGCACTCATATCCAGTCTGGACTTCCCTGACATCATCTTTGAACCGCTTGAGAGATGCAATTTTCCCGTCAAAGACAACAACATCGTCCCTCAACAGCCGGACCTTTGCTGCCCTTTCAACGTGTCCGTCGGTGACATAACACCCTGCCACGGTGCCCACGCGGGGGAGATGAAAAATTTCCTTTACCTGTGCCCTTCCGATAACATCTTCTTCATACACCGGCTCCAGAAGCCCGGTCATGGCGTCCCTGATATCCTGGAGCGCGTTATAGATAACATCATAGTATCTGATATCCACATTCTCTCTTTCAGCAATCGCGGCCACCCTGGGATTCGCCCTGACATTAAATCCTATGATAATTGCTCCCGACGCGGAAGCCAGCATGACGTCCGATTCGGCAATGGCGCCGGTAGCAGCATGGATTATATGGAGTTTCACGTTTTCGGTACTCAACTTTTCGAGAGATCCCGACAACGCCTCCAGCGATCCCTGCACATCAGCTTTCAGCACAATGTTGAGTTCCTTGATCTCACCTTCTTTGATCTTCTCAAAAAGATCATCAAGACTGATGATGCCGGTCTTCATCACCTCGTGCTTCTTTTTCTCTTCCACCCGATGCTCTATGACCTGTTTAGCGGTTTTTTCATCAGGGACGACGATGAATTCATCTCCTGCCATGGGAACTCCGGATATGCCGTAAATCTCAACGGGAAAAGACGGTCCGGCAGTAGTGAGCTTCTTTCCTCGATGGTTGGTCATCGCCCGTATGCGCCCATAGTGTTCGCCGCAAATGAAATAATCCCCTGCCTTCAGGGTTCCCGTCTTGATCAAGACAGTCGCTACCGGTCCCCGGCTCTTGTCCAGTTTGGCTTCGACAATGGTCCCCCGTGCGGGTTTGTTCGGGTTGCCTCTGAGCTCCAGCATCTCGGACTGGAGCAGGATGAGCCCGAGCAGATCATCGACACCCTGGCCGGTCTTGGCTGAAATTTCTCCAAAAATTGTCTCCCCGCCCCACTCTTCCGGTGCAAGATCAAGCTCAGCAAGCTCCCGTTTGACCCTTTCCGGATCGGCATCCGCCTTGTCGATCTTATTGATCGCAACGACAATGGGAATGTCAGCCGCTCGAGCATGGTTCACAGCCTCTTTCGTTTGAGGCATCACCCCATCATCGGCGGCTACCACCAGCACAATCAGATCTGTTATCTTTGCACCTCGGGCCCGCATGGCGGTAAAGGCTTCATGGCCCGGGGTATCGAGAAACACGATATCTCCTTTTTCCGTCTCCACATAGTACGCACCGATGTGCTGGGTGATCCCTCCCGACTCACCCCCGATAATATTTGATTGCCGGATATAGTCCAGAAGCGAGGTCTTCCCATGGTCCACATGCCCCATGATCGTGACAACCGGCGGCCTTGATACGAGTTCCTCTTCCCGGTCTTCCTCCTCCGCGATCAGGCGGGCTTCTTGAAAGGAACCCAGCTCCAGTTCGTAGCCGTATTCATCGGCTACCAGTGCTGCTGTCTCAAAATCGATGGATTGATTAATATTTGCAACCATGCCAAGACCCAACAGCGTTTTGATTAAATCGGTTCCCTTGGCTCCCATCGCCCGGGCAAGCTCAGCTACCGTAACCACTTCCTGTACTTTTATTCGCCTCTTAATGGCCTTCGGAACAGTTATTTCCGTTCGTTTTTGCCCTTTTTGGATCTCCTTTGCTCTTCTTCTCGGACCCTTCCGCTCTTTTCTCTTCGGCACCTTCCCTTCATAGAGATCGGCACGTTCAAAGATTTCCTTTTTCTTGTGTCGAACATCAACTTTGGGAATTTCCTTTTCCTTTTCAGCCTTCCCTTTCTTCTTTCTTTTCTTGGCCGGCTTGGCTTTTCTTGCCTCCTCAGTCACCTCTTTGGCAATCTCTCCTGGAGTATCAGGCAAAGCCTTCTGCCCTGAGGCCGGTTCCGCTGCCTCAACTTCCTTCATCTCACGAATTATTTCCCGAAGCGGCCCCTCTTCCGGGCGCTTTATAATCTTGGCCGGCTGTTCCCGTTTCTTTCTCTTCGTCTTTTTTGCCGCAGGCTTTTCTATCGATTTCCCTTCAGCGGTTTCCTCTGTCCCTTTTTCCGGAACCGCCGTCCCTGTATCCAGCTCTCCGGCTATCTTCATTTCAATAGGTTTTTTCGGCTCCTGCTCATCGAAAGGTTTTTCGGAAACGATACGCTCCCCTTCGGTTGTTGGGACGGCTTCCGTCACTTGTTCCGCTTCGGCAATCTTCGCAGGTTCTTTTCCCGCTTCCACCGCTGCGGTCTTCGCTTCTTCTTCGGGCGGGGCTTCCTCCACTTTAACGTCGGGGACCTTCTCCTCTACTTCGACCCGTTTTCTCCGCCGCCGTATGATCGTAGGCTTGATCCTTTTTTCTTCGACAACCTCAGCGACCGACCCGGCAATGATTTTCCGGGCTTGAATCGCAGCCTGCTCATCCAGCGTGCTCATATAGTTCTTGATATCCATTCCCCCGGTCAGAAGCTTTTGAACCAGTTCCTTGCTATCCAGGTTCAGCTCCCGAGCCAGTTCGTAGACTCTCACTTTAGCCATACAATCCCCCGCTAATGGTTCTCACAATCTCAGCAAACTGCATCCGGGCGCACTCTCGACCCATTTTCCCGAATGCCCTGGCGAGACGTTTTTTCTCTTTGAGGAGCTCAATGCACTGCGTTTCATTGCAAACATAGGCCCCCCGACCGGGAGCGCTGCCGCTCTTATCCATGATGACCATACCGTCTTCATTCAACACGAGACGAATCATGGACTTCTTGTTCTCTTTCCGGCCGCACGATATGCATGTGCGAATCGGGATGTGCCCTTTCCCTTTGCTCATGCTGTCTTGAACCCCTATTCCTTCTCCTCTGTTTCCGGTTGCGGCACTTCTCCTGCCGGCAGTGTCTGCTCGTCCTTTCCGGTCATATCCTTTTCACTCTCTTCTTCGGGGCCCTCTTCCGACACGGCATCTTTGTCCCGGGTGTATTCCCCGGCGCTCTCGATGATGGCATGCGCGTCTTTTTCAGACATGTTGTCCAGCGACATCAATTCCTCCACGGTGGCCTCTGCAAGATCCTGTGCCGATCGGAATCCCTCTTCGAAAAGATTGCCCGCCAGCTTTTCTCCCACGCCTTCCACACTTATCAGTGACATATAATTCTCTTTCAGGGCCTCGTTGTATTGGGTTTCGCTGGTAACATCCAGCTTCCATCCCGTCAATCTCGATGCCAGTCGGACATTTTGTCCTCTTTTTCCAATAGCCAGTGACAATTGATCATCGGGAACAACAACCTCCATGGACTGATTGGCTTCATCCACGATCACCCGAACGATTTCCGCAGGCGCAAGAGCATTGCATATGAACTTGGCGGGATCGAAGTCCCACGTAACGATATCGATCTTTTCTCCCCGCAATTCCTGGACGACAGCCTGAACCCTGCTCCCCTTCACGCCGACACAGGCACCCACCGGATCAACATCTGACTCCTTCGAAGATACTGCAATTTTTGCACGACTTCCGGGCTCCCTTGCAACCTGCACAATTTGCACGATACCCTCCGAGATTTCGGGGACTTCCGCATCAAAAAGGGCTGAGAGGAAATTGGGATGAGTTCTTGAAAGGATGATCTGAGGTCCCCTGCTGAACTGCTTGACATCCAGGATATACGCCCTGATCCTGTCTCCCTGGCGGTATGATTCCCTTGGAATTTGCTCTCTGCCGGGCAACTCGGCTTCCGTGCGACCGAGATTAACAATGATAGAGCCCTTGTCAAAACGTTGGACGATACCGTTGATGATTTCTCCCTTTCTATCCTTGAAATCGTCAAAGACAATATCGCGCTCAGCCTCTTTCAGTCTTTGCATGATCACCTGTTTCGCAGACTGGGCGGCAATCCTTCCGAACGCACCCATATCCATCTTCATCCCAAGGCTGTCACCCAACTCCGAATCAGGGTCCAACTCCCTGGCGTCTTCCAGGGACACCTGGAGGTGCTCGTCGTTGACTTCTGACACTACATCCTTGAATTCGAAGACTTCAATTTCACCCAATTCATCGTTGAAACTCACTTCCATATCCCGCTCAGGACCGAATGTTTTCTTGGCAGCCGCTTTCACTGCCTCTTCCAGGGCCTGGATAAGCACTTCCTTCTCAACGCCCTTTTCCCGGCTCACATGTTCTATCATCCTTTTTAGGTCCGTTACCATTTTTCCATTGCTCCACCGTTTATTGGATTTTCTACTCTTTTCTCTCTCTTTGCTGCGGATCAGAATCCTTATGACCGCCTCGGCTTTGTATCTTCTCCTGAATGCAGCAGCTATTCATACACAAGGTTTGCTTTTTCAATCTCCTGAATCGGCAGCAAGGCCTCCATCTTTTCAACAGCAACCACGATCACTCCATCCTTTATGCGCAACAGGCGGCCGGTAAAGTTGCGACGCCCTCCCACAGGAATTTTCATGCGCACCTTCACTATCTTCCCCATGGCCCAGGCAAAATCTTTTTCGTTCTTCAGCCTGCGATCAAGGCCTGGGGAGGAGACCTCCAGCACATATCTCTGCGAGATGAGGTCCTTCACATCGATCAGCACGCCAATTTGCCGGCTGACACGGACACAATCATCAAGGGTCACACCGCCGGGTCGGTCCATGTATATCCTCAGCACCCTTCTGCCACCGGCGCCAAGATATTCCACGTCAACCAGCTCAAATCCCATCTCCTCAAGGACGGGTTCGACAAGCGTGGTAATTTGCTCGGTTATGGTGCCGCCTGTTCCATTCATCGCTTATTCAACACTCTTGTCTTGAAACAAAAGCTCACAGGTCGCTCAGCTCCTTACCAGGATAGAGCGGAAATGACAAGTGTCAAAAAATACTCACCGCCATACATACAAAAAGCGGGCTTCGAAGCCCGCTTCCTCATCTGCAGACTGGATTGTGGGGAGTACCTACATATACACCCTTGGGCGATATGAGCTAACCGGCGTCGAGTCCGCAATTTGAAGAAGCCGTTTCCCGAAACCAGAACGACAACCTCAAAAAGGGCAGCAGGCCTCCAAGGCCTGAGAATGGAGCGGGCAACGGGGTTCGAACCCGCGACACCAAGCTTGGAAGCTTGTACTCTACCAGCTGAGCTATGCCCGCCCGGTTCCATTCATCCTTTCCTGCACATATGCATGAAGGGAACGGATATTTGGGAACGCATTATAGGATTTCTTAAGATTTCAGTCAAGCACAAATTTCTTTGTTCGCAAATCAGCAGCCGAGCCATTGCGGTTCCGGACAAGAGTGCTCAAGGCTATCCCAAATCCACTGTCTACATTCCGCAATGGTAATCTTGTGGGTTGATTCGGCGAAAGCCCTGATCGTCAGCAAAGTGTGAGATGCAAGTCCAAGTTCCCGTCCCCGGCAGGAGCGCCGCATCGCAGATCCTCTGTTGTGTGCGGGAGGAGCGACGACTGAGGCGCATGACCAATACCTCGCAGGGAGGAGCGACCGAAAATAACGCAGCTTGAGCTCTGCGAA
>CAZWEV010000036.1:0-42240 GCA_964633015.1 uncultured Desulfobacteraceae bacterium | reverse complement strand
CACTGATTACAAATCAGTTGCTCTGCCATCTGAGCTACGCTGGCCTTCCTAACAGGAAAAACGTAAATTATGAATGTAATGGGATCTTGGAATTTTATCAATAGCCAAAATGATACATCATCTGCTTTTATTCGATAATATAATAGTTATACTCACTTTTACTCATCTTTTCGTTAATTTTCGTCCTTTTTTTATACCTCCCGCCTTTTTACAGCCCGGGTGCTTCCGGAAAAGCGGCATTATCAACCATGCACCCTCTCTCTGCCCCGAAAGCAACCTCCCTGCTTCCAGTTGCCCAAAAACCACACGAAGCGCTTCAAGGCCGTCGATTAATACTTGAACCTTCTTGTGCTTTGTGATAAAAGACAAAGCTTTAAATCGGAAATTCATTATGCATGCCAAGAAAAGAAATCTTATTTAATTGAGGAGGGGAAAAAATGGCTGCTTTGTTGGGCGGGGTAGTTGCACTGGTCTTGGGCTTCATTGGTATCATTTTTTGGTGGGGCGATTTTGTTCAGATACTGCGCGGAAGTGTTCCGCTGGTCCTTCTCTTGGGCGGTGCACTGGCGGCGTATCTTGGATTTGAAGAACTCAAAGACAAGCGAGCGGTCGATACCTTTGAGGATACAAGCACGGATCTCAAACAAGAAGTAGCGTCTCTGAAGGAAGAGATCAAAGAACTGAAAAAAGAGGAAGGAACGCAGGAACAGGAAAAAGCGGAAGAAAACAAGTAACGAAAGTCAAAAACAATACAGAGGGCCTCTTCACCTTGGCATGGAACGGGTCGGAGGCCCTTTCATTCTCATGTCTCCATTATTTCAAGGGCATTGAAAAAGTAGCCTATTTCGGACCGGGCCGTTTCCTCAGAATCGGACCCGTGCACCACGTTTTTCTCGATATCCGTCGCAAATTCGCGTCGTATGGTGCCTTCCGCAGCCTTCCTATAGTCGGTTGCCCCCATCAGGCTTCTATACCGTTGAATGACCTCATCTCCTTCCAGGACCAGCACAACGCACGGGCCTGACGACATGAAATCCGTGACGCTTTCAAAGAAGGGTTTCCCTTCGTGGACCTTGTAAAATCCCTTTGCCTGTTCCTTTGTCATCCTGATCATTTTCATCCCAACGATCCTGAGCTGTTCAGTTTCAAGGCGATGAAGGACGGCGCCTACCAGATTTCTTGATACACCATCAGGTTTTATGATTCCCAGTGTTCTTTCTTTCATAAATCGATCATCCTCCTCCGGTTAATTTCGTTGACCTGTGCCTTTTCGTTCTGTTATAGTCTAAATGTTATAAAAATGGAAAAGGGTCCAGTAGTCAAGTGATTTATGGAAGTTCCGGATCACATCAAGGCTTCATCTCGGCATCGCAGAGAAATCTTGTAAGCGGCATGCCTTTGTTCGATCCTCCCTGCAGCTTCCAACATAATACGCGCCAGGCATCAATCCACGGCACATCCACCGTGACCGGGACCTTCGGCACGCCGCTCAGGCTTGCCGGCGTTCAAACTTGCTCTGAGTCTCCAGTATGAACCGAAAAAATGGATTTTATCCGGAGGGAAAGAATTCCAACATGGCTGATAAAAGAGATACTAATGAAAAGATGGAAAGAATGGATGCGGACCATGTTTTTCAATTCAACTGCTCACCGGGCTTGGCCTGTTTTACCCAGTGCTGCCAGGATGTCACGATAGTATTGACACCGTATGATGTGCTCAGGATGAAAAACGGACTGGGCATCTCTTCCGAAAAATTCCTGGACGAATATACCCTGATCTTCCAGAAAGACAACAAACTCATCCCGTTGGTCCTTCTCAAGATGGGGGAACAGGAAAAAAGATGCCCGTTTGTGACCGGGGAGGGCTGCTCCATTTATGAAGACCGTCCATGGCCGTGCCGCATGTTTCCCCTGGACTTGAATGATGATGGTACCTTTCGGATTATCGCCGACAAAAGCCGGTGCCTGGGGCTATCGTCCAGTGAAAAATGGCGCATTTCCGAATGGCTCGTTGATCAGGGCATCGCCATCTATGAACAGATGAATGACCTTTTTGCACAGGTTACTGTTCCCCTGCAGGCAATGGACCTGGATATAGACAATCCCAAAATATATCAGATGACGTTCATGGCGCTCTACAACCTGGACAAATTCAGGGAATTTATTTTCAAGAGCACGTTTCTGGACAAATTCGAGGTAGACCAAGCGGTCATTGAAAAGATTAGAAGGAGCGATATCGAACTCCTCAAATTTTCTTTCAACTGGGTCAAGTTCGGCATTCTGGGTCAAAAGACCTTTGCAGTCAAACAGAAACAGGAAGCGTAAATTCAACGGACACGGAATATATGCAGCTCATGGATACTGAAAAGACAAGCAGCATTTTCACCCCGCTGACAGGAGAGGTTTTCCATTTCAACTGTCACAAAGACGTGCCCTGTTTCACCAATTGCTGTGCGAAGCTTCGTTTGATCCTGACACCGTATGATATTCTCCGCATCAGGAAACGGCTTGGCATCTCTTCAGGTGAATTTCTGGAACGTCATACGGACACCCTTCTCCATGAGCACCCTCGTTTTCCCATGATCAAACTGAACATGCTGGACGATGAAGGCCAGCGTTGTCCATTTGTTACAAGACAAGGCTGCAGCATTTATGAAGATCGTCCCGGTTCCTGTCGTCTCTATCCACTTGGACGGGCGTCAACACTCCTTCACGGTAGGCACGATAATCCCAGGGAACAGTATTTTGTTGTTCGGGAAGATCACTGCGAGGGTTTCAAAGAAGAGAAAGAATGGACACTTGAAGAATGGCTCTCACACGAGGGACTCCCCACCTATATGGAAATAAACGACAGATGGCTGGAAATCTTGAGTTCCCCCAAAAGTATGGGGCCTGAACAATACCTGGCCAAGAAACACAAGATGTTTTTCATGGCCTCCTATGACATAGATCGATTCCGGAAATTTATCTTTGAAAGCAGCTTTTTCTCACTGTTTGAGGTCACGCCTGAAAAAAAACAGGAAATAGCGTCGGATGACAACTCCTTGCTTTTATTCGCATTTGATTGGCTTAAGTTCAGCTTGTTTGGTGAAAAAACCCTCACCCCTCTTCATCCTTTTTGACCCGCGAGCCTATATATCCGGGGCGCTCACAGATCATGGCATCTATTTCTGCACTTTTTTCTGACAGGAAGCGTAGAATCTGATTCGACTTCGTCTTCAGCATCAAGGTATTCTCGCGCTCAAAATCCGCTCCCTTTATGAGCAATCCATTGTCGTAGAGATAGGCGACGATGATATCATCTGCATCCAGTTCCACGTGGAATTGGTCGCGCAGGTACTGCAGCCAGTAACCAAACTCATGGGAATGTTCAATATGTTCCACCGGGATTCCGAGTTCAAAACTCAGGGGCTTCGCAAGGCCCGGCATCAATTTGGATCCCGCCAAGTAATCAAGCACATGGGCCAGTTCGTGAATGAGAGTGCTGTCGCCAATGGCGGGAGTTATGGCAATATAAATATTGTCCGGATCACTCATGGCAGTCTTCTGAACATTCACCATGACCCCGCCGCTTCCGCCCTGCTTGCGGTTCGAAGGTCTCCCCTCTGTCACATTGAGTGCCTCATATGCGTCGAGGTCGATACATCGGATTCCAAAATGACTCCCTGTCAGGCTTCCGATGTCCAGTGTCTCTATCATCTCTTTGGAGCGGCCATAGGCCACCTCGGGGAGGCTGGTGATTTTCTCTCCCATTTCCTCAGAAAATTCACTTTTCCCGTCCTTGAGCAGTTCATCTTCTCGTCCCAAGTGGCATTTCTTGAATTTCTTGCCGCTTCCACAAGGACAGGGATCATTTCTTCCGATCTTTTTCATGATTCAAGCTCATTCATTAATGATATGGTCCTTGTGCGCATCATCAGACCAGCACGGCAGGGGTCCTTTTGATCCTGTTCTCGGGTCCATGCGATGCCGGTACGAAGCCGTTACATTCTGGGTCTTCTTCATGTGGTCCCAGCCCCTGACAAAATAAGGGCATGAATCGTTAAAGCAAACCCATTGAAAACCTGTACCGGCCCACGTTGAATCAGCGGGTGGCTGCCATTTTTTCATGACTTCACCGCAGTACTGGCATTTGGGTTTTTCAATGTCACTCATGTTCTCCTCCGTTTCCAAAAAAGAGAACCAAACCCTTCAACATGGAGCACCAAGGGTTTGGTTCTGATAAAGGGCAAAAATCGTTTCCTTTTACCCGATGGCTTCTTTCAAGATGCCCTCAGGTGGAATGACGTTCCGGTTCAAGGCAGCACCTTTTTTCAAATCCATGCCAAAGGCCGCGGCCATTAACTGGGTCAGATAGACGATTGGCACATCCAACCGGGTCCCGTATTTCTTGTTGATCCGATCCTGATACATCTCCAGGTTCATGGCACACATGGGGCAGACCGTGGATACCAGCTTTGCTCCATGATTGAGGGCGTCTTCCAGAATACTCTTCACGAGTTCCAGGCAATAGTCCATTTCCGGGAGAAATATCCCCGATCCGCAACAGAGCATCTTCTTGGGAAAAGGGACCGCCTCAGCTCCCAGTGCTTCCAGAAGACGATCCTGCACGACTGGTTTGACCGTGCTGTCATATTCCCCGTAGGGACGAACAGACTGACAGCCCACATAGCCCGCTATCTTGAGGCCATTCAACGGCTTGGTTACCCGTTCCCTTATCTTCTCCACACCGATATCGTTAAAAAGCACATCCTGAATATGCCGAACCTTTATTCCGCCCTTGTAGTGCAGCCCTCCCTCTGCAAGGCAGTCATTGACTTCCTTCAGGACGGCAGGATCTTCCTTGATCTCGTGGTTCACCTTGATCATCTGGATATAGCATGAACTGCAGGGCGCCACTATATCATAACTTCCTTTTGTTTCAGCCATAGCGAGGTTCCGGGCGTTGAGAACCTTGATGGCGAGATCGCTCGCACCAGCATAGGAAACACTCGCCCCGCAGCAATTCCAGTCCTCAATCTCTTCAAACTCCATACCCAGGGCCTCACAGGCGGGCCTTAGCGACAGGAGAAAATTGGCGCCGGTTCCTTCCAAACTGCATCCCCAGTAAAGATAATATTTCATGCCGCGGCACCCCCTTTCCCCATCTTCTCCGCCTTATCCAGCATCTTCCTGAGTGACTTAATCCCCTTTATTTTTCTCTCCGGCAAAAGCTTCATCCTCCCGTGCAGCAACAACTTGATTCCCACGTCCATGAAGTTCAGGGTACTCTTTATCCCGTTTACCAGCCCATCCGCAAAAAAGACGCGCCTCGGGAGGTCTTTTTCATCAATGCGGCCGAGCTTATACACCTGGTTCCAGAATTCCTTTCCGAAGTTTGCAGTATCTTTGCGGGGCACATACCCCTGTTTCAACGCATAATGTGCCAGTCCGTGCATCACATCCATAACCGGAATGTTTCTGGGGCACTTGACCACGCATGTGTAACAGGATGTGCACAGCATAATGGCGCTGCTGCTCATGACCTCTTCCCTCTTCCCGGCCCTGATCAGAGAAAAAATCTGTCTGGGCGGGTAATCCATATGGTCACGCAACGGACACGAGCCGGCACAGACACCGCACTGCATGCACATCTTTATTTCTTCACCGAAATCCACATTTCCGAAGACTTCCTGCGCAAAAGACGGTTCATAAGCTGCCATATTCTTCCCTTTCCTCATAATCCACGGTCGTGGCACATTCGATCTTCAGGAGCATTACCACCCCTTATAGGGATTCGGCCCAACCTCTTCTATGGTCTCCATGAATTCATCGAGCATCCCCGGGATTTTGTCATAATCGGTGATACTCACTTCCACATATCTGACCCTATCGGATTCCAGGGCAAGACGATCCAGGGTCTCCGACACCTTACTCAATCGCGTCTCAGCAAGCTCACTTCCCTTGATGAAATGGCACTGATAGTCATCCCCATGCCGGCACCCGAGTAAGAGAATCCCATCAATTCCACGCGACATGGCATCCGCAACCCAGACCAGATTCACTGATCCCAGGCACCGGACCGGGATGAAACGGATATAGGGACTCCATTTCATCTTCTTGATACCAGCCATGTCCAGGGCTGGATAGGCGTCATTTTCACAAACAAGTGCAAGGACTCTCGGTTTTTCCTCGTCTTCCTCAGGCACCTCGATCGCCTTGATCATGTTGCCAATCATGCCGACAGAGTAATTCTTGAATGATATGATCCTTTCAGGACACGCACCCATGCAAACACCGCATCGCCGGCACCTTGTGGGACTCGGAAGGGGGTTCGCCTTCTCGTCTTCGTTGATGGCGCCAAACGGGCATTCTTCCGTACAGCGCTTGCACTGTGTGCATCGCTGCATAGCAAATTCAGGAAAGGACATATCTCCCGCCCGGGGATGAACTGCGATACCCTGAGCCGTAGCCTCAGCACACTGGATGGCCTTCATGGCCGCCCCGGCAGCATCATCGATCGCCCTTGCTGTTTCCATGGGTTTTCGTACACATCCCGCTGCGTAAATACCGGTTCTCCTCGTTTCATAAGGGAAACAGATAAAGTGAGAGTCGGGGAACCCGTATTTCAACGTGGGCAGTTCAGGACCCTGGCGATAATCCAGGTGGAGGGCGGATGTTGCGAAAAAACCCGAATCCGGAAGGACTTCGATCATCCCCTCCTCATCAGCACCTTCCGTATCGGCGGGCGCCTTGATCCTGGGGGTCACTTCAGGCTTCGCCGCCGGCACCATACCGACGGCCAGGACTACCAGGTCCAGTTCCTCCACCTTGACCTTCTCACCCAGGAGTTCATCGTCGGCTTCCACATAGAGTTTTCCACCGGCTTCTCCCACATCTGAAACGGTTCCACGGATAAAGATATCCCCGTCATTCTGGCCCTTGCGATAAAAATCTTCCGCCTGGCCCACTGTCCGTATATCTTTATAAAGGACGTAGTTCACCGCCTCCGGGTTCTGTTCCTTCACATACGCCGCCTGTTTCAGAGACACCAGGCAGCACACCGAGGAACAGTACGGGAGATGCTCCGGATCCCTTGATCCGGCACACTGGACGAAAAGTACGTTCTTAACCTCTTTGCCGTCCGAAGGACGGGTGATCTTTCCGGCAGCAGCCATCTCTTCCATTTCCACATTGGTGATCACATCTTTGAATTTTCCATAACCAAGGTGATCCAGCTTGTTTGCATCATAAGGAACCCATCCGGTGGCCTGAACCACGGCACCTACTTTTTCACTGTTCACATTGCCATTGGACTTGATTTCAACGGAAAAAAGTCCCGGTCCGCCACCAACTTTTTCCACGGATGATCCCGTATAGACCTTGATCTTGGGGTTGTCTTCAACCGATTTGACTAAATCATCAATACCGGTTTCACTCAGTTCCTTGTATGGAAGGGTCACCAAGCTTTTCATCTTGGACATGAACCCGCCGAGTTTTTCCTCTTTCTCCACCAGGACGGCCTGATATCCCGCCTTTGCTGTTTCGAGGGCCGCAGTCAGACCTGCCACGCCACCACCCACTATCAGGATATCCTTGGAGTATGCTTCATCCGCCTTGAAGGGTACTGGCAACTGAGTATCCTTTGCCTTGACGCACCCCATTCTCAGGTTGTCTTCGCCCAGCATCTGGGTGTCTTCATTCCCGGGTTCGTGGCTCCAGGCAACCTGCTCCCGGAGGTTTACCCGTTCTACAATCTTGTCCGAGCCGAAATCGAATACATCGTAATTCACCCGGAGGGAGCATGCCGCGATAATCACGGTATTAATTCCTTCTTCTTCCATATCTTTCTTGATCAGATCCACCCCTTCCGGACCACAGAGAAAGGGATGATCCTTGCAAACCGGAATACTGTAGTCATCAGTGGCTATCCCTGAGAGCTTTTCAATATCAAGGGCATCTCCTATGCCGCAACCGGTGCATATATACACTGCCGTCTTCTTATCCATCGAGTTACCTCCTCGCGATTGATTGGATGGCCTTCAAGGCTGCTGCTGTCGCATCCTGGACACAAGATGCAACATCCGTGGGCCTCCTCACACAGCCCGCGCCATAGATTCCGGCCTTTTCAGGGTCATAGCTCAAAAAGCCATATTCATCATAGGAAACCTCTGGAGAGGGTTCAAATTCCATTTTATTGGGAACCATACCTGTCGCCAGCACAACCAGGTCGAATGTCATCCTGATCTGTCCACCTGTCCGGGTGTCCTCTCCTTCGACCAGGAGATCAAGGCTTTCCTCGTTTTCAGTAATATTTGCGATCTTACTCTTAATGAATGTGACTTTTTCATCTTCCTGTACCTTGGTATAGAAGTCTTCCAGTCGATCAAGAGCACGTATGTCAATAAAAAATATGGTTGCGTCACAGTCAGGATACTGCTCTCTCAGGTAGGTAGCCTGTTTGAGCGAAGCAAGGCAGCAGATCCCGGAACAGTAAGGCAGATAATTCTCATCCCTCGAACCGGCACACTGAATAAAGGCCACATTCTTGACTTCTTTCCCGTCTGAGGGGCGCAGTATTTTTCCGCCGGTGGGCCCGTTGGGAGAGGCGAGCCGCTCCATCATCACATTTGTGATGACATTCTTGTATTCGCCAAAACCGTAGTACTCTATTTTTGTCGCATCATAGGGAGTCCATCCCGCGGCCCACACGATGGAACCAACCTTCAAGTCAAAGGTTGATTCTTTCATATCCAGGTCGATAGCGCCATATTCACAGGCATCACGGCATTTTTTCCCTTCCTCCGTTCCCACTATGGAGGAATCAAGCACGTATCGCATGGGAAAGGCAAATTCGTGGGGCAAATAGGCAGCCTTAATTCTATCCATCCCGTAGTTGAAAGGATCGTCAATTTCCGCATCGCAGACTTCAGCACATTTTCCACAACAGGTACATTTTTCATTCACGTACCGCGGGGAAACTTTTACCGTTACATCGTAGTCTCCCTCCTGCCCGGAAACCCCTGCCAGTTCAGCCATAGAAAAAAAGCGGATTTTTGAACTCTGTTTCATCCTTCTGAAATTTATCTCCAGTCCGCAGTTCGGGGGGCAGAGCTTAGGGAAATAATGATACATCTGGGCCACGCGACCACCCAGATACGGGTTCTTTTCTATGAGAACAACTTCATACCCGGCTTCGGCAGCCTCAAGGGCGGCCGTGAGGCCGCTCATGCCTCCGCCAACCACCAATATACTCTGGTTCGTCGATTGTGCATCCACCATTGTCTCCTCCAGGGTTATGATTTAATGATGTGTACCTCGTCAATACCCATTTGCTTTCAGGAAATACAATTCCTTCGGAAATGTTCATTGACCAGGCACGCAGCAGTCCTCTTCGACAAACTGAATTGTTCTCCGAATCCCATGTCGCTTCTCTCAGCCGTGAATGCGTCCAGGGGGTGGCGCATCTGCGACCTCATCAGATCCGGAGCAAGGAAATGCACCAGACATCTCAAGACGATGCCTGGTGCATTTTTACTGGGGTTGGTGTTTAGACACCGGGAATGTTCCACACATCCCGCTTCATCATCTCCCACTCACCAGTGGCGGGATCCCATTTGCAATTGGCAAAGCAGTGCCAATTTTCCTCGTCCATCTTTGGAGTGTCAGCCCTGAAGTAGTATCCGGGCCATCTGGTCTCCTCGCGGAAGAGAATGGTGCGCACATGGGCCTCACCCTGCCACATCCTCTGGATATTTTCCCAGCACCTTTCCAGTTCATAAAGGTCACGAGCCGCCAGTTTCTCGGCGTCTTCCTTCAGGAACACGAACAGCTCCATTGCCCTTTCGAGCAACGACTTGCTGGTTTTGAACGCAGAGGTAACACCACCGGCGTATTCGTCCATGATCTTCTGGAGACGGAACATGAACTGCCGGGGCAGAATGTAGTTGGTATTGACTTCAGGATCCGTGGTTTCGTTACAATGGGCTGCCCACAGATCCAGCGGGGCCAGGATCTTGGCCTTCAGTTCCTCCACCTTGCCCGTATCAACGGCAGGCTCCGCGCCCTTTTCCACGATATACTTGATAGCCGACTTCCCGGCAATCCGTCCTTCAGCATGGGACCCTGAAGAGAACTTGTGACTGGATGCGCCGGAGGCATCACCAACGGCGAAAAGCCCGTCAATGGTCGTCATGTTGGCATATCCCCACTTGTATGGAGTATCCAGATCCTCGGGACCGCTCACCCAAGCGCCGGAAGCGCCGGAGTGAGAACCAATGAAATAGGGTTCACACGCGGCGATCTCGGAATGTTTCTCTTCGGGCTTGACATTCTGGGAAGCCCAGAGAATGGCCTGGGAGATGGTCATATCCAGAAAATCCTCCCATGCCTCTGCCTCAAGTTCCTTCATCTTCTTTTTGAAGGCCTTGGGATCGTCCTTATACTGGTCAGCCAGTTTGCCAATGGCTTCGTTGGTCTCCATGTACAATGGTCCCAGGCCCGCATCCATATCCAGCATACCGAGATAGTTCCTCAAGTTTGCCGGGATGGGCTTTGCCAGGCCATAGGGAGCCCAGTTCTGAAGCTCGTCTTTTCTGACAGCCATGTACTCACCGCCCTCGGCGCTGATCGCCCTGGATTTGAAGAGCAGGAACCATGCACCGACCGGGCCATACCCGTCTTTGAATCTCACCGGGATAAACCGGACTTCCTGGCAGGTCATCTCGGCACCGGCCTTGAGGGTGAAGTACGCGCTGGAACCGCTGTTGAAGGGTGGGTACCAGGAACGACCGAGACCCTCGCCAACGGACCTCGGGCGAAACACGTGTACTGCGCCACCCATTCCGGCGATGACAGCCTTGGCCTTGAACACATAAAACTTTTCTTCACGGGTACTGAAGCCGACTGCACCCACGATCCTATTGTTCTCCACCAGTGGATCAGTAATAAACACCCTTTCGTAAATTTCACCACCCGCATCTGCAAGGGCATTCTTGGCGGCCTCTGCAATAATGATCTTGTATGATTCACCGTTGATCATGAGCTGCCACCGGCCTTCATGGACATACTTGCCCTCTTCGTCCGTCCAGATCTTAAGACCCCATTTCTCGAAGAGATGCACGGTGGAATCCACATGGCGCGCAATATTATAGACCAGGTCCTCCCGGGAGATTCCCATGAGGTCCTGACGTACGTAACGGACATAGTCCTCTACCGTGTTTTCTCCGTCTCTCACTCCAACGTACTGGTTGATCGCCGAAAGGCCCATGGCCACGGCACCGCTTCGATCCAGGGCAGCTTTGTCCACCATGGCGACCTTCAAGCCGTTTTTCTTGGCCCAATATGCCGCCTCCGTGGCCGCCCCACATGTTCCAAATCCCCCGCCGACGATCAGGAGGTCGGTGCTCACTTCTACTGTTTCAAAATTTGCCATAGTCTATATACCTCCTTTTCTGATTATAGTGTCGGAACTGCATCAAGGCCCAGAGATGCAGGCTCAGTTGCCAGGGCCTGACTGCTCAGATCATCATGGGCCGGATATCCACCCAAGGGGTCCGCAGAGCCTTCCTCATTGGTCCTGATGGGGAACTTGAATCTTTTCAGACTGCCGTCACGGAACTTTACCGTCCACATAATATCCTGGGAGCCCCTGAGCGGGGTCGCGCTTGCTCCCAAGGGAACAAAGTCGGCATATCCGCGCACATCCATGGCCTGCTGCGGGCACAGCTTGACGCAACACATGCACTCCCAGCACATCATTGGGTCGCGATTATAGGCCTTCATTTTTTCCTTATCCAACACCATCAGGTCGTTGGGGCAGATGTACATGCAAGCGGTTTTGTCCTGCCCTTTGCAACCGTCACATTTCTCAGTTATTACATAACTTGGCATTATTGTACCTCCTTCTTTTACAAGTTCAAATCATGGTCAGTTACCTTTTTGTACAAACGCCTGATTTGCACCTCCTTTCCGTAATTGATGACTTTTGAATTTTCTGTTCCTGCTTGAATGATAGCGCATGTTTCCGGCTTCAAAAAGTCTTTTCCAGCACGTTACTTTTTCACATCCCCTGTCGCTGCACCATGGAGCTTGATTTCCACTTTTTCATCAAGATTCTGGTAGTAATCCTGCAGAATAGCTACAACTTCCGGGCGTGAAAATTCAGCAGGCAGATCACCCCCCTCGGACAGGGTCTTCCGGACCATGGTTCCGGAGAGGAGCAACCGGTCTTCTTTCCCATGGGGGCAGGTTCTCATGGAAGCCATGCCACCGCATTTATAGCAATGGAATGTCCAGTCGATATTCAGGTTCTCGCACTTGAGACCGCCTTTCGGGATCTCGTTGAAGATTTTCTGGGCATCAAACGGGCCATAATAGTCACCGACCCCTGCGTGATCACGCCCGATGATCATATGGCTGCAGCCGTAGTTCTGGCGGAACGTGGCGTGAAGCAAGGCTTCCCTGGGACCGGCATACCGCATTTCCATGGGGTATCCGCCCTGCACCACGGTCCCCTTCACAAACCAGTTATCCACCAGGGCCTGAATGGCACGCACCCGAACATCAGCAGGGATATCCCCGGGTTTCAGCTTGCCAACCAGCTGATGGATGTAGACGCCGTCCATCACTTCCACCGCTATCTTGGCAAGAAATTCGTGGGAACGATGCATGGGGTTTCGCAACTGGAGCGCGGCCACCCGGCGCCATCCCATTTCTTCAAAAGTCTTTCTGGATTCTGAAGGCCACTGGTAAAGACCTTTAAACTCCTCAGGATAATAGCTTTCGCTGATTACCTTGACGGGGCCGGCCAGGTTATATTTTCCCTGGGCCATAACCTTCGCCACGCCGGGATGCTCCGTATCCGTCGTGGTAAAAACCGACTTGCACTCATAGTCCTTGTCAATGGTGTACTTTTCCGAGATTTGCATGGTGGCGATGGTGGTCCCGGTTTCAACATCCACCAGTGCAACTTCGTCGCCTTCCTTGACCTCCTCGTCGTCCGTGGAAAGGGTAATGGGGATGGGCCAGAAGGTACCGTCGGCCATGAGAAACTTGTCGCAGACGCCCTGCCAGTCTGCCTTGGTCATGAAGCCGGTGAGGGGCGTGAAAGCTCCTATTCCCATCATAATGAGATCGGAGGTCTCTCTCGTGGAAATGGTCAGTTTCTTGATGCCTTCAGCTTTTGCTGTTTCCGCCTTGAGCGCATCACCTTCCAGCATCAAGGGTATCAATCTCTCTTCTTTGCCATGGGGCGCAATCAAATTCGACATACAATATCCTCCTTTTTGTTTGTAGTCACCATATTCGGGTCACAAAACGACGGTCCCATTCCTGACCCTAATTTACCTGCATCCTTGTGCATTTTAGCACAAACATTTCTACATTGAATCGTTAACCCTTGTCAAGAAAAAATGTATGGGGAATTTCAAGATTTTTTGGCAACCGGGACCGGGTGTTTAAACCTGCCCCGAAGAGCATTTGTGGGAAGGTTATTTTCTCCATTTTACTGCATGCCGTGAACGATGAAATGGCCTTTTTCAGCTTGCCATTCCGGGTGAAATAGATGTAGGCTCGTGAACACATGAAACATTTGAAACATGACTTCGCGCTTTCAGGAGGAATTCATGCACATTCTCATCCTGGGATCGGGAACAGCCATGCCCCTTGCCGACAGATCAGCACCGGCCCTGGCTCTCCTGGCAGGCGGATCTCCCATTCTTTTTGATTTCGGCCCAGGCACTCTTCATCAATTGACAAGGGCCGGAATAGCTCATCCGGCAATCGGGCATATCTTCCTCACCCATTTTCACCCCGACCATACTGCGGGGCTCACCCATCTCTTTTTTGCCACCCGTAATCCTGACATCCTTCCCCACAGGCAGCGTCTTACGATTGCCGGACCTCCAGGCCTTGTGTCATTTCTCGGGGGAATTCAGGGCGCCTACGATGGTTGCCTGGACCTTCCTCCGGAAGTCCTCAGGCTTCTCGAGCTGCATCCCGGCGGGAAACAGCCTTTCACCTTCGCGGGTGTGAACATTTTCTGTGCCCGGGCAAAGCATACAGCGAACAGTCTGGCCTACAGGATAGAGAATGAACTGGGCAGAAGCATTGTCTATTCCGGTGATACCGCATTCAGCGAAGAGCTTATTGATCTGGCACGGGGTGCAGACCTCCTCATCCTGGAAGCTTCTTTTCCGGACGGGCATGACGTGCCCGGACACCTGACTCCTTCCATGGCAGGGAGAATGGCCGCTCTCGCCGGCGCAAGACGCCTCCTCCTTACCCATTTCTATCCGCAATGTCTGGAGGTTGATATTACAGCCCAGTGCAGAAAAACCTACAAAGGCGAATTGATCCTGGCACGCGATTTTCTCACCATTCGTCTTTGAGGATGATCATTCGTTCAATAGTCCCGCTCAATAATGAAGAGGTTCAGTTCGAGGAGGTTCTCCTTGATGGGGGAATCAGGAAATCCGTCCAGGCAAAGTGCGGCCTCATCCACATATTTTATCGCTTCCGCATGCACTCGATCCAGGACGCCGTTCTTGCGTACCAGATCAATAAGGCGTTGGTATTCTTCTTCTGATGGCTCGTGCTGTCCAAAAAGATTCCGGATGCGCCTTTTCTCCCGGTCTTCAATCTGCTCCAGGGCATATATGAGCGGAAGAGTGACCTTGCCCTCCCTGATATCTTTCCCCACAGGTTTCCCGAACACCGTCTGATTTGACGTATAGTCCAGGAGATCATCCATGATCTGAAAGGCCATGCCCATAAGTTGGCCGAACTTGCCCAGAGCCCGCACTTCTCTCTCATCCGCAGATGACAGGATGCCCCCGCCGGCGCATGCAGCAGAAATGAGCACGGCGGTTTTTGCGTTGATAATGTCCAGGTACACTTCCTTGTGCATGTTCCAATCGTTCGTATGGAGCAACTCCAGGATCTGCCCTTCCGCCATCTGCGTGGTGGTATCGGTAATCAGTCTTAAAAACGCCAGATTATCGGCCTCAACTGCCACGCAAAAAGACTTGGAATACAGGAAGTCCCCCTCCAGGACAGCGGCATGGTTGCCCCAGAGGTGATTGGCACTGGGCTTTTTGCGCCGGGTGTTGGCGTTATCAAGAACATCATCATGAAGCAGGGAGGCCGAGTGGATATATTCGAAAATGGTGGAGAGCCGGTAAAGATTTTCATGATCATACCCGCAGAGATGGCAGGAAAGAATAAAGAGAAGAGGTCGAAGTCTTTTACCTCCCCCCAGGAGGGAATGTCCGCCAATCTCTTCAATGAGTGATATCCGGGACTTGAGGACATTCTCGACTTCCCCGTCGATTCTTGCGAAATACGGCGTATATTTTGTTAAGATCTGCTTGTCGCTTTCCGTAGATAACACGTGAAGCACACCCCTGGATTGACCTGTTTTATGTACAAGTGTAGAAAGAAAAGACAATGCTTGTCAAAAGAATTCTGGACTGCGGTCTTCCACGATTTCCCCGACCACATCATACGTATGTGCCTCGGTGATGCGAACAGGCATAATCTGACCGGGGAATCCGGTGCCTTTGTTTATCAACACACGCCCATCCACATCCAGCGCCATACCGGCAGTCCTGCCTGACAGGAGCAGCGGCGTCTCCTCATATGCTCCTTCCACAAGGACCGGAACCACTCTTCCTACTAACTCCCGATTCAACTCCAGGGAAACAGCAGCCTGGCGTTCCAGGAGGACAGACATCCGCTGTTCCGCCACCTCAGGTGCAACCTTCGGCTTCAGCCGGTACGCGGCAGTTCCCTTTTCGGGGCTGAAGGCAAACACGCCAAGGTGATGAAAACGCGCTTCCTCTATGAACGCGGACAACTCCTGGAACATTGATTCCGTTTCTCCCGGGAACCCCACCATCAGGGTTGTCCTGAGAAATATGTGGCGATTCCCTGATCGAATTCTTCGCACCACGGCAAGAGGTGTTTCTCCATGGAGCGGCCTTCCCATTGCTTTCAGGATTTCACGGTTGACATGCTGGAACGGCACATCAATGTAAGGACAAATCTTTTTCTCGGAATCCAGCAGTGCCAGTAACCGATCAGAAATCCTGTCAGGATGACAGTAAAGCAATCTGATCCACTCAAGACCTTCTATCGTCGCAAGACGCTCCAACAGGTCTTCCAAGGAATCGTTTCCTTGCCAGTCGCTCCCAAAAAAGGTCGTGTCCTGGGCAATGAGGTTGATTTCTCTGACGCCCGATGCCACCATTTTTTCCGCTTCATCCTGGAGTGAATCAAGCGTACGGCTTCGATATGGCCCTCTCAGCCGGGGGATCATGCAGTAGGAGCAGTGGTGAGAACACCCCTCTGCGATTTTCAGGTACGTCGTGTAAAATGGAGTGGTCTGAATCCGCGGAACGGTGTTATCGGCCAGGTAGTCGGGCCTGGCCAGATAGACCGCGCCGGTGGCGTCAGAAATACCGCCTTTTGCGCCATCGACAATCTTTTCCATCCCACCGGTCCCCAGCCAGATATCCACCTCAGGGACCTCCTTTTGCAGCTTGTAGCCATATCGCTGCACCATGCAGCCGGTCGCAATCACTCGCTTGAGCACGCCTTGTTTCTTCAATTCCACCATCTCCAGGATGGTGTCGATCGCCTCCTCCACTGCAGCTCGAATAAAGCCGCAGGTGTTGATCACCGCCACATCCGCTTCAGCCGGCGTTGCTGCAAACTCGAAATCAGCCTGCTTCAAGAGTCCAAGCATGTTCTCGCTGTCTACGAGATTCTTCGGACATCCCAGGCTGATCAGGAATACTTTTTCTTTTTCTGCGATCACAGATTCTCTTTTGCGGTTCTTTCGTCCCATTCTCATCGTCCATGAATTCACAACTTCAACAGGGTCTTCCTTAGAGATTTTCACCGCCCGCTTGTCCCGTTCCCGGGGCTTCGCTCAACGCGCAAAGAGCGCAAAGCGAACTGCCATTTCTTTTGTCGCTGAGAAGACGGCAAAAGAAAACAGATATTACGCTGAAGACAGAGAAGCGCGAAGTAATTTTATCGGGAGCGTCGGAACGGAAGAAATGGTTTCTTCCCTGAGTGCCACGCTCTTCTGCACTCGAGATAGGGAGAACCTGCCAAGGCCCGTCACCGCATCAAAATTCTTTCTGGTTGCTCCTTGCGAGACGGGTAAGCAAAGTAACGGCAAACTGCTTCAGGAATTGCAATTGGATGGATTCGGATGAACGGTCCAGCAAGGTTGCGCTGATACGCATCATGATACAATCCGATATCGCGACAACTGTCGCAGCGCGGGTTTGTCCACTCAAATAAGACATCTCGCCAAAACACTCTCCCCGGGCAATCACGGCGATAATGCGACCACCTTTCTTAACCGCCGCCTTCCCGCTTAATATGATATAGAAAGAATCATCTATTTCTCCTTCACTGACCACCACCCTTTCTTTTCTCACCTTCACAAGGTTGCTGGCCATCAGGATCTCTTTTACCTGGTCCCTGGTGAAATTTTCAAAAAATGGAACATGGTGCACATAATCTACCACATCTTCCATCTTTGATTTCTTTACCGTTCCCTTCAGACCCCGGAGAGCCACCCGGAGATCGTAGGCGAAATCCATGCACGTCTGATAGCGAGTACCCGGATCCTTGGACAGGGATTTCTGGATAATTCTGTCAAATATCTCCGGCAGACCTTTTCGAGTACGGGAAACAGGGATCGGTTCTTCATGGGTTATCTTGTAGAGGATCGAAAAATAGTTGTCCCCGGAAAAGGCCCGCTGTCCGGTCAACAGCTCATACATGACGCAACCGAGGGAAAAGATATCACTCTTATCCTCGATGGGTTCCTCCCGTACCTGCTCAGGAGACATGTAACAGGGTGAACCTACTATGCCCCTTTCAAAAGGCACCTCTGTTTCAATGCAGGCAATCCCGAAATCTGCGATCTTGATCGCACCGCCGCGCCCCACCATGATGTTGGAAGGTTTGATATCACGGTGCACCACACCATGCTTGTGTGCATAATCAAGGGCCTTGCATGCCGCAAACATGATTTCAACGACTTTACTGACCGGAAGAAGATTTTCAGTTCGACAGAACTTGACGAGGGTCGGTCCATCCACGTATTCCATTGCGATATAGCAGAACTCGCGATACATGCCGGCATCGTAAATAGCGATGATGTTCGGATGCATGAGCCTGCCTGCAGATTGGGCCTCGGTGAAAAATCGCTCCCGGTACTTTTCGGCCTTGTATCCGTCCAGGTCTGCGGAAGGACTGGAAATTTTGATTGCCACATCCCTTTTAATGAAAGGGTCCTTCCCCAGAAACACCATGCCCATATTCCCCTGGCCCAATTTGTCCAGAATTTCGTAGCGCCCGACCCGCCGTATATCCGACAACTCGGCTACAAAGGCCTCGTCCACCATACGCGCGTCCTTGCTCACTCCGAAGAACCTTGCCTTAAGCCAGCTGGTCAGGCCGTGTTTTCGCTCTTCAGCGCCCTCCTCTTTCCTTGCTTCTTCCATAGTGCCCATTCTTTGTAATGACGGCTATCTCCGATCCTTCAGCAAATCACTCCCATGCAACTCGCTCTGAAACCGCTTCCTCAAGGAAAGCAAGATCTTTCTTGATATCCTGCATGTCAAAACGCCGCTGTCGCCATATACCCTTCTGATGTACTGATTCCAATTCGCATTCAAGCGCTACCGGTGTTGGCTGCGTCGCGGACTCCTCCACGTACTGTTCATGTACGCCTCCGTCGTCCGCTTTTTCCCGCCTAGGTATCATCTTGAATGCAAAATGGAATAATCTTCCGCTTTTCCCGTGCTCTGATCTCCACCGCAATGATTCCGATTCTCAGAGCCGGGCCTGCTCAAGCAGCCTTCCCACGTCAAGTCTGTTTACTGCATCCGTAAAGACCTCTCCGAGGGCCTCATCGGCCCCCCTCTTGGTGAGCACCATATAGCGCTCCGTCTCGGCACTGATGCTTTGGGTAGCAAGAAGCTTGCCATTTTCCTCGAGCCTGGCTTCATATCTCATTTTTGCCACCCACTTGCGGCTGAAGAAATCAAGGGAGAATTCCTGGAGCACAACGGTTATCCGGGGAGTGGAGGTTTCACCGGCCGGCAGTACGCGAAAACCCATATTCTCAAGCCGTCGTTTAAACGCGTCTTTTACCATGTCCGTCAATTGATAGGGTCCCAGCCTGAAGCCGTTTTGTTTATATTTTGCAATACTGTAGATGATATTTCCGGGGAAATTCTTGAGTTCTTTCCGTGCACTTTCCCCCAGGATGCCCCTTGAAGGACGGGCATCATTCAGGGCGAACGAAACCGCACGGCCTGAAAACCGGCTGGAACTCTGCGGAAGTTGATACAGCACCTTCAAATTCGTTATGGAGGCGCAGGAAACCAGTATAGCCGTCAACAAAGACACTCCCGCAAGGGCTCCAATCACCCCATGTCTCTCTTTCATGTTCATTTCCTCCTTTCATCTGCACATCCCGAAGCAACCCTCTTAAATTATCTTCTCACACGCGTATGTCAAGAAAAAGAAGTGGAAATTCCGGAACGCGCCGGGGACCTGGTCAGGGAGAGGTTAGACAAGGCGGAGGAATGATGCATCGATGGTGGATCAGGGAAGCACAGCCGGTTTGACATGCGTACTTCTGATATCTATAATAACACGCGATACCTGCCTGCAGCCCGGAGCGGCGTGAAGGCCGGGGACAAATGGGGACTATTTCAGGAGTACAAACGGTATGCTGCATCAAATTTTGTGGATTCTCCTGGGGTGCGGAGTTCTTTCCGTTGTTGTGCTCCTGTGGTTTCTGGCCTCCTATCTGCTCACTCCCCATGTGCAAAACCCCGATGCCGCAGCAAGGATAACCGGTTCATGCGGCGATACCATGGAGCTACGCCTGAAGTTCAAAGGAGACAGGGTTGCTGAAACGTCATGCTGGACGGACGGATGCGCGCACAGCATGAATTCCATATGCGCCGCTGCCGATCTGTCGAAGGGCAAGACCCCTGATGAAATCCTACAGATCGATGCCGCCAAGATCCGTGAATCCGTCGGCGGATTGCCGAGCGACCATCTCCATTGCGCACTCCTCGCCGAGGAAACCCTGCAGACCGCCCTGCACAATTACATGATACACTCGAAACAGGAGGCGAACAAGACTCGAGAAGACGAAGTTATGCCCCCCGTCGCTCGATGAAATGCCGATATGGAAAAAACCGCCCTGCAACATATGCTTGAAGACCAGAAAGTCAAGAGTTACCTGACCACCATTAAACCCGGCCAGACACTTTGCAACGAGGGCGATTTCTCCCGGGATCTCTGTATCCTCATTTCCGGCAGACTGGAGGTCTTTCGAGGGGACCAGAAAATGCAGGAGATCACCGAGCCGGGGGCCGTGCTTGGAAGAATCTCCTTCGTGCTTGGGACAAAGAGAACAGCCACGGTACGAGCGGTAGATGAGACGAGGATTCTCCTGATCCCATACAAGGAGGTGAAGGATTTCCTAAAAAGATTCCCTGAGGTCGCATGGGATATTCCAAGGAGTCTGGCAGAGGAAGTCAATGTGGCGAGCCACGTCCTTTCCGGGATAAAAGAACTGTGCGATCACCTCCCCGATGCCTTCCTCATGACCGACAAGCAGGGGAAGATCCTTTCCTGGAACAGCCCGGCAGAAGAGCTGTACGGACGTGACTGGGAAGGCATGTACCAAAAGCCCGCTGAAATGCTTTTCGAAGACAGGGAAGAGTTCCGAAATTTCCTGAATGAAATTCTCTCAAATGCCCCGCTCAAAGAAAGAGTTCTGAGCATACATCATCCCGGAAAAGGGACTCGCTACATCTCCGTAAGCACAAATGTCCTTTCCGGTGGACAGCACCATTCTCAAGGCATCCTTTTCCTGTGCCGGGATGTGACCACCTCCATCAGGATAGAAAAAAGGCTGCGGCGCATCTGGCTCTGGCTCTTTCCTGCGGGACTGCTGACCGTGTTTCTGGCAGTCGCCCTCTTCCGGCCAGCCCTTTTCCCCTGGAACAGGCAAGGTATGAATGATATGACCAAGATGGAACTGCAGAGTCTCATTTCAAGGGACAGATTCCTGCTTGCCTCCTCCTTGGAGCCGGTCATTCGATCCGGCGACCAGAAAAAGGCGCTCTTCCTGCTGGATACCTTCCTCCGGAAACACCAAAGGAAAAACGGGCTCTACGAAAGAATTGTCGTGCTTGACGAGGACAAAAGAGTATTTGCCGCCGGACCGGCCGACGGATCAGGCGGCGTAACCAGGGCAGGCACAAGTTATGGGGCTATCCCGTTTCAGCCAATCACCGGATCGGTGCACTGTGTACTCACACTCTTTCGCCCGGAGCCAGGCTATCCCATGGGCCGGAAACAGATCGATCTGGCCTTTCCTCTGAAGAGAGACGGAACGCAGACGGGTTGGCTCCTTTTCCAGATGAACACGGATCTTCTCAAGAAGAAATACGGCATTGATGAGCAAGGGCTCAAGGAACTCCGGTTCAAAGATCTTTGATCCTGCAAAAGGAGATCATGAAATCTGAGAAAAATACCATACAGACGGAAAACGCTGAGTACACTTTGATGCCGGTGGGAGAGAGCGCATTTCTTCTCCGCATTTCAGGGTGTATGGATCACCGGTGTGCCGGCTCCATGTTCAAGCGATTATTGGCCGATGTGGAAAGACTTCGTCCATCACTCCTCTCCATCGATCTTTCACAAGTGACCAGCATGGAAGATTTTGGTATCGCAGTAATTTTTGAGTTAAAAAGAGTGACAAAGACGTGGGGAGGTATCGTCGAAATACCGGGAACAGACAATCGGACAGAAGAATTGCTGAAAATGCTCCCGCCGGAACATTTTGAAAAAGCTGCGTCATTCTTCAAACAGGAATCTCCCGGTCTTCTTGTCCGACTGGGAGGGGCATCATTACAAACGGCGACTGATCTGAGATTCATGATTTCTTTCGTAGGGTCACTGTTTCTCGCCTGCATGCACGTTCTCAGACACCCCGGGAGACTTCGATGGGGCAATATGATCCTTTCCATGGAAAAAGTGGGCGTAGACGCTGTCCCCATCATAGCGCTGATCAGTTTTCTCATGGGCTTTATTATGGCGTTCATGTCTTCCGTGCAATTGCGTCAATTCGGTGCCAATATCTATGTGGCATCTCTGGTAGCGCTTGCCATGGTGAGGGAACTGGGTCCCATCATCACGGGCATCATTGTTGCGGGCAGATCCGGGTCTGCCTTTGCGGCGGAGATTTCCACCATGAAAATTTCAGAAGAGGTGGACGCCCTTCATGTCATGGGTATAGATCCGACCCTGTTTCTGGCAGTCCCGAAACTTATTGCCAGCGTCATTGTCGTTCCCATACTCACATTGCTCTCCGATCTGTTCGCGATTATGGGAGGCCTGCTTGTGGGCGTCTCCATGTTGAACCTCTCTCTGCGAGGCTATCTGGATGAAACACTTCGGGCGGTTACCCCCTTTGATGTGGGATGGGGATTCGTCAAGGGCGCCGCCTTTGCCGCCCTGATCGCCTGGATCGGATGCCTCAGGGGCTTCCAGGCCCATGGCGGGGCTGAAGCGGTGGGCACGGCAACCACGTCCTCTGTCGTAACCAGCATCTTTCTCATCATCCTGGCCGACTCGATTTTTGCCATCATCCGCACCTATTGGGGGTAGCTATCATATGAAAGCGAGGCCGATCATCAGGGTACGAGATCTGCAGGCGAAGTATGGGGAAACACTCATCCTCGACAGGATTCGTTTTGATGTCTATGAAAGAGAAATTCTGGCTATTCTGGGTGAAACCGGTTCCGGAAAAAGCACCTTGATGAAGAATATGATCGGGTTGCTGCAACCTTCCCGGGGGGAAGTGATCATTGACGGTGACAGGATAACCGGTGCGGATGATGAGATCTCCCATCGAATTCTGAAAAAAATAGGGGTTCTTTTTCAGAACAATGCACTTTTCAGTTCCATGACTCTGGCCGAAAATGTAGCCTTACCCATGCGGGAATATACCGAATTACCCGAGCAGGCATTGAACGCCCTGGTGCGATTCAAGCTCACCATGATGAAACTGGATGGATATGAACACTTTTTCCCCGCTGAACTGAGTGGAGGGATGAAAAAAAGAGCCGCACTGGCGAGGGCTATGGCCTTGAATCCCCGGATCCTCTTCTTTGATGAACCTTCGGCAGGGCTCGACCCCATATCTTCCGCGGAACTGGATTTCCTCATTGACTACCTGAACAGGACATTCGGGACAACCATGGTCCTGGTCACCCACGAATTGCCGAGCATCCTGAGGGTGGCACACAGGGTAATCATGCTGGACAAACAGACGAAGGGGATTATTGCCGAAGGCGACCCACATTACCTGAAGGCGCACAGTCAGGTCCCTCTCGTGAGAAGCTTTTTCAATAGGCTGACCGAAGCCGACGTCCAGAGGCACCGGTAACGATGGCTACAAAAAGAACGAAATTTGCGGTTGGAGTTTTCGTCCTCGGGGGGACCGTCCTGGTGGTAGTACTTCTCATTCTCCTCGGGGTGACCCACCTCTTCCAAAAGGGTCGGTATTATGTCACCTATTTTGATGAATCGGTACAGGGTCTCATGCAAGACTCACCGGTGAAGTACCGAGGGGTTCCCATCGGGCGCGTGGAAAGCATCCGCGTGGCGCCGGACGGAAAATTGATCCAGGTGGTCCTGAAAATAGAAACACACCAGGCCCTGGATCAACACATCGTTGCCCAATTGCGGGCGGTGGGCATTACAGGGACCGTGTTTGTGGAACTGGAACGAAAAATAAAAGGAGGAGTCTATCGGTCCCCCAAAATCACCTTTCCCACGCAATACCCTGTTATCGCCTCCGAGCGCTCTGAAATGAGCAACCTGCTGAGCGGGATTTCGGATGTGCTCCAGGAGATGAGAAACCTGGATCTGAGGGACATCTCCATCAGGATGAAGCAGGTCCTTGAAACCTTGGATAAAAAAATGGCCGACATGGACGTGAAGAACATTTCCAATAAAATGGACAGCGTATTGGGAAGGATGCAGAAAATTGTTGAGCCTGATGCATGGACCACCCTCATCCACTCCTTTCAGGCATCCGCCGAAGCACTGGGACAAACCATGAACCAGGCAGGCAAACTGGTGAAACGAATAACCATCCTCACAGACAAAGCTGACGTGATCCTGACAGAAAACAGAGACCAGATCAAAACAGCGCTTTCCAATTTCCGGATAGCAATGGAAAAGGCGGATAAAGTCATGGGGAACGCGAATGCATTCATTCAGCAGACTGATTTGCGAACCCAGGATGTGTACCAGCGTATCCGGGCAACCGCCCACAATCTGGAACAGGCAAGCGAGGAACTGCAACAACTGCTCGATCTGATTTCCAACCAGCCGTCGCTTCTGCTCTTTGGGACTCCTCCCCGTCCCAGGGTCCCTGTTCGTGAGAACGGCCAATGAATGCTTCTGAGGAAAGAGGTCCCGTATCAATGACGCAAACAGCAAAAAACCGCTGCCTGATAATCGGTCTCGCATTATTTCTGTGTCTGGGGGGCTGCCTTGACCTCAAACAGAAAACGCCCGCATTTTACTACTATACCCTGGAATATACCGCTCCGCACATTCAGGGGACCAAGACGCTGAAAAGCGATCTCTATGTTGACCGGTTTATCGCAGATCCCCCCTATGATACTGAGCGTATGATTTACAGCCGTAACAAATTTGAGAGGGAGGCCTATCTCTATCACCGGTGGGAGAGAAGACCTGGCGAAATGGTTTCCTCCCTTCTGGCAAGAGATCTGCGAGAATCGCGCACCTTTCACCGGGTATACCGGGAATACCTTCCACCAACCGATGCGTACCGGCTGAAAGGTGTTGTTGAAGATTTTCTGGAACGGGATTTTTCCGGCCACAGGGAAGCTTTTCTGCGCATGAGAATCATTCTCTCCAAACCCGATAAATCAACCGGAAACGAGAGAATCCTTTCTGAAAAAACCTATTTGGCCCGCAAAAGCCTCAAAAGTGAGAGTCCGGAAGGTCTCGCGTGGGCCATGAGCCAAGCCCTGAAAGAAGTGTCTGCCTCCCTCATAAAGGATATCTCCCATATCCTCGAAAAACAGGCATCGACCCTCAAGGAATGATTGGCCGCCGACGGCGCATACAATGCTGCATCCCCATAGTCAGAAAGTCCAGCCGACTTGTGATAATACCGACATTCACCCCTCCTGGGCCGAGTGGAGGATGGCATGCAGCAGGATGTCTGCACCTGCTGCACAGTCTTCCCAGCTGGTATTTTCAGCCTCGACATGGCTCCGGCCTCCAATGCTGGGGACAAAAATCATGGCGGTCGGACAAATCTGATTCATATAACTGGCGTCGTGACCGGCTCCGCTGACCATACGCATATTGGGGTACCCCAACTGGTCGGCCGCATCCAGGATTCGCCGCACCAGTGTTTCGTCAAACGGCGAATGCTGCACCTTCCAGGTTTCTTCTATACTCATGGGACAACCCCTTCGAGAGGCAATGTCCTCAAAATCTTTGCGTACCAGGTCCCATGCCTTTACGGCATGATCATCATCCCAGGAGCGGATATCCACTGTGAAATGCACCTTGCCAGGAATGATATTCCTTGAGTTCGGATGATTCTCAATTTCACCGACCGTTGCGACCAGATCGCCGCCCACACGGTCCGGGAGTTCGTTGACCTTCAAAATCATTTCCGCTGCAGCGCACAGGGCATCATGCCTTCCCGCCATGGGAGTAGGACCCACCTGATTTGCCACCCCCTCCAGAAACACATCATACCAGTGCAGACAGACAATCCCCTTTGGCGCCCCTATGACCTTTCCTCTCTTTTCCAGGACGGGCCCCTGTTCAATGTGATATTCATAATAGCAATGAACCGGCCATGCCCTGCATGGAGTCTGCCCTTTGTACCCGATGCGAACCAGTTCGTCTTCAAACCGGTTTCCGTTGATATCAGTTCGATCATAGGCCCAGTCACGGTCCAGTGCTCCGGCCCATACGCCTGATGCGACCATAGCAGGAGCAAAACGGGAGCCCTCCTCATTGGTCCAGTCCACAATAACAATGGGACGCTCGGTTATAAGTCGGTTTTCATGCAAGGTTCTCAATACTTCAAGGGTCCCCATCACCCCCAGGATACCGTCGAAACGGCCGCCATTCGGTTGGGAGTCCACGTGTGACCCGGCCATGACCGGTGGAAGGCCGTTGTTCTTGCTGGTCCTCCTCCCAAAGATGTTGCCCATTTCATCCACGGTAACATCGAGGTCTATTTCTTTCAGCCATCCGACAAAAAGATCCCTGGCCTCCCTGTCCTCATCAGAGAGGGCCAACCGGTGTACTCCTCTGCCGGGAATTGCTCCGATTTCCGCCATGCGCTCCAGGCTTTCCCGGAGCCTTTTCCCGTTCACCCGCAACTCTTTGTTTTCCATTTCATTTCACCTCTTCCTGCAGGTGTTCGTAAACACAACCACATAATCCTTCCCTCAGAATAGTCACAACTAAAGAATGATATCTTTGGTTCATCCGGATCTTTCGTACTTATGAGATCAAGAATTTCCAAAAAGTTCAAACAGGCTCTGCTCCTTTTTCTTCGTGACCGGCGGGAGGGGTTCCTCTTTTCGTGACTTATCTATGGGGACAAACCGGGGACCCGCCCGAAGGGTCGGGAGTCCAAGTGAATGCGGAGTCCCGCCTATAGAATAGGCGGGACGTGGATAAGTCACTGAAAAGAGCAGCCTGGGAGACTTGGAATCGAAGAAAAAGGAGCAGAGCCTGTGACATTCAAAATTTCCTTAAAGTACCCTTTAGTCGGGTGAACCAAATTTTTTGCCACAGAGTCACAGAGATGATTCTTTTGTTTCAGACACGTTTTTTTGTCCATCGGTGTCTCCCAATGGACAAAAAATCAAGATTCTCTGTGTTCTCTGTGGCTCTGTGTGGAAAAAGAGACGCTATTCCACAAGGCCGCACCACCGGCACATGAAGAGGGCGTACGCTCTGGCAACGTGTATGACACTCTGGATATTCACCCGTTCATTTGCCGCATGTATCCTTTCGGCCACCGGCCCGTAGCAGGTTGCCTGGCCGTTCCCGAACAGCGTAAAGGCCCTGAGGTCGGTGGTGCAGGTGGAAATGTATTCCCTTGCATCATCGCCTGTGAGCGCCCGGTGACATGCATTCAGGGTGGAAAAAGCAGGAAGGTCAAGAGCCAGGCTGTGCCCTTCCGACCTGAACCCATAGAAATCGATCACCGGCGGATTTTCCGACAGCCAGAGGTCTCTTTTCGCTGCCGTTTCAACCGTCTCCATAATCCGCCTGGAAATCTCCTCATAAGAAACACCGGGGAAAAAAGAGAGCCTGCCGTGGAATTCAGCATCAGCAGGTACCGTTGAAGGCCAATCGCCTCCATGAAAGATACCAATATTCAGATTTATCGGATGTTCCATACCCTTGTACTTGGGAGGAACATCACAACGGTTCAGTTCTGCTTCCAATTCCCTCAGGGCCCCGATGATATGATAGCTCTTTTCAATGGCATTGGTGCCGGACGAGGCAGACTGCACATGACTCGGGGCGCCCTGGACAGAGACCTTGAACCAGAGGACCCCAACCTGGTTGGTAAGAATGGTGGGTCCGAACGGTTCGGGTATCAATACGGCCTCAGCGTCATATCCGGCGTCCAGGCAGGCCAGGGCCCCATTGCCGCTGCATTCTTCGTCTATGACGGTTTCAATAGTCACCGGCGCTCTCAATCCAAATCCGGCTTTATCCACAGCGTGGGCGGCATAGGTCATGGCGGCAACACCTGATTTCATATCTCCGGCACCTCGTCCATACAGCCAGCCGTCCTGAACAGTCGGCATAAAGGGGTCCCGATCCCAAAAGTCCAAAGGTTTGGGGCTGACCACGTCCAGGTGCCCGTTGAAGAGAAGGCTTCGCCCCCCTGTGGCATTCGCTTCCCGGACCGCCACCACATTTTTTCTGCCCTCATATCCCCAGGGTACCGGTGCAAATCCCGAATGCCGCGAAAGTGTTGCCGGGTCAATGGGAACGCTGACCGGATTAAATGAGAGTTTCCTCAGTTCCTCTTCCGCTGCCTTCATGACGGATCCTTCGTTCTTGAGCGTACTTGGTTCCCGCACAAGCCTGCAGGTGTAGTCGAGCACTTCGTCAGCCAGGCCATTTACCGTCTCTATCAGTTTTTTTTCCTGTTTATTCTCAAGCATATACTGTCTCTCCCTGCAGATTGAATCTCCCTCCCTGGGCGTCGGGATTCATGTGATATGCGCTTTTCAGATTCCGGATCGGCAGAGCCTGTTCGCGTCCGCAATCAGAAGCAAGAAAATACGGCTACACCTAAAATCGGGGAAGCTCCTGTTGCGGCACGATGAGGGGGCACCCGGTCTTTTGCATCACTTCATTCAGATCCGCACTCTCGGCCATTTCCCGCAGCGCCAGCCCTTCCGGCGTCACGTCGATCACGGCAAGTTCGGTGATAATGGTGTCAACGCACCCTTTGGCAGTGAGCGGCAATGTACATTTCCTGCGTATTTTCGGGCGTCCTTTTCGATCCGAATGCGTTGTGGTGACAATGAGTTTCCTGGCTTTCTGAGCCAACTCCATTCCCCCGCCAATACCGGGAGAGAACTTCCCGGGAATGATCCAATTGGCCAGGTCCCCGGTTTCCGAAACTTCTAAGGCCCCCAGAAAGGCCAGGTCCAGGCGTCCTCCCCGGACCAGAGAGAATGAGAGTGCACTGTCGAAAAAGGAAGCCCCTTGGGCCAGAGACACATAATTTCCCCCGGCGTCAATAAGGTTCCGGTCTTCTTTTCCAGGTTCGCACCGGGGACCCATGCCGAGGATGCCGTTCTCGGAATGGATAAAAACAGATTTTCCAGGCGAAAGATACTTTGGAATGAGCGTCGGAATGCCGATGCCCAGGTTGATGACCTGTCCCGCGACTATTTCCCCTGCCGCGCGCTTCGCTATTTTTTCCTTATAGGGCATGGTGCTTCAGGATGCCATATTCCGGGGTTATTTCTTCAATGACCACCACGTAATCCACGAAAGCCCCTGGTGTATGAATGTTTTCAGGATCCAGGTCTCCTGTATTTACCAGGTTTTCCACCTCGGCGATGACCGTATCCGCTGCAGCGGCCATCAGGGGATTAAAATTCCGGGCGCTCTTTCGATACACCAGGTTCCCGAAAGGATCTGCCATGTGTGCGTGAATCAAAGCCACCTCAGCCCTCATGGCCGATTCAACAATAGCCTTCCGGCCATTTATCTCAATACACCGCTTTTCTTTGGCGAGGATGGTGTCTACACCGATATCCGTCAGAAAACCCAGCAGGCCTGCCCCGCCGGCCCGTATCTTTTCAGCCAGAATCCCCTGCGGGAAGAATTCCACCTCGATGTCATTCCGGTTCATCATACCGATCACTGTCGCATTCAGGCCCAGGTGTGAGCAGATCAGCTTTCTGACCTTTCCTGCTTCCACGAGCTTGGAGGCCCCCATTCCATCCTCGTTGGCCTCATTTTTTATCAGGGTCAATCCCGATGTGCCCCGTGCCAGCAATCCATCAATGAGGGTAAACGGTGTGCCCGGAACTCCGAATCCACCGAGCATGATTGAATCGCCGTTGCGCACTTGTGCAAGCGCTTGTTCAATCGAAACGCGTTTATCGATCACCTTTCCCTCTCCAACGCTGTTTGCTCACAAATATCCGAAGATTCACCGCCCGCTTCGCTCAAAAGGCAAAGACCGCAAAGTTTTTCAGAGTTTCTTCATGGTCCGCTTGAATGCCCGATCCAGACGATCGAGGATCTGCGCAGCCTGGTCTTTCTTCAGGATTAACGGCGGCGCAACCAGCACATGGTCTCCCGACAGACCATTGATGGACCTCCGTGGGTATAGGATAAGGCCCTCGTCATACGCCTCATTCGTGAGGAGCATGTTGACGTTCTTCTCCGCTGGAAACGGTTCGCGCGTGTCCCGATCCTTCACCATCTCCAGAGCGAGCAAAAGACCTTTTCCCCTGACCTGGCCGATAATCCCGTAACGTTTCTCGAGGTCCTCCAGACCGGCCTTCAGAACGCGTCCCATCCCGGCGGCGTTTTCAGGAAGGTGTTCCTCTCTGATGACCCGAAATACCTCCCTACCCACGGCGCAGGCCATTGGGTTGCCCGCATAGGTATAGCCGTGCGCAAAACCACCGCCGTTTATCACCTTGTCTACTATGCTGTCACGTGCCATGATCGCACCAAGGGGATAATATCCTGAAGCCATCCCCTTGGACAGTGCCACAATATCCGCCTCAACATTCCAGTGTTCGTAGGCAAAAAGCTTCCCGGTCCGGCCGAATGCGGTCATAACTTCATCAAGGATCAGGAGTATCCCGTACTTCCTGCATGTTTCCTGGATGACCGCGAAATAGTCCTCCGGAGGGACCACTGCCCCGGTGCTGGCCCCGCCCACCGGCTCCGCCACAAAGGCGGCAACGTTCTCCGGTCCCTGCTCCAGAATGGTCTTTTCGAGAGCCCTGGCGCACTCCAGATTGCAGTGGGGATATTCCTTGTGATACGCGCAGCGATAGCAATAGGGAGCCGGTATCTTCGGGTATGTCTGCATCATCGGCCGGAACGGAATCTCAAGGGGAGCGTATGAGGTGAGCGCAAGAGCGCCCAGCGTGCTTCCGTGATACGAAGGAGTCCGGCTGATGAACACGGAACGAGAACCCTGTCCTGTGTTGTAGAAATACTGGCGGCAGAGTTTCATGGCCGACTCCACGGCCTCTGATCCTCCGGACACATAAAAGACCCTGTTCAGATGCGGGGCGGAATGTTCAACCAGCTCCATGGCCAAGCGGACCGCCGGCTCATTCTCAAAGTGAATCCGGTAGGCGAAAAAGGTGTCGCCGGACTGTTCGGCAATCGCCTTCGCGATCCTCGGATTGCCATATCCAATATTGCAGATCACTGCACCGGAACAGGCATCGATATATTCCTTTCCGGTGTGGTCCCACATATAAATGCCTTCGGCTCGCTTAATAAAGGGCAGTTTCTTGCCGGTCTGATAAAAAAGAAGTCCCCTGTTTAAATTTTCCAACGATTTTTTTCCTCTCTTCATTCTGCTGAAATTATCCCGCAGTATCTGAGTCCATACGTCCGATCACACATTTTTTGTCTGGTTTCACCGCCCGCTTGTCCCGTCCGCGGGGCTTCGCTCAAGGAAAAAAGGGCAGTGACAAGAAATTATCCAATTCCAATTCAGCCGGTCTATTGACGCTCAAAAACAATCCTGCCGTCAAACACGGTCACGTCTACCGTTGTTTCGCTGATTTTCATGGGATCGATAGTGTAGATATCCTCGCTCAAAACCACCATATCGGCATACTTGCCGGGCGCAATGCTCCCCATTCTGTCATCCACCCCGTAGCACATGGCCGGCACAATTGTATATCCCCGGACCGCTTCTTCGACGCTGATCCTTTGTGACGGGTACCAGCCCCCTACGGGTGTCCCGTCTTTTCTCTGTCGAGTCACCGCTGCATGGATGCCCGCCAGAGGAGAGGGGTCGCAGACAGGTGTATCGGAGCTGAAAATCGTCCGAATGCCGTGATCAAGCATGTCGCGATAAGGGTAGGTCCATTTTCCCTTTTCTCCCACACACTCGTCAATCATGGCTATGTCCAAAATGAGATTATGCGGCTGTACACAGGCCACCACGTCCAGCCGGGCAAGCCGCGCCAGGTCCTCAGGCCGGATCATCTGGACGTGGTCTATCCGGTGCGGGACAAGGGAACGCGAAGCCCCGCCTGTCCGATTGTCCGTCCGGGTTTCCTGCAAGGCCTTGAACACGGTCACGAGTTCACGGTTGGTCCTGTCGCCGATGGAATGGATGACAACGGCAAGCCCGGCCTTGTCGGCACGGCGCAGGGACCTCTCCAATTCCTTCATGGGGGTTGCGGGCATACCGTATCCGGCATCCAGATAGGGTTCCAACATCCAAGCGGTGCGGGCGCCCATGCCCCCGTCCGCGAAGTACTTGACATGCCCGATCCTGAGATAATCGTCGCCGAATCCCGTCCTCAGTCCGAGCGAGACAGCCTCGTCGAGGCGTTCCCCCGGGATACTCACCCAGCACCGCAGATCCAGGTCATTGCCGTTTCTGAGAAGCTGCAGGTTCGTGAAAGCGGCCTTTCCTGCCGCTCCTCCCATCAACCGGATATCTTCCAGCGCAGTAAGCCCGAGGGAATGGAGGACGTGGATGCCCTCCCGCATGGCGGCATAAATCTCATCTTCTTTGAGAGAAGGTATGATTTCCTTGATGAGGTTGGGTGCACCTTCACGGAGAATACCGGTGGGTCTGCCGGATGCATCCTTTTCAATGCTGCCCTCGGGAAGACCGGAAGTGGTTTCATTGATGCCGGCAAGTTCAAGCGCCGCAGAGTTTGCAACGGCCAGGTGCAAGTCGCACCGCCAGAGAGCGACAGGGTTGGAAGGAGCTGCCCTGTCCAGATCTTCCCGTGCGGGCATTCGATGCTCTGGCCAGTCGGCTTCGTTCCATCCCTGGCCCAGGATCCAGCGCCCGGGTTCCGTGTCCCGTACGGCTGCGGAAACCCGATTAAGGAAATCCTGGAACGACTTCGCGTCCGCCAGGGTCAATTGCAGTCTGCGCACAGCCCAGTCATAAAAATGGAAATGAGCGTCCATGAAGCCGGGCAGACAAAGCCTGCCGCAGAGATCCACGACCCTGGTGTCCGGACCCGCGAGGGATCGTATCTCTTCATCGCCTCCCACTGCCAGGAAGCGGCCCCGGCCGACAGCCACGGCCCCGGCACGAGGCCGATCCATGTCCTGGGTCCGTATATTTCCATTCCACAGGATCAAATCGGGAAAAAGACCATGCTCGTTCATAGCAGATATCCGTTGGGAAAAGGATCTCGAGAATCGAGTACAAATTCATGAAAACCGGTGATGTATGCGCTGCCCCGGACCTCGGCAACCACGCCGTCGATGTCTCCGATCCTTGTTTCCTCGACGATCCGGCCCTCGAAAACGCTCCCCAGAGGGCTGTAGTTGGTAAACGTCTCGTTTATGCCCAGCAGGCCATGACGATGGAGCAGGGTCATTTTCGCAGCAGTGCCGGTGCCGCAGGGAGAACGGTCCATGTGGGCCTCGCCGTAAACCACCACGTTCCTGCCCCGGTTCTTCGAGTGCTCCGACGGATCGTAGAATTCAGCCACATCGACGGTCATTACCTCGGGGCGCGTGGGATGACGGACCTTCAGCTGTTCGTTCGCGGCTTCGATGAACAGCATGCCCAGCCGGATCAATTCAGCGGCATTGGCCGTATCCGGCTCAAGGTTGATCTGGTCCGCTGAGACCATCACAAAGAAACCGCCGACACACACCGTATCCACGAGAACTTCTCCCAGGCCGGGGACGCGAAGGGTCTCGTTTTCCCCGTACACAAACGAGGGCACCATGTTGATGCCCACCGACTCGACCACCCCACCTTTCACCCGCGCAACCGCTTCCATGGGACCGGACGGGGTATCGACCACAACCGCGGTTTCCGGTTCCTCAGCCTTCAAGACGCCGGTTTCAATCAGGGTGGCGACCGCTCCCATGGTGCCGTGCCCGCAGAGGAAGGGATATCGACGGGGGTCCATGAATACGAGACCGAAATCAGCGCCGTCGGTGACCGGATCGGTGAGTATCGCGGCAAATATGCCCCGGTGGCCCCTCGGCTCCCGGGTCAGGCGCAGGCGCAACTCATCGAGATTTTCCATGATGTAGCGGCGTTTGTCCTTCATGGTACCGCCCGGAATCGGATCAAAGCCTCCCACAATGAGACGGGTCGGTTCTCCCGCCGTGTGCGAGTCAATGGAAATAACCCGCGACGGAAATCGGTCCCGGACGGACCTGGCAATCCTGGAAACGTCCATTACATCTCTCCATTTATTCACCGCAAAGGCGCAAAGTTCGCAAGGAAACTGTTTCTTCCCTTTCCGCTGAGACAGCGGAAAGCAAAAAGAGAGCCCGCCTTCAGGCGAAAAAAGTTTTGGGTTGTCGCGAAGCGACTTGTCATTCCGGCGGAAGCCGGAATCCAGTGATTACGGTGCTTGGAATTTCTGGATGCCGGATCAAGTCCGGCATGACCAACGGAGCAGTCCGACCCAGAAGTTGATTTTGATCAACTCTCACAAAACTCCTCGTCTTGCGGTCGAGGGTCGTTCCGTTGGTCTCCATTTCAATTCAAAACGGGCCGTCTCTCCGAAAAGAGAGGGCCCATCAATACATCTCAACCGCCGTATTTCACCGCAGTGACTCAGCCGGCGGCCTCTTCTTTCCGCAGTAATCCGCACTGTTCCGGGGGCACCCGCACACTCACTTCCTGCCCCTGCTTCAACGGCTGCCCTTTGCTCACATCTATGACATGGAGTATCGTCCGGTTGCCGAGTTCAACAAAGTAGCTCACCTCGCCGCCCATATAGCTCCGTTCCTTTATCTTCCCGAAAAAAAGATTCATTTCAGGACCTGAGCTGTTTTCCTGCCTGTCGGCAATCTCTACCTTCTGCGCCCGCACGACAAGCTCCACTTTGCCGCCGACTTCCCAGTCGCCCGGATGCTGCACCCGCAGTTCGGTTCCGTCAGCGAGCTTGATCACGCACTGATTCTTTTCGTTTCCAACGACCGTGGCGTCAAAAAAGTTCGAATGCCCCAAAAAGTCGGCAACGAAGTGGTTGGCCGGATAATTATACACCGTTTCAGGATTCCCCTCCTGCTGCATGATGCCGTCCTTCATCACCACTATCTTATCCGACATGGACAGGGCTTCGCGCTGGTCGTGCGTCACAAATATGGTTGTTATACCCAGGGTATGTTGCAGGTTGTCGATCTCCCGTCTCATCTCTTCACGAAGGTTCTCATCAAGGGCCGAGAGCGGTTCATCCATGAGCAGGACAACCGGTTCCATAACGATTGCCCGCGCGAGCGCTATACGCTGCTGCTGACCTCCTGAAAGCTGTGCGGGCATTCGTTTTTCGACCCCGGGCAGACGGACCATTTCCAGGGCCTGTTCCACCTTTTTCCTGATGTCCGGCTTCGGGACACCTTTATATTTAAGGCTGAAGGCAACATTGTCAAAGATGCTCTTATGAGGAAACAGGGCATAGTTCTGGAAGATCATTCCCAGATTCCGCTTGTGGATAGGGATCTCGTTGACCAGTTTCCCCTTAATATAAATCTCCCCTTCCGTGGGCGTCTCCAGGCCGGCTATCATTCGCAGGATGGTGGTCTTGCCGCAGCCGGAGGGACCCAGGAGAGTAACGAAAGAGCCCTCCTCAATAACCAGGTCCATCTTTTCCACAGCAACCAGCTTCCCGAAGCGCTTGACGACACCTTTCAACTCCACTGTCGGGGTGCGGGGATCCTTTTTCACAGCTCGCAAGCCTCCTCATTTGATTTTTTATGGATCGGAGATGGAGCATCCCATCTCCGATCCCACAGTAAACAGCCGTGCATTAAGCTCCGGCCTTGATCCTATCCCATTTTTCAGCCCATTCCTGCTGATGGCCGTTCCAGTAATCCGGATTGGCAAACAGGTATCCCTTCAGTTTTCCGGTCGGATCGAATGCGGGCAGTTTCTGGACCGCCATGGGCATCTTGACCTTGGTCGGGTCCAGGCTGGAAGGATATTTCTGCCCCTCGGCAACGGCAATGGAGGCCTTCGGAGCCAGCATGAAATTGAGCAGTTTCTCAGCCACCGGCAGTTTGGTGCCTTTCAGCACAAAAATACACTCCTGCCACGAATAGCAGTTGAAGGGGGAAAGGAACCCGATGGGGTGTCCCTGGTCCTGCAGGGCCGCCACTCTTCCCGACCACGCCACTGTCGCATAAATCTCCTGGTTGGCCAGGAGACTCATGAGTTCAGCACCTGATCCCCAGTACTTCTTAATCATCCCTCGCTGTTTCCGCAACGCATCCCACACAGCGTTCAGGTCTTTGATATCGTTCGGATTCTGTCCCGTGTACAGGGCCCCGTACCAGATATTGGTGCGCCAGTCGCCCCAGCTTCCGAGTTTGCCCTTGAGGTCCTTATCCCAGAGGAGGCCCGCACCCGCTTTTTCCGCCTTGGCCTTGGAGATGTACTTGGTGTTGTAGGCAATGCCCGTCTGCCCGTAGTCATACGGTACGGCGGAGAGTGTACCATTGGTAATAGCGCGGTACGGCTTCATCATGGCCGACATCACATTCTTGAGGTTCGGAATTTTGCTTTCATCGAGCACCACGCCGTAGCCCAGCTTTATGTACCTGGCATAGTCGAACACCCCGCTCAGATGAGCAAGATTGAATTCCCCGCCGGGCGGAAAGGATGCCTTAACCCGGGTCAGATAGGTATCCATATCTCCGAACTCGCCTTCTATCACCTTGACGCCGGTTGCCTTGGTGAAGGGTTCGAAGGCGTACTTGTGGAAGGCCTTGGAGACCACGCCTCCCCAGCCGTCAAACCGGATGGATCCCGCGGCCCAGGCCCGGCGGGGAAGAAACCCAAAGGGCCCCCCGACCAACCCCACAGCAGCGCCGGCCAGCCCCAGATATTTAAAGAAATCACGCCGGGTTATGTCACCATTTTTGTAAAGATCATTTACCCTGTCCAGTCGTTCATTCCATTCCTCTGCCATTTTTCCTCTCCTTTCCTTGCATTGTTATTCAACCAAGACCCCATTTTCTATTGTGCGGGTCCCACCCCAACCTTGCCTGTCAAACCTTGTTCTCCAACCACTTGTCTTATCAAACCGTCCAACCGTCCTCCGCATGGGCATTCACAGGTTTGCCGTTGAAAATTTCCGGATCAGATACCCCGCCAAAAGCGGTATCGCTACCGTCAGGATGACCATAATGGTTCCCAGAGCATTTATCTCAGGGCTGATAGAATTTCTGAGCATCCCGAATATCTTGACAGGCAGGGTCTGATTCTGGGCGGTTGCCCAGAAGAGTGTGGCAGTTATGTCGTCCAGAGATATGGTAAAAGAAAAGAGTACCCCTCCCAATATAGCAGGCGCCAGAAGCGGAAACGTGATTTCTCTGAACGTCTGGAATGGATTGGCTCCCAGGGACTGTGCTGCCTCTTCGTATTCCTTCTTGATGCCCACCAGCCTGGCCTGGACGATCAGAAGTACATAAGGCAAGGTGAGCACCACGTGTCCGATCACAAGCAGAAAAAAAGTCTTGGGTTGCTGAAGCCAGCGCAGGAAGAGCAGCAGAGCCACACCAAGAATGACTTCCGGAATCATGATCGGCGCAAGGAGCAGGGTGTTGATGGTATTCTTGCCGGGGAAATCGAACCGCACAAAGGCCATGGCCGCCAATATTCCCACTGCCGTGGAAATAATTGATGTAAAAGAACCCAGGATCATGGAATTCTTGAACGCCGCCAGGATGGCGTCGTCATGGGCCAGCTCAACGAACCACTTCAGGCTGACGCCCGTCATGGGAAAGCACCCGAACTGCTGAGGATTAAAGGACAGGACCATTACCACAACAATCGGGACAAACATGAATATATACACTAATATGGTGTACAGACGAATCAGCGACCAGCCCGTTATCTTCACCATAATAAATTCCTCATTGCAGGCTTCGAAATATCTGGTTGATTCCCAGATACCGGTTGTAGGTCCACACAATGACAACCAGCAGAACCAGCAGGACGACGCTGATGGCCGAACCGAACGGCCAATCCAGGGTACCGATAACCCGGGCGAAAATAAGGTTGGCTATCATCTGATTCCCGGGACCGCCGAGGATCATGGGAGGCAGATAGGTCCCTGCCGTCAATACGAATACGAGAAGACAGCCTGCGCTGAGGCCGGGAAGGCTGAGCGGAAGGGTCACCTCCCTGAAGGCCTGCCATTCGGTGCAGCCCATGCTCCTGGCAGCCTCGAGCAGGCTATCGTCTATTCCCTCCAGGCTGACGTATATATTCAGGATCATAAACGGGAGCAGATACTGAATGAGTCCCATAAGGACAGATCCTTCATTGTAAAGCATGCCCAGCGGGCTGGAAATGAGATGGATCTTTTGCAGAAAATGGTTGATGAGGCCCGTATCCCCCAGGATGTTTATCCAGCTCATGGTCCTGATAATGAAACTGATCCAGAAGGGCAGCATGATGAGGAGCAGGAGCAGAGCCTTGTTCTTCGTCTTGGTCCGATTGAAAAAGTAGGCGGGGATGTAGCCCATGACAACGCAGAGCAGTACTGTTTCCAGCGAAACTCTGATAGTTCGCAGAAGAATGAGGGGGTAGAATGAATCAGCGAAAAATTTGGCATAGTTCCCGAACTGGAATGCAGGAATGTCGGCTCCTGTGGGCGCACGCAGCCAGAAACTGTATACCACAATAAAGCATACAGGAATCACAAGAAGGAAAAACACGGCGCTCATTGCCGGCGCGAGCAACGACAGGGGTTTCCACAGTTTATTTTGCATCTCTCATACCCTGCAAGGAACTGGTCTCACCTTTTGGTGATCGTTTCACTCAACCTTCATTATCCTCTCGTTCCAGCACCCCGGAAATCGACCTGGCCAGCTCTATGATCAAAGCGGAATACTGCTCTTCCATGGTTTGAGGGTCCTGTTGTATAATTGAAAAATCAAACGAAACCCCGCCAAGCCCTGTACCGGTGATCAGATTGATCAAAGGGGCGCCTATCGTGATAAGTCCCGGCAAATATTCCTCAATACACGTGGCATAGCCTCGTTGCTTCGTTTTTGCAATCTCCGATAGCAATTGATCCTTATCCACGATGGTTTTCTCTGTTTTGGCCACGAAGGAAATCCCATCAACCATTTGTTTAAGGGAATCATTGGGGAGAGTAGATAAGTAGGCCTTTCCGATCGAAGTATTGTGCAGGGAATTCTTTGTGACGGCAGGAAGGTGGTACGTAAGTGTCTCTTTGGCCTCCCGCTGGCAAGCACGCATCATATTATCATCAACCGCGAAGGCAACATCAATAGTGATGTTATACTGGTGATGCACCTCGTCAACCAGTTTTTTCATAAGGCGTAGTTCATCACTGGACCGAATGATGTTGGTACTGAGCGCCAAGGACCTGACCCCTAACCGTACCTCTTTGGTTTTGGCATCCTTTTCAAGATAGCCCAGTTCCACAAGCGTGTTTACGAAGCGATATGTAGAGGTCATATTCAATGGCAAAATCCGGGAGATTTCAGTTTGGGTGAGGCTGCGGGTTTCGGTATCAAACAGGGAAAGAACCTTCAGCCCTTTCTCCAGCGAGGTCGAGAAATACTGTCGATTAGGCGCCATAAGTGACCGCGATGTGAAATACTTACTATAATCGTAATTTCTTTTCTCACACAGTAAACAAACTCCGGCGCAGTGTCAAGAACTTATTTTCGGTCCATCTCAAAGAAAAGGCGGGGCCGAAACACCGCCTTTGATGAGCCGATCCGGGTCCTCCACCAGAGGTGGCGGGTTTCATCAAAACTGATCCGGAAGATTTCAGTTTAGATAACGCTGTGGGTTTCGGTATCGAACAGGGCAAGTATTTTTGGTCTATTTTCTCTCGACTATCAGGGACGCGCGCTCCCTGGGCGGAAACGGCTCAGTTTACCCCTTTGTAGTCTGTTTCCGGAGGCACACAGAGCACAGGCCGCGTGATAAACCGCAATATCTTCTCGGCCGTGCTTCCGAAAAAAATGGTGTTCATATCGTTGGCTTTGCCGCAACTCCCTATGACAATCATCTCCGCATCCAGTTCAACCGCCTTTTTATTAATTTCTATAAAGGGCTCCCCTTCACAGACCATGGGTTCCGCCTGAATGCCGTTCTTCTCTTCGTGAATGAGAAAATCATGGAGCCTCCTCTTCGCCTCCAGGAACAAATTCTTTTTGATCTCACCTGCTTCACCGAGATCATGACGCACGCATTTGTCAATGAAATGATGGTCCACTACATGAATAGCAACTATATGGCCATGCCGGCCCTTCAATAATTCATGTGCCTTGCGAAGTGCCAAGCGAGAGCACTGGGAAAAATCCACGGGAACAAGGATTGTTACCCTTTTTTCATCTTTCATCTTTTTATCTCCGTACCCGCCCACTCTCTCTTTCTTCTTTAGAATGCATCATCCATGGTTCGTCGGAGCAGGAGTGTTCAGACACCCTTTCTCGTCATGCCTGCATCTGATTTCACTTTCCCGGCTTGATTACGACAAATGCTCCGGGACCACTCCCTGGGCGAACAGATTCCCTGTCAGTAATCCTTTCCGGTTCCATGGAAAGAGTCCGCCCTTTTGAAATGCCAGAAAAGCCTGCATTCCGCAACAGAAAATGAATTTCAGGAACTGAACAGAAAACCGCATCTTTCTAAACGGTGCTCACGGCTCTTTTTGCAGGATATTGCTTTCCAAGACTACTCATTGGATCTAAAAATCTGAGAATTATGGGGACTTTTTTCCTGAGCACCCTGTACGCCTCTTGAAGGGTGGCTCCTGCACTATTCAAAAATCAGGCGGTTGTCACAATGAGGCAGTAGTCGGAGATGGAATGCCGTCCGTCAGGAAAGTTTGCTCTCCCGGGGTGCGAGTTCACCGGCATGTTCTCCGGTGAAAGAAAGCGGAAGACACCTGCCCTCCAGGACCCCGAGATTGGTTTCCAGTACCGTGCGGGCGGACGGGTGGACACTGTTCAGATTACTCGTATGGATGAAGGCTCGTGTCGCCCAGCGGCAATTCTTCTTGAGTGCGTCCAGCAGTTCATATGCAGACAGGCCGTTGATATCGCCTTCCAGCCTCAGGTGCACGCTTTCGCAACTCAGATGGACATGAACACGAAAGGTCGAACCCATTTTGTCTCTCCTCAGAGGCTGCGGAGCATGAAGGAGGATTTCCTCACCCATGAATTGTTTCCCCTGGAGCATAATCATGGGAATCCTCCCGAGGCTGCACCATCTTCTTTATGGAGGTCTCAAGCGCTTGAGAACTGAAAGGCTTCCGTATGAAATCCCGGATACCCATACCCCAGGCTCTGGTAATCACCTCTTCATTCCCATACCCGGTAACCAGTATCCGTTTTGCTTTTGGAGAGGCTTCCTGAATCAAACGGAGAAACTCCAGACCGTCCATGCCCGGCAACCGGTAATCTGTTATGATAACATCAAATGTCTGGTTTCTTATGGCCTCCATCCCTTCCTCTGCGGTCTCGAGGGCAACAATGTGGCACCCCTCTCCTTCAAAGAACAGGCCCAATGAATGCCTGATCCACTCGTCATCGTCAACGAGCAATACCCTCAGATTTTTGAACTCAGGAGCCAGGTCCATCTCAATACTTATTCACAATGCAAAGCCTTTACCCCGAGCGCGCAAGGTTCCGGCTCCCACCTCGACATCTTGAGGTCGCAGTTGCGGCCTGAATGTCGAGCTTCCGGATTCCGCCGTTCACAGTGCGAATCGGCAAAACCAGGCGGTACCGCGGGCTTGCCCGGGGGTCTCCAGTAGATGTGGATCTCAGAAGATCTCCGCTCATACATTTAAGCATGAAACATGCCATGAATACTATTTATTTAATAACTATAAATTCAACTAGTTAGCTTTATTAGGCCGGGGAAGGGTCCGGGCTCAAGGGGAGAAAATTCGAGAAATTTCAAATCTTCTTTTCCAAAAATTGAGAAAAAGGGGGGAAATACATGATGGCATGTGCAGAACCCATACGTTGTCTCTTCAAGGTGTTACCGGCCCTTCTGACTGGATCTTATCGCCACTTTCCAGCTGAAACAGGCAGATATCTCTCCGATGGATCACCCCGAGGAATCGCTTTTGATCGCCTTTTTCCACGACCGGCAGGTACGGCAGTTGATACATTTCCAACTGATGCAGGGCATGGGCCAACGCGTCTTCCGGGTTTATGGTCTCAATTTTCTCCGCCATATCGCGGGCAATAATCAAACGCGTCAGCTTCCGGTCGAAAGACAAGTCGCGAATAGAACGGAGTGAGAGCATTCCAATCCAGTCGCTGTCCTTTCCTATGATGGGCAACATGGTGTACCGGCTGTTCTGCATAATCTTTATAACCTTGTCCAGCGTTGCGTCTTGCGGGATGGTATCAATATGATATCTCATAAGGTGCTTGACAAGAATCGGTCCTT
>CAZWEV010000035.1:0-42898 GCA_964633015.1 uncultured Desulfobacteraceae bacterium | reverse complement strand
ATCTGGCATGGCTTGATATGGTTTGTCCATTGGAAACTCCTCCTTTCTTGGTTTTGAACGCACAATTCTCTGTTCCTTTTTTTATCTTTCCCCATTTGAACATATCCTTTGTATCCAAGACTTTGAAACCTGACAGCATTACCTCTGTTGCCCTGGCTATATCGTTATGGTGCCTTCCAGGTAGAGCGCAGCCTTGCCGGAAATCGTGACCCGCTCACCGGCATGCCTGCAAAACAACTCTCCACCCCGCTTCGAGACCTGAAGCGCATGGAGTTCTTTTTTGCCGAGAACCGTTGCCCAGTAGGGTACCAGTACGCAATGCGCAGAGCCTGTGACCGGGTCCTCCGGTATGCCGAATCTCGGCGCGAAGAACCGTGACACAAAATCGCTTCGATCTCCCTGGGCGGTAATGATAATCCCGCGGCACTCCACCTGTTCCAATGCGGCAAAAGCTGGCTGAACTTCCACAACGGTCTTTTCACTATCCAATACCACCATCAAATCTTCCGCTGAACCGAATACTTTTTCGGGTGAAACCCCCAATGCCTGGCCAAGCTCCTCGGGAGGAGTCAGGGCATAGACTGGTCTTGCCGGAAAGTCCATTTCAAGGAGGTCGTCCTGCCTTGTCACCATGAGCCGGCCGCTCTCCCGTGTTTGAAATGCGATGGTATCTGCGCTCCACTTCAGGCAGGCGAACAGCACGAAAGCGCTCGCCAGTGTCGCGTGACCGCAGAGGTCAACTTCTGTCACCGGGGTGAACCATCGAAGGTCGAAGCCGTTCTGGGTTTGAACGAGAAAAGCCGTCTCGGACAGATTGTTTTCGGCTGCAATCGATTGCAGGCGTCTGTCATCAATCCACGCATCCAGTATGCAAACAGCCGCAGGATTGCCGGAAAACACCTCGGATGTGAAAGCGTCAACTTGGTAAATGGGTATCTTCATTGGTTTTTCCTTCCTTTGTCGAATGCTGAGTTGATCAGCCGGGTCTCAGTGATAGCGGGCGATTCTTGCCTGGACATCGCAGAGGTTCGGCAGGTCGAACGTTTGGTTCCCGAGGTGTGAAGCACTGAAGAACCAACTGGCTCTCGGGAACCGGTCAAAGCAGTTGTTCGCCCAGTTTGCTCTCTATTCCCGATCACGGGGTTTTGGCCTCCACTGTTTGTCGGCCACCCATCCGTTAGAAGCCGATTCAACGATGTCAAATTTCGGAATGTATGGCTTGATATCCAGCAAAGGCGTTCCGTCAAGCACATCAAGGCCGTCGACAAACAAGACATTGCTTTCTCTGCGTAGCAGTCGGACTATGGACATGCCGATTCCATTCGGTCGACACGGGTGCCGTGAAGCATAGATTCCGTGGGGCCTGTCATCAAGAAATGTAGGCCTCATCAATTCAATTTTTCCAGCCCGGTTAAACAGGTATAGCAAATAGATGTGGGAGAACGTTTCGATATCTTTGAGACCGGCAGCGTATTCTTGAAAGACTTCGACCCTGCCCTCAGCATTTGCTGAATAGAGAGGCTGAATCGGACACTCGTCCTTTGTCTTGTGCGGTGAGTGAATAATACCAATCGGGTTCAATTCCATGCTGTTAATTCCCTGCGGCCCAAGGTCGGGGTCATTTTTATGAAAACCGGTGGGGAGTTCCTTTTCATGGTTTTACCGTTGTAAACAACTTGCCGTGTCTTCGTCTGACGATATCACGGCGCAGGAAGTCACTCATGAGTTCCTCATATTTTTCCTGATACTCACCATTAAAGAAGAGATCAATAGTCTCTTTGAACCAATAGGTTCCCATGAGATGATCGAAAAACCCCTCCTCATCCATCTGTCTATGCATGAGAAGGGTGTAGATGGTGATCTTTTTGAGAAGGGATGCCCCGGTTTTTTCTTTGTGATTAAGGAAGTCCCTTGCCCTTCTTTTGCTTTTGGATATTGCCTCTCTAAAATCTGTAAATGGTCTCCCGTGCCCGGGATACACGATTTCTACATCAAGGGATTCAAGTTTTTCAAGAGAACCCAAGAGATCAAAAAGACAGGTGCTGCCTTCCACTCGCATGGTAATCGCTGGTATATCGTCTTCCCAAAGCGCGTCTCCGGAGATAAGAACTTTTGCTTTTCTATTGTAGAGGGCGATACCATCAGAGGCATGACCTTGTGTGTAGATGACGTGAAATTCGTGGGGACCAACGGAGATCACTGCTCCATCATCTAATGCCTTGGTACAGTTGAAGAAATCAGCTTCCTGGCTAAAATACCGCCACCATGTGGCCCAGTCATCATGCGTATCCATGAAATATTTCCCAACTTTGTGCAGGGCTATTTCGCAACCAGATCTGTCTTGAATAATTCTGTTTCCTCCAATGTGGTCACAATGGGTATGGGTGCTTATAATGAGCCGGGTCTGTGCGAGATTGACGCCAATGTCCGTTATCAAACGCTCTGTTATATCAAAGTCGCGGCTATAACCGGTGTCAATGAGAACTGGTTGTTCTGCCCTGTAAACGAAGTGATTCGCATTCAGATATCCCCGTTCGATGAAATACAGGTCATTCATAACTTCAACCGCGTTCATAGGTTTTACCTTCAGGATTTTAGTCAAAATCCACGGACGGTTGATGCATCTGGATTGGCTTCGTAATATCGCATTCCAGCGCCTCTATATTGGTTCCCCGAGTCTCTTTTCTCAAAACTCCTATATAGTGTTTATCGTGATCGAGAGCATACACTCTTCCACGGTGGGTGACCCCGCTTGAGAAGGCTTTGGACATATATCCGTTTCCGCAGCCTGCATCAAGTATGGTTTGTCCAGGCTGGATACTTAACGAATTCAAGATCAGTTTTTTATCCAAGAGGTCTTTTGAGAACTTTCCTCCATGATGGTGGTGGTTCTTTTCGGAAGTTTCACAATTTGAAGCCTTCACGTCATCATTTACACCTGCCTCCTTATCCAGCTGATAAATTATATCAGGACACCAAAGATTGAGCCAGTTCTGAAGCCCTATTCTTGAAATCTTCCTGTAACTCGGAAGGTTCACTGCACCCGCCTACATATAACTCACCAGATTTTTCAGTTAATAAATATTCCGAAAATCGGTCGAAAGCCGTAAAGATACCTTCGGCATTGTCTTCAAAGTCATCCGCACCGGTGACCAGCAGACCAATACGTTTCCCTTTCATCAAGGAGGTATGCCCCGGTTTATGATAGTTTGTAACAAGGGAATAAGTTCGGTCAATAAGTGCTTTTATTTGGGCCGAAAAGCCCCAGAAATAGATCGGCGAAGCGAACAGGGCGGCATCAGATGAAATCATATTTGTCAAAATACCTGCGGCATCGTCTTTTTGGACACAGGCGATCTCATCAGGTTTTTCCCTGCATTTGCCACAACCCAGGCAGCCGTTGATAGATTTGTTGTGAAGATAGATATGTTCCACATTGTGGCCCATTGATCTGAGTTCCTCTTCTATCCAGCCCAGAACAGTTGCGGTATTTCCTTTCTTCTTGGGACTTCCTAAAAGCGTTGTTATCAGCATTATTGATTCTCCTGTGTGAATTTTCTGAAACTGTGCCTGTCATATTCACTAAAATGCTCAGCGAAACGGTACCCCGAAAAAATCTTGCCGAGTCGAAGCTCATTTCCCGCCCAACCTCATCATGAAGTCGCGAAGCTTCACGAATGGGATAGCGATACTCGGGGCCGTATAGCAGATGGTGAACAGCCTTCTCAACACCCATCATAAACGGTTTAACATCATTTGAGTCGAAGCCGGCTGAAATTCAAGGATTGGTGGCAGGCAATCGAAAACCCCTTCCCGAACCTACACCAGAGAAAGCTGAGATCATTCAGCGGGCTTGCGATACTACTTTTCCTTGTTTTTATAAACCGATATAAACCAAAGCACTCCAATGCCCATAAAAAACACTCCTAAGCCACCAAAAAAACCAAAGGATCCCCCCCAGAATTGACCGATCCCTACCAAATTTTCCATGCCGTCCTCCCTTTCGCTATGAGTTTTTGATCCATGGTATCTGCTGCCCGTTGAAAAGCCTGCCGCCTAAGAGTGAAACCCGCAGTTGCCTGATTCTTGCCATCCTGTGCAGTTGTTCGGCACACGCGAATGAACTGCGTCAGGTTCCGGAATCGCTCTAGGAGGTTGTCGGAAAACGCCCATCTGCTGCGTTATCCTCATCCCGCGTCACTGCGGCGTACTTCTCGGTACGCCTCATTCCTCGGGATTTCGGATGCCTTGCATATGAGTATTTTCCACCAACCTCAAAATTGCCTGTACCCCTGCAGGCTCCTGATATGGTTGATTGTGCTCAGACTACCTGCAAAGCCTGGAAACAAGTATGTTGGTCAAGGCAAAAATACCAGCCAAATCGAGATGGAAATGCGCCCTATCATCAATTCCGATGATCGCTCTGGCCGAAGACTCCTGATCTCCTCGCCAACATAGTACATATAATGGAACATATGGCAGCCCTGGCAATCGAACAGCGGTATCGGCTCCTTCAATCATTTCTCCGCCAAGTCGAACAGAGCGTTCTATAAGCTGATCAGAATATTTTGCATAAAATTCAGCCAATTTCCCGAGGGCAATACCGTGGGCTCCGGTGAAGAACATTCGTCCGCCCGGAAGCTCCTGCGGCACAGCCATTCTGCCGCTGGGCGGCACTCCCTTAGAAATGGACAGAGTCGTGAGCAATATCACTCCTGCCTGATAGCTGACCAGATGATCGGCCTGATTTGCCCGTTCGATTCGCTGTCTGACCGGATCGATAGTATACTGGACCCCAAGCAGGGGCACTTTGAATCTCTGCCCGTCCCATTCCGCACCAACAGCCTCTGCGGCTTGTTGGGAAGGCCGATTACTTAAATCTATCCATGATGCCGCCGGTATTTGATCTGCCCACCTGAACAGTTCGTTTTGGGATGACTTCATTTTTTTTCCATCCTCTAAAAGGCTTTTTTTATGAAGCCGAATGCCGGGTTGACCGCAGGTTATCAGTGATAGCGGGCGAGTGCCGCTTAAATTTTAGAAGAGGGTCCCGCTGCCCATCTCTCTGCCCAAAAAACTTTCTTTCTTGCCAGCGTCCCGCCCCACACGTCACACAATCGTTCGGTTTTGAAGGTTTCTATTCAGTGAATCCAAGATTTTTCATGGTTTCTGCCTTTGTAAACAAGGCCATGCCAGTTTTCATTTTCCGAAATCCATGCTTTTGATAAAATCCGTCCTTACCTGGCGATGCATATAAAATGACAGTACAATGAGAGACCCGTTGCATGATGTTTTGAATAATCAGCTTTCCAATCCCTTTCCCTTGATATTCGGGATCAACAGCACAGTCATACATGGCGGCTTGGTAAACACCATCGGATATAGCCCGTCCGAAACCAATCAGCTTGTCACAATTGTAAACAAAAATTGTCGTATGACTGGCTTCGAATGCCCTTCTGTGAGTGTCAGGGTCATGATACCCCATATTCACTCTTTTTAATATTTCTGAGACTGTGTTCCAGTCTACACCTTCACAATCTCCCTTAATTTCTAATTCCATATGGTTCTCTTTGTTTTCTTGGCAACCGAGTGCCATTAATCAGCAGGTTCTCCGTGGTAGCGTTGTTTCGACCTTTTCCAAAACACATTGAACTGTTTTAATGAATTTGTCGTAAATTTCAGTCCTAAATTTACGTTCTTTGCGCTTCAATCCTTCGAACATTTTTTTCCGCAATCCTTTTGATATTTCCAGCTGCAAACCTTTTCCTGTCGTTCCTTTATTACACAGATTTTCAATATGTTGGCCGGAATGCCCTGTTATATCTTCTTTCGCATTAAAGCCTTCTTTTTTCAGCTTTCTGATCATTTCATTTTTAAGCTCTTTATCAAGACCACCAACAAAAACTATATCCTCCTCCTCATCTGCACCATGAATGGACACGACCGTTTCGGAACTTTGGCACATCTGAATGCCTTCAGGTTCGTCAAAACTTGTACTGGTAATATGCAACAGCTCCTTATTCCTCTCGCTTTTAATTCCTTCAAAGCAATAGCAACTATATTTTCCATCCGAAATAGATCGTGCAATTTCAGAAGTGCCTGGCTCAATGCCGCCGCCATGTGGAGCGACTATCGCTATTCGCGATTTAGCATCTTCAGCAAATATTTTGAAATCCATATTTTCCTTCTCAACAGCAGCAAGTTTTTTGAAATTGTCATATGTGTCCGCCACAAATTTTCCTTCTCATTCGATGTCAAGAGATAACGAGGCAGGTCAGGCGCGCTAATAAGCGTCGCCTGCGCCTGCTGGTTGGTCCTCCTTCAACGCCTCTTTCAGCGCCGCTCTTGCAAGCAGCTTCGTCGAGTCGAGCGTTGGTAAGGGACAATCCTCAGGATTGACGAGCAAGGGGATCTCGGTGCATCCCAATACAACTGCGTCGCACCCCTTATCCTTCATACGCCGAATCACGGTGTTGAAATAGAGACGTGACTTCTCCGGGAAGATCCCGTTCCCAAGTTCAGAGAATATAATGCGGTCAATTTGTTCGCGCTCGGCTTCGTCGGGTATTCGACAATCGATTCCGTATTGCTGCATGGCAGAAGGGTAGACTGGGCCGGTCATCAGGTACTTGGTTCCTATGATTGCAAGAGTATTGAATCCGCGTGACCCAGCTTCCCCCGCAACCACCTCGCCAATGTGGAGCCAGGGTATGGTCGAAGCCTCGGCAATAAGATTGAACGCCTGGTGGATGGTGTTATCCGGGCAAATGGCGAACTGGGCTCCGATCGATGCCAGCTTCTCCGCTGAGGACAGCATCAATGCAGCGACTTCAGACCAGTTTCCGGAACGAATGTGAACCATATATTTCCTAAGTGGATGAGTGTGCATGGAGACTTCCGGATGCATATACTCGCCCATAAGCGCAGGCGCCTCTTGACAAAGCGTCCGATAACACAAGGCAGCGCCTTCCGCACTGCACGCCAAGATTCCGACATGTTTCGTCATGTTTCTCTCCGGAGCCAACGAAAAACTAACCTGGCGCGGCGCTCCGATCTTTGATTTCTGCAACCGCCGTCAGCCCGTGCTCAGGTTAAGTGCCATGTTCTGTGCGGTCTGCATATTATTGGCAATAACCGCAAATTCTTTTGATTTCTGATCGAAAGGGATTCCCGCTACATCAGAATAAAACGCTTTGACGGAAAAACTTGCCTCATTAAATTCCCTCTCAAGATCTTCGGGCGCAAAATACTGTAGCCAGTTGTAAACCTGTCTGGTTCGCTCAGACTCAATAATTGTGTATTTGTCCAGCACTACCTTATCCTCATCGTATTTGAAAGTATTTAGAAAGCCGTAGTACTTGTTTCGTGACCAAAAACTGTTGAGCTGGTTCACCTCATATGTCACGGCCTCTTCCCTTTGTTCGAATGCCGATAGGGAGTACACATCAAGAAGGACTGAACCTCTCGGTTTCAAAATCTTATGGAATTTGCTCAGAATCTCTTTTCTTTGCGTTGGACTGAGGGCGCAGAAATCACACATAATCATCAGCACAAGGTCGAACCGGTCTTCTGTTTCAAATTCCAGATAGTTCTGATTCACATAGCTGACATTCAACTTCTCGCGGACTGCAACTTCCTTTGCATACTCGATGGACCTCTTCGAGAAATCGATGCCGGTCACATTTGCTCCGCGTTTCGCCAAACGTGTTGCATACAATCCAGGGCCACAGCCAAAATCAGCTATCTTGGTGTCCCTGCCGATGTTGAACTCAGATGCGATCCATTCCACCGATCGATTGATGAATTCTGCGTTTCGCGAAGAAACGTCGATGGCCTCGTTGAGGTGGAACGAGAGCATCTGCCTTGACGTATGTTCATCAGTCCATAAATCGCTTGCGGTATAAAACTGGAAGGGTTCTGGCCGTTCGTTAATCTTCTCCAACTCTTCAAACATTGTCTCTCCTCATCTTATTACACAGAATGCCGAGTTGGCCGGCAGGTTCTCCATTATGGCGGACGATTCTTGGCTGGGTATCGCGGAGGTTCTGCACGTCGAACCTTTGGTTCCAGCGGCACGAAGCGCCGAAGAACCAAACAGGAGACGGGGAAGGCCGAGTTCACAGGCCGGGCAGGCATTTTATCGCCCGGTCATGTGAAACACTATGTTGGCATCTCAATTCATTTGGTGAATCTATCGAGTAAAATGTCTTCAACATTTCGTCTCGAATCAATAACTGATAAAACAAAAACGGTTGTATCTGATATTCTGTAAATGACTCGCCAAGGGGCGACAACTAATTCTCGGTAGGTGTATATTCCTTGTGCTTTTAATTCAGGTACTATTCGACCACGATCCGGCATGGTATAGAGATCTGATACCTTTTGTTTTATTTTCTGAAGGATTCGTGAAGCATTGCCTGGACTATCAATGGCGATATAATCAATGATTTGTTTTAAATCATTTTGTGCTATTTCAGCCCAAGCAACTTTATATTTCATGTTCATTTAGTATTTGTCTTCAATCCATTCTCAATAGTATTAAAAACATCTTCCTGTGGTTTAATTCGTCCCTCTCTGACATTTGCTTCGCCTTCAGATATAAGCTTTAAGATACCGATAGCGTTACGCATATTTTCATAGCTTTTAGGATCTTGTAATACTGCCCTGGGCTGACCGTTTTGGGTTATTATAACAGGTCGATGAGTTTCATTAATTTGATTAAGCAAGTCGGCCGCTCTTGACTTTAAATAAGTTACCGGTTTGATATCATCTGTAATATTCATTTTGTTTTCCTCCAGTCTGTAAATGGTACCATAATCGGACCGAATGTCAAGCTCTGATGCCAATGCCGAGTTGACCAGCAGGTTCTTCGGGATAACGGCAGGGTTGTGCTTGTTATTGCGAAGGTCTTGCAGGTCGAACGTTTAATTCCCGAGGAGCGAATCGCCGCGCGGAACCATTGAATTCAAAACCGGGTTACATACACATACCTCGCCGCTTCTGATGTTGCGGGCATTCCCGCGAATGCGGGAATTTGGATTCCGGGTAAGCCCTGCGGGCTTTCCGGAATGACATCAAAGAGATGCCTTGCTGCTTCCGGCGGGCGGTGGAGGGGAAATGGCGCTTCTGGTTCCGCCCGGTTTCGGGAGTCAACGGGAGTGTCGTGCGCCTTCGGGGAATTTCCGCGGGTATTCGATTTTTATGCGGGACAAAGCACGGGCGCCTTGTCCCCGATTGAAGGGTGGCTTACCCGCACTTGGTGAAGCCGCAGAAGTGGCAGGTCATACATCCTTCTTCAAAGCTGATGGTCTGCCCGCATTCGGGGCAGGTCTCCCCGGCCAGGCTGTAGCGGTACCTGTTGCTCCTCTCATGCGGAGAATCCTGGAGGTATCTCTTTTCGAGGATCCGGCCGATGGCATCGGGGATGGAAAGAACGAGCCCGTCCTTCTGGAAGACGGGATGCTCTCCGCCAATACCCTTGAGCTGTTCTACGATCTTTTCTACCCTGACGCCTGAGCGGAGGGCGAGGGAGACGAGGCGGCCGATGGCCTCTGTCTTGGCAGTGGTGGAGCGGCCGGATTTTCCAATGGTGGCAAAAACCTCAAAAGGTCTGCCGTCATATTCCGTCACGGTGACGTAGAGGTTCCCCATGCCGGTGTTCATCTTGGTGGTAAAACCGTCCAGGGTCTCGGGCCGTTCTTTCACCGCGGTCATGAACCCCTCGTCCAGGTCCTTTTTCTGGCCGAATGAGAGGACCTGCTCTTCTTTACTGCCGTCCCGGTATATGGTGACACCCTTGCACTGGAGACGATAGGCCAGGTCATAGACCTTCTGCACGTCCTCAACGGTGGCGTCTTTGGGCAGGTTCACGGTTTTGGAAACCGCGTTGTCCGTGAATTTCTGGAATGCCGCCTGCATCCGTATGTGCCATTCAGGCGTCACATCATGAGCCGTGACAAAGACCTCCTTCACGTCATCCGGGATATCTTCCAGGTCCTGAATGGACCCCTTCTGGGCGATGATGTCCATCAATTCGGGGCTGTAAAAACCCCGTTCCATGGCCACGGCTTCAAAATGGGGATTGACCTCCGGGAGTTCGTCATTGTCCATCACGTGCCGCACGAAACTGAGGGCGAACAGGGGCTCTATGCCGCTGGAGCACCCGGCAATGATGCTCAGGGTACCGGTGGGCGCGATGGTGGTGGTGGTCGCGTTCCGGTATGCGCAGTCTTCGCGGTCCTTGAAGACACTCTTGTTGAAGTTTTCAAAGGTGCCGCGCTGGCTCGCCAGGTATTTTGAGGCCTCGTGGGACTCCTTCTGAACAAAGGCCATGACTTCTTCGGCCAGTTCCAGTGCCTGTTCCGAATTGTAGGGAACCCGCAACTGGTACAGCATATCGGCAAAGCCCATGACCCCGAGGCCAACTTTCCTGTTTCCCTGCACCATGCGCTGGATCTCGGGGAGGGGATACTTTGACATATCGATGGTGTCATCCAGAAACCGCACCGAAAGCCAGACGGTTTCCCGGAGCGCCTCGTAATCGATGGCAGGTTCTTCATCGTTTTCAATGACGAATTTTGCCAGGTTGATGGAACCGAGGTTGCATGCCTCCATGGGGAGGAGCGGCTGTTCTCCGCACGGGTTGGTGCTTTCAATCTCCCCGAGTTCGGGAGTGGGGTTGTCCCGGTTTATCCGGTCCAGAAATATGATGCCGGGGTCGCCGTTCTCCCATGCCTGGCGCACCAGGGCCTCATACACATCTCTGGCCTTGAGTTCCTCCACCTTTTTGTTTTCCCTCGGATCGATCAGGGCGTATGTTTCATCCCTGCCCGCGGCCTCCATGAAGTCATCCGTCACGGCCACCGAGATATTGAAATTGTTCAGCTCCTTGTTGTGCTTCTTGCAGAAGATAAACTCCAGAATGTCGGGGTGGTTCACCTTCAGAATGGCCATATTGGCCCCTCTCCTGGTGCCCCCCTGTTTGACCTGCTCGGTGGCAGTATTGAAGATCCTCATGAACGATACGGGACCGGAAGCGACCCCCCCGGTCGTGCCCACCCGGCTGTTTTTTGCCCTGAGCCGGGAAAAGCCGAAACCGGTTCCTCCCCCTGATTTGTGGATCAGCGCCGCGCTTTTCAGGGCATCGAAAATTCCTTCCATACTGTCTTCCACGGGCAGGACAAAGCAGGCGGCGAGCTGTCCCAACTGGCGTCCGGCGTTCATCAGGGTAGGGGAGTTGGGCAGGAATTTTGCTTCCGTCATCATCCGGTAAAACATTTCCTCCATTTCCTGGGCCTGGCCCGCATCGCTGTAAGTCTTTTCCGCCCGTGCAACATGATGCGCCACCCTCCTGAACATCTGTTCCGGCGTCTCTATGGCCCGGCCTTCCGCGTCCTTCTTGAGGTATCTCCGCTGGAGCACTTTGCGGGCGTTGGGCGAAAGAATCAGCTCGTTTTTGATAAAAATGGACTTGTCAAGGTGAATGGGGGTTGTCTTCGTGAGCCCGTAGTCCAGCAGTTTTGCCTCGATAATTTTTTCCAGGACGGGTATAGTGATAGTCTGAAGCTCCATTTTGGCAATTTCCTGCCAGAGGAAACGGCTGATATCCAGCGCCTGATCCGTGTCAATCTCATTTTCCTTTCTCAGAAGATCGGAAAAGCGGTGGTCATCCCAGCGGTAGGTGTTGAGATCAAAGGTGCCTTCTTCCGTGATCAGGATTTTGCTGTCTTGGCCCATAAAAGTCCTCCGTTTTTTGTTGCCAGGGTGGGTTTAGATGCTCTGAAAACCGTCTGGGATTTAGTTTTTATTATACAACATCCTCGGGCGAAATGCACGAGTTTAAAGGCTTCTGAGACCAACAGGTGCGGGTGCACGATTGGGAAGCTGATTTTGAGAGGGTTCTATTTTAGACACAATATATAGTATGTCAAGAGAAAAAAGACCCAACATGTAATGTTTTTGTGAGAAAGCGTGGAAAAAGCCCAACAGGGAAAAGAGGCGGTTGTGACCGAGGGTTACGAAGATCTTATAGAACAAAACCTCCGCTTGTTTTACCAGCAGAGAGGGACTTCGGCGGCGCCGCACGCCGGCGCCCGGGTCCAGGGGGATTCCCTCCTCTTCAGGGCATTCGGGGAGGAGTGTCGCATCGATCCCGGGGGGATTGCCCTGTCGGGAAATCGGGTGACCGGACCGATCGGGGTCGTTATTTCACTCTATCTGCTTCACGCACGCGATGAACCATTGGAGATCATGCCGTTCCTGGCGTTCAAGGATTTTCCCGGCAGTATGCCGTATCATGGCGCTTTCCACGCCAACAGCGAGATGCCTCTTGTACCGCATGTGCCCGGGATCAGGAGGAGTGAGGCAAGGATCAGAACGGCCTTTCAAGGAGAAGATCCACCTGAGGGACTGGGAGGAGATTTTTCTTTTGTCCTGCTTCCGCTCCCGAAGATAGCGCTCTGCTATATTTTCTATCTTGCGGACGATGATTTCCCGGCCTCCGTCACGTGCCTCTTTTCCTCTAATGCCGTATCGTTCCTCCCGCTTGACGGGCTGGCAGATACCGCGGAATATACCGCCAGGCGAATCATCCACATCAACGGAGGCGGGTAGACTCTTGATTGTCTGCACCTACAGGCCGTACTTCGCCCCCTTTCCGGGCTTTTTCCAGAAGGCTATGCTCTCGGATGTGCTGGTGCTCCTGGACGCTGTGCAGTTTCCCCTGGGGACCACCTGGTTGAACAGGAACCGTTTCAAGAATGACCAGGGGACCTGCTGGATGACGGTCCCGGTGTGGAAAAAGGGGCTCGGGTTGCAGGCGATTCACCAGGTGAAGATTTACAGGGAAGGCCCCTGGGCCAGGAAGCACCTTGCAAGCCTGAAGACCGCCTACGCCAGGTGCCCTTTTTTTCAAGAGCACGAATCTTTTTTCGAGAGCCTTTTTTCCCGGGTGCCGGAAATGCTCTTCGATATGAACCTGCTGATTATCCGGCATATCATGACGTTTCTCGAAATACCCACACGGATCGTGCTGCTTTCGGAGCTGGATATCACCGAGAAAGAGCCGGACCTTTCAGTGGCAATATGCAGGGAACTGAAGGGAAGTTGTTTCCTTGCCCAGGCATCGGCCGGGAAGTATCTGCCCGGAGACTTTTTTGACCGGCACGGTATTGAGCTGCGATTTTTCAGGCAGCGGCCAATTATTTATCCGCAGCTCTGGGGACCCTTTATTGGAAATCTCTCTACCTTTGACCTGCTTTTCAATTGCGGTCCCGGGGCACGCAGAGTGCTCGAAAAAGCACTGCCTGATTTTGAGAAATGATGAGGGGACAACGCTCTCCAAAAGGCGTATTTTCCTGCTGAGAAGGCCTCTCTTGCCCTGTTGTCCTGAAGTCAGTGAAGCCGCAACTAAACAGAAAAGGGTCATTCCGGGCGGAGACCCGGAATCCAGAAAAGAGGAGGGACCTTCTGGATGCCGGATCAAAGCCTGCCCCAGACCCGATCCGGGGGCCGGCATGGCGGGGTGCCAGGCGCATGAAACCCGTGACACGCGCAAAGGATGGATATTATCAGAGAAGTGCACTAATATCAGAGAGCTTGCCGGTTTATTGATGGAAACACTGAAGCGCATTTTAAGAATGATCAAGTTCGAGCATACCCTGTTCGCCCTGCCCCTCGCGTATGCGGGGGCCATGGTGGGCGCGAACGGGTGGCCGGGATGGCGGAAGAGCCTTTTCATCCTGCTGGCCATGGTGGGAGCACGGAGCGCGGCCATGAGTTTCAACCGGCTGGCCGATCATCCGTTTGATGCCAAGAACCCAAGGACGCGGAACAGGGAGATCCCTTCGGGTCAGATCAGGAGGGGGGCAGTGTGGGGTTTCCTGTGGTGCTCGGTTGCGCTTTTTTCCCTTTCAGCCCTGGCCCTCGGCCGGTGGTGTTTTTATCTCTCGCCCCTCGCTCTCGTGGTGGTCCTGGGCTATTCTTATACAAAACGCTTCACCTGGGCGTGTCATGTTTTTCTGGGGCTTGCGCTCTCCCTTTCGCCGGTTGGTGGATTCCTGGCGGTGACCGGGACGGTCGGGTGGCCCGTGGTGATCCTCTCCCTGGGGGTCCTGTTCTGGGTCGGGGGCTTTGACATCATCTATGCGTGCCAGGATGTTTCCTTTGACCGGGAAATGGGCCTCCATTCCATCCCGGCGGTAGTGGGACAGGGACTGGCCCTTGTGGTCTCGTCCCTGTTTCATGTTGTCTCTTTTCTGCTTTTTGTGGCTGCCGGATGGATGGGCGGATTGTCCTGGCCGTATTTCGCGGGTACGGCCGCCGTGGGTGTACTGCTCATCTGGGAGCATCGAGTTGTGTCAGGAGGGCAGCTTGAGCGGATCGATTTAGCCTTTTTTACCATCAACAGCTATGTGAGCATCGTTCTTCTCGCCGGCGTGATTGCGTCCACCACGCTCGTCTGACGCCGCCGACTCCAGTTCGGTGAGGACCTGTTCCAGGTCAAGGCCGTATTTTTCCGCAACGGCTTTGAGCGGTTCAAAGAGCGCTTCGCAGCAAATACAGGCGCCTGCCTGTTCTTCATATTTCTTGAAGACCGTCTCGGTCTGTCTGTGCCGGGAAACCACGTCCAGCACTGTCATATCCGGGCTGATCGGGCCTCCCTTGTCAGGCATGATCTCTGCCATGTGTTCCTCCTTCGGTTAGGCTATTAGACTGTAGGCTACCTAATCCCCTTACCGTTCGCGGACGAGGACTTTTTCCTTCGGCGATTCAATGACCTCCCCGATGACGGCCGCGTCTTCCACCCCTTCTGCGTGCAGTTTTTCCACCAGCGCCGGCGCGTCCCCGGGATGCACCATGATCAGAAGGCCGCCGGAGGTCTGGGCGTCAAAGAGGATATCCTGCATGACCGGATCTATGGCCGCATCAAAGTCGACAAACGCCTCCCGGAATTTTCTGTTATTGTAGGTTCCGGCAGGTACAAGGCCCATCATGGCGTACTCCCGTGCCTCAGGATAGACCGGGATATGGTCGATGAAGAGGGACACGCCATACCCACTTTCCACGACCATCTCGCAAAGATGCCCCAGGAGCCCGAATCCGGTGACATCGGTACAGGCATGAACCCGCCACGAACGCATGACCTCTGCGGCTGTCTTGTTCAATCGGGCCATGATCTTCGTTACTTTTTCAATGATCGCGTCCGAGGCCAGGCCCCCCTTTATCGCCGTGTTGATAATTCCCGTACCCAGGGGTTTGGTCAAAATGAGTTTGTCTCCCGGACGGAACCCTTTCTTGGAAAGGATCTTGTCCGGATGGATGATGCCGGTTACGGAAAGACCGTATTTCAGCTCCTTATCCTCCACGCTGTGCCCGCCGAGCATGGACACGCCCGCCTCCGTCAGCTTGTCCATCCCCCCCTTGAGCATGTGCCTGAGAACCGAAAGATCCATGTCTTTGAGGGGAAACGCCACGAGATTCATGGCCGTGATGGGGGTCCCCCCCATGGCATAGACATCGCTCAGGGCGTTGGCCACGGCGATCTGTCCGAACCAGTACGGATCGTCCACGATAGGGGTAAAGAAATCAACGGTCTGGATGAGGGCGATATCGTCCGTGATCTGATACACTCCTGCGTCGTCCGGTGAATCAAGCCCGATAAGGACATGCTCGTCTGCGGGAAAAGAAAGGCCGCAGAGCGCCTTCTCCAGGTCCCCTGGAGGAAGCTTGGACGCTCACCCTGAACCGGTAACGGTCTGTGTCAGCCTGAGCTGTTTCGTGTCGTTCATGATTTCTCTCCCGGATTCAAATCCGCTTTCATCATATCCCGAGGTCGTCTTCAAGTATATTCCCTTGATGTCGATCCCGTTTTCCGTCAGGACCCTTCGGGCTCGGGGTTTATCCGTTGAAGCTGTGAGAATGGCCATGCCGCAGTCAGGGCTTATCTCCTTTGGGACGGGAATGGTGTCGAAGGGGATCTCTTCTGTTTTCAATACCTTTTCCGCCTTCATCACATTGTGGATGGAGTAGAGCACAAAAACAGAGCCACTTCCTTGGTTCTTTATCGGGACACAATGCATGTGAGCGCCTCTACCACCGCTTCCACATCGTCCATGGTATTGGTCATGCCCATGGAGATCCGGACCGTTCCCTGGGGGAAGGAGCCGATGGTCCGGTGCGCCGCCGGGGCGCAGTGGAGTCCCGTGCGCACGCACACAGCAAATTCGCGGTCCAGTTGAAAGCCCACATCCGAGGCACTCATGCCCCGGATCTGGATGGAAACCACGGCGGTCTGTTTTTCCGGGTCCCTGGGACCGAAAACAAGAACCCGGTCCAGGCCGAGCAGGCCTGAAAGAAGCCGTTCGGTCAGGAGCTTTTCGTGTTCCCGGATGGCCGGAACACCGCGTTCCTCGACCACATGGATTCCCGCGGCCAGTCCGGCGAAACCGCAGCCGTTTGGCGTGCCGCTCTCGTACCTGTCCGGAAGGAAATCCGGCTGCTGCTCAAACTCGGAATGGCTGCCGGTCCCCCCCCGCATCAAAGGGGTGAGCGGTTCCTTCCCGGTCTTCAGGATCAACCCGCCCGTTCCCTGGGGCCCCTGGAGGGCCTTGTGTCCGGTAAAGGCAAGAAGATCTACCTCCAGGGAAGCAAGATCAATGGGGATCGAGCCTGCGGTCTGGGCCGCATCAACCAGGAGAAAGGCCGAACCTTTCAGCTCTGAGACCCGCGCAAGGTCCACAAGTGTCCCGGTCACATTGGACGCGTGATTCACCACCAGCAGCCGCACCGGCCCCGAATCCATGGCCCTGGCGATCCCCGGAATGTCGGCAAACCCCTCCGGGGAAGAAGGCACGACCGTCAATCGGATGATCCCCCGTTCCTCCAGGTCCCGCAGGGGGCGCATCACGGAGTTATGCTCCATTGAAGTGGTAACCACCCGGTCCCCTTCCCGTAGCATCCCGTATATAGCCAGATTCAGGGATTCGGTCACATTGCGGGTGAAGATGACCTTCCGTGAATCGTTCACGTGGAAAAAATCCGCGATCGTTTCTCTGGCATCAAACAGGGATCGGCTCGCCTCCAGGGACAGGGAATGTGCGGATCGCCCGGGATTGGCGCTGTACCGGTCAAGATAGTCCAGGACGGCCTGTTTCACCGCATCGGGCTTTGGAAACGAGGTTGCCGCGTGGTCGAGATAGATGATGCTGCCTGCTTCCATACCGTCCTTCAGGCGTTTCTTTGGAGAAAGGGTTTCACGGCATAACCACCTTGTCCGCCTGCATGAGGGCGGAAGTGATATCGTACATGTTTGAAGCGAGTCCGACCTTCAATGCTTCTTTCCGGTGAAAAAAATCAAGACAGGTCCCGCATGAGAGGATTTCAATGCCCATCTCTTCCAGCGCTTTGATATCCGGGATCAGCTCGGAACCGTCGGTTGTCAGGAATATGCCCTTATTGACGAAAATAATCCTGGACGGGAGGGGCGCAACATCCTTCAGGGTCTTGATGAATCCCTTTATCAATATGGACCCCAGGTCATCGTCACCTCTTCCCATGGTATTGGTATTGACGTAGACGACAATGTTGGATGTTTTTTTGGCTTCAGAAATCTCACTTTCGTCTTTTTCTTTGATTTCCGCCTTTCCTTTGGTCACTTTGACAAAGAAGGTTCCTTCCTTTTCTTCAACATCCGTTCCGCATCCCTGGCTTGCGGCGAATCGTACCACATTGTCTTTTGAAATCTCGCTGTCAATGAGCACAGTGATAACGCCTTCCTCAATAGCCTCGACCGCATCTTTTGTCATAAGGACGGGCTGGGGGCATGCTTTTCCGCGTGCGTCAATCGTTTTTTCCATTCCATTCTCCTGTCCGGTTCGGCCTCTGATCACAGGAAGGGGCCTCTCCTCTGACTCGATTATGAGTTTGCCAGAACTATCTATAATGAGGCTGAAGTGGCTTAATGTCAAACGGGAAATACTGATGAAATGGGTAGGTATAATAGGAAATTCCGATAGCATTCCTGTGTTATTCACCAGGCACAGAGACTGGATTCCGGATAAGCCCTGCGGGCTTTCCGGAATGACAGAAGAAGAATACCCCGCTGGTTGCGGCGGGGCAGTTCATTATGGACGGAACCAATTCAATTGTTGACAAGGGAGGGGACGGAGAGGTTGAATAATACTCTGACGAGGAAGGAGAGACAACATGCCGCCGAAACCCTGGAAGGTTATCTCAACGAATACCGACAGATCCTATAAGGTGTTCGGCCTGCGAAAAGACCGGGCCGTTTCCCCGAGGACGGGAAAGAATTATGATTTTTTCATCCTGGAGTCCAATCCGTGGGTCAACGTGATTCCGCTGACAGAGGACAACGAGGTTGTCATGGTCAGGCAGTATCGCCATGGCATTCACGATGTGACGCTGGAGATACCCGGCGGCCTTATAGATGATGGAGACACGCCCGAGCAGGCGGCGTGGCGCGAGCTTTCAGAGGAAACAGGCTATGGCGCCGAAGAGATGATTCCTCTCGGTTTCGTGTATCCAAACCCGGCAATACAGAACAACAAGTGTTTCACGTTTTTTGCCAGGAATGCCATGCAGGTTGGGGAACAGGACCAGGACGGGGGGGAAGATATCGAGATCCTCCTGAAGCCCCTTTCAGAGATCCCAGGGATGATCCACGAGGGAGTGATCACTCATTCCCTGGTTGTGGTGGCGTTCTACCGGTTTTTCATGGAATATCAACGGGGTTTACAGAGAGCCTGAAGAAGGCTCGGCCCGGTACATTGATCAGATACACACCCTCCGGACCTGGCTTATATCCGTCAGGCCCAGAAAGACCTTCCGTATACCGTCCTGCATCAGCGTTGTCATTCCGTCATTGACCGCCTGCTCCCGGAGTTTTTCCACGTTGGGATTGCTCAGAATGAGGGCCTTGATTTCCGGCGTGGCTTCGAGGAATTCCATGATGCTCGTCCGTCCCTTGTACCCGGTATTGTGACACCGGGGACATCCGGCGGCCCGGTAGAGTCTCAGATCCCGCCGGTAAGGGATGCCTAGATTTTCAAACCCGTTGCCGTAATTCCTTGCCAGCGCATTGTATTCATCGCGCGAAGGATGGTAGGCTTCCTTGCAGTGTATGCAGAGTGTTCTCACCAGACGCTGGGCCAGTATTCCCAGAATTGCGTCCGAAAGGTTAAACGCGTCCATATCCATATCCAGCAGCCTGGTAATGGTTTCCGGGGCGCTGTTGGTGTGGAGGGTGCTCATGACCAGGTGTCCGGTCAGGGATGCCTCGCAGGCTATGGCGGCGGTTTCCCGGTCGCGCATTTCTCCCACCATGATCACGTCCGGATCGGCCCTCAGGAGGGATCTCATAGCGGCGGCGAAGTCGAACCCGATCTTCGGCTGCACCTGAACCTGCCGCAGACCCCGCTGGGTAATCTCCACCGGGTCCTCCGCCGTCCAGATCTTTCTATCTGCCTTGTTAATGGTGCTCAGAACGGAGTGGAGTGTCGTGGTCTTCCCGCTTCCCGTGGGACCCACCACGAGAAGCATCCCGTAGGGTTTCCGGCTCATGCGATGCAGCAGTTCATAATCCCTCTCCCTCATTTTCATGGTATTGAGCGGGATGGGTTCACCGGCCGTGAGGATTCGCATCACAACATCCTCTTCTCCGCCGGCCGTGGGCATGGTGGCCACGCGCAGTTCAATATCCAGCGGATAGAACTTCTTGAACTTTATTTTGCCGTCCTGGGGTTTTCTCCTCTCAGAGATATCCATGTCCGCCATGATCTTTATGCGGGAAATGAAGGCCCTCTTGTAGTTATAGGGAATTGTGATGTATTTATGACAGTGGCCGTCAACCCGTACCCTGATTTCCACTCCTGCTTTGCCGGGATACGGCTCCACATGGATATCGGAGCAGGCCCTCGCGTGGGCGTCAACGATGACTTTATTCACAAGAGATATGATGATGTTGTTTTCCGGGTAGAGCGAAAGGGAGCTGTGTTCTGATTCATCCAGGTCCGGTGTTTCAAGTTTTCCGAGAAGATCGTCAATGGATCTGTTTTCCTTTCCATGAAACACCCCGTAAAAGGAATCAATGAAGTCGTAGATATCTTCTTCAAACCCCACGGCAAAGATATATTCCTTTGCGGGAATCAGCGATTTTATATCCTGGATCCTGGAAAATGACCGGGGATTATCGATGAGTACCGTAAGTGTTCCTTTTTCTTTCTTAAGGGGGACCCAGCGGTGTTTTCTGAGATAGTTCAAGTTCAGTTTCGAAAGAAGTTCCCCGGGGACCGGGTATCGGCGGTCAAACGGGATGTATTCAGTGGTATAATACTCAGCGATTGTCCTTCCCAGGGTCCCTTTATTGATTTTCATTTCCTTTAGGAGCACCGATTCCACCGAGTCCTTCCCTTGCTGAGCCGCGGCCGTGGCACGTCTCAATTCATTCCGGGTTATGACCCGCTTTTCAATCAGATAATCAAAATGGGTGGGGAAAAATCCTCTTTCAACTCCTTTTTGGACTCCTTCATATTCACTCAGTCTTGCAACATTGATGATCTGGGACATATCTTCCTCCAGCTTTTCGGGCATATGCAGCGGATCACGGTCTGCCGGTTCAGCAGATGGACCGGTTTTGCTATCTGTCGTATGGAGCTTATCTCAGCAAGGGTTGTGCCGAACGGAAACAACCGGGAATAGCAAATTAATTATGATGGATTATTGATACGTTACATGCATCTCTGGGGAAAAATGAATGGAGGAGATCAAAAAGGTAAGAGAAAATCACTGGAAATTCATTGCCATTGTACGGTAACGAATTACACTATCCTATGCGCGGGAGGTGAGTATCATGCCCAATGATACCAAGGCAAGCGATACGAGCGCCACCCAGTTCAGGTTTTCTCCCCGGAGCATCGCTGCTGAAAGGAATGTGCCGCTCACCGGGATGAGAAAACGGTAAACAGCCATCCTGGTGAGTTGGTTGTATTTTACCAGCACGTACCAGAGAGAGAAGGCTGCTGCTGATACAATGCTCAGGTAAAGGAGCACCAGGAACGTGGCCGGGGAGAAATGAAGTACTGCCGGGGATTCCATTGTCCGTGCTATGACCAGAAGCACGATCGATCCCAGCGTGAGCTGGTAAGCCGAGAGAAGCGGCGGATGAATCCGCAAGGCGTTCTTTTTCACGATCAACAGGCTCGCGGGTGAAACTATTGCAGTAAAGAGGATGAATCCTTCCCCGGTAAGCCTGAAATGGAAATCGAATTGGTTGTGTTTCAGGTTGACCAGGACGATGCCCAGAAAACCCAGGACCAGGCCCATGTTCTTCTTAAGCGTGAGGGTATCGTCCTTGATCCACCAGTGAGAGAACAGGGCAAGAAAAAAGGACCCGGCACCGTTGATGATGGACGCCTTCATTCCCGTGGTATTGGAGAGTCCGATGTAGAAAAAGGTGTATTGCAGGGTCGTTTGCAGGAGGCCCAGGAGCAATACTATGGCGTAATCCCGGCCTCTCGGCAGGAGGACCTGCGTGCCGCTGAAAAGCAGGACAACGAAGATCATGATCCCGGCGATCAGGAACCGGTATCCGGCAAAATAGAGTTTGCCCCCGGTGCTTTGCTCTATGTGCAGCATATTGAAGCCGGTCTTCACCACGGGGAAGGCGCTGCCCCAGAGCAGGGCGCACACAAGGGCCAGGAAAATAACCGTGGGCGGCCAGGTGAGGAATGTCTGCTTATCCATGATGAACGACCGGTGTCCGGCCCTGCCCCGGGAGCACGCTATTCATAGATCTTTTCATCCACCGCGTCCGCGTCCCTGGCGTCCGCCTCAAAATCTCTTTCCAATCCCTCCTTTTTCCTTGCATGGTACTCGCGGTACCACTCATGCGCCACGATCATGGCCATGACCTCGCTCGTGCCGGTCCAGATGGAGGCCAGACGGATGTCCCGGTAAATCCGCTCAATGGGCAGCACGCTGGTGTAGCCCAGCCCTCCCATCACCTGCATGGACTTGTGCACCACGTCCTGGCAGTTTTCCGTAATGAATTTCTTGGTCTCCGAGACCAGGCGCCGGACCCGGCGCATGGGCATGCCTTCATCCACCGCCCGGGCCGTTGTGTAGGCCATGGCGCGGCAGGCATCAAGCTTCATGGCGGCCTCAGCTACCTGGAAGCTGACTCCCTGGAACCGGTCGATGGTCTGCCCGAATGCCTTCCGCCGGGAAGTATATCCGGTGGCGATATCCAGGGCGGGCCTGGCGGCACCGATGGTCATTGCAGCAGTCCCGAGACGCTCAGGGATCATCATGGTATTGAAAACCGGGTAGGCCCCGTTGAACTCTCCCACTACGTTTTCCTTGGGCACCTTTACGTCCTTGAAGACAATCCTCCCGGTCCCCCCGCCCCTGCAGCCCAGGAGGCCATACAGATACCCCACCTCCACACCGGGGCCCCGGTCCACGATCAGGCAGCTCAGGGCCTTGCGGGGATCGGCCTTGGGATCGAAATTGGTGCGGGCGTACACGAGGAAGTAGTCCGCGCCCTCCGCGCCCACGATGAAGCGTTTCTGGCCGTTTAAGAGAAGATAATCACCCTTGTCCTCGGCCTGTGTGGTGGCGCCGAAAAAGTCGGATCCTCCCCGTGGTTCGGTCAGGCATTCAGCGGCGAAGATCTCGCCTTTCAGCAGGGGCTGGACGTATTTTTCCTTCTGGAAATCGGTCCCGTGCTGCACGATCGCGTCGCAGACAAGATCTGCCCCGACCCCGAAGACACAGGCGAATTCATAGCCGATGGTCCCGATTTCCTCCATGAGCATGCAGTCGGCGACCCAGTTCATGCCGCGGCCGCCCCATTTTCCCGGATGGCGGCAGCCGAGCAGGTTCCGTCGGGCGGCCTCCTGGAGGAACTCCTTGGGGAACTTGATCTTGTCCTGGTCCATGTCCAGGATCATCTGGCGGGGGACCCACTTGATGAACTCCCTGGCCTCGTCCCTGAGCCGGACCTCTTCTTCTGTCAGCAAATAATCGAACATGGCAACACCTCACAGCTTTTTTCAGCACCATACTACTTTCCCTTTGGGACCACAAGATCCCTTTCGAGAGAGTGCCTGTTTATTGCCTATGGGCATATCGGATGTCAGGGTGGGTCAGAAATCAAGGTGATCAAGCTCACTTTAGTCACTCTACAGATATGGAAACAAGCATACCATCCACCTCAGTGGCCCAAGGGCGGCCATGTGGACCCGTTTGGTCTAATGAATGATTCCCAGGTAGAGGAAGAGCGCGTAGGCGCCGGTGAGGAGGAGGCCGGTCATTCTGGGAAGCCGTCGGAAAAAGGCCAGGAATATGAAGTGGACGAGGCCCGCACCGAGGATGATAAAGATGCCCGGATTAAAGGAAGGAGGAATCTGAATCGGTTTGAACAGGGCGAAAAGCCCAATGCACATGGGGATACAGATGTGGCTGTCTCCTATCTGTGAACTGAAGACAATGTCCGCGCGCCTGGCCCACGCATAATAGAGTGCCACAAGGGCGTTCGGGAAGACCATGAAAAGACCGCTGAGCCATCCCAAATTTTCAAATGAGAGAAAACCGCCGCCGCTGCGGGGGACCCACGCCACAAGACGATCGATGCTGTAATAGATGGCCAGTCCTGCGAGAATGACCAGGAAGATATCCAGAGCAATGGATTTGGGGATGGTTCGTTTCCGCAAAACATTATGCTTCAGAACATCAAAGATGTGGAACAGCTGCCAGAACAGGAAGACACCCACGAGCACCAGGCCGTCTGAAAAACCTATTGTCCCATCCCGGGCCAGTGCCCAGAGAATACCGGTAAAAAAGAACAGGGCGGTCAGGGTGAGGAGCAGCGAGAGATAGTTTACCTGCGTTTCTCTGGAGGCCCTTTTCCTGATTTTCTTTGCAGAGGGAGGAACAAGCGCAAGGGACCAGAACAGGGTTGATGCCCCGATAACCAGCGTCAGATTCGTGACATTGTTCACCAGGCAGTTTTCCAGGACGAGGGAACCCGGTCCCCCGGATTTCCCGAGAACAAAGGCAAACATGAGGTTCGAGAATCCCGAGGCATAGGGCATGATGAGGGTCCCGAGGACCGTTCCTTCGAGCCCCTTTCTTTCCATCACCCCGAGACGCCAGATCATCACGGCTGAGGCAAGCAGGAAAAGGCCGAGTGAAAACAGAGGATCGAGCGAATCAAGATATCCTGCCTGTTCCCTCACGACCGACGCTGCCCGGGATGCGATACCTTTCCAGTAAAAAATATCGGGGAGGCGCGTTTCCACAGGAATTCCGTATCGTTAATAAGCGCCGGCCACGAGCTCGTTCCATTTTTGTCGGAGGGCCCTGTATTCCCTGATCCACTCCTCCAGGTGTTCCAGATCCCGGAGCGAAATATCCATCTTCGCAGCGAAGGTGTATATTTTCTCCCGCTCGGGCAACGAAAAATTGCGGTCCATTGAGGCGAGCGTAATGGCGTCCCTCAGAACCGCCAGGGCTGTAACACGGGAAATGGAGAGTCTTTCAGTGGCGAAGGTCTTTTCCGTGGATGCCAGGAACCGGTCATAGTCAAGGCGCAGGCGCTCGGCCCGTTTGCGGACATACCCAAATTCCTTGGGACCGTTATCCTTGTCGGCCTTTGCAATGGCGATCAGCATCCTGATGTAGGTTTCAGGATCAAAAGGTTCTGAATGCGTGTCAACAAATCTGTCCCCCATGGTATCCTCCCGTGCATGTATGGCTCTTTCAACTGGTTCGAAGGGTCATATTTTGCAATATACATACCATTACTGAGGTGCACTTTTTACCACAGAGCCACGGAGTGGACTGAGATGCTTTTTTTGTTTTGTCCACCGCCGTCTCCTAATGGAAAGAAAATCAAAATTTTCTGTGCCTTCGCGGTGAATAGATCATGGATGAAATTGAACGGGGGGATTGGGATACGACTAATAAGTTGACATTGTCTGAGGAGTTTTTTAAACAAGAGCAAGAACAGGAGTGAAAACCGGGGTGGATACATGACGGGACGAAATCAGACAGGGCGGGATCTTTATTTGCGAGAGGGCCAACTGCCCGTGGTTTGATGGGTGCCTTGTCCAAGCATATCAAGCCGTGGGTGGAAAAGCCCGCGGCTTCTTTTTTTGGGGCGGCGGCATGAACCTGGTGTTGACGGGATACCGATGCAGCGGAAAATCGAGCGTGGGAAGAATCCTTGCGTCCAAACTGGGCATGGAGTTCTCTGATACGGACGCTTTCATAGAAGAGCGGACCGGTACGGACATTGAAACGCTCGTGGCTGAATACGGGTGGGATCATTTTCGAGAGGAGGAACAGAAAGCGGTTGGACTCCTCGCCCGGCTTGATTCCCGGGTGATCGCCACGGGCGGCGGGGTGGTTCTGACCGAAAAGAATATCAGAAATCTCAAGGCAAAGGGATGGGTCGTCTGGCTCAAGGCCGAGCCGCGGGTCCTGGAAAAGCGAATGAGAGAAGAACAGGAAAGAGGAGTGGTCAGACCCCCTCTCACCGGAGAGGATCCTTTGGAGGAGATCGAGAGAGTTCTTGAAGAAAGGACTCCGTACTATGCGGAATCCGCTGATTTTGTGATTGATACGGGACGCCTTTCACTCCATGCGGCGGCCGAGGAGATCATAAGGACGTTTGAGACTGCACGAGGTGCGTGAGCAAATGGCAGGAAATACCATCGGTGAACTGTTCCGGGTGACGACGTTCGGGGAATCCCACGGCAGGGCAGTGGGAGCGGTGATTGACGGGTGCCCGGCCGGCGTGCCCCTGTCCGAGTCTGATTTCATTGTCCAGATGGACAGGCGAAGGCCGGGGACAAGGGCGCTTGATACCGCCAGAAAAGAAATGGACCGGGTGGAAATCCTCTCCGGGGTGTTCGAGGGACAAACAACCGGTGCCCCTCTGGCCTATCTTGTTCAGAACCGGGACGTGGACAGCCGTCCCTATGAGATTCTCCGGAGCCTGTACAGGCCTGGACACGCCGATTTCACCTACCAAAAGAAGTACGGCTATGTTGACCATCGTGGAGGAGGCCGATCATCAGCGCGGGAGACAGCCGCGCGGGTAGGGGCCGGTGTGGTGGCAAGGAAAATCCTGGAACCCAGCGGGATCGAGATCAATGGATTTACCCTGGAGGTGGGGGGGATTCGAGCGGTGAATATTGACTTGACAAAGGCTGCATCAAACCCGTTCTTCTGCCCCGATCCCGCGGTAGTGGAGCAGATGGAACAGGTGGTCAGGGAGGCAAGGGCCGCGGGTGACTCTTTAGGCGGGATTGTGGAAGTGCGGGTGAGCGGGTGTCCCGCGGGTCTTGGAGAACCGGTCTTTGACAAGCTTGACGCGGACCTTGCAAAGGCCCTAGTGTCCGTCGGCGCGGTAAAAGGGGTTGAGATCGGCGCTGGTTTCCGGGCGGCGCGGCTCCGGGGATCGGAGAACAACGATCCCATTCTGCCCGGTGGTTTCAAGACCAATCACGCCGGCGGGATCCTGGGGGGCATATCAAACGGGGATGAAATTGTCCTGCGTGCGGCAGTGAAACCCATTCCTTCCATTCCCAGGGAGCAGGTGACCATTGACCGGCAGGGAAATCCTGCCCTGTTGCGATTGACAGGACGGCATGACACCTGTGCCATCCCGCGCATTGTCCCGGTCCTCGAGGCCATGGCAGCCATCGTCCTGGCCGACCATTTTCTAAGGCAGGAAGCCCTGAGCACAGGGCGGGGAAGGGAAGCGGGCTCATGATACATGATCTCAAGATCGCCATTCCTCTTCTGGCGAAGGACACGTCCGGGGTCCTTGGAAAAATGGACCGTGGCGCTCCGTTGGCCCAGGTGCTGGAATTGCGTCTTGATCTCATGGAAGAGTTCGACCTGCAGGAGCTTATTCGGAATGCGCCGCGACCGCTCCTTGTCACCTACCGTTCAAAGAAGGAGGGGGGGAACGGCAGGGCCCATTATCAGAGCCGTGTCAGGATCCTGGAGGAGGCCATTCAAAGAGGTGCCGATTTTGTAGACGTGGAATTCAGTATGCCCTTGATGTACCGGGAACCCCTTTTGAGAAACAGAGCAAATACACGGGTTGTCCTGTCCCGGCATATTCTGAACAGCACTCCTTCAGGAGACGCACTCGCGGCCCTCCTTGGAAAAATGGCTGCGACCGGTGCTGATATTGTCAAGATCGTGACCCGGGCACGGACCTTGGAGGACAACCGCAGGGTCCTCGACCTGATTCCGCTGGCCAGGCATCTCGGCATACGCCTTATCGCATTCTGCCTGGGTCCCCGGGGGCGGGTGAGTCGAATCCTTTGCCCGCTGCTGGGCGGGTTTCTCACCTTCGCTTCTCTCGAGGAAGGAGAAGAATCCGCAGAAGGGCAGATTAGCGCCGGGGAGATGAAAGATCTGTTCGAACGGCTCGCGGGCTATGAAGACTGACCGGAATACCGAGTTCTACGGGATAGTGGGAATGCCCCTCCGGCATTCCCTGAGCCCTGCCATGCATACTGCCGCATTCCAGGCATGCGGCCTGAACGCGGCGTACAGGGTTTTTGAATCCACGAACCTGGAGGGCACCATCCAGGGAATGAGAACCATGAGCATAAAAGGGCTGAGTGTCACCATTCCCTTCAAGTCGGACATCATCTCCTTGCTTGACAGCATAGATCCCCTTGCCGAAAAGATCGGCGCCGTCAATACGGTGCTCAATGAGAAGGGCGTGCTCACCGGTTACAATACGGATGCCGCGGGTGCCTTGAAGGCCCTGCAGGAGATGACTGATCCAAAGGAGCAGCACACCGTAATGCTGGGTTCGGGAGGCGCGGCAAAGGCCATCGGGTACGGACTCAAAGAAGCGGGAGGCAGGATCACTATTGCCGCCCGCTCAAGAAGGCAGGGCGAAGAACTCGCGCGCAGTCTGAACGCCGCGTTTATCCCCATTGAGGAGATCAGCGGGATGCGGATGGATATCCTCATCAACGCGACGCCTGTGGGCATGTACCCTGATCAGAATCAATCACCGGTTGACCTTTCGACCATCGAAGTGAAGACGGTTATGGACATCGTGTACAATCCGCTCGAAACTGTCTTACTGGGAAAGGCCGCGGCCCTCGGCTGCCAGGTAATCCCCGGCGTGCGTATGTTCATTCACCAGGGTGCCGAGCAGTTCCGCCTGTGGACCGGCCTGGAACCTCCGGTCCAGGTCATGGAGACGGCGGTTATGAAGGTATTGAAATGAATGGTTGTGTCCGTATTCCGGGTTCCAAGTCCCTATCCCACCGGGCCATGATCGCCGCCGCCATGGCGGATGGGGAAAGCCTTCTCCAGGGAATGCTCTTTTGCGAAGACACCGATTACACGAGAAACGCTCTTGCAATGCTGGGCGCGGCCATGATCCGGCGGGGTGATGATCTGCTGGTCAGGGGAAATGGTGGGAACCTGACAGGAACGCCGTCGGAAAAGACAATTTTTCTGGGGAATTCGGGAACCAGTATGCGGCTCCTCCTCTCGCTAGCGAGTCTGGGCCGGGGCAAGGTTGTACTGGACGGGTCTGGGCGTATGCGGCAACGGCCGGTCGGCCCGCTGGTCACTGCCCTGAATCATCTGGGAGCCCGGGTTTCGTTTTGCAGGAATGAGGGCTATCCACCGGTCCTGGCAGCGGCCCGGGGGCTCAGGGGCGGCCCGGTGGAAATTGCTGGTGACGAAAGCAGCCAGTACCTCTCTTCCCTTCTTCTTTCAGCCCCTTACGCGCAAGAAGATGTGGAGGTTCGGGTCAAGGGCCGGCTCTCGTCACGTCCGTACGTGGATATGACCCTGCAGGTCATGGCGGCATTCGGGGCACGGGTGTCACGTGAGGGATACGAATATTTCCGGGTGGAAGCAGGGATGCATTATCAGCCCCGGACATTTGAGATCGAGGCGGATGTGTCCGCTGCTTCCTACTTCTGGGCCGCGGCCGCGGTAGCGGGCGGGAGCGTCACCACTGCCAACGTGGACCCGTTTTCCACCTGCCAGGGGGACATTGGTTTCCTGGATATCCTGGAGCAAATGGGCTGCCGGGTGAAGCGGGAGCAGGGGGAGGTAACCGTACACGGCGGCACATTGGAGGGGCTTGAGGTTGACATGGGAGCAATGCCGGACATGGTTCCCACGCTGGCGGCGGCAGCCCTTTTCGCAAAGGGAAAGACAACCATCAGAAACGTGGCCCATCTCCGGCTTAAAGAGAGTGACCGGCTCAGGGCCGTGGCGGAGGAGTGGAAACGCTTGGGAGCCCGAGTCGAGGAACTTCCCGACGGTCTCATCATTGAGGGAGACCGCCCGCTGGAAGGGGCGGTTGTTGATCCGCACGACGACCACCGGATTGCCATGAGCCTGGCAGTGATAGGGCTTAAGGTGCCCGGTCTTGTCATCACCCACAAAACATGTGTGAATAAGTCATTCCCTGCCTTCTGGGAGCTCTGGGATACACTCGGCATCAGTTGAATCCCTGAGCATCACGCCCTTTATCTCGTCATCGGATTCAGATACCGGCTGCCAAAAAACGCCGCATAAGCAGGGAAACGGCACATTTCCTACGCTTCTTCGAAACAATTACGCTCTCTGTTCTTCCTTGCCCGGTCCGGGTTGAAAATGCGGCCGTTCATGGCGATGTACACACCCGGGGGCAGCAGTTGAACCGCGGCCATGGCAAAGCCGATGTTGAAGGTTGCGTCGCTTTCTCTGAACCTGGCGGGGGACATGGCGCCGGTGAGCACGATGATCTTGCCCGGAATCTGTTGAAGGACTTTTGCGGTTTCGATCATGGTGTCCGTTCCGTGGGTCACCAGGATGTGCCTGTTGTTGTCCGAGCTGATCTTTTCAGCGATGATGCGGCGATCATCGTCCGTGAGTTCCAGGCTGTCTTTCCGCATGATGGATTCCCATTCGTAGCCTACCGTGATATTCGCCTCCCGCAGGATCTGGGTGATGCCCGGGTCTCCCACCTGGTATTCACTTTTCTGGTCAAAGTAGACCTTGTCTATTGTGCCGCCGACGGCGTAAATCTTTACAACCATTTTTGTTGATCCTCCGGAACCAATTCCTGCCACCCTATCCAGTATGCGGGTGAATCAATCCTGAGTGTCATAGTACGCGAGAACCGAATGAATCTGAAATATGGAGCAACATCCCGATGTTGTCAATACCTTGATGTTTCGGCAAGGTGTTCGTGGTGAATCGCTCAAGATCTCTTCCAGTGGGTTACCGTTCCCAGTGTGCTTCCTTTTTGCCGTGAGATCACTCACGAACCGAGATAATAATTGTTTACATTCGCAGAATTTATTAGTAATAATAGACCCGTTTCCATCCACAAATCGAGGAGTTCTGGACGAAGGCGTCAGCAAACAGCCTGGTGGACTCTGTTTCACTGGTTTTTGTAGAAAGCCGATGACTTGGTGTTGCACGCACTGATTTTCGCAGAGTAACCATTTTCGGATCACTTTTGTGCCCATACGACAGCAACCGGTGGGAGAATTTCCACCTGTCCTGCTGTTGCGATTGAAACCCCCGAGAACAAATGAGAGAAAGGAGGTGAACCCCGGGATATCCATGCGGAGGGCAGGCCTTTGCCCGTGGATTTTGACCATTTTAATCTGAGAAAAGGAGGTTCGTGAACAGTGAAAAAGATACTTTTTTTGCTTCTTACCCTGGTACTGGCGGTAAGCTTTTCCATGGGAACTGCAATGGCATTAACGGCAGAAGACATTGCCAAGACTTCTGCTCTTGAAGAAATTCAAAAAAGAGGACAGCTTCTGGTGGGACTGGAGGCCGGCTACCAGCCCTTTGAAATGCAGGACGAAAAGGGGAATATCGTCGGCTTTGACGTGGATATGGCCTATGAAATGGGAAAGGCCATTTTTGGCAAGGGCGGCGAAAAGAAGGTCAAGCTGGTCAACACGGCCTGGGAAGGGATTATCCCTTCCTTGATGACCCACAAGTTTGACATCATCATGTCGGGCATGACCGCCCTCCAGAGCAGGAATCTGAAAGTCAATTTCTGCGATCCCTACTATTACATCGGCCAGTGCTTGCTCATCAACAAGAAGGACAAGGGAAAAATCAAGAGCTACAAGGACCTGAACAAGAAAGGGATGATTGTTACGAGCAAGTTGGGAGTGACCGGACAATTCACCACTGAAGAACTGATGCCCAAGGCCACTCACCGGTTTTTCAAGACCGAGACAGACGGTGCAATTCAGGTAGCCAACGGCCTTGCGGATGCTTTTGTGTATGATGAACCCCAGGTCCGTGTATTCGCGGCCAAATACAGAAAGACCTGCTTCGGGATTTTCAAGCCCCTCACCTATGAACCTCTGGCATGGGCCGTCCGCAAGGGAGACCCGGATTTCCTCAATTTCCTTAATAATTTTCTGCGCCAGGTGCGCGGTGATGGCCGTTGGGACAAGATGAAAAAGAAGTGGTTTGTGGACTATATAGAGGAAATGGCGAAAAAACAGTGATGATACGGAGGGGGGCGCTGGTCGCCCCCCTTCTTCTATCAGAGGAGGTTCATTTTGGTCTTCGGAAAACGATCCCTAATAACCTTGGCCGTCCTCGCTGTGATCCTCGGGTGGGTCTACTACTTCCTTACGGTCAGGGGTATTACCTATATCTGGCACTGGGAACAGATCCCCCAACTGCTGTTCTACCATGGGACAAAAACTGCGGCTGAAACAACGCCAAGCCTGCATCTGGGGGTTCTGATGATCGGTTTCATCCTGACCCTGAAGATATCAGCTGTGGCCATCATCTTCGCCATCGTACTGGGAACGATCGTGGGTATCTGCAGGCTTTCCAGCGAACCCATCACCCGCGCTCTTTCCATCACCTTTGTCGAACTCATCCGGAATACCCCGCTTCTGGTACAGATATACATCATCTACTTTTTTGTCGGGTCCATGCTCAGGCTCTCTGCATTCACTGCCGGGACCGCGGCATTGGCCATTTTCGAGGGGGCCTACGTTGGTGAAATCGTGCGCGCGGGTATCCAGTCCATTCACAAGGGACAGATGGAGGCAGCTCGATCTCTGGGCATGTCATACGCCAAGGCCATGCGCCACATTATCCTCCCTCAGGCCTTTAAGCGCATTATACCGCCACTGGCCGGACAGTTCATTTCCCTTATAAAGGATTCGTCCCTGGTTTCCGTCATCGCTCTGGCCGACCTCATGTTCCAGGGGCAGCAGGCCGTTGCCAGGACATATAGTGCCTTTGAGATCTATTTTACCGTGGCCGCTCTTTATCTAATTATGACTTCAACTCTTTCCATGGCCACCCAGTACATTGAAAGGAGGCTTGCCGTCAGTGATTAGGGTAAAACATCTTTACAAGACCTTCAGGACCCACAATCGCAAAGAGGTGAAGGCGCTGGTCGATTTTTCGACCCATATCAAGAAGGGTGAAGTGGTTGTCATTATCGGCCCCAGCGGCTCCGGGAAGAGCACCTTTCTGAGATGTCTGAACCGTCTGGAAGAGGTGGACAGCGGAGAAATTATCATCGACGGTCAGAACATCCTGGAAAAAAGGGTGGACATCAACAAGGTGCGCGAGGAGCTGGGCATGGTGTTCCAGCATTTCAACCTTTTTCCGCACAAGACGGTCCTCGAAAATGTGACGCTCTCCCAACTGATCGTCCGCAAAAGGAACAAGGAAAAGGCCGTGAAAATTGCGCAGGAACTTCTCGACAAGGTGGGAATTCTGGAGAAGGAGAACGTCTACCCCTCCCAGCTTTCAGGGGGGCAGCAGCAACGAGTGGCCATCGCCCGTGCTCTGGCCATGCAGCCCAAGATCATGATGTTCGACGAGGCGACCTCGGCCCTGGATCCCGAGATGATCGGGGAGGTCCTGGAAGTCATGAAAACGCTGGCCCGGGAAGGCATGACCATGCTGGCGGTGACCCATGAAATGGGATTTGCCCGGGAAGTCTCGGACAGGGTCATTTTTATGGATGGCGGGCAGATCGTGGAAGAGGGGACCGCTGAGCACTTTTTTAAGAATCCTACCCATGACAGGACCAAGCTCTTCCTGAGCCAGATTCTCTGATGACTGTTGCCTGGCGGGTCCTTTGATTCATTCGTGTACCGGGTTATGTAGTGCTCATCATACATGAACTACCCTGCAGCAAGCTGCGGGGTATCCCCCCGTTGTCATTCCGGAACGCCCGCAGGGCTTATCCGGAATCCAAGATTCCCGGTCCCCGATCGGGGACGGAATAACAAGTCGCTTCGCGACAATCCAAGTCTTCTCTTCGCCTGAGGGCGAGGGGTTTCCACCATCCCCGAAAGAGACACTGCTATGAAATGAGCGTTGGAAATCTCCGGCCATGTGGTTTGGGATGCATGGAAACAGGTCCGCTCCGGGAGTGCCGGAGGGCCAAAAGGGTGAGGGGGCGGAGATCGGAAAGGGCTGGATTTTGCCCGTACGATACGGTATTTATTGGCTATGAAAATAGCCTTTACACTGCTGATCATAATTTTTTTGGTATTCAGTGGCTATCATCTGACGTTTCGAAACGTCAGGCTCCCTTTTCTCGCCCGGCAATTCTATTTTACCGGTTCAGAGTTCCTTTTTCTCGGTGTCCTCCTGGGACCGCAGTTTCTGAATCTGCTGGACAGGCCCACTCAGAACAGCCTCGCTCCGTTCATTTCCCTCCTGCTGGGGTGGATCGGCCTCATTTTCGGATTTCAGTTTGAAAGGACAAAGATCAAGAACTTTGCCAAGAGTTCATTTACGGCGGCAGTTATTGAAGGAACAGCCTGTTTTGTCCTGGTATTTTTCGCGGTTTATTGCATCGCCCCTCTATTTCTGGATATACCCGGCGGGATGAAAGGGGACGCCGCGGTCGTGCTCGCGGCTACTGCGGCATGTACGGGCCAGAGCGGATTAGCTCTTGTGGTCCTTGAGTATGGCGCCAGGTTCGGGAGGTTATCCCGGTTTCTGAGGCTTGTTTCCAGTATTGACGGCGTGGTTCCCTTTGTTATCTTCGGCCTTTTTTTTTCTTGGCGGATCGGGGGGCTTCCGTATCTGTCAGGGCTGGGAGAATTGGGCGGCGGGCTCATCGTTCTCCTTATTTCCTGTCTGGGGGCGCTGCTTATCTTCGTATTTTTTCTGAGGGAGGCTCGCAAGGAAAGTGAACTGATTCTGCTTCTTATTGCCGTTGCAATACTGGCCGGCGGGATGTCTTCCACGCTTGGAATTTCACCCTTGTTCCTCACTTTTCTCCTGGGCATATTGCTGGTGAATACGCTCCGGGAGAAGGAACGGATCTACCAGATATTGATCACCGTGGAAAAGCCAGCTTATCTGGCAATACTCCTGTTTCTTGGTGCGAACTGGAGACTGACTTCCGCCTGGATTGTCCCGCTGGCCGTCGCTTTTTGCGTATATCGAACCCTTGTCAAGGTGTCGGCAGGGATGTTCGTGACGCGTCTTGCCTCTTCCGGCGAGGGAAGGATTCCTGCGCTGCTGGGATTTGGTCTTTTGCATCAGGGTGGTTTGCCGCTTGCCATGCTCCTGGATTTTCAGCAGGGTTTCTTATTTCAAGGGGCTTCCGGGATAGTGGGCCTGGTATTGCTTGGTGTCCTTTTCAATGATGTAGTCGGATTTTTTTCCTTAAGACGGCTGTTGGAGACATCCATGCAATGAATCGTCAGAACAGAACAGAAAAACGATGGCCTGCCCGCGTAATGATTCTTGTCATACTGGTCCTGCTGGCCGTGTGGCTGCAGTCTGTTCATGCCCGATCAGGATGGCAGCAGGCCGGTTTCACTTCTTTTTCCCTGGGTTTTCTTTTGCTGCTCGCCTATGTGAGCGCTAACCTGCTTAACACGGCACGGATCCCGTTGATCAGCGGATATATTTTTGCCGGCATGGTGATAGGTCCCCACATCACGGGCCTTCTTTCCCATGTGATGGTTACGAAACTGCGCCTGGTAGATGATCTGGCCTTGAGTTTCATCGCCCTGACCGCAGGCGCGACACTGCACCTGAAGTTCCTGCGGAAACGGATCGTCGCAATTGTGCTGAACATATCATTGCTCACCATTCTGGTATTCGTCCTTGTTTCCGGGTTCCTGATAGTGGCGGGACCTTTTTTTGCATTTGCCCGATCCTTGTCCAGGCCCCAGATCATTGCCCTCGGCCTCCTCATAGGGGTTATTGCCGTCGCCCGGTCCCCTTCATCTGCCATCGCCATCATACGCGAATGCCGGGCATCCGGTATTTTCACGGAGACGGTCCTGGGCGTAACGGTTGCCATGGATGTTCTCATCATCATCTTTTTCACGGTGGCATTGGCGGTGAGCAGGATGATAACGGCGCCGGATCCTGTCCTGAACTGGCACGTCTTTTCAGCGTTACTGGGTGAGACGACTGTTTCTCTCATGCTTGGCGCCGTTCTGGGGAAGGGCATTGCCGTCTACATCAGAAAAGTGAACCGCGATCTCCCTCTCTTTCTTCTCTTCATTGCGTTCGGCATCTCCAAGGCGTCTTTCTGGCTGGATCATTTCATGGAAGCCCAGTATGCGGTCTCCCTTCATCTGGAACCTTTGCTGGTGTGCATGAGCGCGGGGTTTGCTGTCCAGAATCTCAGCTCCCAAGGTGCCAGGATGCTGGAAAGCCTGGAGCGTATCTCGCTTCCTATCTATGTGCTTTTCTTTGCTCTAGCCGGAGCATCGCTTGATCTGACGGCCCTCAGAATGACCTGGCCGGTGGCAACGGGCATCGCGACTGCCAGGACCATTGGAATTTTTCTGGCCACATGGCTCGCCGGGACAATACAGGGAGACCCGCCAGGCCATAATCGAATTGCGTGGATGGCCTATCTTACCCAGGCAGGAGTGGCTATCGGCCTGGCCCAGCTTGCGGAACGGCAATTCCCGGATATCGGGGTCTACGTGACGACCCTTGTTCTGGCGGTCATCACGATTAATCAGGTGGTGGGCCCCGTGACGTTCAAGGTGGCCCTTGAGATGGTGGGGGAAGCGGAGTCAGTCTGAGCCCAGTCGGCCGAAATCAAGGAGCGGCACTGTAAAATAGGCTCCCCGCCGGGATTTTTTAGTTCTGGCGTACAAGGATTTGAGGAAGTCAACGGCCTGGTCCAGGATATGGCGTTCTTCAATGGCGGTGAACAGGGTCTTGTTGTGCGGGATACCGCCGGTGGTGAGGCTCCTGAAGCCGGCAAAGATGGGAATATGTCTGCTGATCAGTTGCACGAGATCGGTTGTTTCGGCGACCGTGGCTCCGGTAATGCCGATGTCAAGCCAGGCTGTCACGAGCTCATCAAGGATTTCCTCGTCATTGATCACAGCTATGAGCAGGTACATGTGTCAACCTCTTTTCATGTGAGTTCACTGGTAAGGAGAGCAGGCATCAATGGAAGGATATGCTTTCTTCCAGCCGTTTGATTGCTTCGAAGAGGGCCTTCGGATTCTTGGCTTCTTGCACTGTTTTGAAAAACCCGGGATATTGACAAAGCCTGGCAAGGCTCGCGAGGATCTGCAGATGAAGGTCGGGCTTGCCTTCCGGCACCACGAGAGCAACTATGATCTTGACAGGCGCTGCATCGAGACTTTCGAACTCAACAGGCTCAGTGCATCTGATAAGCAGTACGGCAGCATCCCCCGTCTCATTGCTCATGGCGTGGGGTATTCCTATGCCTCCCCCGATGCCGGTGCTCATGGTCTCTTCCCGCGCTTTCAACCCGTCGTAAAGTACATCGGCGTCCTTCACGATCCCTCGGTTGGCAAATGCCTCGGCAATGAATTGGAGCACGGCATCCTTGTCTGGCAGCGGCACATCGAGAAAGATGCGTTTTGTATGCAGTCGATCCCAGATTTTCATAATGATAGCGTATCAGGATTTTGGCGCCGAGTCAAAACATAATGCTGCCCTGCATCACCAGTCGTAAAGGACCTCCCAATGCTTGTGAAAAGAAGGGTCCTCCTGACTGTAACGATAAATCATGGTTTTCCCCTTTCCCGGGCCTGCGCCCGCATCCTCTTTCCAGTAACGCAGGTGAATAGCAGGCCGGAGGTCCCTGCTATCACCCTGGGATGCGGTATTATGATCCGATTCTATCCAGACTTCTTTTTCTTCAATGATCTTCCAGATCGTTCCAAAATCCTTACTCACCACCCGTTCTCCCACATGAGGCAGATCAAGCTGCTCGCGAAGCTCCTTGAAGCGATAGGCAGAACGTTCTCCATGATCAAGGACCCGTTCCCCGAAAATCATAATGCCGATTGCCCCTAGTGGCGCAGTGAGAAGGATGGAAAGCACCGCCACCGCCAGGATAACTTGCCCCGAGGTCACACCCGCTGCCAGGGGAACAGCTCCGATGGCGGCCTGGACCGTTGCCTTCGGGAGGTACGCCACCACGCAGAAGAGTTTCTCTTTCCAGGTTAGACCCGCCCCGAAGAGAGAGATGTAGGTTCCCACACTTCGGAACACCAATCCCACCACGATCACGATGGTACCGGCCAGTCCCGCCTTCCACACTACATGGATATTGACTTGGGCGGCCACCAGGACAAAAAGGAGCAATTCTGCGAAGACCCACAGGTTTTTCAGCTTCTGGGAGATAATATGGGCAATGGCCTCGGATTTTTCAAGGATGATAAATCCGATTGCCATGACCCCCAGCAGGCTGGCGACTGGCACCCTCGGCTCCAGGATTTTTTCCAGCCAGGTGAGGATGATGGCGGTTCCCAGAACCACCATTGTTCTTCTGGGGGGGCGCCAGTCATATCCGGTAAAAAGCCAATAGAGAAAATATCCCGGAATGAGCCCTATGAGGATCCCGAGGAAGATGGAAACGGGGATTTCTCCCAGTTTTGCCCAGATGTTGACTGCACCACCGCCGTACATCCCCATGAAAATACTGAAAAGGACGATCACAAACACGTCATCCACAGAGGAAGCGGCAAGGATGAGGGTGGGGATACCCTTTCTGGCACCTCTCCCCCTATCCATGAAATCAATCATGAGGGGCACTACCACCGCCGGGGAAACCGCAGACAGAATGGCTCCGAGAATGGCCGCCTCGAGAAGGGAAATGTGAAGCAGCCGGGGAGCCACGAGGATGATTCCCGCCATCTCCGCGAGGGCCGGAACGCAGCTCATGGTAATGGCGGCGCGTCCGATCCGATTCAGGGTGTCGCGTCTGAGTTCAAAGCCCGCCCTGAGCAGGATGACGATGAGGGCTATTTTTCTGAAATCGCCGGATACTTTCATCATGTCCGGAGACATGAGGTTGAGGACGTAAGGACCGCACAGGATACCCACAAAAAGCATTCCCACCAACCCCGGGAGCTTTACTGTCCGAAAAAGGTAGTCGGCGCACAGCCCAAGAACAATGATAAGCGCAATGCTGATCGCCATATTCGATCTCCTTTGGAAAATTTCCCGGCACCTGGGTTTGAGCCGCGGCGTAAAGGCCAAACCAGCACGGCTGGACCAGGTTAGTCATGGCCACCCCGGAGGATGAAAATACAGCCCGCATATTCGGTCGCCACCGGGAGATATTTTCCCTGTAAAAAAAGGCCGCACCGATTGCCATCGGAGCGGCCTGCAGCAAAGATCTCTTTTCCGTCGTGCTCTCTGCCCGGAAGAATGTATGAAGCCTGTCCATGCCGGTTCATTCCGATCATGCCAGAAGTCATCATCCCCTGCGAGTGGGCATTCCAGGCAGACTTCATTGCCTTCAAAATAGGCGGCCTTATACCATTGAAGGAGAAAGGGTGTCAAGCGGGATTTGGCGGGAAAAGATGGGCGTTGATTTGACCCTCCTGGTATGCTTTAATGACGATCCACGAGACATCACGCGAGCAACCCTTGAAGAGGAATGCACAATGAGAGAGCTTCTGGACCGGGCCATAGACTCGATTTTTTCAAACCCCGAGCCCTTTGTGAAAGACGGGATCTATGCGCTTATTATCCTCGTGATCGCTGCCCTGGCATGGGCTGTTTTCAATCGGATCGTGGCAAGGTTTGAAAAGCGGTACCGTGACCACCCGGTCCTTGGAAAAAAGGGAAAAATTTTCCAGGTTATCCGAAAAGGAGGCCATTATTGTATCCTCATTCTCCTCGGCGCCTCTGCTCTTCGCCTGATCCATGCGCCGTGGGCGGAAAAGGTCTTCTTCGCGGGCCTCGTTCTCCTCATCACTTCCTTGGCCCAGAGTATCGTCAGCCGCGTCATACCTTTCTTGGAGGAAAAACTGGCCAGCAAAACAGACACCCAGGTGGATGACGTGATTCTCGATCTTTCCAAGAAGTTTTCCGGGGTTATCATCTACACGACGGGAGGCATTCTGGCCCTGGACGTGCTCGGCCTCAATATTATGCCTTTCATTGCGGGGGCTGGTGTCGCAGGTATTGCCATCGGCTTTGCCGCGAAGGATACCCTGTCAAACCTCATCGCCGGAGTCTTGTTGATTATTGATCGCCCATTCGAGGTGGGTGACCGTATTGAGGTTTGGTCTGCACCTGCCAACTCGGCTACCTGGGGGGATGTTCTGGATATTGGACTCCGGGCCACCAAGATTCGGACCACTGATAATATTGTGATCGTGATTCCCAACAACGAGATCATGCGGCGGGATATCATCAACTACACTACAATCACCGAAGAAATCAGGGTGAGAGTCCCCATCGGGGTGGCCTATGATGCAGATATCGAGAAAGCAAAGGAGATCATCACTGCCGTCAGCCTGGAGCTGGATTGGGTCTTGAAAGACCCGGCGCCCAAGGTGGTGGTGAAGAGCTTCGGGGATTCTGCAGTGAACCTGGAAGCCAGGGTCTGGATCAGGGACCCCAGAAAACGGATGGACACTATTTCTTCCATTTCCGATCGGGTGAAGGAACGGTTCACCAGGGACGGTATTGAAATCCCTTATCCCAAGCGGGATGTGTACATTAAAGGCGGAGCTTCAGGATAAGACGATGCGAGATCGGCTGCATTTAATGAGAACTTCATGTTCCAACCGAGCGGAGGGAATATGCCGTTTTCCTGCTCACATGGCCGTTTTGGGCTATGAGGTGTTCTGTGTCTTCTGGATTTTTGCCCAGGAATCACGCAGCGGAACGGTGCGGTTGAATACCAGTGCTCCGGGGCGGGAATCCTTCGAATCAACACAAAAATATCCCTGCCGCTCGAACTGGAAATAGCTTCCCGGTACCGCCTCTGCAAGACTGGGCTCCACGGAACAGGACGAGAGTATTACCAGGGATTGCGGGTCCAGGCAGCTCCTGAAATCGGCGCCCTCACATTCGGTCGCCGGGTTGGCCTTGAGAAGCAGTTTGTCATAGAGCCGTATCTCCGCTGGTACGGCATGGGCCGCGGAAACCCAGTGAAGCGTGCCTTTCACCTTTCGCCCGTCGGGTGCATAGCCGCCTTTGGTAGCGGGATCATAGGTGCAGCGTAATTCAATGACCTCTCCGGTTTCCTCATCCTTCACCACGTCCACGCACTTGATAAAATAGGCATACCGCAGGCGCACTTCCCTTCCCGGGCCGAGGCGGAAGAATTTCTTGGGCGGGTCTTCCATGAAATCGTCCTGTTCAATATACAGCACCCGGGAAAAAGGGACTTTCCTTGTGCCCATTGCCGGGTCTTCCGGGTTATTAATTGCATCCAGTTCTTCCACCTGGTCTTCCGGATAGTTTTCAATAACCACCCGCAAGGGGCGCAGAACACCCATGACCCGAACGGCACGGCGATTCAGGTCTTCCCTGACACAGTGCTCAAGCAGAGCCATGTCCACCATGCTGTCCCGCTTTGCAACGCCGATGCGTTCACAGAACGTCCGGACGGACTCCGGGGTGTATCCGCGTCTGCGGAGTCCTGAGATAGTGGGCATCCGCGGATCATCCCACCCCGTCACATATTTTTTCACCACCAGCTCGGAGAGCCTCCTCTTGCTCATAACCGTATAGGTAAGATTGAGGCGGGCGAATTCTATCTGCTGGGGATGGTAGACCTTCAGTTCGTCCAGAAACCAGTCGTAGAGAGGCCGGTGATCTTCAAATTCAAGGGTGCAGATGGAATGGGTGATTCCTTCAATGGAATCGGAAAGGCAGTGGGTGAAATCATACATGGGGTAGATGCACCATTTATCTCCGGTCCTGTGGTGGCTTGCGTGGAGGATGCGGTAGATCACCGGGTCCCGCATGTTCAGGTTGGGTGATGCCATGTCGATTTTTGCCCGCAGGACCCGGGACCCGTCCTCAAACTCACCTGCCCGCATGCGCTCGAACAGGTCAAGATTTTCGTCCACGGACCGGTTTCGGTAGGGGCTCTCACGCCCCGGTTCCGTGAGGGTCCCGCGGTATTCCCGCATTTCGTCCGGAGTGAGATCGCAGACATAGGCCTTTCCCATCCTGGTCAGCTGCACGGCATACTCGTACAGCTGGTCAAAATAATCAGAGGCATAATACAACCTGTCTTCCCAGTCAAAGCCGAGCCATCGTACATCTTCAATAATGGATTCCACATATTCCTGTTCTTCTTTGACGGGATTGGTGTCGTCAAATCTGAGATTGCAGGGTGCGTTGTTTTCTGCGGCAAGCCCGAAATTCAGGCAGATAGACTTGGCATGCCCGATGTGGAGATAGCCGTTGGGCTCAGGAGGAAACCTGGTATGAACCCTGCCGCCGAACTTGCCGGTTTTGAAGTCTTCCGCAATGATGTTTCGGATGAAATTTGGCTGAGGTGTATTGTTGTCCGGTGCCATTCCCGCCCCTCCTTTCAGGATGTGCCTTATAGTATCCCAACCAATGGCGTTGTGTAAAACAAAAATACATGGATCCGGAGAAGCCTGCCACAAAGACTCGTGAGGAAATATTTTAACAAAGACGCCTGCACAGTGCTATACTCGCACCATATCGGGAGGAGACGAATATGATCAAGTACAACATCGCCGTCATTCCGGGCGACGGCATAGGAAAGGAAGTTGTTCCCGAAGGGATGCGCGTGCTTGAAGCTGCAGCACGCCGTATTGACGTACAGCTCGATTGGCACGTCTATCCCTGGAGTTGTGAAACGTATGCTGCAACGGGCAGGATGATGCCCGAGGACGGGATCACTCAGCTTCAGGAATATGATGCCATATTTCTGGGAGCCGTAGGATTTCCCGGTGTGCCCGATCACATCACCCTGTGGCAGCTCCTCTTGCCGATCCGCAGGAGAATGCAGCAGTACATCAACCTGCGTCCGGTCCGCATGCTGAAAGGCATGATTTCACCCTTGAAAGGCCGTGGACCGGAAGACATTGATTTTGTGATCGTGCGTGAAAACAACGAGGGGGAATATTCGGAGATAGGCGGCAGGCTTTACCAGGGAACGAACCGCGAAATGGCGGTCCAGGAAACGGTCTTCACCCTGGAGGGCGTTGACAGGGTCATGCGGTTTGCCTTTGAACTCGCCGCTGAACGAGATGCCGGGCATGTCACTTCTGCAACCAAATCGAATGGCATCATCCACACCATGCCTTTCTGGGACGAACGGTTCGCTGCCATGGGAAAAGAATTTCCCCATATCCGGACCGATCAATATCACATAGACATCCTGACGGCGAATTTCGTCCTCCATCCTGAATGGTTTGACGTGGTGGTGGCCAGCAACCTCTTTGGCGATATCCTGTCGGATCTCGGACCGGCCCTGGCAGGAAGCATTGCCATTGCCCCATCAGCCAATCTGAACCCTGCCGGAGCGTATCCTTCCATGTTCGAGCCGGTTCACGGCTCAGCGCCGGATATAGCCGGAAAGGGGATCGCGAATCCCATCGGGCAGATCTGGGCAGGGGCCATGATGCTGGAG
>CAZWEV010000034.1:0-43200 GCA_964633015.1 uncultured Desulfobacteraceae bacterium | reverse complement strand
CCCATTCAAATACCATTATTGACGTTCTGACACAGGTGGAACTGCAATTTCCTGATGAAATGTCCGCTGAAGAATTCGGCAAGTATGAGACCTACGTGAAAAAGTTCAGAAGCGATCTTGGTGTCTAGCCCACTCTCTTATCGAAGCAACGTGTTCCGGGAACATACGGATTCCGTTTGAGGTCACAACCCCGAGCCTCGCAACCAAAGGTTACTCGAATGAGGATAACGGTAAGGACTTACCTCACCTTGAAAAATATTGTTGGTGATCATCCCCTTCTCGAGACTGGTGCTGAAATATTCACCATCAAAGACCTATTAAAGAAATTATCTGCCATGGCAGTAAAAAAATCTACACATCCAGACCTCGATCCTGAAACCGAAACAGGAGGACTCTCCGTTCAGGTCCTGGTCAACGGAAGGGACTTGAGACAACTGCCAAAGGGGATGGATACTGAACTGAAAGAGGGAGACAACGTTTCTATCTTCCCCCAAATGGCCGGCGGATAAAATCCTGAATACCTGCCGTCACCGGCAGCGGGTTCAAGGTAATTGGAGAAGCCTCCAGTATTGATCGGAAAGAGTCAAGAGCAGACTTCCCCCCTTTCCAAGCGGCGTCGGCCCGACCCGCCGCGAGACTGCGGGGCAGCTTATATCCCTTCCTGTTCCAGCACCGTAATGATGCGCAGAAGGGCCTGATTGACCGGAGTGGGAATATCCAGTTCCCTGCCCAGATCCACCACCTTTCCACCGAAAATTTCGATTTCCGTCTTGCGCCCGGCCTCAATATCCTGCAGCATCGAAGTCTTTCCCCGGGGAGAAAGGGTGTGAAGGAACGTGTACCAGTCCTCGATATCTTTTTCCACGAGGTTCACATGAGCGGCCTTTGCCAGGGCAATCACCTCCCGCATCAGGGACTCCATCAATGCCCGGGCATCCGGGGAGGACTGAAAGACTCCATAGGGCGCCCGCATCGCCGCTGAAGCCTGGTTCATTCCCACATTGATCATGAATTTCCACCAGAGCATACGAATCATGTCGGGAGGGGTTTCATATGGGATTCCGGCCCTTTCAAAGGCCTCCTGCGCACGTCGAACTCTCGGGCTGACCTCGCTGTTGACCGCCTCACCGAAATAGTGTTTTCCGGGCTTGGTGTATATTAACCGGTTTTCTTCACGCAGGGCGTCTATGCCGACAGAAATCGTATACAGCACCTTGTCCATGCCATAGAAAGAACCGATATATTCCTCGCTGTCGAGCCCGTTCATTACGGAAATAATGGTCGTCCGGGGCCCGACCAGGTTTTTCAGGTCGGGGACGGCCTCAGAAAGATGATGATTCTTCACCGCCACGATGATGAGTTCGGCGGGGTCGCCGGCCTGATCGGGATGGACGACCGGGATGGCATACTGCTTCCCGTTGATCACCAGGCCGTCTCTCTTGAGTCGGTCATAGCGCTCCCCTCGCGCGACCACCGCCGTGGAGCCCTTATCCGCATCAAAAAACCTCGCCGCAAAAAAAGCGCCCATGGCTCCTGCGCCGAGGATGACGATTTTGTTTGTCTTCTTCATGGGTCCTCCTGACTTTTGAAAAATGCACACAGCGATTTGACACTTTACAATCATTTATTTGCCTGCTTCAAGAGAAAAACAGCGGGATATCCAGAGGATCATGTGTGCTCTTAACCTGTTTTGAAAAAACCCTGCTGCACGCAGCACATGATGAAAAGCCCACTTTGCATGGAATACCCTCCATACGGACCTGAAAACAAAGGAACGCTCCCGACATTTACCATTTATATATGGCCCGTTTTTCTGTTACTATGAGACAAGCTCGGCATATGGACTTGCCCGGAGCATCGCCCGATGAAGACTTTGAAAATTCGTGAGCGGATTAATTGGTTTGCAGGAGGGAGAGATTTGATTGTCGGACGGTACGCACACTCGGGAGGGATGAGATGTCAAGGATAACAAGTGAAGTTTTTCAGGTAGGCGGTGGCGGCCTCAGTTCTTCTGAGGATGCCGCCATCTATCTTATTCACTTCGAGGATGAGGCTGCGCTTGTTGACGCCGGGTGCGGAAGATCCACAAAAAAGGTCATCGCCAACGTCCGCTCGCACGCTGTCGCGCCTGATCAGATTAAATATCTCCTTTTGACCCATTGCCACTATGATCATACAGGTGGAGCTCAAGCACTGAGGGACTTGACAGGCTGTGAGATAGTCGCCCATGAACTGGATGCTCAATTCCTTGAAAACGGAGATGATGCGGTCACGGCCGCCTCATGGTACGGAGAGTCCCTTGATCCCTTCTTAGTGGACATAAAACTCAAGGGCGCCCGGAATGAAATGAAACTTGCGGGCAGACTTATTGAGGCAATCCACTCCCCTGGTCACTCACCCGGTTCCATGGTCTACTTGGTAGAATCGGAAGAACAAAGAGTTCTTTTTGGTCAGGATGTCCATGGGCCGCTGCATCCCGGTCTTCTCTCGAACAGGAAAGATTATCTTCGATCCCTGGATTTTCTGCTTTCACAGGATGCGGATATCCTATGCGAAGGCCACTATGGGGTATTTCGAGGCAGAAAAGAGGTTTCCAAGTTCATTCGTCAGTTTATGGACTGAACCTTTGCTATTGAACTGAGAGAAGAGAAAGGAACACCATGCGCTATATCGACCATAAACAGCACGGCGGACCCGAGGTTCTGGTAGTGAAAGACGGGCCGGCGCCCGTCCCCGGCTCGGGGGAGGTGTTGATACGTGTGCACGCGGCCGGGATCAACCGTCCGGACATCATGCAGCGCGAGGGGAAATACCCCCCTCCGGCCGGGGCATCTCCGATCCTCGGTCTCGAGGTTGCTGGAGAGGTTTCGGCCGTGGGTGCCGGGGTCTCAGGGTGGTCGGTGGGAAAACGGGTGTGTGCGCTCACAAACGGCGGCGGATATGCCCAATTCGTGACGGTGCCCGCCGGTCAGTGCCTTCCCCTCCCATCCGGACTTGGGATGGAGGAAGCGGCCGCCCTCCCTGAGACCTTCTTCACCGTATGGGCCAATGTCTTTGACCGTGCATCTCTCAAAGAGGGGCAGAGCTTCCTGGTGCACGGCGGCTCCGGCGGAATCGGCACTACCGCCATCCAGATGGCAAGGAACCGCGGCGCGAGGGTCTTTACCACCGCCGGGACCGCGAAAAAGTGCGCTGCCTGCCGAAAACTGGGAGCCGAAATCGCCGTCAATTACCGGGAAGAGGACTTCGGGCAGGTCCTGAAAGAGGCGACGGATGGACGCGGCGTGGACGTAATCCTGGATATGGTCGGGGGAGACTACGTCGCCAGAAACCTGGACCTGGCAGCGACCGAGGGCCGGATCGTGAATATCGCCTTCCAGAAAGGATCCACGGTGAAGATCGACCTGATGCGGCTCCTGATCAAGCGGCTCACCCTGACAGGCTCAACCCTTCGCGCCCGTACCGACAGGGAGAAAGGGGAGATTGCAGGGAAACTCCAATCGGAAGTCTGGCCTCTGATCGCGTCAGGACGAATCAGACCGGTCATGGCGGCCACTTTCCCGCTTGAGAGAGCGGCGGATGCGCACCGGTTCATGGAAGAAGGAAACCGCATGGGAAAAATCGTTCTCATCGTGTGAAGCTCGACTCTCAAAAGATATCTCGCTTCTGAATCGGAACCTCTCTTGTGCCCGAATGCATCCGCACTATCCCTTGACGTGGAATATGTCCCTTTGGATTGATCGTTATTCAACCCAGTTGAAAGTCCTTTCCACAGCCTTTTTCCATCCAAGGTATTTCTTCTCTCTGTCGACCCGGGCCATGTGAGGCTCCCATATCTTATCAGAACTCCAGTTCTCTCGCAGTTCGTCGAATCCCGACCAGAAGCCCACGGCCAGGCCCGCTGCGTACGCAGCTCCCAGCGCAGTCGTCTCCGCCACCTTGGACCGGATGACCGGGACCCCGAGGGTATCGGACTGAAACTGCATCAACAGATCATTAGATACCATGCCGCCATCCACCTTGAGATGGGACAGCCTCACGCCCGAATCCTTATTCATGGCCTCCACAATATCCCGGGTCTGGAAAGCGCAGGCCTCCAACGCCGCCCGGGCCATGTGACTCTTGTTTGCGTATCGGGTCAGTCCCACCATAACGCCGCGGGCATCGGACCGCCAGTAGGGCGCAAAGAGACCGGCAAATGCAGGCACGATATACACCCCGCCGCTGTCCTCCACCCTCCCGGCCAATTCCTCCACCTCAGGAGCACTGGAAATGAGGCCCAGGTTGTCCCTGAGCCACTGTACCAGGGCACCCGCTATGGCAATGGACCCTTCAAGGGCATATACCGGTCTTCGGCTGCTCATCTGATAGGCCAGGGTGGTGATCAGGCCGTGTTTTGACGGGACCGGCTGGTTTCCGGTGTTCATGAGGAGAAAACATCCGGTACCGTAGGTATTCTTTGCCTGCCCTTCTTCAAAACAGAGTTGGCCCACGAGTGCCGCCTGCTGGTCCCCCAAGGCCCCGCACACCGGCACCCGGCCACCCACCGGACCATCTTCGGATGTCAATCCCCAGAAATCCGTGTCTATGGAGGGGACGATCCGGGGAAGCATCTGTTTCGGTATCCCCAGCAGGCCCAGGATCTCTTCATCCCAGTCCAGCTTCTTCAGGTCCATGAGGAGGGTGCGGCTCGCATTGGTCACATCGGTCACATGTGCCCCGCCTTCGGGTCCACCCGTGAGCCACCAGATACACCACGTCTCCATAGTCCCGAAACACGCGTTTCCCCGAAGCGCTGCTTCTCCCGCATCCGGGTGACGGTCGAGTATCCATTTGATCTTGGGACCTGAAAAATAGGGTGCTACCGGCAGACCGGTCCTCTTTCTGAAACGGCCGATACCGCCGTCCTTGATCAGCTCCTTGCAGATCCCGTCTGTTCGTGTACACTGCCAGACAACGGCATTGCCATAGGGGCGGCCCGTATGTCTGTCCCAGACAACAGTCGTCTCCCGCTGGTTGGCGATTCCGATGGCGGCCAGGTCACCGCTCCTGACCCCGGTTTTTTTCATGGCCCCCTGAATGACCCCCTGCGTATTTTTCCAAATTTCCATGGGGTCGTGTTCCACCCAGCCGGGTCTGGAAAAAATCTGTTCATGCTGTTTCTGATCCAGACCGACAATCCGGCCGGCATGATCAAAGATGATAAACCGGGTACTGGTTGTCCCCTGGTCGAGGGCCCCCACATATTCACCCATTGCTGCCTCCCCATATCGCTTCTGATGGAAAAAAGGCCGGCCGAGGCGGCCGGCCTCTCTTTACGGCGTGTAAAAAAATCTCCCCTTCGGATTGCTTCACACGACCTTCCCGCCAAGCCTGGATGAGCTGATCGTAATCCACCGTGATGCCTTTCGGCTTCTCATTGACCTTGGCCTTGGGTGAACCTGGCTTGTTCAGCCAGACATTCGGCTCGATACATGGATTGAGTTTAGGGCCACATTCCTTTTGAACTCCGGCACTCTTGATGCGCTGCATCACCTTGTCCATTTCCCGGGCGAGGTTGTCCATCGCCCTGCCTACCGTCACCTCGGCGGAAACGGCCTCACCGATATTCTGCCACCACAACTGGGCCAGCTTGGGATAATCGGGCACGTTGGTCCCGGTGGGGGTCCAGGCAACCCTGGCCGGGCTGCGGTAGAACTCCACCAGGCCGCCCAACTTGGGTGCACGTTTGGTAAAGGCCTCACTCCATATATCGCTGTTGCGGATCGGCGTCAAGCCCACCAGGGCCTTTTTGAGCGACGTGGTCTTACACACAGAACTGCCCGAAAAGCCATGCAGCCTTACGTCTCTTGAGCGGTGTGCTTTTCATGAACGTCCCCGAACCGCAGTCCTGATACCCCAGTTTCATTTCCTCTTCCCAATAGGGACCATGGGATGATGGAGCCATACGCCATTTCGGGGTGCCGTCCGCATTGAAGGACCCGGCTTGACCATGTCAGGTACGAATGCTGTGTACCAGAAGATCTGTTGGGCCACATTCCCTTTGGCCAAGAACGGGAGATAGGTATAGGAATCCATCCCCAGGCAACCGGGAGACGCATATCAGAAGCCTGCCGGTGTACGCTTCGGTCCCAAGTTATAACAAAGGCTTAAATTAATAATAGTTGCAATATGTTACCAAATATGCTATACATCAGACCGGTCATGCGCCCACTTTTCCGCTTGAGGAGGCGGAGGATTCACACCGGCTCATTGAAGAAGGAAGCCGCATGGGAAAAATCGTTCTGATCATGTAAAACTTCACTCCAGGGCGATATCTCACTTCGGGAATGAAAGAATGGAAACAGATAGAGGCTACGCTGCAAATGCGTATCAAACCGAGTTCGAAGCCAAAGTCATCGCAACGAAGATCATTCATGATCACCAGGGGGTGATCCTTGACCGCACGTTTTTTTATCCCACCGGCGGCGGCCAGCCGTACGACACCGGAACCCTGCAGGGTGTGTGCGTGATCGATGTGGTCGAACAGGATGGGGCTGTTATTCATGTCCTGGATGGACAGGTCACCGGCGGCAAGGTGACCGGAAAGGTAGACTGGAAGCGCCGCTTCGACCACATGCAGCAGCACACGGGTCAGCATATTCTTTCGCAGGCCTTTTTCCAGGTCATGGGTGCGGAGACCATAGGATTCCACTTGGGGGCAGACGCCGCCACCATCGATCTGGCCGCATCGAATCTCTCCTGGGAAACGATCCGGCTGGTGGAAGAAGCGGCCAACCAAGTGGTATTTCAGAATTTGCCGGTACGAACCCATGAAGCCACAAGAGGAACCCTTTCTCAATTTTCGCTCCGGAAGCCGTCTGCTGTTGAGGGAAATATCCGCATCGTGGAGATCGATCATTACGATTGGTCGGCCTGTTGCGGAACCCATGTGAAAGCAACGGGTGAGGTCGGCCTGATCAAAATCGTTCGATTCGAAAAATACAAGGATGGTTCCCGTGTGACATTCTTGTGCGGACATCGTACGCTCGGGGCCATGCAGCAAAAAACTGAAATCCTCGAAACGGCATCACGACGTCTGAGCATTGGGGAAACGGAATTGATCAAGGCCATTGACCGCCTTCTGGATCAGGAAAAACGTCTCAAGAAATTTGAAAAACAATTGCTGGTCTATGAGGCTTCCGAGCGGTCTGCCCGCGCATGGAAGGTCGGGGGACTCGTTTTCGACCATGATGTTTTTGTTGATCGGGATGTCAAGTCAGTCCAGGCCTTGTGCCGACAAGTGACCGCGAATCCAAGCACAATCTGCCTTTTCGGAATAAAGGCTGACCGGGCAACGGTTGTTCTGGGCCAGTCGGAAAAGGGTCCCCTGGATCTCGGGTCACTCTCGGCAACTGTTTCTGAACTTCTGAACGGAAAAGGCGGCGGCAACCAGCGGCAGGTACAGGTGAGTGGAACAGAACCTCACCGGCTTGCCCCTGCCATGGAAAAGGTGATTGATCAGATCCTTTACGATCTGAAGAATGGGGGGCGGAAACGCTGTTGAGGTGTCAGCCAGGAATGCATGATGGATCTTGAAAATGTTCTGCCGTGGCTGCTGTCGTTCGTGAACCTGGGTTTCCTGGGGGTGGCCTGTGCCTTTACATACGAATCGATACAGGAGCAAGAAGCCCGGGCCTCCAAGGTGGGGACAGCCGGTGTTGGCTTCCACCTCCTGCTGGGAGCCCTCATCATCGCGTTGCCCCTGGTGCGAATACCCGTAGCCTGGTTTTTCGGGACCGGGTTGGCGGTCCTAGCCATGTTCTTCCTGCCGTGGCGACGGAAACCCCGCGTCCTCAAGGGCGCAGCCGGGTACCTCGCCGGTGACGGCTCGGGTTTCCGTCCGATGGACGAACGGGACATTGTATTCGCCCGTAACCGGTGTCTTGCTCCGGGTTCCGAGATATACCATCGTTACTACGAGGCCCATCCGGAACATAAGGAATATGACGATAGACGTCGAGCAAGGGGAGGTCCCCTTGGGAAACCCGGCTCCATCGACGGCGCCTACCGCCCGAACGTTTCGATGCTGGTTTCGTCCTTTGAGTTGCCCAACATGGTAGGCCGGAATGCGCGGGTCTTTCCTGGATCGGCCGCCCCGCAAAGCACGTACGCCAGCAAAACAGAGACTCCCGCCCCCGCTCTGATCGAATCAGAGAACGCCTCCCGAATCGTCAAGGGCTGGGCCAGGCATCTGGGAGCCGATCTGGTCGGCATCTGCCGTGTGGACCCCAGGTGGGCATACAGCCATAAAGGAGAAATTCATTATGGCGACTGGGACGAGTGGGGCAAAAAGATCCCTGAGCCATTGCCCTTTGCCGTGGTAGTGGCAACAGCCATGGACCACGATCTGGTGATTACCGCGCCCCACACCCCTTCTGTTGTGGAAAGCGGCTACAATTATTCGAAGGGGGCATATATTACCACCATCCTTTCTCAGTGGTTCGGGACCCTCGGTTACCGGGCCGTTGCAGAACACAACCGTCATTACGACCTGCTCATGGTTCCCCTGGCGATTGACGCCGGATTAGGGGAACTGGGACGGCAGGGCTATCTTATTGCCGACCGGTATGGCCCCAGGGTGCGTCTTTTTGCCGTCCAGACAGACATGCCCCTGATCCCGGATAAACCCGTTGACCTGGGGGCGGAGCGTTTTTGCGAGGCATGTCTCAAGTGCGCCCAATCCTGCCCTTCCCGGTCCATCCCGAAGGATCGGAACCGAACCGTCGACAGGGGCCTGGAGCGCTGGAAACTCAACGAAGAGAGCTGTTTTGAGTACTGGGGAAGGATCGGAACCGACTGCTGCGTCTGTATGGCGGTCTGTCCTTTTTCAAGGCCAGATCGCACCATTCACCGGGTCGTCAAGTATCTGCTGCGCCGATCCGAGCTGGCCCGGATGCTTTTCCCATATGTGGACAATATTCTCTATGGGAAACGGTGGAAGCCACGCAAGCCCCCGGAATGGATCGATTATCCGAAAAGGGCTACTGCCAAGGGTGTACCGGCATTCGAAGGGGATGCCTGACGATCGTGCAACCTAAGGAACGGGTCTGGCAGGACTTTCGGGACGTTGTTCTTCACTCCTCTCTTCCTTTTTTATCTTTTCATGTTCCCGGACATTTTTTAGGGATTCAATGAGCCTGGAGCCCTCTTTCCTGGTAAAGGTATGAATATCTGACTTTTTGTAGTATTTTCTCAGAAAATTCACAAAGTGAGGCTCGGTCCAGTGAAGCTGCTCCTTGAGACTCTTGATGTACATCTTCTGCCTGAAAGTAAGCCCCTTCTGAGTGATCCTGTAATATTTGCTCCTTGCAAAATAATTCATGAGAATACGAAATCCGCGTTCGTCGAGCAATTTTGCAGACCGGACACCAGTGATATTCTCCAATCGATCGCGATACTCCTCATCGGAAAGGCCCAGTTCCTTCTTGACGATATGAATGACGGCCAATTTATTCTTATCCAGGGTCATGATTCGTTTTCTCTCTGCATCATCTCTCTGCCGGTACGGCGGGAGAGGTCACTTGACTGCAAGGTTTAGCAACTCATGGAAAGCGTGTCAATTGCATTGCACGTTCTGCAGCCTCCAATGAAAAGGCCTCAAATAATTTATCTTATTCTGAAAATATGCCGATATTTTGAATAGTATGAGTAACCTTGGATGATAAAACGTGAAAAGACAGGCCGCTGTGTCGGAGGATTTGGAAACCAAATAGCATCATCAAGTACTTTACGGAGAAGCAGACCATGGCTGAACAGAGACAAGTGGCAATTATTACATCCCTAGGGAAAAAGTATGTAGGAATGGTTGATATCCCGAATCCATTACTGAGAACCACCGATCTGTTCAATAGCGCCAATATCTATTGGAAGAACCCGAATGAAAAATGCTTTGAGAATGCCATTCTCTTGTACAATGTCCGATTGATGGTTGATGAAGCGTCTGTGTATAAGAAATATGATAAAATCCAGGTACGGCTTGATGAAATATTTTATTTCTATGATGACCATCAAGGCATCAGCGACGAAAAAGAAAAAATGCGGGCCTCCACCATGGTGCAGATGAGTCGGGAGAAACTTCAAAGAGTCAATGTCATTACCGTCCAGGTTGCCAATTCATTTTATGATATAGAGGGGGACTTCCACGGCCTCTTCAAGAAAAAATCCAGTGATCGATTTCTTCCTTTAACCAATGCAAGTATGATCGAAATTTCAAAAAAAGATAATAAATGGTTTAAAAAAGAAATTACCGTCCCGCACAAATTCATCTGCATCAGTAATCGTCACATCGAGTCCGCAATAACCAGCTAATTTGAAATGGACGGAAGAATGAGGCCACGCCTGCCCTATCTCTTAAAGCGGTTTTACCGGCGTGAAAAATAGAGATCGCGCCAACATGGAGGATCCGGCATCGGCCTTGCTATCGCAAAAGAGCTGGTTCAAGCGCACGGCGGCAGTGCTGGCGCGGAATTTGACGCCGGACGAATCTGCATCTGGTTTGAACTCCCCATCCAGGCATGACAAAACCCGGCGCGCCGGAGATACCTTGAAAATCTTTACACAAGCTTTACCTTACCGGTAAAACATCCTTAACAGGCACCTTTATATTGTCTACAAACAATTATTCTCAGGAGGTGCGTTATGAAAAACATAATGATTACAATCGCTGCGTTGATGCTGTTCTTCAGCATCTATTATCCGGCCCTGAGTACGGACAATGAAATGGGGAAATCATGAAAGAACAAACGCAAAACCCAAAAACAGCCGTGTTTGCCGGCGGATGTTTCTGGTGTGTGGAATCTGATTTTGAGAAAGTCGACGGAGTCCTGGAGGTAATCTCCGGATATACGGGGGGAACCGTGAAAAATCCCACCTATGAACAGGTATCGAGCGGGACCACCGGCCATGTGGAAGCGGTGAAGGTTATCTATGATCCTGCCAAGGTCAGCTACAACGAACTCCTGGATGTGTTCTGGGGGCACATCAATCCGATGGACTCCGGCGGTCAATTCGTGGACAGGGGATCACAGTATAGAAGCGTCATTTTCTATGCCGACCGGGAACAAAAAGAACTTGCCGAAAATTCCAAGGAGATGCTGGAAAATTCGGACCATTTCAAGAAACCCGTTGTGACGGAAATTCTCCCGCTGGGGCTTTTCTATCCTGCGGAGGATTACCACCAGGATTACTATAAGAAGAATCCCATCCGATATCACTGGTATCGTTCACGTTCCGGGAGAGACAACTTTCTTAAGGCTGCCTGGGGAGACATGGGAGGCGACATGAAAAGGGGGAATTCGGAGATGGAAGCCGGGATGAAAAAGGGTTCTATGGCCGAGAAAACCATCAAAACGGGGGGGAGCTCTGAAACCACCATGGGGTCTCCGTCAAAGGGCAACGAAGATATGATGTACACCATACCCGGTGACAAAGAAATGAAGATGAAATTGACCCCTCTCCAGTATGAGGTTACTCGTAAGAACGGAACCGAGCCCCCCTTTAGAAACCAATACTGGGACAGTCATGAACCAGGGATTTATGTGGATATTATTTCGGGAGAGCCTCTGTTCAGTTCCACGGACAAGTTCGATTCAGGCACGGGATGGCCCAGTTTTACGCGGCCTCTCGAACCCGGAAACGTAGTGGAAAAGGTTGACAAAAGCCTTTTCATGACCCGCACGGAGGTGAAGAGCAAACATGCGAATTCTCATCTGGGACATGTTTTTGACGACGGTCCCTCTCCCACGGGCCTGCGCTACTGCATTAACTCTGCAGCCCTGAGATTCGTTCCCTTTATGAGCCTTGAAAAGGAAGGATATGGAAAGTACGCAGAGTTATTTATGAAAAGGAAGATTTGAAACATGAGCGCAACATGATTCATGAAAACCGGGAGATTGATCCGTCGTTAATCCGGGTTCCTGTTCCCCGATCAGGGGCGGGGACAGGCTCCGCGGGAATCACCGCGACCTCGCAAGCGGCGAGATATGACACCGGGAGGAGAAATACCGATATCAGGGTGCGGCTTCCCCATGGGAATCGGGACTCGCTCCGCCGGTGTCTGTGTCGGTATCCATTTCAACAGCTTTCGGACTTCGCGAATAAATGACGAGTTGATCCCCCGGGTGGATCGGGCGCCGCAGGTCAAGTTTATTCCAGATCATAAGGGCCTGGAGCGGAACATCAAACCGCTGCGCAATGGAAGAAAGATTGTCCCCCTCTCTGACAATGTAAACCTCTTCCTTTCGGGCTGCCAGAAACTTATTCACGTATCGGGTATACCGCTCCTGAAAACCCGTTGACGAACCTTTCGGGATAAGGACCGTATGGCTTCCGGGAGCAAAATAGTGCCCCCGAATTTCCGGGTTAAAATCCTTAATCACCTTGAAATGGGTGTGAGCCGCCTGAGCGACAATGCGGATCGGGGTTTCGTGGAAACAGGTAATCTTGACCGTATCAAATGACAGGGGAGGATAATAGTCCTTTTCAGTCAGTTTGAAACCATACTGCCTAGGATGGGAGAAAATAAGTTTAGCGGAAATAATCCGAAAGAGGAATCGTTGTGTTTCGAGGGGAAGATACAGTTGATAGTAATCATTGATCCCCTGCTCAAGAATTTCGGCCATGAGCCCTTCTTCACCCATATTGAACGCCGCAACGGCCAGTGTCCACGAGCCGAATTTATTGTGGAGGTCTTTCAGGTATCGAATGGCGGCCCGGGTTGAGGCGGTGAGATTCCGACGCTCATCGACCCGCGCATTGATAATCAGTCCATATTTCCGCCCCGTATCAGTGGTAAATTGCCAGAATCCTATGGCCCCCTTCCTTGATCCGGCATGAGGCCGGAGGGCACTCTCAATAATGGCCACATACTTCAAGTCATCCGGCATGCGGGCCTTCTTTAACATTTCTTCAATGGAGGGCAGATATCGGTGGGAACGCTTTAACCAGAGTACTACCTGCGGCCGGTTCCACAGGGTGAGCAGCATCTCTTTTTCGAAGCGTTCCCGATTTTCCCGATTGTCGATTGGAACCCGTTCGTTACAGAATTCAACTGCGGACACGACCCGGAGCGATGAAACCATGGAAGGATAATTACCGCCTTCCGGCTCTTCACCATGGGCATTCGGCCAAGAGAAAAACAATATAAAAACAAGAAGGATGACACCATACTTTCCGCCCATTTCGCACCATTTCCTCTTGCCTGCCCGGCGACCCGACAGGCCGATCCTTGCAACTGCCGTCTCTCCCAGCGGAGCGTCGGCGACCGCACCCTGTTTTCCCGACAGGGTTATTTCTGCTTTTTCTCCAGTGCGGCGAGAAGCTTCTCCGGGGTGATGGGAAGATCCATGCAACGGTAGCCGGTGGCCTCATAGACGGCGTGTGCGATGGCCGGAGCCGTAGGAACGGCAAGCCCCTCCCCCGCCTCCTTGGCCCCGAAGGGGCCCTCGGGCTCATAGGTCTCCACCTCCACGTATTCGCTGGGAGGCATGTCCTCGGCCGTGGGTATCTTATAGTCCAGGAAGTTGGTATTTAACGTGCGGCCCCCATCCATGACGAACTGCTCGCAGAGTGCATAGCCCAGTCCCATCTGAATGGCGCCTTCGAGCTGTCCCTCCACAGCCATCTTGTTGATGGCCACGCCGCAGTCATGCGCCGTGTACATCCGGTCCACCTTCACCAGTCCTGTCTCTTCGTCCACCGTGACCTCGGCCACCTGGGCCCCGAAGGAGAAGGCCGGGCTCACCAACCCCTTGTTGCGCGGGGTATAAAAGCCACGGGCCGTGAGCGGTTCACCCCGACGGCCCCGCAGCGCCTTGTACACGCATTCCGAGAAGGCCATGCCCTTTTTCGGCCTTGCCTTTACAAAAACCCTGTCGTCTGCAAAGCCGATATCGTGGATCTGGTTCAGGTCCAGTTCGCTGAAGATGACCGGTATGAGCATCTCCTTGATCTTCCTGGCCGCATCGATAATGGCATTGCCGTTCATCAGGGTCACACGGCTGCCCCATGAACCCAAATCCGCCTTCGGCGTGGTGGCGGTGTCCATGGAAATAAGCCGGATCTTGTCTATGCCGATGCCAAGCTCCGCAGCCAAAATCTGGCGCAGGACCGTATCCGGCCCCTGACCAATATCGCAGGCCATACTCGCCAGCTGGGCGGTACCATCCTCAAAGACCGAGACCTCCGCCGCAGCGAAGTTGTACTTGGTGTTGAACCAGTTGAAGACTCCCCCGGAGATAAAGCTGAAGCAGCCGATGCCCAGGCCCTTGCCCCCTTTCATGTTTTTGCGCTTTTCATCCCAGCCGGATGCCTCGCGCACCTTCTGCAGGCTCTCCTTAAATCCGCACGAGCTGACGGTCGCCACCTCGGGAATAACGTCACCTTCCTCCATGCCGTTGATCATTCTGATGTCAATGGGATCTATGTCCAGCTTTTCCGCCGCCATGTTGAGCTGGGTCTCACCCACGTAGATGGCCTGGGGCGCGCCGAACCCGCGCATGGCGCTCGCCGGGGGCTTGTTGGTGTACACGTGGCGCCCGAAATACCGGTAGGCAGGAATATTATAGAGCATGTTTCCAAAGGTGCCGCAGAGAAAAGTGGCCGTGGGACCCATGGCGTTGTAGGCCCCCCCGTCAAGCATGACCTGAAAGTCTTTCGCCAGCAGTTTTCCTTCCTTGGAAAAGCCCACCTTCGAGTAAATGGACATGCCGTGGCGGCGCCTGCCCGTGGCCAGTTCCTCTTCGCGGGTGAGGGTGAACTTCACGGGAAGTCCCAGCCGCAGGGCCATGAAAGCAGCACAAAATTCCCAGGGCCGCAGTTCCATCTTGCCCCCGAAGCCGCCGCCCACCTGGGTCTTCATGACCCGCACGTAGTTTTCAGGGATCCCGAGGGTATGGGCCAGAAGGCACTGGACAATATACGGGGTCTGCGTGCTGGTATACAGCGTAACGCGCCCCCCCTCGTCAGGGGTTGCAATCGAGGAGCAGGGTTCCAGATAGGCATGGCTCACCGCATGCACCTTGAAGGTATTCTCCAGGACCAAATGGGCCTTATCGAACTGTTTCTCAATGTCGCCGTATTCGATCTTGCGCACGAGGCTGACATTGCCCTCGCTCTCGTCGTGGATCAGCGGTGCATCCTCTGCCGTGGCGTCCTCCACCGTGAAGAGGCCGGGCAACGCTTCATATTCCACCTCAATCAGTTCCAGGGCCCGTCGGGCGGTAGACGGATCGATCGCGGCCACAGCAGCCACCTCGTCGCCCACAAATCGAACCTTGTCAACAGCCAACGGCAGTTCATCCTGGCTTGCGGGCACCAACCGCCAGTTCCCGTACTTGATCCGGGGCGTGTCCGCACCCACAATCACGTCTCTGACCCCGGGCAGGGCCCTGGCCGCCGATACGTCGATCCGCTTGATGCGGCCGTGGGGAATGGGGCTCCTCACTATGGCGCCGTAAAGCATCCCTGAAAACTTCAGATCATCTGTGTACACGGCCTGTCCCGTCACCTTATGCCTGGCGTCCAGGCGCGGCAGGGAGGCTCCTATGATGGCCGGATTTTTCATTCCACTCCTCCTTTGGCTCTATCGATACACTCACGCAACACCCGCCGGGTCAGGACCTCCACCATTGCCGTGCGATAGGCGGCGGAAGCACGCACATCGTCGATGGGACAGCAATCGCTGGAGCAGGCAGCCGCGGCCCGTTCGAGAAGGTCCTCAGCGGGCTCCTGGCCCACAAGCATCTCCTCGGCCTCAGTGCAGCGTTGCGGCCTGGGCGCCACCGCGCCCTGGGCCACCCGGGCACGACCAATCCGGCCCGACGGGTCCAGGCTCACAAAACCCGCCACGCCCACGGCCGCGATGTCCACCTTGCTCCTGGCCGAGAGCCTCATGTACGAGGATCCACTGGCGGGCGGCGGTGCCGGGACCCGAATGGCCTCGATGATCTCCATGGGATCGATGCTGGTTTCCCCCGGACCGGTGAAGAATTGATCGAGAGCCACTTCCCGGCGGCCATCCTTTTTTACCATGACCAGGCTTGCCTCGTAGACCAGAAGCGGGGGCGCCGTGTCAGCGCTGGGCGCGGCGTTTGCCAGATTTCCCGCCACGGTTCCCATGTTGCGTATCTGCGTCGTGGCCATGACCGAACAGGCATAGGCCAGGCCCCGATAGTGCTTCTGCACCTGGGGGTGTTTACCCACATCGGTAATGCGGGTTCCTGCCCCGATCACCAGGCCTTCATTTTCCCGGAACTCTATGCGGTTCAACCCAGGGACCCGGTTCATGCTGATCAGGTGCTTCACCTTTAAGACGCCGGCCCGCATTTTGGGCAGGATGTCGGTGCCTCCTGCGAGGACCTTCACATTACCCTGATGCCGGGTCAGCAGGTCCAGGACCTCCTCGACTTCGGTGGGCTGGTGAACGTTCAAACTGAGATCAGTCATGGCTGCTCCCCCTTGTCCTCCGCGGCGGCCAGTTTCCCGGCGGCTGCATCGATGGCTTCGACTATCTTGGTGTATCCCGTACAGCGGCACAGGTTCCCTGAAAGGGCATGACGGATTTCTTGCTCGCTGGGGCTCGGGTTCCTGTCCAGGAGGTTCTTGGCACTCATGATCATGCCTGCAGTGCAGAAACCGCACTGCACGGCGCCGTGGTCCACAAAGGCCTCCTGAATCGGATGCAGGTCCTCAAGCGACCCCGCCAAGCCTTCAATGGTGGTTATCTCACGCTGCTGCGCCTCAATAGCCAGGGTCATGCAGGAAGCCACCGACCGACCGTCGATGAGGACCGTGCAGGCCCCGCAGTCTCCCTGGTTGCAGCCGATTTTGGTTCCCGTCAGTCCCAGGTCCTCGCGAAGGACCTCGGCCAGGCTGCGCGAAGGTTCTACCGCCACTTCGTAACGGTCTCCGTTTACTATGAGTTCTATGACTTGCTTCGCCACCTTTTGCCTCCCTTATCAGAAAAATTGGTTGAGAAAACCTGACTAGCGGTTTCCCTCTCACCGCTCCCCTTCCAGGAGAGACAGGTTACGGGGAAAACCCCAGCCTGCGGCTGATGATCAGCTTCATAATTTCACTTGTACCGGCAAAAATGGACAGACAACGGACGTCGCGGTAGAGCCTGCAGATCCGGTACTCTTCCATGTACCCGTACCCGCCATGGATCTGGACCGCCTGATATGCGATCCGGTTTACCATCTCACCGAGCCAGTACTTGGCCATGGAGACCCTCTTGACGATGTCTTTCCCTTTCAGGTGTTCCCTGATAAGACTGTCCAGGAACGTGCGGCCCAACTCCACTTCAGTGGCCATTTCAGCCAGCGTGAAGGCATTGTATTGAAAATCACCGATACGTCGACCAAAGGCCTTTCGCACCGTGGCATACTGCAACGCCTCTTTGAGACACTCTTCAGCAAGAACCTGGCATTTGATAGAGACCTCCAGCCGCTCCTGCTGCAGCTTTTCCATCATGTACTTGAAGCCTTTTCCCTCTTCCCCGAGCAGGTTGGAAACCGGAACCAGGCAGTCCTCGAAAAAAAGCTCTGCCGTGTCCTGCATATGGTAGCCCATTTTCTCCAGTTTTCTTCCCCGGGAAAACCCGGGGGCATCCTTGTCCACCAGGATGAGACTTACCCCCCGGTGTCCTGCCTCGGGATCGGTTTTGGCAGCCACGATGATTACGTCCGCGAAGTAGCCGTTCGTAATGAAGGTCTTCTGGCCGTTCAGGACATACGAGTCCCCGTCCCGGACAGCCCGGGTGTGAATGGCCGCCAGATCCGAGCCGGCATCGGGTTCCGTCAGACCGATGGCGGTGATGACCTCACCGGTTGCACACCCGGGCAGCCAACGGGCCTTTACCTGCGGGAGGGCATATGAGTGGATATAGGGTGTTGCCACGTCACTGTGGAGGGGCACGCCGAAGCCGAAGGCATCTCCGCGCAGTAGTTCCTGATTGATGATGACCGAATACTCGAATCCCAGCCCGAGTCCTCCATATTCCTCAGGAAGCCATGGACACAGGAAGCCTTCTTCTCCCATCCTGAGCCAGAGCCCGCGGGGAACAGCCCGCTCAGCCTCCCATTCCTCCACATGGGGTGTGATCTCCTTCGCCACGAATTTTTTGAAGGAGTCCCGAAAAATCTGATGCTCCTCCCTGTAAATCTCATCATACATAGCAGTTACCTTCGTTTCCCGTCACTTCTGCCCGCAGCCACCCGAAAATCGGCAGGTTCTTCTCCTTGCACCCTGCCCTATTCCGGGAGATCGTCCGGGGATTCCCAATCCTTCATATTGTGCATCCACGGGGCCCGCTCCACAAAAACATCGTGGGCCAGGGGAACCGGTGGGTGCGACTTCCATTTGGGATCGAACTCATTTTTCACCTTGAGCAGAAACTTGTGGTAATTGGGTCCGTATTTCGGTCCTGTAAGATACAGGGGCTGGTGGGGACCGAGCAGAGAGGTGTAATAACGGTTCTTGATATTCATCTTGGAGGTATCAACGTAAAATTGATCAACGGGGTCCGTGTCGTCATCGGGATCCCAGTAGATGAGGAATTCCGAATAGCCCTGATGGCCCAGTTCAAAACTCTGGAACCACCCCGGATCACCGTAATCCGGCATCAGCGGTGGGGTGTATTTCTTCTTCAGATCTGCATAGGACTGACCGTGGTCCTTTGACTGGGAAAGGGTTTCAATCACATAATCCAGGGAGACGTAGCCCCCGCACATGAGCCACATGCCTGCCGAATCGGCATTCTTGATCCAGGACTCGTCGCTCGGCTTGGTCCGCCGGGCCACACCGCCCAGTTCGCCCATGATGTCCATGAGCACCCGTTCATCATAGGCCATCTGCTCTTCTGACGTATAGCCGATGAGAAGGACCCGGACGATAAAGAAATTGGCGATGCTCTCTTCAGTTTCCTTTCCCCAGATGTCCCAGAACTCTTCCTTGCACTCCGCCTTGGCAATGGCACGCCAGAAGAGAGGGACCTTGGTGACCGCGCCACCGATCTCCGCATGCCCGATCTCCTGCATGGCCTTCACCTGCGCCTCCTTGGAGGGCACGGTGAAATTTATCCATTTGATTCTCTTCTCCGGGAGGGTCAGGGCGGTATTTGGTGAAATGCCTGAAGGTTCCAAACGCTCCGGCTGGAAGGGGAGGGTCTTGATGGCCATCCGGGTCACAATGCCCAGACAACCCCGCAGACCGGTATATCCCCGCAAAAGGCCCCGCAGATCCGGGCCGGGACCTTCCCCCCAGAACGGATCTTCACCTTCTGCGAGCGAACCCAATCTGAGGATCTCTCCGTCCGGCATCACCATTTCAGTGCCCAGGATTCGTCTGTGCGGCAGCCCGATCCGATGACTCAAAGGAGACCACCCGTCGCCGATCAGGTTGGCGATGGCCGAGGCCTGCGCTCCCCCGCCTCCGATCACCACATAGGCCCCGTGCTTCATGCACTCTTCCTGTATGGGAGAATAGATCATGCCCGGTCCCACCTCGATGTAAAAATGCTTCTCGTCAAGAATGAAATCGTTCATCCGCTTGAGATCAATAAGGAGGGCATCCTCCACGTGCGGATGGGAACGGGGACCGTAAAAGCCGGTGCTGTAGGGCACATAGGGAATGTCATTACGGTAGCAGACCTTGACGATCTTCTGCACTTCCTCCGTCGTCCTGGGCATGATCACGCACCCGGGAACCCTGGTCATGACCCGCTCATATCCCAGGCCGTTTTCGTACCCGCCGGGGCCGCTTCGGTACCCCTCGCAAATCACCGGATCATCGGAAATATATTCAGGACCTACAATGGTTTCCAACACGTCATAGATTTCTTTTGAAATCGCCATGAGTTACCTCCTATCACCTAACCTTCGATGGATGCGCAGATGACTTCCGAGATATCAAGGACCTGCACATGGATATTACCCGCTTTGGCCGCTTCAGCAAAATTGTTCTTGCACCAGGGGCAGGCCGATACCAGGGTCTCGGCTCCGATCTCACTGACTTCTTCGAGCCGGTGGTCCGCTGCCCACCTGGCAAAGTCCGGAAATGCCTCTTTGGTTCCCCTGCCTGCGCCGCAGCAGAATGCGTTTTCTCTCATCCTGGGCATTTCAATGAGCTCGACGCCGGGAACGGCTTTCAGGATGTCCCTGGGCTGGGAATACACGCCGTTGGTTCCGCGCCTCCGTTTCAGTCTCGGCTCCACACAGCCCATCCACCCTCTTTTCCCCTCATAGGGCGTCCAGGGTTCGCTCAGGCGGCTCAGGCTGCAGGAGTCGTGATAGGTCACCCGGCCTTCAAAGGGTTTTTTCATGCTCAGTGCCCCTTCTTCAAGTTTCTGATGCACGAATTCCACAAGATGGACGACCCTGAACCCCAGTTCCTCCGTGGAGATGCCCAGCAGTTTCGGATAATCGACTTTCCACATGCGGTAGCCCTCGGCACAGCTGGTGAGCAGGGTCTTGGCCCCTGTCTTTCGCATTTCCTCCACGTTTCGCCCGGCCAGGGCTCCTGCCTCGTCGATCATTCCTGCGGAGAAAACCGTGTTGCCGCAACACCACTCGTCCTTCAGCAACATAAAATCCGTCCCGCTGGCCTTGAGTATTTTTGCGGTGGCTTGGGCGATTTCCTTGCTGACATAGGATGCATTGCAGCCCACAAAATAAACTAGGTCCGCCTTTTGAGCGGGGAACACTCCCTCAGGGAGCCACTGGTTTCGTTTTTCATGGGGAGCACCGTACATATTATGGTCTCGAGCGATGTTCTCTGCGATCTTCTTGTGGGCGGGCATGGGACCGACACCGTCCTTAACCGCCTTTACCCTGATGGATTCAAGGGCAAGTCCGATTTCAAGGTCAAGATTCCGCTTACACCCCACATCGCACGCCCCGCAAAGGGTGCAGGCATACATGACTTCAAGGGCCTTGTCGTTCCATTCGAGCCGACCCTCGGCCATAGCGTGGCCGATTCTCATCTTGCCGTATGCCCCGTATGCGTCAAACTCGTACCTGGCCGCACTGGGGCATCTGGTCATGAATTTCGCGCCCGGCATATAGGTGTGATCCACCCAGGTGCACCCTTTGCACTTGATGCACCGGCTCATGTCGTAGACGAAGTTCTCCATGTCTCCTATGTCGAGTTTAAAGTCCTCTCTCGGCTTGTAGTATCTCACGGTACGTTCATTTGCCATTATTAAACCCTCCTTAGAAGCACAGGTTCCCTGGATTCATAATGTTGTTCGGGTCAAAAACCTTTTTCAGCCTCTTCAGGTGACTGGCATAGGAAGCGGCCCGCTCATATACGATGGAAGCCAGCTCCCCATACGGCCTGGTAAAGACAGCCCCCTCATTCAAAAGCATGACCGCAGCCTCCCGATAGAGCGCTCGGATCTTCTCTATCTCTGTCTCGTTTCCGGGATCATAGAAGAAACTGAATTCAGGTCTGCAGGCCCGGTTGTGCTCGATAGGCTGAATATATACACCCATATCTTCAATGGGATACCCGTGACGTGCAGCCAACTCCTCCACCAGATTCACGTAGTACGACGCATTCATCGGTCTAGCGTGGAAAAACAGGCTTTGACAACCACCCTTCACACGGTTCTTCCAGTGGGGCTGACCGACCGGCCACGGGTCGCGCAGCACGGAAAGCATTTTGCTTCTCAGCCCCGGGAACCCGGGAAGGCTTTCATCCAAACGCATCTGAGGAAACTCGTTCTTGATGACCTCCGCCAGGAAGTTCCGCTCGTAGGCGATTTTTTCTTCGGGACGCCGCAAAAGGCCGCTGATCACCAGCACCAGCGTCCACGGCGGAAGAGAGGCCTTGAGGGTTTCAAACTCGCCGGGCCATTCTTCAGCGAGGATTGCGGCCAGGTCCACATTGTTCAGGATCACCACCTCCTGCCCGATCCTGCGTGGCAGAATTCGATACAGAAAATTGATCACATACTCCAAATCGTCAACCGGCGCAAAGAGGGTTTTGTCAATCTTCGGGATGGATTCTATCTTGAGGTTCGTCCAGGTGACGACCCCCATGGTCCCTTGAGCACACTGGAAAAACCGGTAGAAATCCAGTCCCGGTCCCGAAGGATTGCCTCCCCGTGATTTTGAATCGGGATAGCCGTTGACGCTGGCCGAGCCCATTCTGAAAATCTCGCCTGTGGGCCATACCACCTCCATGGCCTCGAGCGGTTCCCCGTAATCGTACACCTGGTTGGTGGGTTCTTCACGCTCCAGGAAATCCGTGAGCACGGAGCGTTCACCCGGCGGCGTGAGGGGCATAATCACCCTGTATCCCTCCTTTTTCAGTTCGCTCGTCAGCTTATCCCAGGAAACGCCTGCCTCGAACCGGACCCGACGGTTGTCCGGGTCAACCTCAAGAATCCGGTCCATCCTTTCCATATCCATGAGCACTCCGCCCTCCTTCGGAAGGGTGGCCCCGTAGAAATGGACCTTTGAACTGCACGGTACCACGGGAATTCCGTGCTCGTTGCAAATTCTGACAATTCCCTGCACATCTTCTGAACTCCCCGGTTTCACAACAGAATTAGGTGCTCCAGCAGGCGAGTAGCTGAAATCCACTGCATAGGCCTGCAACTGATCAGGTTCATCGGAGAAATTCTCCGCCCCGACAACTTCGGACAATCTTGCTTTAACGTCCACGGCTACCTCCATGATTCTGTTAACGTAATCTGATGGTTTTTCCCAAAGCGCCCTTTGGTTTGGCATCGCCATGGCGGCTTCCCAAACATAGCCGGCGGCGGAACCGTTCTTTCCTCCCGGGCCGAAAAAACCTGGTTCTGCTTCTCCGATTCACTCCAGCTGTTAATTGACAACGTTTAGATAGTCAATATATTAACTAAATGCACCTGTCAAGACTTTTTTGCTGACTGAGACATGCAACCTCGTTTTTCAGCCCAGGAGGGACCGGGCGACGATGGTCTTTTCCATCTCTTTCGTACCCTCGTAAATCTCCAGGATCTTGGCGTCCCGGTACAGCCGCTGTACCTTGTACTCATCAATGTACCCATAGCCACCGTGCATCTGGAGCGCTTCGTCAGCGCAGCGAACGGCAATCTCACCGGAAAACCATTTCGCCATGGCGATCAAAGCATGGTCAACTTTGCCGCGATCCACCGACCAGGCGGCCTCGTAATAGAGATTCCGGGCCGCCCTGATCCGTGTGGCCATCTCAGCGATTTTGAATTGCGTCACCTGGAACGAGGCCAGGCTTTTTCCAAACTGTTTTCTCTGTTTGGTGTGGCGAATCGCCTCCTCAAGGGCGCCCCGGGCCAGACCAACGGCCTGAGCGCAGATATGGAGCCGGGTCCGGTTGAAAAAGGCCATCAACTGGTGAAAGCCGTCCCCTTTTTTACCAACCAGATTCGAGAGGGGGACGCGGAGGTCTTTCAGCGCGACCTCAGCCGTATCCGAGGCACGGATTCCCAACTTGCCCCGGATCTTGTTGGATTCGTACCCGGGGCTGTCCGTGGGGATCAGAATGAAACTGTGCCGTTCGTGACGACTGGGATTGTCCGGATCGGTGAGACAGAAAATCATAAGATACTTGGCCAGGTCCCCATTGGTGGCAAACATCTTTGTGCCGTTGATCACCCACTCCTCACCATCCTTAACAGCACTAGTGGTTGCCCCGGTAACGTCACAGCCGGCGTCCGGTTCCGTGATGGCGGTAGCCAGAATGGCCTCCCCTGAGACCAGTTGGGGCAGTACCAGTTTTTTCTGGTTCTCCGTTCCAAACAGTTCCAACAGCTCGGCCCCGAAGGTGCAGGACAGGATCGCTTGTGCAATACCCGGGTCCACAGCCCAGAACTCTTCAGTGATCAGGCAATGCTCCAGAAAACCCATGCCTGCTCCGTCGTGCGCTTCATCGATGAAGACCCCCACGAAGCCCAGTTCACAGGCCTTTTTCCACAGGGAAAAATCAAATGTTTCTTCCCGGTCAAACTCGACTGCCCGATCCGGGAACTCCCCCAGGGCGAACTCCCGGGCCGCTTTAACAATGTCCTGCTGTTCTTTGCTCAGTGCAAAATCCATACATGCTCCTCAGATGATATATTTATGCGGAAAAGTCAATGCTTGAGTTTCTCCTTGAGGGCCGCTGCGACGTTGAAGAGATCGTCCACCACACCATAATCGGCAGCCCTGAATATGGGTGCCTTCCTGTCCTTGTTGACCGCAATGACGGTGCCCGCCCCCGAGATCCCTGCCACATGCTGGAAGGCCCCGCTGATTCCAAAGGCCAGATAGACCTTCGGTTTAACGGATTTTCCGGAAGTTCCCACCTGCCGGAATTTGGGAAGCCAGTTTTTGTCCACTACCGGACGGGAACAGGACAGCACCCCTCCCATCAAATCCGCCAGTTCCTGCATCACGGGCACGTTCTCCTCTTCTCCGATTCCCCTTCCAACGGATACCAGCAACTGGGCCTGCGCAATATCCACCTCTCCCGCAGCCGTATCCACAAATTCCACAAACTGTGTCCGCGATTCCGGGATCCCGGCGGGCATATCCCTTCGAATCAGGTCCCCCCGGCGTTCACCGGCCCTGTGCGGGGGAAATACGCCCGACCGCACGGTGATGAGATACCCTTGGGATTCCTGAAAAGAGACCCTACAAAACATCTTGCCGCTGTACACCTGCCGGATCACCATGGGACGATCCTGATCCACGAGTATATCCACTGCGTCCGTGGCAAGGGGATACCCGATCTTGACGGCCAAAGCCGGGGCGAGGTTCATTCCCCAGGACGAATGGGCCATCAGGGTAAGGAAGGGACGGCGTTCCTCAATGAGTCCGGCAAGGATATCTGCGGAGAGATCAGCGCTGAAGTGGCTGAGCCGATCATCTTCAAAGAGCAGTACCTCATCGGCGCGTTCCGTCACATGGTCTAAAAACGACAGTTCCTTTCCGCCGATCACCACCGCGGTAACAGTATGCGAACGGGCCCGGGACAATGCATCCGCCTTGTTGAGCATTTCGTGGGTGATGTCCCTGAGAGCACCGTTTCTGTGCTCCACCAAAACAAGTATTTCTCCCATTTATCCAGTCCCTCCCTTCTCCTTGATAATCTCGAGAATCTTCTCCGCAACAAAGGTCGCGTCGCCCTCAATGAACTCCGCTCCCGCTGTTTCCGGGGGGAGAAAAAATTCCTCCACCACGGTGCGGGGCGCCAGATCCTCTTCCGGAATATTCAGGTCGCCCAGGTCCACCACCTTCAGTTCCTTCTTCCTGGCCTTTCTGATGCCCATGATAGAGACATATCTCGGTTCGTTGATTCCCGTCTGGATGCTCAAAACCGCCGGCAGTTTTATCCTCGAAATCTCGTCTATACCCCCTTCAAGCTCCATCTTGATTTCGGCCTCTCCGTTTTCCGGTTCCATGCCCGTCACAACCGCCGCATGGGCCAGATGCAGGTGCTCCGCCAGCATGATCCCGACCATCCCGCAGTTGTCGTCATCCGCCTGAACACCGGTGAGGACGATATCGTGGGGAATTTCCCGAATCACCTGGGCCAGGATCCTTGAGACCACGAAACTGTCAAGTTGCCGCTCTCCGGGTTCGATCCGTATGGCCCTGTCGGCCCCCATGGCCAGTGCTCTCCGCAGGACCTCTTCATCCTCCTCATCTCCGATGGTGACTGCGGTTACGCTCCCGCCGAACTTCTCCTGCAGAAGAACCGCCTCTTCCACCGCGTAATTGTCCCAATCATTCATCACATAGACCAGCGAATCTTTCTTGATCTCCCTCCCCTCCGGAGTGATTTCGAGATCCACTTCCTGGGTGAGGGGCACCCGCTTGACACACACCACAATATCCATTTCTTCACCTCCTAGAGCGTTGACAGGGTCAGCACCATGAGGTCCACGACCCGGATCTCCTGTTCCAGCCCCATCGTCTTTATGGCATCTTCAAAATGTATGAGACAGAACGGGCATGCGGTCACGATCACCTGAGCACCCGCTTCTCTGGCCATCTGAATCCTTTTCTCAGCCATCCGCATATTCTCCTGTTCGATCTCGTGCCACAGGATAACATCGCCGCCGCCGCAGCAAAAACTCCTGTCCCTGGATCGCGCCATCTCCACCAAGTTGACCCCGGGGAGCGATCGCAGGATCATTCTCGGGGGGTCGTAGACTCCATTGTGCCGGCCCAGATAGCAGGGATCATGGTAGGTGTAAACCTCTTCCCTGTCTAACTCCCTGACGGGTTTCAACCGTCCGTTTTCCATCAGTGACTGGACAAAAGGGGCGTAGTGGGAGACCTGAAATGCGGTCGGATAGTCCTTCTTGAGGGTGTTGAAGGCATGCGGGTCCGTGGTAATGATCTTTTTGAAGCGGATGCTCTTCAGGGTCTCCATATTCTCTTCCACCAGAAGCTGGAAAAGCCCTTCCTCGCCCATACGACGGACTTGGTGACCGGAATCCCTTTCAAGGGGACCCAGGATCCCGAAATCCACTCCTGCGAGCTGCAGCCCCTTTGCGATGGCGGCGGCAATTTCCTGGACTTTGGGGTCGTAGGAGCCGTAGCTGTCCACGAAGTAGAGGACATCCACTTCGTCTCCTTCCTGCAACACCTTTACCGGCCCGGCATCGGTCTCGTTCAACCAGTTGGCCCTTTTGGCAGCAGGCTTCCCGAACGGGTTGCCGGTTTTCTCAAACTGCATCAGGACCTGATTGAACGTCTTCGGGCTTTCGGCGGTTTCGATGAGATGCCGTCTCATGTCGATAATCTTATCGATGTATTCAATAAAAACAGGGCATTCCTCTTCACATGCCCCGCAGGTGGTGCACGACCAGATCTCCTCTTTACCGATAATCGTTCCCACCAGGGGCTGATCCTCCCCCTGGGAGATGGTCTTCCCTGATTTGAAAAGAGGGAATGCTCCGTATATCTGATCCCTGAGTTTGATGGTCATCATCTTGGGTGAGAGGGGCCGGCCCACTGCATAGGCAGGACAGTTATCCGAACAACGCCCACATTCGGTGCAGGTGTAGAAGTCCAGGGTGTGCTTCCAGGTGAAATCTTCGATCTTCCCCACGCCGATGGATTCCAAGTCTTCAAGGTCCTCCACGCCCCAGCTCGCGGGCTTTATGGATCCTTTGGTAAGTTTCCTGAAAAACACATTCGGCAGGGCGGTAATGATATGGAAGTGTTTGGATAGGGGGAGCACGTTCAGGAATGAGAAGAAGATGACCAGGTGCAGCCAATAGCTCGTCTGAGAGATTGTCTGAAGCGCCGAGGGCCCTGATGCATGGAGCATGAAGGCGGCGAGTCCGGCTCCCGGGAGCCACCCTGGAGCGGACTCTTTTAAGAGCACAACTGTCCCCTCATAGAGGATGTCCGTTATCATGAGCGACGCGATCAGGCTCAGCACCAGATACGCCTCGGATGCATGGCTGCCGGCGTATCTCTCCGGTTTCACCACTGCCCGCCGAAGTATGGCCCAGATGCAGGCAGCGAGCACAATCAATTCAAAGAAATCCTTCACGCCCCCGTAATAGGCACCGAACGGCCCCCGCATCAATGGATCCAGAACAGGAAGGTTGAGGCTCTGGGCCACCAGTTCAATGGACCGCAAGCCCAGAACCACAAACCCAGAGAAGATCATGATATGGATTATTCCCGCCGCCGGGTACCGGGGCTGACGTTTCTGGAATATGCCGAAAAGGAGAAGCCCCCACAACCGTTCTCCGAGCTGCGAAAACCTTGGGTCGCGCTGACTCATCCGGAGCGGTCCAATTCTTCTGGAAATGATATATGAAAAAAGAGAAACGCTCGAGACGCAAAGGAGCCAGGCGAACACATAGCCGGGTACGCCAAAATAGCTGTCAAGTGCAGGATGCATGATCGACATGGGCAAAGACTCCTGGATTGGGATTCAACAGCTGCTCCAAAACGCTCGGGGACCGCAACAGTTACGAGGGATAAAGGAGAACCCCGTTCCCCTGGTCAGCGCATAATGCCCCGGGTGAAAATTTCCAGAAATATCTCCGAAAGCTCCTCCACAGATATGGCCCCTCTGGCGTTATACCATTTGATGGTATAGTGGACCATACCGAAAAAGGCGAACGCGGCGATCCCCGAATCAATGGGTTTCATCTTCCGTTCATCGGTCAGCTCTTTCAGGATGGACCGAATGAGATGAAGGTATTGCCGCTCTTTTTGACGCAGTACTTCCCGGTGCTCCCTGTCCAGCGAATTAATCTCATTCACCAGCAGAACAAGTCTGTCCTGATCTCCTGCATAGTACCGTGTATAAAAGCTCAGGACCCTGTTCAGCTTCTCCACCGGAGAGAGATCCGAGGCGCAAATATCTTCAAGGGTCGTCAACGCCTCATCCATGGAATCGTTCATAAGCTTGAACAGCATGTCTTCTTTGTTTTTGAAATAGTAATAAAGAGAGGCCTGGTTCAAGCCCATGTGACGGGCTATTTCCCGCATGGAAGTGGAGTGATATCCGCTCCGCGCAAAAAGGCTGGCGATCACCTTCTTCATTTCTCGGGTTTTTTCAGACGTTCTTTTCCTGGGCATAGAAGGCTGCTTTATTTATTAAACGTTTATTCGAAAACTACCCTCTTCTTTTTCTTTTGTCAACAAAAAAAGCAGCCCGGATCCAGCCCGCATTTCTCACGGGCAATCTACTGCCGGGGTAGATAGCCCCGTGCCTCCTGCGTTGCGCTCGGGCATTCTGGGTTCTTCGATACACCGGTTTTGGATAACGCTGAATTAAAGAGCAAAATCAGATGGTTGAGGCAACTTTTTTCTTGACATTCCCTCTAAGGAGTGTGATATGTCTCTTGTTTAGTTCAAGATTTCAGGGCATTATCATGCAGTCCGGATACCGGGCCGTCCCAATAGCGCAGATGCGCCTTCTTTTTGGAGAATGTGGTGAGCAAGAAAAGATATGTGAGTGATCTGAGCACGACTGAAAAGGTACTGATGGCAATGGTGAGAGCTGCAGAAATCTTCAAAAGAACACACAGTGCTATTTTCAGGGACTATGGTCTCTCTTTCCCCCAGTACAATGTACTGAGAGTCCTGGATGCATCCCGAAACGGCCGGAACAGGATTTCCGAAGTGAGCAGAATAATGCTGGTCCCCGGCGCGAATATGACGGGGATAGCCAAAAGGCTTGAAAGAGACGGATTCCTGATCAGGAAATCAGACCCCAATGATGAACGGGTAACCATCCTTGAAATTACACCAAAAGGGAAAAAAACCCTCAAGAGCATAGAGCCGGCGAATGAAAAAAGCGCTGAGCTCATGCTCAAGGGCTTCTCTGAGGAAGCCAAAATGGATCTCCTGGACAAGCTGACAAAGCTCATTAGAAACAATATGCTTTCAGCAAAACAGTAAGAAAGCCAGGCGCCTCAAGTCCGCGCATCGGATCCGTCATCTCGCCGTTACGGCGACTTTCACACCGAATGCGACAAACAGACAGCCGCATGCTTTTCTCGCAATGGATTGCATGAGCCGGCTCCGTCTGAATTGGGCACCGACCTTTACCGTCAGCCGGCTCAGCAATGAGAGATAGGTCGCGCTGAGTGCCATGAATACTACCGTCAGACAGGTATACTTCATGAACAGTCCGCCCGCGGGGGTGTTGATGAATATCGGGAAAAAGGCCGTGAAGAACAACACCGCCTTTGGGTTGAGCAGTGTGATGGCGAAGGCCTTGCGGAAAGCGGCTGAACATACGTCGGCGGGTCCCTCTCGCTTGTCCGCAGGGCGGAACAGAGAGAGGACGCCCAGGCCTATGAGATATCCCGCGCCCAGGATCCGGACCGTGTGAAACAGGGAAGAATGTGCCGCAAAAAGCGCAGATACCCCGAAGAACGAGAACAGGATTAGGCAGGTATCACCCAGCATGATACCCAACATGGCACGGATACCCCCCTTGACGCCGGACAGGGCCGCGCTCTTTGCCACAAACAGCGATCCCGGCCCCGGTGCGAGCACAAGGGCCACGGTCGCCACGATAAATCCAACCCAGTCTATCCCCATCATGATTTTTCACCCGTCATGGCATGCTCCACTCATGGGATCAAGGTCATTATTCAAACGCGCCGCAACGCACATGGAACTGCCTGCCGTCACCGTAGATTGCCCATGGATAGTGAGGATTAGTTCATATGGCGGATCCGTATCTCAATCTCCCGGTGATCTTTGAGCAACACTGCAAGCTTTGAAGGGTCCGTATCCCCGAAATGATAGGGGTACAGGATCTTCGGTTGAAACGCCTTTGCAGCGTCGGCAACCATTTCCGGCGTCATAGTGTAGGGCAGGTTCATGGGTAGAAATGCATAGTCTATTCCCTGCAGCCCCTTCATTTCAGGGGTATTTTCCGTATCTCCCGCAATGTACACTCGCTTCCCCCCAAAGGTAATGATGTACCCGTTCCCAACACCTTTCGGATGAAAAAATTGTCCGTTATCGCGCTTGTGAACGAGGTTATAGGCCGGGACAGCCTCAATAGGCAATCCGTCAATGGTTTGGACATCCCCGTTTTTCATGATTATTCCGCCCTCGACCTGTTTTGCGCACGTTTCCGTCAATACCATTCTGGTCTTTTCCGTGCGCACACTCTGCAACGCCTTCAGATCAAGGTGGTCAGGATGCTCATGCGTAATCAAAATGAGATCCGCTTTGGGGAGGTTCGTATAGTCTGCCACCCTGCTGAACGGATCAATATGGATGATCTTTCCGCCGAACGTGAACATCAGGGATCCATGCCCAATAAAGGTTATTTTCAGATCGCCGGCAGATGTTTCCATGACGTCCGTCTCAAAGGCTTCCTGAGCGATTGCCGGAGACGCACACACCAGAACAGAAAAAGCGATCGAAATAGAAAGGTTGTTCATGATCACACCTCCTCACGAAAATGGGAACACTATCCTGGAATGCATTTCCTCAGATTCCACCCTCCCCGGGAGTCCCGCATGGGACCCCAGGAAATCAAAACGATAATGATTGAAAATAAGGCCCGGTTTGTGTACATCTCTGATTATGAAACTGCTTATTCTTTTTTTGTTCTGGAGCCTCTGGTACATCAATTTTTCGAGCCGGACTATTTTCTCTCCGCTCCTCCCCCTTATACAGGATCAACTTTCCATCAATAACGTTCTTGCCGGAGGTCTGTTCACGTTCCTGTCCGTGGGCTATGCCGTTAGCCTCCTTGCTTCGGGTCTCCTGTCCCCACGCATCGGCTACAAGCGTTCCATCACCATCGGGTTTGCTTTGCTGACCCTTTCACATTTCAGTCTGTATGTTGCGTTCAGCTACGAATCATTCGCGATCAGTGCACTGCTCGTCGGTCTGGGCACAGGCATTTATTTACCGTGTGCCATTCCCTTGCTTACTGCAGCCTTTGACCGCCGGCATTGGGGAAAGGCCGTCGCACTCCACGATACCGCCGCTTCCCTGAGCATCCTCTCGGTTCCGCTCCTTGCGGCCCTTTCCCTGCAGTTTTTTCAATGGAGAGATATTTTTCTTATGCTCAGCTTCCTGTCTCTGGCAGCAGTCATATGCTTCATGGCCTTCTGCCCGGATCCGCCCCCTCCGGAGAAGACCCCTGCCGGGTTTCGCCATATCCTGCGTCGCAGAGACTTCTGGATCATGACTACTCTCTGGATGCTTGCCGCCGCGAATGGGATGGGTCTTTACAATATCATTCCGCTTTTCCTCGTGAATGAGAACCATCTGCCTCTGGAAACGGCAAATACCGTTTTCGGCCTGTCCAGAATCGGCGGGTTCGTGGTATCGATCCTGGCCGGTTTCATGGCCGACAGAATCGGCGTCAGGAGGACCCTCTTTTTAATCATGCTGATCACGGGCCTTTCGACCACAACCCTGGCTCTGGCGCCGCCCTTCACTCCCTTGATCCTGGTCCTGATTGTTCAAGCGACCATTTCAACCGGGTTTTTTCCTGTGGCGCTCGTGGCCATCTCCAAGCTGACGAAGAGCAATGAACGAAGCGCCTTTATGGGAGCAACCATCGCGGTCGGCGTGGCATTTGGCCTCGGCCTGACACCGGTGGCGCTGGGCGGGGTAGCGGACAAATGGAGCTTTGATGCCGGATTCCTCGCCCTCGGCCTGCTGACCCTCTCTTCCACCACCCTCTTGAAAGGAATCTGACGCGCTCATCTGGCCGGTTTTTCCAATCGCGGGCCCCGTTCTTCGGAAAAACGCTGAACGCAACGGATGCAGATGGACAATTATGGCTCAATTCCGCTCTTCCCATGTGCGGGAACGAGACCCCTGCCCTCGAGGATTATTGGTTCCCCTATCATTGGAATCTCTGCCATTTCTCCCGTCTTCCCTTTTCTCCTCACGCAAGCGGCTTTTCGCTCTCTCGGCCGCAGGACTTTTGCCGGGAGCCACTTTTTTTGCTTCAGGCCGCGATCTTTGCACGGGAACCGCCCTTCGCTCTTCAGGGCGCAGTCTCCGTTCCGGGGTGGCTCTTGGTGCTTCCCGGCGTACGTTTCCTTGCGGAGTTGCCTTTCTATTCTCGACCTTTGGCCTTTCCCGGTACAGTTCACGGTCCTGACGTTTCATGAACATGCGTTTCGGGACAACACCGGGCTTGAAGACGGACTCATCCCGTTCTCTCACCAGCGGTCTCGTTTTCCTCCTATCCGGCACCGGCTGCACTCTCACGCTCCGCGGCGGAAGATCCCTCTCGGGAATTTTCTTGATAACGGGCATGGAGGATGTCCTTGCGGGTTTGATTCGCGGCCTGCCGAATTCCATTCCCTTCATAAGAAAAGGGTTTTCCCTGACGCTGGTCGTTTCCATCCTGCCGGCGGCAAAACTTCTCCGGGGAACCACCGTCACCGCATTTCGCACATGGATGTTCCGATATGCCCTTTTCATGTCCTTTGGTCTGGCGCCCGCACGGGAAATGTCAACACTGTGGCGGCCGAAATGTCCATGGCCGTAGTAAGTTTCCCCCGGCCCCAGGGCGCACCAGGACACGTAGTTGGAAGAATGAACCCAAGCCACATATCCGGGACCCCAGTAAATATTGTCCCGGGCCGGCGGCACCCAGCACCACCCGATCGAGGCACTGAACAACCATCGCCCGTAGTGGAAAGGAACCCAGCCCCACGGTTCATGCGATATCCAGACATAGTCCCCGCCCATCCAGACCCATCTGCCCAGCCGGTAAGGGGCCCAGTTCGCAGGCACTGCAGAGGGGGTCCAGCAGTAGCCGTAACCGGTCACATATACCCATCTTCCGTAATGATCGAAACTTTCAGAGTAAACCTCCAGGTCACCGGGCAGATACTCCTCAGCAGGACCGGCGGCCTCGGCCAGTCTTCTGTCTCTGTCCCTGTTCCATTGCTCCCACTCATCGGCAGGGCCCAGTTCACTCAATACCGCTGAGGTATCGTTCAATGAAAGGGTCTCTCCTGCACTGACCGTGGTTCTTCCGTTTCGATTTTCTGTGTATACCAGTCCCCTGAATACTGAAACCATGGTATAGCCGTCCTCGATAACGTCCACCCTGAACTTTGACCTATCATATGCCCGTACGGAAGAAACAGGGGTATCCATTTGAATCAGCGTATCATCTCCGCCGCTGAGGTCGATGTAGGCATGTCCAATGCCCAAATAGAATTGAAAAGAAGTCTTCTGCACGGTGAGGATGTCGAAAGACGTGCCGCCGTCCAGACGAACATAACTCCCGTCAATCAGATGCATTTCCACCCTGCCCCCGCGGGGGACCCAGAGCTTGTCTCCTTCCAAGACTGGTGTATTCAGTGCAGCCGACATCCACTCCGTGGTGTCGCCGGCCTGCATCTGCACATCGCCTTTTATGAAACTGATATAGATCGCTCCGGGATATGCCGCATACAGCCGGGCCGGCAAAAGAAGGAAAAGCATCAGGAAACAGGTCACGGTAAGGAAAGTTTTTATGGTTGCCATGGCGTCCTCCTTTGGAAAGTGTACCTGTTTTGCGACAAAAGTCAACGGTATCTCCAGGGCACACCGGATAGGGTCATTATACTCACTTTCAAAGACAATCCGAATCAAATATTTTATCATATACCATTACATATGACGAACTTTATTTATCGGGCCGAAAAACGGAAGGTCTTGCTGCGGCCGTATGTCCAGCGCTCCGGATCCCTCACCCGACAGGCGACAAGTTCATTGATTCCTGGAAAAAGCTATGGTAAATTTTATTCATTTGGGAAAGCAACTATGAAAACTTCTTCCTGGTTCTTACAGCTCTCGGGTAGACAACGGTTCTGGTTGTTCGCAGCGGCCTCTCTGATGCTCGCTCTCATAGCCGTCGGTTTCTTGATGAACCCGGTTTCCAATCCAGAGAAGTCGACGGGCTTCAACCTTGACATGTCAATTCGACAGATTGCCCCTGAACTGGGCATCACCGGGAAAGCCCTTGCCCGTGAACTGAAACTCCCGCTTGATGTCTCCAAGACCGACCCTCTCCGAGACTTAGGCGTGACACGTGAAAAACTTCAGCATGTTGTGCACCACATTCTTTCGCACGTTGACGCCGGAGTTAAATACTATCTTTATGCGGCATTGGTGCTTGGGGCTCTTGTTTTTCTCATCGTGCTGGGGCGACCGGAAGGATCCAGTACCAAACAGCGGCGTGCCTGGTATCCCAGATTTCCTTATATTTTTTGTCTCCTGGTTTCAGTAGTCGTGGCCGGATTTCTGCTGGGAAAATCACCCAATCCCATGGAGGGCATTGTTAAGGTATTGAAATCCATGGTCGGGCTGTATCCTGATCCCATAGCCAAAGCAGCAGCTTTCGGTTTTTTCATCATCCTTGCTGTTGTCGGCAATAAGGTGATCTGCGGGTGGGGATGTCCTTTCGGTGCTCTTCAGGAATTGATTTTCAGCTTGCCCATCCTGCGAAAAATGAAAGATAAAAAGATGCCGTTCATTGTAACAAATACAATTCGAACAGGTCTGTTTGTCGCCATGGTATTTCTTCTGATCGGTGTCATTGGAAATCGGAAGGGGATGGTTATATATCACTTTATTAATCCCTTTAACCTGTTTAATCTTGACTTTGAGACCGGCAGCATTCTGCTGACGATTGTTATTGTCTTATCCGGATCATTCTTTTTCTACCGTCCTTTTTGTCAGTTCATTTGTCCTTTTGGTCTTGCTTCATGGATAGCTGAGCGCCTCAGTATTTTTGCCGTTCGAATTGACCGAAACAAGTGTACCCAATGTGGTGCCTGTATAAAGGCATGTCCTCTGGAAGCTGCCAAAGGCAGAGTTGCGGAGAACAGATTTCCGGCAGATTGTTTCAGTTGTGCTCGTTGTCTAAATGTTTGCCCGGTTGACGCGATTCAGTATCGATCCGATTTTAAGAAAGGCCGAATTGGGTAGCCGCGGGTTTTACCTTTCAAGCCTGTTCTCCATCCTCGTGCGGACCCGCGTCCGCCTTTCTTGTTGTTTCGAGCAGGGACATCGTACCTTTCTGAATATCGCTGATTATGTATTTCCTTCGGCGTTCGATTTTTCCGAATAGAATTACAAGGGAGTCCGCCATGATAGAAGAAATCCAATGCACGATAAACGGGACCGCCCGCAAGATCACCGTTGACGGGGAACGGGTGCTGCTGTGGGTGCTGCGGACCGATCTCGGTCTGACCGGCACCAAGTACGGGTGCGGCGAGGGGCTGTGTGGCGCCTGCACAGTACTGATCGATGAGGAAGCCGTGCGATCCTGTCAAACCGCCGTCCGGGAAATCCGCGGAAAACGGGTGGTGACCATCGAGGGCCTTGCCGCCGGTGGAAAGCTTCACCCGGTACAGGAAGCATTCATGGAGCACGATGCGCTCCAATGCGGTTACTGCACGCCCGGGATGATCCTGCAGGCGACCGCGTTTCTGCGACGACACCAGGAGCCGTCCAGGGCAGATATCATCGACGCCATGGAAGACAACCTGTGCCGATGCGGCGCCCATAACCGGATCGTCCGTGCCATCCAGGCGGCGGCATCAAGAATGAAAGGAGAACGCTGATATGAAACCGGATCGAGCGTTCCACGGGCCCAACCACGGAATCCAGGTCACTCGGCGTCAATTTCTGAAACTCACCGGCAGCGGCCTTCTCGTTTTGTTTACCATTGGTGAACTGCCGTTTTTTCCCCAGGAGGCAGGAGGGCAACCCCTTCCCACGGATTTCAATGCGTTTTTGAAAATCGGGGGAAACGGCCGGGTTTCCTGCTTCACCGGGAAGATAGAAATGGGTCAGGGCGTGATCACCTCACTGGCCCAGATGCTGGCGGACGAACTGGACGTGTCGCTCACCCGCGTGGACGTGATCATGGGCGATACCGATCTGTGTCCCTGGGACATGGGAACCTTCGGCAGCCGAACAACACGTTTTTTCGGCCCGCCGCTTCGGGCTGCCGCCGCGGAGGCAAAAGCGGTACTGCTGGAACTCGCCTCCGAACGTCTCCATGTTCCGGTGGAGAAGCTCAAGGCCAAGGACGGCGAAATATTTGAAAAGACCAAGCCCGGAAACCGGGTCTCCTACGCCCGGCTTACCCGGGGAAAACGCATTGAACGGCGTATTTCCGGCCCGGTGAAAGTGAAAACACCTTCCGAGTTCAACATCATGCATCAACCGGTGCTTCGGCGTGATGCATTTGAAAAGGTCACCGGAAAGGCCGGGTACGCCGGGGACATTCATGTCCCCGGCATGCTCTACGCCCGGGTCCTGCGGCCCCCGGCTCACGGTTCCCGGCTGCTCTCCGTGGATCTTTCCCAAGCCGAAAACATGGAAGGAGTCCGCATCGTTCGCAACGGAGATATGATTGCGGTCCTGCACCCGCAGCCGGACATCGCTGAGGCGGCGCTCCTGAAGATCAAGGCCGAGTTCAAACGGCCGAAATACCATGTGGATGATACGACCATCTTCGATCATCTCCTGAAAGTGGCCCCGCGTGGAAATGTGCTTGAAAGGGGCGGGGACCTGCAAACCGGGGAACAGGAGGCCGGACTGCATTTCCATGCGACCTACCTCAACAGCTATGTGGCCCATGCGCCCATGGAACCCCATACGGCTACGGTGCATGTGGAGGAGAACCGCGCCACGGTCTGGCCCTCTTCCCAGACCCCGTTCCGGGCCAAGGAGGAAGCCGCTCAGGCGCTCGGGATTCCGGCGGAAAACGTCCGTGTGATCTCGCCTTTTGTGGGCGGCGGCTTCGGCGGGAAAACCCGGAATCTGCAGGTCGGAGAAGCCGCCCGGCTTGCCAGACTCACCGGGAAGCCGGTTCAGGTGGCCTGGAGCCGAAACGAGGAATTTTTTTACGATTCGTTCCGTCCTGCCGCGATAGTGAAAATCCGCTCGGGCGTTGATCAAAACGGTGATATCTGTCTCTGGGACTATCATGTCTATTTCGCCGGAGACCGTGGGGCCGCACACTTCTACAAGATTCCCAATCACCGTACGGTCTCCTCGGGCAACGGCTGGCGCGGCGTCCCCGGATCTCACCCGTTCGCCACCGGCGCCTGGCGTGCCCCGGCCAATAATACCAACACCTTCGCCCGGGAATCGCAGATGGACATCATGGCGGCCCGGGCCGGGATGGATCCGTTGGAGTTCCGGCTTCACAATCTCGCCGATGAGAAAATGAAGCGGGTTCTAAAAGCGGCGGCTGGGAAGTTCGGGTGGAAAAAATCCCCGGGACCGAGTGGCCAAGGCAGGGGGATCGCCTGCGGAATCGATGCCGGGACCTACGTGGCCACCGTCGCCGAAGTCGAGGTCGACAGGAGTTCGGGCGCCGTTTCGGTGAAACGCGTCGTCGCCGCCCAGGATATGGGCCTTTGCATCAATCCGGAAGGGGCGGCCATTCAGATGGAAGGGTGTATTACCATGGGCATGGGATACGCCCTCACCGAAGAAATCCACTTTCGCGGCGGTGAAATCCTGGATCTCAATTTCGACACTTACGAGATTCCGCGGTTTTCCTGGCTTCCCAGAATCGAAACCGTCATCCTCGAAAATCCGAATTCCCCGCCCCAGGGCGGCGGAGAACCGGCCATCATCACCATGGGTGCCGTTTTGGCCAATGCTGTCTTTGATGCCTGCGGGGCAAGGGTATTTCAGCTTCCCATGACCCCGGAACGGGTGACGAAAGCCATGGTTTCCTGGGAGAGAACCAGTCAACGATCCGTTCAGGTTTGAACTTCTTTCTGCAACATGCCGGCTGGAGGCTCATTGGCGGGAACACGCGTATGAAATGAAAAGCACAGGAAAGCGCGCGGGAAACGGGTCCGTGGCTTGTATACCACCCTAGGGTCAGCGGGGTCGGCAGAACCGACCCCTCCCCTTCTTTCAATGGTTCTTCAGTTAATCTCGATTTTCTTTCTCTTGGATTCTTCTGCGTGCGGCAATACCACTTTGAGGACACCGTCTTCATATATTGCTTCGATCCCTTCCGCGGCCACCTCACGAGGCAGCCTGAAACTCCTGGAAAAGGAACCGGACCTGGTTTCCTTCACGTGATATTCCTCGTTCTTTTCTTCGTGGTTGGTCTCCTTCTTTCCCGTGATCGTCAAAACCCCGTTTTCAAAGGTAACAGAAATATCATCCTTCTTCAGTCCGGGAATTTCCGCCACAACGGCATATTTCCCGTCTTTTTCGGTCAGATCAACATTTGGAGACCATTCTTCCCCTATATCTCTCTGCCATTCCGGCCAGAGTCGGTCAAAAAACACATCGCCAAATCCTTCCATGCCGAACGGCGTCATCCAAGAGGGCCTTCTGTTTCTTGTAATTGCCAGTGTCATAACAGCACCTCCCTTCTTCTCAGAGACATGGCCATCTGAAGCCGGCCATGTCTTCTTCTTTTTTCCTTCAAAAAATAGCCATCATTTCCGTATTGTCAAGCGCCTCCGGGTCAAATCACCTCCCCTCTCGTTTCATTGGCAAAAGGGGAATGCGGGCTCTCGGGGTTCACCCTGGTTCCGGCCATGAAACAGGTTCACGGCTCCAGGAACCCGGAAAGACTTTTCACGCGGCTTGATCGACCGCGGCGGAACTGACGATCTCACTTGAACCGTGAACCTGGATCTTTGCGTCTTGCCGGCAACATAGTTTTTTCCTATGGAATCCGCGGCTCATATCGTAAATTCCAGTTTGACACATCGGAACTGTCTCCTGTATTACTGTTTCCGCTCTGCAATGCCACTCAGACGGATATACTGCCCATGGACCGGTTTTTCGGCTTCACCTGACACACCAGAAAACAGACTGCCCGGGTTCGGTAGGCACGGGACCAGGCCGAAAAATCAGGATCCCTTCATCAATTCACAAAGCTGGCCTTCTCACCTTTTTCAGCCTGGACTTTGCGTCTTTGTGCGGGGATCAGGAAGGAATGATGCTTTCCCGGCTTCTCAAGGGTGAAGAATTCACCCTCTCTTGACCGCCTCACCACCACCGGAGCAGAGAGGAGATTCCAATTACCGGGAACCAAACTGTCGTTATAACCGTGGAGCGAGGTCTTCTGCTGAGGGAAAGAAAAGAAGGGTTCTGAAACTGAGAGCATTTTAAGGGACCGTTAAAAAAACAAAGGAGGAAAAAATGAGTGAAGATTACAGGGATATGTGGAAAAGCCTGGGCCTGGATCTGGAGGCCCATGATGCACTGCTGGATGTTCTCGGCAAAGGATACCAGGATATCTACCTGGCGCAAAAGAACCGACCTGAAGGCATGGGGTATTTCGATTTCGTCATGAGCGAGGTACATGGCCTGCGCATCAAGGAGTTGATAGATGAAAAGGCGGCCGGCAGGAAGGTCATTGGTTCTTTCTGCGTGTTTGTACCCGAGGAGATAGTTCGGGCCGCAAACGCGACGCTGGTCGGCCTCTGTACGGGGGCGGATTTTGCAACTGAAGAGGTGGAGAAACTCCTTCCCCGCAATACCTGCTCTTTGATCAAATCGGCGTTTGGGTTCAAGCTGGGCAAGGTCTGCCCCTATATTGAATCCGCGGACATGATCGTGGGAGAAAATACCTGTGACGGCAAGAAAAAATCTTACGAGGTCCTCAATAATCTTATTCCGAACCTCTATGTCATGGACCTGCCCCAGATGAAGTCTGATGAGGGGAGGGCCCTCCTGAAGGCTGAATATCTCCGATTCAAGGAAGCAGTGGAAAAACTCACCGGTGTGACCATTGATGCGGAACGGCTCAAAACGGGGATCGGCATCGTCAACAATAAGCGAAAGGCTATCCACCGACTGTCTGATCTGCGAAAGGCCGATCCGGCCCCTATCTCTGGACTGGATGCTCTCCTGGGCAACCAGGTCTTTTTCTATGATGATCCGGTCCGGTTCACGGATTCAGTGAACAAGATCTGTGACGAACTTGAAAGGAGGATAGAAAAGGCCGAGGGGGTATTCCCTGCAGGGACCCCGAGAATCCTGCTTTCAGGGTGTCCCATGGCCGTCCCCAACTGGAAATTGCCCTGGATCATCGAGACTTCGGGCGCAGTAATCGTGGGAGAGGAATCCTGCGTCGGGGAGCGGGGCACCCGCAACCTGACGGATGAAGGCGGCAGTACGGTAGAGGAACTTATGGACGCCATCGTGGATCGTCATTTCCAGGTGGATTGTGCCATATTCACCCCCAACCCCGAGCGGCTCAGTCATATTGAGGAGATGTTCAGGGAATATAAAGCGGACGGGGTCATCCATTACGGTCTTCAATTCTGCCAGCCATATATTACTGAGTCCATGCCTGTTGAAAAGGCCCTTGAAGAAAAGGACATCCCTACACTCCGCATCGACACGGATTACAGCATGGAGGACGTGGGGCAGCTCAAAACGAGAGTGGAAGCTTTCATAGAGCTGCTCAAATAGGAAAGGGCCTCTCTCATGCGATGCGCAGGCATTGATATCGGCTCCCGAAGTATTGAATTGGTGGTCTTGAACGGCAACAGAATTATCGAACTCCGTCAGACCGATTCCGGTTTTGATCCCATGGCACAGGCGAGAGAAATGATTGACGGTGTGGAACATGACCGAATCATGGCCACCGGCTATGGACGGCACCTCTTTGAGCTCTCCTTCGAAGCTCCCACTATAACGGAGATCAAGGCCTACGCTGTAGGAGCCAGGTTCCTGTTCCCTGACGTGCGAACCATTCTGGATATGGGCGGGCAGGATTCCAAGGCTATCGCCGTCAATGACAGGGGAAGGATCACGAAATTCGAAATGAATGACCGGTGTGCGGCAGGGACAGGAAAATTCCTTGAGATCATGGCCCAGACCCTCGGGTACACCGTTGACCGGTTCGGGGAAGAGGCCCTCAATGCACGGAAGGAGATCCAGGTGAGCAGTATGTGCACGGTGTTCGCTGAATCCGAGGTGACATCTCTCCTGGCGAAGGGAGAAAACCGGCGCGATATTGCCTTGGGTCTCCATCGATCGGTTGTGCGAAAAGCCGCCGGTATGCTCAAAAGGGTCACCATGACCGATGCTGTTCTTTTTGGCGGAGGAGTTGCCCTCAATCCCTGCATGGTGCAGATCCTGCGGGAGGCTACAGGAAGAGATATACTCGTTCCCGACAATCCCCAAATACTCGGGGCCCTAGGGGCCGCCCTTCTGGCTTCGGAATAATGAATATTGAGAAAACAGGGGAGGATGCTTTTTGAAGTGGCAGTTTTTGTTCACAGGGAAATCCAATTCAACAAGCTTTTGTCAAACCTTCGCAAGGCGGGCGGAAAGGCGGCACAGGCTGCCGTGCTGGCGGAACACATTATGGAAAAACTCGCTGCCGCCGAAAGCGGGCTCCGACCCTCGCATGTCCACAGGCTCACCAGGCATGGAGAAGCCAGGATAGAGGGTTGCGGCAAGTTCGATCTGGGGAGTGGATACCGGCTTGTGCATCTGAAGAAGGGAGATCATCTCTTTTTCTCATATATCGGGGCTCACGATGACTGTGATCACTGGATCAAGAGCAACCGTGGGCTTCAGCCGGAACACAATGCCGGAATCCCACGGCTGCCTGTCCGGGAGAAGTGTGGAGAAAGCGGTGACACTGAGGAAAATGAATATGAGGTTGAGCCCGATTGCGATGATCTCTTGATGGAAAGAATTGATGACAGAACGCTCAGGCGGATTTTCCGAGGTCTGTGCGGTACGGGGCGGTGAAATTCAGCAGCCGGACTGTCGAAAGGCGGATTGGCATCCTGCCCATCATCGGTCTTCACTCTTTTTAATCATCACACACTATTTGCGGGAGGGATGCAATGGCACGGTTAAGGAACCTGTTCGCGACCAAATGGGGTATTGTTTCGGTAGGAGCATTTATCGGGATATTCGCCGCCCTTTTACAGAAATGGGGCAATCCGGGAAACATGGGCATCTGTGTGGCCTGCTTTGAACGGGATATAGCCGGAGCTGTGGGGCTCCAGCGCGCCGCCGTCGTGCAGTACATACGGCCGGAAATCATAGGTTTTGTCATGGGCTCAGTGAATCTCCTCCCGCAGAGCGGGAGGCATCATGAGGTCCCCCCGAGGGGGGCTCGATCTTGGGAAAGTCCCTTTGCCTTTCGCTTTAGTTATTCAAGGTCCAGATTCCCTTGACCACCTTCAAGGGCATCTTGTTCACGGATGTATTTTCTAATGGTTTCTTCATCCACATCCACTTTGCTTACACAATATCCCCGGGACCAGAAGTACAGCCCCCTCACTCGTTTGTTCCCCAATATCTGCCGGTGGATCCGAACTGCACTCTTCCCTTTGGTAAACCCTATCGCAAACGCAACACTGTATTTCGGAGCAATGCTTAGAAACATGTGGATATGGTCCGGCATCAGATGCCCTTCTACTACTTCTATCCCTCGTTGCCGGCACAGTTCCCGAACTATTTCCCAAACTCGTTTTCGAAATCTCCCGTACAGTACCCTCTTTCGAAATTTCGGAATGATTACAATATGGTATTTGCAATGCCAGCTCACATGCGATAAACTTTTCCATTCGTGCATAGGTTCTTCCTCCTTCCCTTTCTTAGGGACTTTCCCGGAGGAAGAGCCTATATTATTTCTCCCCGGATCGGTAGAACCTATCCGGGTCCTCCACCAGAGGTGGAGGGTTTAGTCAAAACTGAACAACCCTCGCCTTCAAGGCGAGGGGTT
>CAZWEV010000033.1:0-43206 GCA_964633015.1 uncultured Desulfobacteraceae bacterium | reverse complement strand
CCAGGATGGCCGCAGTGGCCGAGTCCGCTCCTACTACCAAGTGCCGGGACGAGCCCAGGAGGGCGAAGAGGGCCATTGGGATGAACATGGTATAAAGGCCGGTGATCACAGGAGTCCCGGCGATTCTGGTGTAACCCATGACCTCAGGGATGGCCAGGGCAGCCAGGCTGATGCCGGCCACGATATCGGCGACCATCCTGGATCGATCGATGGGCAGAATCCCTTGAAGAACGGGAAGACCGAATACCCGAACCTCTTTTTTAGCGGTGGCCATGGTGGCTCCTTGTCTCAGCGTGAAAAAAATCCTGACCCATGCCACAAAATCCATTACCTCTACATCATGCTTTGGGCTAAGGCAACATTTCTTTACACTCTCACTCCAACATCCCGACAGGCGCGTTGAAGCCGAATGGACCCAAAAAGAGCGGGACCTTCAACTCATATTGATCACGAAACACAAGACGTGATATCATCTGAAACATCTGAATCGCTCAAGGACAGGAAGACACAGCCAGTGGACGTTATCATCCGAGCCTGCAAAACAACCGAATTAGACGTTCTCAGGCAATTAGCGTACGAAACCTTCGATCAGGCATTCCGCTTCATGAACACCGCGGAAACCATGGACAAGTATCTCAAGGCCGCATTCAACAGAGACAGGCTGCAAAAGGAACTTTCAAGTCCGAGGTGTGGCTTTTTTTTCATGTATACCGATGGTGAATTATCCGGATATCTGAAACTCAACGAAGCCCCCGAACAATCCGATCTCAATGATCCGGATTCAATTGAGCTTGAAAGGATCTATGTTCGCAAGGAATTCCAAGGCAGAGGTCTGGGAAAGACGTTGATCACTTACGCGATGCAGATTGCCCGGCAAAAGGGCAAACGGTATGTTTGGCTGGGTGTTTGGGAGCGGAACGATAAAGCCATCGCCTTTTATCGCGATATGGGATTCGTCGTAGCCGGACGTCATGATTTCCAGATGGGAGACGAGATTCAGCACGACCTGATCATGAAGAGACTATTGGAGGATGCATCCGTCCCTCCAATGTTATGTGAAAACATCAGCAAAAAGACCTGAAAATGAATCTACGATATACCCTTTCGTTTCTCCGTATTCTGAAAATTCCGGGGCTGTACCCGGTCATGAGAGACTGGCAAGCATCCGTAAGAATGCATTTTATTTTTGCAGCATATGAGTCTGGTTTACTAGAAACTCTGATCCAGCCATGCGACCGGAATACCCTGGTTGAAAGACTCCATGTTGCGCGTACGGAAATTCTTGACGCCCTTTTGGAAGTCGGACTGGCTTCAAAGGAACTGGGGATTAAAGGAGAACGATTTTTCATCAGAGGGAAGAGATCTAAGGCAATAACGGGCGCCGATGGAGATATGCTTGCCGCAGTGATACAGGGCAGCATGACGTATTATAGCGATGCATATAAAAATGCTGCCTCACGGATGCGGGGCGGCGAACTCGGCAAAGACCTCGATAAAATAGGAGATATAGTTGCCAGATTTTCAAAAATGACCGAACCGATAATCAAGGACTTTCTTGCACACATCGTCCAAGGCAAAGATCCCATGAAAGTATTGGACGTGGGATGTGGTTCCGCTTTCCTGTTGCGCACCGTTCACGAACTAAACAGGAATGCAAAGGGAATTGGTTTGGATGTTGACGAAGCGGTGGTCGACCAGGCAAAACACAATATTGCGGCATGGGGACTGGCTGATCGATTCGACATTTATCATGGGAATATATCTGAATTTAAAGCGGAAAAAGACCGTTTTGACCTTATTTCACTGGTCAACATACTGTACTATTTTGACAAGCAGGATCGTATTGCATTAATAAATAGAACGCGGGAAATGTTGTCCCCGGAGGGTAAGCTGGCGGTAGTAATGAGTTTCCGCAGCAAGGGAAAAGATCTCGCCACTGCAAATTTGAATCTGGTAAACAGTTCGTTAAAAGGGCTTACTCCTCTTCCTGATCTGAATGAAATCACATCGATTTTAAAACAATGTGGTTTCGGCAGAATCAAAGTCCACCGATTCATGCCGGGAAGCACATTCTATGGAATAGTAGCTTCTAATTCATGAAAACGTCTTTTAAGTGATGAAAATATGATATTATAGAACTTGATTGGAAACCCGCTAGTGCCCGAATTCTATTTGTGGATGGGCACTAAGCTGATATGAATATGGTTGATAATGAGGACTCCTTTATTGCTCCGCGTTGAACTCGTCCTTATATTTCCTATACAGTCCCCTCAATTGGTGATAGGTCAACCCCATGGCTCTGGCCGCTTTTCTCTGATTGAACCTTGATTCTTTGAGGGCCTTTTTCAACAATAGTAACTCCATGTTTCGTATTGCCTCCTTAAAAGGCATTCTTGTGATATCATCTATTGCGGAGTTCCTGACTTCATTTTTCGCATCGCCTGTTTCCTTTGAAAACTGACGCCCCGAAGAGGGTTTGAATGGTTGAAAGACGATGGTCTTGATGAGTGGCGTGTCGGAGCGGTATACAGCGCGTTCCACCACGTTCTTGAGTTCCCTGATATTCCCGGGCCAGCCGTAGCTCTCCAATTTTGCTACCGTCTTTGGGCTGAACCTCGGTACATCCTGCCATCCCAGTTCAAGGGCCATCCTTCCGGCAAAGTGATTTGCGAGGAGCGAAACATCTCCTTTTCTTTCCCTCAGGGGAGGCAGATAAAGAACCTCAAAAGAGAGCCTGTCCAGGAGGTCTCGTTTAAAACGTCCTTCGTCGGCAAGCTCAAGCAGGTCTGTATTGGTGGCGGCGACAATGCGCACATCCGCCTCTATGCTTTCAGGGCTTCCTACCCTTTCAAAGGTCCCATATTCCACTACTCGGAGTATTTTTTCCTGGACTTCCATGGGAAGGAGGCCTATCTCATCCAAAAAAATAGTGCCTCCTACAGCCGCCTCGAACCTTCCCACGCGGCGCTGTTCCGCTCCCGTAAACGCTCCCTTTTCGTAGCCGAACAGCTCAGACTCAATGAGCGACGAACTCAGTGCAGAACAATTCAAAGCGATCAGAGGATTCTGCCATCTTGTTGAAAGGTAGTGGAGTCTGGATGCCGCAATTTCCTTGCCTGTTCCCCTTTCGCCGATAAGGAGCACAGGGCGGTCCACCTGAGCCGCCCGGGAGAGCCTCTCCTGGAATTCCAGAAAGGCATCCGAGGACCCGAGAGCATCTTCCATGCCCATCCTCACAACTGATTCAGCTCCGTGCGCGGAGATGTCCTTTTTTCTTTTCATGGGTCAAATACCTATTTGTTAGTAAAATAAACCATCTAATGTAGAATATTACCACTGATGATTTCCCTTTGTCAAGGGCATGATGTTGCATAACCCGTTGGATTCATTCGGTTTGGTCCAACTTTGTTCTTTTTGGCATAGTTCCTGCTGATTTACAGTCGCGTAATCGCCACAAAAGGAGGTCAGCCAATGGGTATTTTTACAAGATTCAGAGATATCATCAGTTCAAATATGAATGCCATGCTGGACAGGGCAGAGGATCCGGAAAAGCTGCTCAAGCTCATGATCCGTGAGATGGAAGACACGCTTGTGGAGCTCAAGGCATCCTGCGCAGGAGTGATGGCAAACAGCAAAAGGGTTCGGAGGCAGCTTGAGGACATGCATGCCAGGGCGAAGAACTGGGAAGAGAGGGCAACCCTCGCTGTGACCAAGGGACGAGACGACCTTGCGCGCGAAGCGCTTCTGGAAAGAAGGAGATACACTGAAAGAGCGGAGACCCTGGAACGTGAGACCCTTGAATTGCAGGATATCGTTGAGAAGTACCAGGATGATATCCGGCAATTGGAAGAGAAACTGGGTACCGCCCGCGAAAAGCAGCGCATGCTGGTAGAGCGGCACATCAGGGCGAGAAAGAAGATCCGTGCCCAGCAGGATATCAGGCGCATGGACAGTACAGAGACACTGCTGAAGTTTGAACAGTTTGAAAACCGAATTGAACGGATGGAGGCTGAGGCGGAACTGGTTAATTACGGCAGAAAACGCGCAATGGAACAGGAGTTCGAGGGCCTCATGGTGGACGATGAGATTGAGGACCAGTTAAAGGATCTCAAAAGTTCACTGGCGAAGGGAAGCGCGGAAAGCGCTTAGCCAAAGGACAATCCGATGAGGATTTGCTCTTGTAGAAACATGCGCATAGACGTAAGGTTAGTAGAATAGCGAAACATGCAGATCTTGGTGTTTATGAAGCCATCCATATTATGCGAGGAATTCTGAGCAATGCACTTAATTGTGATGCTGGCGATCGTCTTCGGGGGCTCTATCTTAGTGCTTTCGATCATTGGGAGCACCATACTGATTGCTATGAAGATTATCAGAGGCGGCTTTTCGAGGAAAGGCCAGCAACTTCAGTCGGAAGAAGCCAAAATGATACAGGAGATCCATAAGGGGTTGAAGCGAATGGAAGAGCGAGTGGAGGCCCTGGAAACCATCATTCTGGAAAGGGAAAGAAAGGAATAAGGACGATGAGGAGAATAGATCATATACTTCGAGGAGGATTGTACCGCTCTCGAAGTGGGATATTCCTGGGTGTATGTAAGGGCATTTCAGGGTATTTCGATTTTTCCCTTTTCTGGACACGGGTCATTGCAATAGTTCTCCTCATCTTCAGTGGGTTCTGGCCGGTGTTGGCTCTCTATTTCATCGCAGCCTTGTTGATGAAACCCGAGCCCGTCCTGCCAATAGGGTCCGAGGAGGAGGAGGAATTGTATGAAAGCTATGTTACCTCGCGAAAAGGTGCCACCGACCGCATCATAAGAAGATATCAGAACCTTGACCGCCGCATTCGCAGAATGGAGCACATTGTGACGACCAAGGAATTTGACTGGGAAAACAGGTTGAATACTGAGAAGCCCTGAAATCAATTTTGAATTCTGGTCGGGCAAAAGAATAGTCAGATCCCTTTGTTGAAGCGGGTATGTCTCCCCAAAAGGTGGCCGATCAGGTTCGGGTGTGCTCCACATGGGCAATGTTGTCCAACCATGTACATCTCCCTCCATGTTTAGTAGTCGTATTGCTGACTGAACGGCCTTTTCTTTAAGTCTGGTGACTATCAACGGCTTTGGGTGTTCACATCCGCAGGGCAGAATCGGGGCAACATGAGAACCGATATAAAGATGCAGGCCGCGGCTGCTGAGAGCATAGTGAAAAGCCTATCAAAGCCCCAATGAGTGTGAATCCATGCGATAAGTGGTATTGAGGAGGCCATGACCGAAAAGGTCACAATGTACCGGAAGCCGTAGACTCGACTCTGCCACTCGCTTCGGGTGATACGGCTGATCAGTACGTCGTTGATGGGAATCTGACCAAAAACAACGAGCATAAATGATATGCTGACGCACAGCGCAGCCCAGCCCTTGAGCCCCTGCATCACTGCGAATAAAATAGCCTGTAGGGCGGCCACGAGTGCAAATACTGACCGGATAGAATAGTGGTCTACCAAATATCCAACGATGAGTTGGCCCAAGGCAGCAATGGCGAAAACAATGAAGGTGTACCATCCTACCAGTGTCGCCGAGACAGCCATCTCGGCAAGACGCTCGTCAAAGACCTTGGGCAGCGCAAAGGTTGTGCTCTGAAAGACAAGTCCTCCAATTGCGGTGGACAAGAAAATGATAGCGAACACACGGGTGACAAGGCGCCCATCCACCCCCTGCGTTTTTACAGTCTTCTTGGCTGAGATACGGAAATGGCCCTCTTTGGCACCTGTACCTCGGGCTACGTACAGAAGCACAGCGTAAGCGATTCCTGTTGCAACAGAAACCACCCCCGGCCACACGAAGGCATAACACCATCCTGTGTGATCGACCAGAAATCCTGTGAGGAGGGCTGCGCAGGCCACCCCCATATTCCCGAAAATCCCGTTAATGGCGAGCGGGACACCGGTATCCTTGCGGCCCTGTACGACAAGGGCGAGACCGACCGGATGGTAGATGGCTGCAAAGAGCCCGATGGCTAGAAGGCCGATCCCGATTTCCAATGGTGATTCTGAAAGCGCTGTGAAGATCGAACTCAAGCCGATACCGATATAGAAGACAAACATCATGCCCTTGCGGCTCCACTTGTCGGCGAGCCAGCCCGCGGGCACTGTAAGCACGCCGAAGGCGATGAAGCCGGGCGTGGCATACGGGATAAGATCTGCATAGCTCATTCCCCATTCACGTGATAAGGTGAGAGCCGACACCGTCGCAAAGATCAACATGAACAAGTGATCATAGAAGTGGCCCACGCCCAGAAAAACAAAATGGATTCGATCTACCATGTTCGCCTCCTATCTCCCTTAAGCCCTCAAACAATTAATTCTGTACCTTGACTGTAATTGAAAACAGGAATATCCTGCTAACGCTATGAAGACAAAAAATATCGAAAATCAGACAAAAACCGATTTGTCTGATCCTGTGGAAGAGATTATGAGCATCCCCAGAGCTGTAGTAGCAATGGCCAAAAATTTTCCGAACGGCCACCTGATACCGTTTCACCGACATGCCCGTTCACAGCTTCTGTATGCTTCATCGGGTGTCATGACTGTTACCACAGCAAATGGTATATGGGTTGTTCCTCCCCTTCGCGCTGTCTGGATACCGGCCCTGGTAGAACATCAGATCAATTGCTCCGGAAGGTTGTCCATGCGCACCCTTTATATCAAACCTGAAGTGGCCCCCAATTTGCCAGGAGCGTGCCTTGTCGTATCAGTTCCGCCGGTACTGCGAGAACTCATTCTTTATGCGACAACCTTGCGCCATTTATACAAGTCCAACAGTCCTGAAGAGAGGATCATGAATGTTATACTCGACTTGGTTCAGACCCTGAAAGTGGCGCCTCTGGATCTTCCGATACCGAGAGATAGTCGGCTTCAAAAGATATTTAGAGGGCTCTCAAGAAATCCTGGAGACAATAGTACTCTGGAGGACTGGGGCAAAAAAGTGGGAGCTACTAGTCGGACTCTTGCCCGGCTTTTCCGTTCGGAGACGGGAATGAGCTTCACACAATGGCGGCAGCAGGTCAGAATTTTGCAAGGTCTAAGAAGGTTGGCGATGGAAGAGCCTGTCACGACGGTTGCATTGGATCTAGGTTACGACAGCCCGAGCGCGTTCATAGCGATGTTTAGAAAAGCCCTTGGAAGGACGCCTGGCCAGTATTTCAAGGCGTGAGCAGTAACTGGAGGTCAGTATGGACGGAATGGCAAACAAGCTTCAATCTGTACTCAATGAGCAGATCGGCAAAGGCAACGTCTACAACGTTGTCGCGGCCGTGCAATCGCATGATCTGGCAGGCAGATCATAGATACTATAAGAAGCATGGCAAGTATGATTTTCCACAGAAAGAGCTCAAGATGTGGATCGCCAACCCCATCATGATGGGATTGACAAGAATTCCCAGGTTCAGAAAGAGGTTCTTCGCGAATCTAACAAAATTGTCCAGCGGAAGATTGAAGAAGATCGCCGAGACAAAAGGTTGAAGTCAGGTGCGCAGGGGCATTATGAGGGATTTCTTCAATGGAAGGATTAGAATCAGCCCGATGGGTCCGCCATATGCGAGAAACTCCAATACATGCGAGAGGAAAGCCATATGGATTTGGAAGATCAGCTCCGTGATTCGGTCACGGATTGGGGTGCGGACTATTTCGGCATCGCCGATCTGACCCCTGCCCGTGATGCTGTTCTCGAACAGGGTGGAACAGAAATCGCCCGGTACTCACGCTCCATTTCAGTTGGAATCGCTCTGTTTCACCCGATTGTGAACCAGCTCTTCCAACGCCCGGACCGTACTGTGGCAGCCAGCTATCGATCCCACTGCTATGATGTGATCAACGCACGCCTCGACCTGATAATCTCCCGTGCAGCAAGTATCCTGCAGCGTATGGGACACAGAGCCTTCCCTATCCCGGCGTCAAAGCGAGTGGATGACGAGCGGATATGCGCCGTCTTTTCTCATAAACTGAGTGCTCATCTGGCCGGGTTGGGTTGGATTGGGAAAAACTGCCTTCTGATCACGCCGGACATGGGTCCCCGGGTTCGGTGGGCGACGGTATTGACTGATGCACCTTTGGCAATAACAGGCTCACCGCTTGATAACCGTTGCGGGGACTGCCATGAGTGTGTGGATATCTGTCCAGTCAGGAGCTTCACGGGGCAGCCGTTCCGCGCAGAGGAACCACGGGCAGCACGTTTCGATGCCGGCAAATGTGATCAATATTTCTCCAATATGGAAGAGAAGGATCCCGAAACAGCGGTATGCGGATTGTGCTTGTATACGTGTCCTTATGGAAGACAATGACAAGCAAGTCGCAAAACATGATCGAACGAAGGGCTGCTGTCGGACGTAAAACCACGCGGGCCGATTCAGTGATATCTTCCGAAAGCCTTCGGCCGCGTGGTTTTACGCTGCGCAACCCTCGTGTTAAATCTGCAGAAGGGATATATGCCTCAGCGGGTGATTAAAATAATTCTGCCGGGAAACCATGGGAAAGAAGCCCTGGAGTTATTAGAACGCCAGGACAATCTTATTTTCTGGCAGGAAGAATCATCGGGGGTCAACTTTGTTGCCAGTGTCCTTACTGATTCTGGACATAGTGAACCAATTATGGACCTTTTTGAAAGACGGTTCTCTTCAGTAGCCGGGTTCAAGTTGATTCTGTTTCCCGTTGAAGCGTGCGTCCCCCGTATGGACGTGCCTGATAAAGATGCATCCGATTCGAGCTTGCAAAACACCAAAACTGAACAGAAAAAAACAGTCAGAATCAGCCGAGAAGAGCTTTATTCAGATATTGTGGACAGCACAAAATTCTCGAATATCTTCGTCTTAATGACGATACTTTCGACTGTTGTTGTCGCAATCGGTCTCCTGAAGAACAACGTGGCTGTTATCATCGGAGCAATGGTAATTGCGCCCTTTCTGGGACCGAACGTGGCCCTCGCACTATCCACAAACCTTGCGGAGCATAAATTGGGGCTGAATGCCCTCAAGACATTATTGTCAGGAGTATTAATTGCCCTTCTGTTGTCGGCCGGCATGGGGTATTTTTTTAAAACAGATCCGGCCATTCCTGAAATAGCCATGAGGACCCGGGCGAATCTTTTCGATATTATTCTGGCCCTTGCTTCCGGCTGTGCAGGAGTGCTTGCGTTTACAACCGGATTATCCTCCGCAGTTATCGGTGTTATGGTGGCTGTAGCGCTTTTGCCTCCTTTGACCGTTTGCGGCTTATTACTGGGCACAGGACAAATCAAGGAGGCAGCTGGTGCGTTCCTGCTGTTCATGACCAATATCATCTGTATCAATCTGGCCGGAGTAATAACCTTTCTGTTTCAAGGAGTCAGTCCCCGAGCCTGGTGGGAGGCTGACAAAGCCAAGAAATCAACTCGGAAGGCCTTGGTGCTGTGGTCTGTAATTTTGCTCGTTCTCGCCGCGACAATTCTTCTTTGGCAAACGAAATTATGATCGAAAGAGTTATCAATCTCTTCCAGCGGATCGCAGAAAGCACCGCCAGGTGAAGAGAACGTAAAATTTCTGCTGCGGTTCCCTTCGCTCGCTCCTCCCGCACACAACACGGGATCTTCGACGTGCACCTCACACCTTGCTGATGATCAGGACTTTCACCAAATCAATTCATAAGATGAACATTGGGGAATTTAGACAGTGGATTTGAGTCAAGTCACAATTATTGACATTCGCCGCCGCAGCATTCATTATTACCGGAAATATTCCATTTTTCGTCTGAGCGAGACCATTGCAGTTAGACCGGACCGGTTTTGATCATATGATGCGAGCGACAGGAGGCGGCTATTGAAGAAGATTATTATTCTCACTGTTTTTCTCGTTGTTTTTGTAGGTGTGGCTGCCCTGGTTTTCTATGGGCAGTGGCGTCAGAAGACAGCCGAGCTTTACTATTCGGGCACTATTGAGGCTACCGAGTCAAACCTGGGCTTCCAGGTGAACGGGCGGGTGCAGAGAGTCCTGGTGGATGACGGAAAGGCGGCGAAAAAAGGAGAGGTTCTGGCTGAGCTGGACCCCACCGAATTTGAATCCCGCCGAGTCCATGCAGATGCGGCTGTCAAACAGGCACAGGAAAACCTGGATAAGATGGAGGTTTTGCTGTCAGTTTATAGAGAGACGCTCCCGGACCAGGTTTCACGGGCCAGCGCAAATGTGGCCGCCCTGAAATCCAGGCTTCATGAACTGGAGAGCGGGCACAGGGCCCAGGAGGTGGCCCAGGCCCGGCGCACGGCAGAGGTCGCACGACTGACCATGGAAAATGTGAAAAAAGACAAGATCAGATACGACACGCTGTACGCGAAAAAGATCATCTCCGAGAAAGAGCGGGACGCAATTCAGTTGAAATACGAAACAGCCCTCAAGAATTATCAGAAGGCAAAGGAAGGCTATTCTCTGCTTGAGGAAGGCTTTCGCAAGGAGTCCATTGAGGCGGCCCGGGCGACACTTACCGAGGGAGTGGCTGCGCTCAGGCAGGCGAAAAGCAACCTCCGGAAAATCGATATTGCGGAGCGGGACGTCAAGGCTGCGGCCGCTCAGTTGGATGGCGCAAAGGCGGCATTGAACCTGGCCGATATTCAACTGAAATACACCCTGCTACGTGCTCCGTTCGACGGCATTATCACCAGCAAGAACGTGGAGCCGGGAGAAGTGGTGACTGTAGGTAGAGAGGTGATCTCCATTGCCGATCTCTCGCGTATGGACCTCAAGGTCTTTGTGGGAGAAACGGAGATCGGCAGGGTGAAACCCGGACAAAAGGTCAAGGTCAAGATAGACACCTTCCCGGATAAGACTTATGAGGGATATGTCTCCTATATCTCCCCGGAAGCGGAATTTACCCCCAAAATCATCCAGACCCATAAAGAGCGGGTGAAGCTCGTTTACCTGGTCAAGGTTACCCTGCCGAATCCCGATCTGGAACTGAAATCAGGGATGCCTGCCGATGCCTGGTTTGAATAGACAATCGCGCTTTTCCTCTTCTGATTCCGGATCATCTCTTCCCGCAATGCAGGCAGAAAAGGCATCAAAGAAGTTCGGACGTCTGGAAGCGGTCTCGGAGGTTTCGTTCACCCTCCCCGGAGGAACAATATTCGGACTGGTTGGTTCCGACGGCGCTGGAAAAACCACGCTGCTCAGGATGATTGCGACCATGATCAATCCCTCGTCCGGCAGGATACTGGTTGAGGGGCTGGATGTAGTGAAAAAGAGATCGAAAGTTAAGAAATTGATCGGGTACATGCCCCAGCGATTCGGCCTGTATCAGGACCTGACCGTGAATGAAAACTTTGATTTCTTCATGGATATCTACGGCATCCATGGAACGGAACGGAAGGAAAGGCGGGAGTATTATCTCGGATTTTCAAACCTGCTCCCCTTTTTGAACAGGCGCGCAGCGGATCTCTCCGGCGGCATGAAGCAAAAGCTCGGCCTTGCCTGTGTCCTGGTTCATGAACCGCGCTTCCTTATCCTGGATGAGCCCACCAACGGGGTTGATCCGGTGTCCCGTCAGGAGTTCTGGGGCATGCTCCTGGAAATGAAGCGCCAGGGCATGACCCTCCTGGTTTCCACGGCATATCTGGATGAAGGGGAAAAGTGTGACCGCCTTCTGCTCATGCATCGATCCAAGGTCCTGGAGGAAGCCACCCCGGAAGAACTGCGCTCGCATTTTGCCAGCCTGGAGGAGGCCATGATACACCGGATCGAACAGGTGGATGAAGCTCTTGTCAATGACAGATTCTAACAAGGAATCGGTACGGGTAGAGAACCTGGTAAAGCGTTTCGGGCAATTTGTGGCTGTGGACGGGATTTCCTTTTCCGTTGCCAGGGGAGAGATATTCGGTCTCCTCGGCCCCAACGGGGCGGGAAAATCCACGACTATCCGCATGTTGTGCGGCATACTCACCCCTTCTTCCGGCGCCGGTCATGTGGCAGGGTTTGACATCTTTACTGAGGCGGAGAATATCAAGCACTCCATCGGATACATGTCCCAGAGATTTTCCCTGTACGAGGACATGACCCCCTTTGAGAATATCAGATTTTATCTCGGGATATACAGCGTCCCAACGAAACTCTGGGCGGAACGGACACAGTGGGCTCTTGAGATGACGCGGCTGGGAGAAGTGAAAAACCGGCTCACAAGAGATCTCCCCCCGGGATGGCGCCAGCGGCTCGCCCTTGGCTGCGCCATGCTGCACCGGCCGAATATCCTTTTCCTGGATGAGCCCACCTCGGGAGTGGACCCCATTACCAGGAGACGTTTCTGGGCATTTATAAAGAATCTCGCATCCGAAGGGGTGACGGTTTTTGTGACGACCCATTATATGGATGAAGCGGAACACTGCGACCGAATCGTGATGATTAATGAAGGAAGAATTGTGGCATCCGGGGCCCCGGAAAAGATTGTGAGAGAGATGTTCCCGCAAGACCGGAAAGCGGATCTGAATGATGTTTTCATTTCTCTTATGACACGGAGTGAGTCTTGAATCGAGTAAGAATACAGGCCGTTGCCCGCAAGGAGTACTTCCATCTGATCAGGGACTTCAGGAGCCTGTATCTCGCCTTTTTCATCCCCCTTCTCCTGATTCTCATGTTCGGGTACGCCCTCAGCCTGGACGTGGACAATATCCAGGCGGTGGTCGTGGATTACGACCGGACGCCGTTCAGCATGGACTTCATCAGAAAATTTAATGCATCGCCGTATTTTGAGGTCAAGGAATATCTTCCGAGCAGCGACGCCATTCACGAATATCTTGACCGGGGCCGGGCCAAGATGGGGCTGGTAATCCCCCCGAGATGGACCGAGGACATGAAATCGGATCGTGCAGCACCGCTCCAGGTTATCCTGGACGGGAGCGACCCGAACTATGCCGGGATATCAAGAGGGTATGTGACGGCATTTATCGCTGATTACAACCAGCACCGGTTGAAGGATTTTCTGAACAGGAAAGGTCTCGACCGGATTAATCCGCCCGTGGAAGGGGCCATTCGCGTCTGGTTCAACGAGAATCTGGAGAGCCGGGTGTTTATCGTGCCTGGCATCATCGCCATTATCATCATGATCGTGGGGGCACTCCTCACGTCTCTCGTGGTGGCGAGAGAGTATGAAAACGGGACCATGGAGACCATCCGCTCTCTGCCGCTCAGGCCCGAGGAGTTTCTCCTGGGAAAGGCCATCCCCTATTTCTTCATCGCCATGATGGATGTCTTCGTGGCGGTGTTCATGGGGCAGATCCTTTTCGGGGTGGTCGTAAAATCGAGCTTCTGGCTTTTTGTTTTGGCCTCCGGGATTTACCTAGCTGTCGCCCTCAGTCTCGGCCTGCTCATTTCAACCGCAACCAAATCTCAACTGGTGGCGAACCAGATGGCCATCCTGATCACGTATCTCCCGTCACTGCTTCTCTCCAATTTTGTGTTCCCGGTCTCCAACATGCCGGAGGCCCTGCAATTGATAAGCTATGTCATTCCTGCTACCTATTTCATTGATATCCTGAACGGGCTTTACCTCCGAAATGTCGGCATGCATTATCTCTGGCCCAGTTATCTGATCCTGGCAGGCATGTTCCTGTTTCTCTCCAGCGTCAATATACTGCTCTTGAAAAAGGAGGGGTTCTAGGTGAACTGGGTAAGAATACGTGAACTGGTAAGGAAGGAGTTTATCCAGCTCTTCCGGGACAAAAAGATCAGGCCTCTCCTGATCATTTCTCCGCTCGTGCAGCTTATCGTTTTCGGGTACGTGGTGAGCACCGATGTCAGGGACGTGCGTGTAGGCGTGGTCGACCAGTCAAAGACGGTCGAAAGCCGGCAGTTGCTCGATGCCGTCGACGGCAACAGGACATTCCGGATCATTCAGTACTGTGCCCATCCCGAAGAAGGCGAGGAATTGCTTCTGAGGAGAAAGGTGGATCTCCTCATCAAGATCCCGCCCGATTTCAGCCGGATCATCCGCAGCGGAAGGACCGCTTCCATACAGATCCTGGTGGACGGGAGCATGAGTAACATGGCCTCCGTAAGGATTGCCTACACTATGGATGTGGTGCAGGAATTCAATACCAGGTTCCTGCGCGAACTGTACCCCAGAGAGATGAGCTACGGGAAGATCGATGCCCGGGTCAGGACCTGGTATAATCCCAACCTGGACAGCAGGAATTTTTACGTCCCCGGCGTGGTGGCTTTCCTGATCATGCTGCTGACGCTCCTTTTCACCTCCATGGCGGTGATCAGAGAAAAGGAGAGCGGCACCATGGAACAGCTGATTGTCACTCCGCTTAAACCGTTCGAGTTGATCCTGGGAAAGACCATTCCCTATATTCTCGTTGTGGAGGCACAGATGGTGGTGGTCACCGTATTTGCCATTATCTGGTTTCATGTGCCCATGAAGGGGAGCGCGCCGCTGCTGTTTGTTGCCACCTGTCTTTTTCTCCTCAGCACCCTGGGTATCGGGCTCTTTATCTCCACGGTCTCCGTTACCCAGCAGCAGGCAATGATGACAACTTTCTTTTTCGCCCTGCCGTTTTTTATGTTGAGCGGGTTCGTGTTTCCCATCGACAATATGCCGGAGATTTTTCAGTGGCTTACCCTCCTGAATCCTCTCCGATATCTCTTGGTCATTATTCGGGGGATTTTCCTCAAAGGGGTGGGATTCACGGTCCTCTGGCCTCAGTTTGCGGGGCTCGCGATCTTGGGGATATTCGTGTTCTTCGGCGCGGTCAACCGGTTCAAGAAGCGCCTGGATTAGCTGCAGGAAAACCCTCCGCCCTTGCTGGAGGACCCGGATAGGTTGAACCGGTCCGGAGTCTGCATGGGCAACCTGCTCAGGGAGGAAGCCTTTTGTGTAGTTCCGAGTCTCCCGGGCTGGTCTTTTCAGTGACTTATCAGCGTGGGATAGCTATCCCCTCTGCATTCTCGACTTCGTCGAGCTGCGGGTTCCCCCCCTGATAAGTCACGAAAAGAACGGCACCCTCCCGCCAGTCACTTACAAAAGGCTTCCTCCCTGAGCCTCCCTTGGGGAGGCTTCATGATGCCTCCCGATCAGTGGGTGGCTTTCATGAACCCTTCTTCAATTCCGCATCAATGGCGGTGAAAAGGTCGAACGGCGTGCGGATGTGCACCCGTTTGCCGTTGACAAAGATGGTCGGGGTCCCGTGGACACCGATTTCTCTCCCGTTCTTGACATCTCTGGCGACCAAATCCCGGACAGACGGAGAGTTCATGTCTCTGGTGAACCGCTCCATGTCAAGCCCGAGCCCTTTTGCTATTTCCCGTATTTTGTCATCGCTGAGGGATTGATAGTTTTCGAATAATTTGCGGCGGAACTCCCAGAACTTTCCCTGCGCCATCGCCGCCATTGCTGCCTGGGCGGCCTTGCGTGCGAACGGATGGCCGGAAAGGGGGAAATTCATGATCACCAGCTTGACCTTGTCCGGGTACTGATCCAGCACCTGCTGGATGAGGCGCTCTATCCGCGCACAGTACGGTCACTGGTAATCATCGAAAAGGGCAATGGTCACGGGAGCGTCCGCGGGACCCTTGAAAGGATGGCCGGAGATATCGATTGGAAAAACAGTCTCCACCTTTATTGCCTTCAGGGTCCCGGCAGTACTGCTGGTCAGGATAATCAGCTTTGCAGTCGGGGAATAGGCTACCCGGTCAAATCCGCCCGCAAGCGGTATCCTGTTCGTGACGGTGTTGTCAGGGATGGAGTAAACAAGCAGTTCCTCAGGAATCAGCACAAAGACCAGCTTTCCGTCAGGCGATGCAGCCACATCCAGCGGCCGCGCTCCGATGTTTGTCTGCCTGAAAGGAGTGAGGTCCACTTTTGCGGAAGCCGGTGGTGTTCCAATGAACAGGGCCAACGCGGCAGCGATAAAAAGCCATTTCAAGGCAGCCCTTTTCTTTAACCCTCCGGTCATTTGTTTACTCCCTCCGTTCCGGAGCCTTTGGCAGCCATTCGGTTCAGAATGTCCTCCATCGCCTTCAACTCTTTGCCATACCCTGCCCAATCTCCCTGGTGCAGAAAATCCCTGGCCTTGTTAAAGTGCTCCAGGGCCGCTCTAGCCGAATCTGAAATCATCGGGGCTTTTGGCATCTGGGAAGGTCCCGCTACTTGCATAGGAGGCGGTACTTCCTCCCCAAGGACACTGTAAAGGGCGTTCTTCAGCTTTTTCTCCATGTCCACCCGATCCCCAAAGGAAACAATAACCCTCTTCAGTTCGGGAAGGGCCGCTGCCTCTCCGTATCCCTGTTGGCCTGAAACCGCTGTTCTCCTGGCGCTGGATTTCCGCAACGATCTGCTTTGCGGGGCAGCAGAAGCGGGGGTTTCCGATTCCGACTGTTTCGCCTGGAGGTAAACCGGTTCCACGTAGATAAAAGTGTCCTGTATGGGGATGACCAGGAGATTTCCCCTGATCACCCTGGATCCCCGCTGACTCCACAGGGTCAGCTCGCTTGAAATACTCGTCTGCTGATCGATCCTCGCTTCTATCTGCATGGGGCCGAAAACGAGTTTGTCTTTGGGGAGTTCGTATACGATCAGGTTCCCGTAGTTGGGTACGTCACACTGTGCGGCAAGCCAGGCAATCATGTTGTCTTTCTTGGAGGGTGTAAAAGGAAGCATCAGGACATACTCTTCACTTTCTTCTTTGGGAAGCCGAATGATAATGTAGTAGGGCTCCATGTTCTGGCGAGAGCTCCCGTAGATTTCGTCGGGCATCTGCCAGAGGTCTTCCTGGTTGTAAAACACCTGGACGTCTTTCATGTGGTAAGTCCGATAAATGTTGGCCTGGATCTTGAACAGATCCCGGGGATAACGGACGTGTTTTTTCAAGGTGTCGGGCATGTCCTTGAACGGCTTGAACAGCTTGGGGAATATGGCGGCGTATGTCTTGATAATAGGGTCTTTTTGGTCTGCTATGTAAAAAGAGACATCCCCACTGTAGGCATCAATCGTGATTTTCACGGAATTTCTGATGTAATTCAGTCGCCTGTTGAAGGAAGTGGGCATCCTGGTGGAGTACGGATACATGTTGGTGACGGTATACGCATCCTGAATCCAGAAAAGCCGTCCTTCTGCGACAACCAGATACGGATCTCCATCGTAAAGCAGAAACGGTGCTATGGCACGCACCCGCTGGTTAATGCTGCGGTTATACATGATCCTGCTTTCGGGTCCCAGGTAGGTTGTAAACAGGATCTGGGGATCGAAAAATTCGAGAGAGAACAGTGCCCGTCTGAGGAATGAACTGATGGGGACGCCGCCGGATCCCTGGTAATGGGTGTAGACATTCATGTTGCCTTTAGGATAATCGAACTCTTTCGTTTTGGTCTTTACGAGAACATAGTCGCCGGTTTCCTGCCCGTAGTAAATCTCGGGGTGCTCAAGTTTCAGATTAAAATCGATGATGGGAGGCAAGTCCTTGATGATAAGATCAGGCAGTCCTTCAGTGGTCACATTGTTGACGGGATTCATTGTCAGACCGTAACCGTGTGTATAAATGAGGTGTCTGTTGACCCAGGTGTTGGCCTGGGGCGGAAGCTGATTCACCGAAAGCTCCCGGGCGGAGAGCATAACCTGCCGGTAACTGCCGTTGATCTGATAACGATCTACGTCTACGTCTTTAAAATCATAATACAGCCGTATGGATTGAAGCTGGTTGTACGTCTGCAGCAGGGGCCGTTTGTCCCATATCCTCACATTCTGAATCGTGGCCTGATCTTTATCAACGTCCTGCTTGGTGAGCTTATCAGCCACCGGAAAAGGGACTTCCTTTATCCTGTTTAGATTATAGGCCTGGCGGGTATACGAGATGTTATGTTCAATGTACGGGGCTTCCTTTGAAAGCTCGTTGGGTTTGACCACCACTTTTTGTACCACCATGGGGAGCAGCGTGCCGAGGACTATGATCAGTCCCAGCCAGACCGCACCGCTTTGCCAGATGTGCTTTGCCCTGGTCCTGAACGTATTGAGGAACAGGACGAAGGCGAAAGCGAGGGACAAAATGATTAGAATCCCGTACACCAGCATCCTGACATGGATATCCGTGTATCCGGCCCCGAACGTGGCGCCGCTCGTGGAATAGAGAAGGTTGAGCATTTTCAGCCGGTATCCCCAGGCCAGAAGCAGCACGATGATACCACCGAAGAAAAGGAGGTGTTTAATGGACCTCGGTTCAATATCGATTTTCGGGGCCGGAACCTGTTTTCCCTGTGCCTGGGTGTATTCGCTTAAATTTGTTACCTGGATGGCCCCCTCTTTCAAATACCAGGCGATGGTGACAACAGCCGCAAAGACAAACAGGACCAGGAGACCGTTCTGGAGAAAGAAATAGAAGGGCAGGGAGAAGACGTAAAACCCGATATCATTGTTGAAAACAGGGTCTTTTGTCCCAAACGGCTGCTGATGGAGGAATCGAAGCACCATGTCCCATTGGGCGGCGCCCTTCTGGGCGATAACAAAACTGATGATCACGATCAGCGCCCACATGAGAATTCCGGCAGACTTGCCGGAGAGCCCGAACTGGGCCAGGATATCTCCCTCGGGTGAGGCGGTGGGCTTTGGGCGCGCCAGCGCCCTGGTACGGCCCGCAACCCAGAGGTTCACGGCGATAATGAGCATCAACAAGAGCCAGATCACCACACCGATCCCAAATTTGCCGAGGAGCATTGTCCAGAAAACGGACGAATAGTGGAGCTTGCCGAACCAGAGCCAGTCCGGGTAAATGGAGAGGCTCCACCAGAGGAGGATAAGGACCACAAGCAGGATGCCGATCAACCATTTTCTTTTCATGAGAGATTCCTTTCAGGCCATGCCTTGTGAAATTTGCAGTTTGAGATCGTTGAAAGATCATAGGCCTTTCGTCTGTATGGTGCAAGCTGTTTTCGGAAGAAGAGATTCACGTTGCTGCCCGAGCAGTTATCCGTACACAGGGAATCGTCTGCACAGTTCGAATACTTCTTCAGCAGTCTGATTCAGTATTTCCTTCCTGTCGTGATTCGTCAGAGCGGTATCTATGAGCTCCGCTATCCGGACCACCTCCTCTTCACTCATGCCTCTCGTGGAAACAGCGGCGGTCCCCATGCGTATCCCACTGATTGATCCCGGATTTTCGGCATCGCGCGGGAGCACATTTCTATTTGTGATAATCCCGACAGATTCCAATAGCTGTTCCGCTTGATCTCCTTTCATATCTTTTTTACCGAGGTCGACAATGACTTGATGGTTTTCCGTTCCCCCGGTTACGATCCGATAGCCTTTTGCGCCGAGCTCTCCGGCAAGGGAAACGGCATTGGCAAGCGTTCTTTTCTGGATCTCCACAAACCGGGGCTCCAGGGCCAGTTTGAAAATGATCGCCTTTGCCGCAATAAAATTGACCGCACTTGTTCCCTGGCACCCCGGAAACACGGCCTTGTCTATCTTTTTCCCATACGGGTCTCTGCACAGGATGACTCCACCTCTTCCTCCCATCATGGTCTTGTAACAGGTGAACGTTACAAAATCAGAGTGCGGTACCGGGCTCGGAATCACCTTCGCTGCCACAAGACCCCCGATATGCGCCATGTCTGTGAACAGATATGCTGAGACATCCCCGGCTATACGGGCCATCTCCTGGTAATCAATCAGGCGGGGATACGAGCTTGCTCCCACGACGATCATTTTGGGCCTGAATTTTTCAGCAATGCGTCTGATGTTGTCATAATCGATACGTTCCGTTTCACTGTCAACGGTATAGTGGCGAAATGTGAAGCACCTGCTGGTGATGGAGGCACTATGGCCGTGAGACAGGTGTCCCCCATGAGGCAGGCTCATGGCAAGGACCCTGTCGCCCACGTCGAGGACGGAGAAAAACACGGCAAGGTTTGCCGATGTGCCGCTGTGCGGCTGGACGTTCGCGTGTTCAGCGCTAAAGAGCGTTTTTGCCCGTGAGATTGCGCTCCTCTCGATTTCGTCTGCATAGGTGCACCCGGCATGAAATCGCTTGCCCGGGTACCCCTCGATGGTCTTGGTGTTCAATATGGACCCGATCGCCTCCAGAATGGAAAGCGGGGCATGATTTTCAGCGGCGATGAGATCAAGAGTGTTTTCTATCCTCAATGCTTCCTTTTTTATCAATTGTGCGAGAAAAGGATCATTTTCAGACAGGTGGAGCATCGTCCTTTCTCCTTTCGGAAACGAATGGCTGTCAGGTCAAGAAAAGAAAGCCTATGCAGCCGGGCTTTTTACAGGGTACAAAAAATCTTCGATTGATTGCGAAAGGGAATTAATATCCGTGTCTTTTCAGAAATGCGAGCACCTGCCGGACATATTCATTGGGCCGGTATTCGTACGTATTATGGCCGCATTTGGGGAGCACGGCAAGTTCTCCCGAGACCAGATGCCGAAAAAAGGCCACGCCCTGCTCCACGTCGAAGAGAAAGCTCCGGTCAGGGTAGAGCACCAGGGCAGGACACGCGACCCTGGAAAGCACGGGCCGAAGATCAAAAACATCCTTGCCGTAGGCGCCGCCGAATGTGCGAAACTGATTATAGAACGGTTCCGCACGCTCTTGGCCGTGCCAGCTTGTGAGCTTTTCTCTCAGCTCTGGATCAAGGTCCCTGAAGGCGTGAGGAAATTTGGATTTGTTGAGTTCCGACATGGTGATCCGGCTGAAGCACTGGGTGCTTGAGGTAGTCAGAGACTTGACGCGATGTTGATACGCGGCAGCATAGTCAACCGCGATCACGCCTCCTTCACATTGTCCTATGGCATGGAAGCGATCAATACCGAGATAGTTTACCAGCGACTCCAATTCCCGCACACTCTCCGGTCGAAACCTGTCACTCACATAGAATGCCTTGAAATCCCGACCCTCCTCCGACATTCCATATCCCCGCCGGTCATACATGACGACCTGATACCCGTGCTCAACAAGCCCCGGATAGATGTCTTTCCATATCCTTGTACAACCGAACCCATGGTGAAGCAGGATGATTGGATCTCCGTCACCGTGTATTTCAAAATAGACTTTGATCCCGTTTATCTTTGCGAAGGACATAGGGCCCCCTTTTTCAGATTTGTGATCAGTTTTCCACCCGGTAGATCCGCTGCTCAGAGATCGTCCGGGACCCGATGAGTCCATTTTTTTCGAGGATTTCCAGGTGCCCCAGGATTTCAGACATCCCCAGGAAGATATCCCAGGCCTTGAGTTCCGGAAACACTGTCATGGTAATGGCAAAGAGGTTTATACCGTTGCGTCCTTCAGGGTGGGACCTGAGAATCCGGAGGATCTCTTCTCCGCGCGAGCGGTGGTGCTCCTTGATTTCCGCGATTCGCGTTCGGTGGTTGCGAAAAGGAGATCCATGCCCCGGGAGGACCTGGTCAATATCCAACTGTTCCGTGAGATTGAGGGATTCCAGGTAATGGGAGAGGCTCTGGTATCCAGCACCGTTTTCCCTGGTTTCCAGTTCGACCACCGGGTTGGAAGTGATCTTTTCAAGAAGATGATCGCCGGAGAAAAATGTCCTGTTTTTCCGGTCAAAGAAGCAGACTGATCCGCGGGTGTGCCCGGGAGAATGGACGACTTCCAGGGTGAACGTATCGAAGGTGATTTTTTTGTCGGTCTCCAAGTCTTTCACCGCGAAATCCCCGGGAAAAAATGACTTGAAACGGGTGTCCATCTGGGTGGAGATAACCTTCACAATATCCTCGGGCAAGCCTCCTTCCTTGAAAAAGCGAAGAAAGGGCGTCTTCTTCTTTTCAGCATAGGTTTTAATATTCCAGATGCACTTTTCACGGTCCCGGGGATAGATGAAGACTTCCGCTCCTCCGGCCTCCTGGATCTTCCCGGCCAGACCCACGTGATCAATGTGTCCATGGGTCAGGAGCACGCGCCTGATATCCGAAAGACGGACCCCTTTTTCCCGCAGGGCGTGTTCCACCACGCTCAGGCCTTCCTCTGAATGAAAGCCCGCGTCGATCAGGGTGGGGATTGAGTCCTCAATAAAATAGACATTGACCGATCTTATGGGAAACGGGATCGGTATTTCGATTCTGCTGATGTTGTTCATTCCGCTGCTTTCCTTTCCATATCCATGGCCATCCGAACGGCGATGAATCGGGTTTCGCTGTGCCTTATTCGTGCCGCGCAACCTCGTTTCAGAGAAAAAAATCATAGAATAACAGTTTTTGTCGGTTTTGTTAACATTTGCTTTTGGGGAAAGAGTGAATGGTGTGGATAAATCTCCAGGAGACTCGCGACGAATAAAATGCTACAATTCGTTTCCATCCATAAGTGGATATTTTTGTCCGCGCTTCGCTTGGACTCCCCACCCTGCGGGCGGGACCCCGGTTTCGCAATCTCTGGGGCAATCTGTGGGATCACTCGTGCGACGTACTAAAGTTAAAGTACGTCTCCGCGTAATCCCTTGATTTTCTTGATCTTGAAAAAAATATCTCATTTCTGGATTTGAAACCCGCTCGTGCCAAAATTTCATTTGCGGATGGGCACTAACTCATGCTGTGCCATGTCCGTGTGGCACCCGGCCGTTTGATTTTCAATCCGGAAGAGTGAATAGAGGAAATATCGTCAAATGGGAGGAGAAGAATATGGAGCAGTTGAGCGAGAACCAGATTGCCGCACTGTCGAGTTTTGTGGATACGGAACGCTTTTCCACGGGCATTTCAAACCGGGAACTGCACCTGCATGACATATCGGCCCATCGCGGCGTCCTGCCCGCAGGGATCATCTGGCCGGTGAGCACCCATGAAATCGCTGAGATTATGACCTATACGTATGAACAGGACATTCCGCTTACCCCCTGGGGGGCGGGCACCAGCACTGAAGGCAATCCCGTGCCCACTCGCGGCGGCCTGGTGATGGACCTGACCCGGATGGACAAAATCCTGGAGATCCGGCCGCAAGATCTCCAGGCCGACGTCCAGCCGGGGGTCCTGCGCAAGGAACTGAACCGCCAGGCAGGCAGCCACGGACTGTTTTTTCCGCCGGACCCCGGCGCAGACGCCACCATCGGCGGGATGATTGCAAACAATGCCTCCGGGGTACAGACCGTGCGATACGGAGCCACACGGGACTATGTCATGCGGTTGACGGTGGTACTGCCTTCGGGGCAGGTGATTCACACCGGCTGCAGGGCAAACAAGTCTTCGTCCGGATATGACCTGACCCGGCTGTTCGTGGGATCCGAAGGCACCTTGGGGGTGGTTACGGAGGCGACTCTTCGTTTGACCGGTATCCCCAGCCATCATCTGGCCGCAACCGTCACCTTTACCAAACTTGAACATGCCTCGAAGGCCGTAGCGCTTATGATGGGAGCCGGCTTGGACCCGGCCGCTCTGGAACTCCTGACGCCGGAGCTCATCGGGTTGATGAACCGGGAAAAGGACCTGGGTCTCCCGGAAGTGCCGAGCCTTTTCTGTGAATTCCACGGCATTAGTGAAGCCGCACTGAGGGAGACGGCAACCGTTGCCGAAGAATTGTGTTCGGACTGCGGCGCCACCGGTTTCAGGTCCGGTGTTGCGGAAAACGAACGCCGAGATCTGTGGAGGGCCCGCCACGAAGCCTGGGAGACTATCCACCGCGCGCATCCTGGCAAAGAAACCCTTATCGTGGACGCGGCAATTCCCATATCCCGGTATCCGGGGATGGTCATTTTTTCCCAGACACTCCTCAAAGAACAAGGCGCCGTCGGCTATGTGTTCGGGCATGCAGGTGACGGGAATCTTCATGTGGTGCTTGTGGGAGCACCTGACAATCAGGAAGAGTGGTCGGTGCTTGAGCATATCAATGAAAAAATTGTGGCACGGGCTGTGGAACTGGGCGGGACCTGCACGGGTGAGCACGGCGTCGGCATCGGCAAACGAAAATTCATGGAGTTGGAACATGGGAGAAGTTATCAGCTCATGCGGCAAATCAAGGAGTTGATCGATCCCAAAGAACTGCTGAACCCGGGGAAGATTTTTTGAATTTCATCAACACAAACCAGGACGACCTTGACCCTCCAGGCATATGGGATTACAATAAACAGGTATGAAAAAGGGGGAGGTCGTTTCATATGGAAATCGCCTGTCCGGTATGCGGAAAGGTGTACCGGGTCCCTGAGGAAAAGCTATCAGCCCCGGCCATGAAGGCGCGCTGCAAGGCGTGCGGGAGTGTCTTCCTTATCAAAAGGGATTCATTACAGGGCCGGGAGAGCGTAGAGGGGAGCGAATCACGAGAAAAGAGTCCGCAGGAACACCCCGAATACCCTCTGTCCGAAGCGGGCGGGAACGAGAAAAATCTAGGGCCTCCAGTTGATGAAGACCAGTCCGCGTCCGGTGGCCATCTCGCGAATCCACGGTCCGCAGGGGAGCAAGGGAGAAGAGATTACGTCGCCATTGTCGTTCTCCTGAGTGCCGTCGCGGCCCTGCTTATCGTCTCTGTTTTGGGCATCAAGAACGTCGACAAAGAGTCTGTTTTCAAGTCGTTGCGATCGATTGCACGCGTGACGGATTTCTTTGAGAAGAAGCGTCCCGGCCTGACGAAAAAAGCCCGCCTCAAGAAGGACCGTCAGGATGTCCGGTTCCTGCACCACCTTTCCCTTGCACATCAGAATTTTCGAAACAAAAAATATGACACTGCCCTCAGGGAGTATAACCTCGCAATACGGGCCGATCCCGGAAAATATGAGGCCTATTACTGGCGCGGCCAGTTGTTTGTCCTGAAAAAAGAGTATGAAAAGGCCATCCAGGATATGAACAGGGTCCTTCGGCTGAATCCGTCCTATCAAAAAGCCCATCGGACACTTGGATGGGCATACTACGAGGCGGGCAGGTATGATGAGGCCATCGGGGCGCTGAACCGGTATATTGATTCCAACCCGAAGGATGGCTGGGCTTTTTACGAGCGCGGCCTCTGTTATTACAAAAAAGGAGATGTGGCAACAGCCCTGAAAAACGCCAAAGCGGCATGCGATCTGGGATTCAAGCGCGGGTGCGAGGTGTACAAGCGGTATCAGTAATACCGTGACCAAATCAACCCGCAACATTACCATTGCGGAATTTAGCCGGTGGATCTGGCTGCACCATGAGATTGTTCAGAAATTCTATCAATACCCATTCCGACATGTCATAGGGCAGGACTTCCATGATCCGGTTTATTGTCTCCATCCGGTCCGGCAGGTCAGTCCCTGTCAGGCCGGCCATGGCAGCGAGTTTGAAGAAGGTTTCTTCGTCCAATGAACCGGAGAACTGTTCAATTCCGGCCAGCAGTTCCCCTGCATTACCGCTGTCTTCCTGCCGTCTGACTTCTTCTACTGTTTCCTTGAAATCTTTCAGAAATGCCTCAGCCATGTGCACGGTTGAACGGCTCATGGAAATATGGATATTGGAGGGTGAAGTACCCCGCCTGAACTGGGGTTGGACATACCAGTTCTTCTTCTTGAGCTCATCAGCCAGGCGATACACGTTGATTTTTTCCGAGGTGGCGGCAACTGCAAACATGCACATATCGGGCTTTGCCAGTACCTGCAGCCCGTCGATCCGGTTGATGCCGTCAATGAGGAATCTGGTGGCATCCATGACTTCGCGGACGATTTCCATGTAGCCCGCGTCACCCAGGTAGTTCAGGACAGCCCAGGCAGCCGCCATGGGTCCTCCGGTCTTGCTGCTTGTCACCGCGGGATTGACAACGGTATAGCCGGGCCACCGGGAGCACGCAAACATCTGGTGTCTGCGGAGACTCTTATTTTTATGCAGGATTACCGACGCCCCTTTAGCAGCATACCCGTATTTGTGCAGATCCACTGACAGGGAGGTGACGCCGGGCACTGTGAAATCGAAGCTGGGAACGTCAAAACCCATTTTGCGCATATAAGAAAGATGAATCCCGCCCACACAAGCGTCAACATGATAGAGAAGATTCTTTTCAAGGGCCAGTTTTCCAATGTCCTCAATGGGGTCAATAACCCCGTGGGCATAACTGGGAGCAGAGGCCACCAGCAGGATGGTATTTTCTGTAACGGCATCGCGCATGGCCCGGACGTCGGCGCGGAATGAGTGGTCATGCACGGGAGTGATCACCGGTTTGACATCCAGATAGTGAGCCGCTTTATAGAATGAAGCATGGGCTGTCATGGGGAGAACCATTTCAGGTTCCGTGACCTGGGGCCTTGTGGCCCGGGCATAGTCCCTGGCCGTTTTGACGGCTAGGATGAGACTCTCCGTTCCGCCGGAGGTAAAGTTCCCCACGACTTCCCGATCTCCCCGCAGGAGATCGGCCATCATGCCCACGATCTCGTTTTCCAGACGCAAGAGACTTGGGAACGATGTCGGATCCAGGGCATTTTCAGTTAGATACATGGTATACGCTTCGTCAATGACGTCATGGGCCTTTTCACCGGGATAGTAGACAAAGCCCATGACCCTGCCGGACTTCCAGTCCAGATCCTTGCCCTTGTAGGTTCTGAGTGTCTTAAAGATTTTCTCCCTTGCAATGCCCTCCTGCGGTATTTTCACGGTATCCTCCTTTTCATGTTCTTCTGCATGTCCACTGCAATCAGTATCCGGCAAATCGTTTCAGTATACACATAACAATCCCGACCAGAAGAAAAAAATAAGAGTGTCAGATGGCTTGGTCCTTACTGGTGCATATACCCTTCAGATGATGCTTCGTCAAGGAGATCCACTTTCCCACATATCAGTGTCTTTCAGATGGCGGGAGGGGAGTCCGTTTAAGTTTTCCGGACAAGATGCCGATAAGAAAAAATTAGGAGGAAGGAGAACCTCATTATGGTCTTTTCCGTGGGTAACACCATTTCATCGCTCAACGCTCATGCGACAAAACTGGCCGTCTCGGCCAACAATGTCGCGAATGTGGCAACAGAGGGATTCAAGAAAAGCAGGGCCGTACTTCAGGAAGGTCCTGGGGGCGCTGTGCAGGTACAGATTGACCGGGTGAACACTCCGGGTCCGCTGATTCAGGACGACGGTGAAGATCAATATACGGCGCTGGAGATGTCGAATGTTGATCTCGGCGAGGAAATACCCCAGACCATGCTGACCACAAGGGGGTACGAAGCCAACCTGACAGTTCTCAAGACCGCCGATGAACTACTCGGCTCCATCCTTGATATTCTGACCTGATCCCGCCCGTCTTGCGTGTTGATTCAGTTCTAATGAAATCCGCTGTCTCTGGTGGAAGACCTGAATAGGGAAAACTATCGGAGGGAGAAAGACTTTTTCCCGTTCCGAGGCTCCGGGCTGGTCTTTTCTGTGCCGTATCTCCGGGGGAGTTCTGCCCCCTCCGCATTCCACCCTTCGGACTGGCTGCGGTTTCCCCCATAGATACGCCACGGAACCGGGGACCCATCCGCAGGATGGGGTCTGAGTCGAGCGAAGCGAGCGAAGAAAAGTCAACGCCCTCTCACCAGTCACTTGAAAAAAGACTTTCTCCCTCCCTTGGGGAGGCGTCATGATACATCCCGCTCTGCTGGTTAAATATCTGGTAAAAAATTTTTTCTCCTGTTACAAAAATAATATAATTCCTATGTCAGCCGATGGTGTTCGAAAGGCTCATAAAGGGATTTCCCGCCGGTACGGATGTACTTCATCCTTCACCGGCGGTGTGCAGAGAATCATGTGCGAAGGAAGCAAAAAAACAAAAACACCGGTACCGGCGTCCACCGTCATCCTGATCCGCGAAGAAAGTGGGATTTTCCAGGTGTACCTGGTGAAGAGAAGCGGCACCAGCGGCTTTATGCCGGGGAACTATGTCTTTCCCGGCGGGAAAGTTGATGCCGGTGACAGGGACACGGATTTCTGGATTGAAAAGGCGGACCTGGGCCGTGAGGAGATCCGGAAGCGCTTTGGGGGAAAGCTGGATCTTGATGAAATCATGGCCCACTGCGTCTCGGCTGTCAGAGAGACCTTTGAGGAAGTGGGGCTTCTGCTTATGCAGGCGCCGGAAGGATATCCCCTCGTTCCGGAAGATCTGGAGGCCGCTCGGATGGCCGGGAAACTGAAAAGACAATGGCTGCGGGATTTGCTCCGGAACAGGGACTGGAAACTCGCCCTTTCCCGCCTTTTCCCCTGGTCCCATTGGATCACGCCCGAGGCCATGCCGGTACGCTATGATACCAGGTTCTTTATCGCCATCACACAACCCGATCAGGCGTGCATGCCCGACAGGAATGAGATCATACAGGACCTCTGGGCAGCCCCGGAAGAAGCGCTCAGGATGAATCAGGCCGGCCACATTTCCCTCAGCCCTCCGACGCTGGCTTCCCTGCAGGAACTCCTGGGATACGCACCAGCAAAGGGAGCTGGTCGAGGATGGAGCAGGCGGTCCTGGGGAGCAGTGAATATGCCCAAGCTGGTTCCGTGTGGCGACGGCCTGCTCATCGTATTGCCATGGGACCCCTTTTATGAGGATATCAATGGCGGAGAGAATGGGCGGGAAGAGGAAGATGTGGTCTGGCTCGATCCCGGTAAGGCATTTTCCCGTCTCCTGTACCGTGAGGGGCTGTGGAAACCGGTGAAGATGGGGCCTGAAATGGTTCAAGAAGAAGAATAGGAAAAGGAAGAGAGGAGGATTGATGATGAAAAGCAAAATTGCGGAAGCACTGAATTTGAAGTACGCACCTGTTGCTATTCTGTGGACCGATGAAAAACCTGAAGAAGCCAGGCAGTTTAAGGAAGGGAAGTGGGCGTGCGTCATGTGGATGCTGGCAAGTGCGGCCAAGGGAAAGACCGCTGTCTTCAGTGAAGATACCTACGGATGCTGGGGTGGCGGGGTCGGCCTCGGCTTTGGAAACCAGTATCTCAAGTTCCCCGGTGGTGTTGAATGCTTTCATTATTTTCTGTCTACAGGAAATGAACAATGGGAGCGGGGAAAGGAAACCGCGGAGCATATAAAGGACTTCGTTACCAAGGATTTCCTGGACGATTTTCTGCAAGGGGAAAGATACCTGAAATCCCCCGAATTGGTGAAAGAATTTGTTGAGAGTATGCCCATGATGGATATCCCGTCGAAATATGTCGTATTCAAGCCGCTCACAAACGTGGATGCGGAGGAAGAAACGCCGGAGATTGTTTTTTTCCTTGCACCGCCGGATGAGCTGTCAGCCCTTGTCATTCTCGCTAACTACGGGAGAGAAGGGACCGAAAATGTCATCATACCGTATGCGGCCGGGTGCCAGACCATCGGGATTTATCCGTACCAAGAGGCGAAATCCGATACTCCTCGGGCTGTGGTGGGGCTTACCGATATATCCGCCAGGGAAAATCTGGCAAAACAGCTCGACAGGGACCTTTTTTCTTTTGCCGTTCCCTGGAAGATGTTCCTGGAGATGGAAGGGTATGTGGATGGGAGTTTTCTGCAACGACGGACCTGGAAAATCCTTTCCGGCGAAAACAAACGCTGAAGGAGCCTGAAAGACGCCCGTTCCCCCATTGAAATCAGACCGTTGTCCCGGGATCATTCATGCCGCAATGCTTCTATGGGGTCGAGCCGGGCGGCCTTACGGGCCGGGAAATAGCCGAAACATACCCCCACTGCAACCGAAAAAGCGAACGCGAGGATAATAATATCCGGGTCAAAAACAAACGGGACCAGTAAGATGCCGGCGAGCCATACAGACATGACTATGGCAAGGATAATACCTATCACCCCTCCCAGTGAGGAGAGGACCACGGCCTCAACCAGGAACTGCAGGAGCACTTCATGTTCCAGTGCCCCGATTGCGAGCCTGGTGCCTATTTCCCGCGTTCGTTCGGTCACCGAAACCAGCATGATGTTCATAATGCCGATCCCGCCCACAAGAAGGCTGACGGCTGCAACCGCACCGAGCAGGGACGTGAGCACCTTTGTCGTGCCGGACAGGATATCCACTATTTCCCGCATATCCCTGACGTGGAAATCATCCTCCTGTCCTTGAGAGATATGGCGGCGCTCCCGAATCAGCCGTTCTATATTCTGTTTCACCCGGTCAATGGAAAAACCCGCACGGACCGAGACGTAAATGCTGGTGACGTCCGTATTCCCTGCGATGCGACGCTGAAACGTGCGGAGCGGAATGAGGACAAAGTCATCCACATCCCTGCCGAAAGTGGACTGCCCCTTCGCCCTGAGCACGCCTATCACTCGAAAGGCAAGTTTTTTTAAACGGATGGTCGCTCCCACAGGATCCTCGTCGCCGAAGAGTTCTTTGGAGACCGTGTCGCCCAGAATACACACGGCCGTACCTCCTCTGAGGTCGCCCTCGGTAAACTGTCGGCCCTTTTCAATGGGCCAGTCCCGCACCTCCAAAAAGCCGTTCGTACTGCCCGTAATCATGGTGGACCAGTTGCGGTTCCCATAGATCGCCTGGGTTGCACCCCCTGCGGTAGGGGCAACCGCTTCGATCCCCGGGATTTCCCGTTCAATGGCATTCGCGTCTTCCACATCAAAGGAAGTCGCTTCCTCTCGAATACCGCCGGGGCCGTGAAAACCCTGTCCCGGTCTAATCTGGAGGAGGTTGGTCCCGAGGCTGCCGATCTGCGTCTTCACCTTTTCCGTAGCGCCGCTCCCCAGGGTGACCATGGTGATCACCGCAGCAACCCCGATAATAATCCCGAGCGAGGTCAATGAGGAACGCATGACGTTCCGGCGGATCTCCCGCAGGGCCAGTAAAAAGGCATTCCAGAGCATCATGCAGCTCCTTCCGTTTCGGACTTTGCAATCAGTCCGTCCACAAAACGAACCCTGGACTTCGCATAGTCTGCCATTTCCTGCTCGTGGGTGACCATGACGATGGTCAACCCCCGTTCCTGATTCAAAAGGGACAGGAGGTCCATGATCTCAAAACTCCGAGCGGTATCCAGATTTCCCGTGGGTTCATCAGCCAGGAGCACTGCAGGGTCCGTGACAATGGCTCGGGCGATCGCCACCCGCTGCTGCTGGCCGCCCGAAAGCTCGCCAGGGGTGTGATCTTCCCATTCTCTCAGGCCCACCGCCTCAAGCGCGGCACGCGCTTTTGAGCGCCGTTCCCGGGCATGAACGCCTCGATAGAGCAAAGGGAGTTCGACATTTTCAAGGCTCGACGTACGGTCGAGCAGGTTATAGCCCTGGAAAACAAAGCCCAGGTAGAATCTGCGGAGCAGGGCCCGCTGCCTGCGGGTGAGGGACCCCACATTCACATTCCTGAAAAAATAGGAGCCGGAGGTAGGCATGTCCAGGCAGCCCAGAATATTCAGGCAGGTTGATTTGCCCGAACCGCTCGCCCCCATTACCGCCACAAAATCACCCTCGCTAATCCGCAGGTTGATGCCCCGGAGGGCCTGCATGGACGCACGACCACTCCCGTAGATCTTGGTGACGTCTTTCAGGTTAATGAGTCTTTTTTCTTCACTATCGGACATATTCATTTTTTGGAAATCACCATATCCGTCAGGAGGGGCATTCCCGGTTTTATGCTTCCATGCACGACTTCGGTCATGATGCCGTCCGTCACCCCGATCGTGACTGGAACGGCCGCGGCCTTGTTGTCCCGAAGGGTCCATACAATCCGGTCCTTTCCTCTTAAAAGGACGTTTCCCTGTTTTTCGGAAGAGGCCCGGCTTGGGCGATGGGGGAGGAATGCACCAAGCAGGCCACGATTTTCTTTCACCATTTTTTGCGGTTTTGGCGGCGTAAACCGAAGCGCTGCATTGGGCACCAGCAGGGCGTCCTTCAGGCGTTTCACAACAATATCGGCAGTCGCTGTCATTCCGGGCCGCAGGGAGAGATCGGAATTGTCAACAGCAAGCAGGGTCTCATAGGTCACCACCCCTTCAACTGTCTTGGGCGAGAAACGGACTTCCGTCACCTTTGCAGGAAAACTGCGGTTGGGATAGGCATCCACGGCGAATGTTGCCGTCTGTCCCGTATTCACCCGTCCCACATCGGCTTCATCAACGTCCACGTGAAGTTCCATTTCCTTCAGGTCCTCCGCTAGGGTGAAGAGCACGGGGGTTTGCAGTGAGGCTGCAACCGTCTGCCCGGGCTCCACGTGGCGTGACAGGACGATGCCGTTGATGGGTGATCGGATTACCGCCTTGGATAGGTCCGTTTCGCGAACCTCCAGGGCGGCTTTTGCCTCAGAGACATTCGCCTCCGCACCGGCATTGTCCGCCCGGGCGCTCTGGAGAGCTGCTTCGGCAATGTCCATTTCCGCCTGGGACGGCACTTTGCCTCCGCTGAGCTTCCGTGCCCGCATCAATTGGGAGAGTTTGCTCCGGGCCTGTTTGAAACTCGCCTGTGCCTTCAAGACATTTGCGCGGGCTGATTCAAGCGCGGCCTTTGCCTGGAGCACCTGGGCTTCCAGTTTCGAGGTGTCCAACCGGGCCAGCACCTGTCCGACTTTTACATGGTCGTTGTAGTCGACTGCAACTGTCTTTATGGTTCCTGAGACCTCAACGCCTACCTGCACCTCATTGGTTGGTTCCAGATTTCCGGTTGCGGTCACGGTAATGGTAAGGTTACCTTTTCTGGCCTCCGCCGATTTGTACTGGACGGTGCTCTCTGAATTTTTCGAGAGGAAGAAGCTCGCGGCAAGGATGGCTGCCGCCACCACGACAGCCAGACCACCCCACAGCTTCAAGCGTCTTTTCCGTCCGGAGGAAGGCCCGGTGCCCAGTGTCTGTTCTATATCACTGGTTTTCTTTTTTTTGGTCATGCTCACATTCCTCGTTTTTCCCGGTTCGTTGAAGCCGACCCGAAAGATTCCCATCCTCCGCCGAGGGCTTTATAGAGACGAATCAGGTTTGAGGTGGCGGTGCCTTCGCTGCTGGCCAACTCATCCTGGAAGGACTGGAGCGAACGGGTCGCGTCCAGAACGGTATTGAAATCCACAAGTCCTGCATTGTAACGGTCCCAGGATAATTCATATGCCCGCCTGGCTGCCGTTACTGCAGCTTTCAGCGATTCACGGCGGCGTTGTTCCTTGGCATAGGCAACGAGGGCGTTTTCCACCTCCTCCAGGGCGTTCAGAACTGCTGATTCGTACTGGATCAGTGCCTGCTTCTGCCGGGCGGTCTGCACCTTGATGTTCTGTCTGATTGCGCCGGCATGAAAGATCTTCCAGGACACGCTCGGGCCGATGCTCCATGTCCTGCTGGCCCATTCCCAGAGGTCTCTACTGGATATGGACTCAAGTCCAATGGATCCAAAAAGGCGGAACCGGGGATAGAGGTCTGCCGTGGCCACACCGATCTGTGCGGTCTGGGCCGCGAGAGTCCGTTCAGCCCTGCGGATGTCCGGGCGGTGCCGCAAGGTCTCTGCGGGGATTCCGACCGCCACCGTTACCGGGAGGACGGGAATCGGTTTCGCCTCAGCCAGCTCTTTGTGCATGGTCCCCGGCTTTTCGCCAAGCAGCACCGCCAGCCTGTTTTTCGCTTTTTCCAGGCTCGTTTCCAAGGCAGGGATCTGAGAACGGGTGCTCTCAAGGATATACTGGGATTGCTGGACGGCCAGTTCATCGATGAGTCCCGCCTGGTAGCGTGAAAGATTGAGTTCATAAATATCCTGCTGGGCTTTCAAGTTCACCTGAGCCGCCGCCAGGCGCGCCTGAAAAGTCCGGACATCCACATAATTCAGGGCAACCTCGGCCAGCAGACTCACCAGGACGTCATGCAAATTCTCCTCTGTGGCCTCGAGGTTTGCCTGGGCCGCCTCTATTGAACGCCTCGTCCCGCCGAAAATATCCAGTTCCCAGTCCGCATCAAACCCTGCCGAATAGAGATTTCTTGTCCTCCCGGTACCGCTGTTTTCGCTGCTGCGGCTCCTGGTTGCGGATCCGGCGCCATCCAGAGCGGGATAAAGACCGGCCTTTTCAATGCCCCGAAGTGCCCGTGCTTCACGCACTCTGGCGCTGCTTTCTTTCAAATCCAGATTCCCCTGTACGGCCCGGCGTTCCAGGGTGCTCAGTTCCGGATCTTGCAGGACAGTCCACCAGCGAGCAATGGTTTCCGGATTCAACTGCTGTGCACTCAGGCCGTTCTCCAGCCTGGTATGCCACTGCTTCGGGGCTTGAGGCTCCGTCCTGGTGTAGTTCGGTCCCACTGCCGCACATCCGGTCAGTACCAGCCCGAGCACAAAGGCAGGAAGCAGCAGTCGGCTGAAACCCTTTCCGCGGATGGCCGCACTCTTGTGGTATCTTCTTGTACGTTTCATAGACAATATCACCTTGTGCTAATGATTTTTCCCTTCATTAACAAATTCTGCACCAGATTTCTCTTTTCGCCGTTGCAGCCAGGCACTGGTTTTTTCTCCCAATGACTGAAAGAGGTAATAAAGCGGCGGGATGAGAAAGATTCCCATCAGTGTGGCCGCTACCATGCCGGAAAAAACCGTGGTACCGACGGCCCGGCGGCTCCCGGCTCCGGCGCCTGTGGCAATCACCATGGGGGCGACCCCCAGGATGAACGTAAAGGCAGTCATCAGCACGGGACGGAAGCGGATCTGCGCTCCTTCCAGTGCGGCCTTATAGAGGGAAAGTCCCTGTTCCCGTCGGTCTTTGGCGAACTCCACGATGAGGATAGCATTCTTGGCGGCAAGGCCCACCAGCAGCACCAGGCCGATCTGGGCGTAGATACTGAAGCTCAGGTGGGTTATCCAGAGACCGGCCAGTGCCCCCAGGCTTGCCACCGGGATGGAGAGGACGATGGAGAGCGGGATGGTCCAGCTCTCGTACTGTCCCACCAGAAAAAGATAGCCGAAAACCAGGGCCAGGACGAACAGAATGGCAACCTTCCCGCCCGCCTTTCGTTCCTGTAACGACATGGAAGACCAGTCAAAACCATAGCCGCCGGGCAGGTTTTTGGCGGCCAGTCGTTCCATGGTCGTCATGGCCTGGCTGGAAGAGAATCCCGGTGCGGCATTGCCGTTGATCTGGACACTGGAATACTGATTATAACGGTAAATGAGCTGGGGTGCCAGGAAGGTGGACAGGGTGACCAGGCTCCGCAGCGCCACCATGTTGCCGTCGTTGCTGCGCACGTACAATCGGCTGATATCGTCGGCGGTGCTGCGGTACCGGGCCTGAGCCTGGACCTTGACCTGGTAAGTCCTGTCGTACAGGTTGAAATCATTGGCATATCCTGAGCCCAGTTGTTGCTGAAGGGTAGCAAATACCCGGCTGACCGGCACCTTCAAGGTCTCGGCGCGGGTACGGTCAAGGTTCAGGAAAATCTGCGGTGTATTGGCCGTGTAAGTGGAAAACACCCGCTGCAGGCCGGGTTCCTGGTTGGCCGCGATCACCAGTGCCCGGGTCGCAGCAGCAATTTCCCGGGGTGATTGGCCTTCAAGGGCCTGAAGCTGGAAGTCAAAACCGCCGGTGCTCCCCAGACCTCGTACGGGCGGGGGCGCAAAGACGAAGATATTGGCCGAGGAGATAGCGGCCAGCCGGGCCTGGGCCTGTCCGACAATGGCATCCAATTGGAGAGCGGGACCTTTGCGTTCATCCCAGGGTTTCAGGACCACGATGCCGAAACCCACATTCTCCGCCGTCCCGCTGAGCAGGCTGAATCCACCGACGCCCAGGACGTCGTCAACGCCGTCGATGTCCTGAAGCGCTTTTGTGGCCTGTTCCATGACCCTGCTTGTGCGACTGATTGAGGCGCCTTCAGGGAGTTGCACATTCATGAAAAAGGCGCCCTGATCCTCCTGGGGCAGGAAGCTGCTGGGGATGTGGGTGATCAGAAAATAGGCTACGCCGAGCACGCTTGCGAAAATCAGCAATGCGACAACCAGACGTCGGATGAGGAAGGCTGCGCCGGCCACGTACATGTTGCGTGAGGACGCCAGAGCCCGGTTAAACCAGGCGAAAGGTCCGTGTTGCGGAATCTTCGGCTTTTTGAGCAGCACAGCGCACAGGGCCGGGCTCAGGGTGAGGGCGTTCACGGCAGATATCACTACCGAGGTGCAAATGGTGACGGCAAACTGCTTATAGAGTTGACCGGTGATGCCGGGCATAAACCCGACCGGTACGAATACCGCAAGAAGCACCAGGGTGGTGGCGATGATCGGACCGGTGACCTGGCCCATGGCCCGCATGGTTGCGGGCTTGGGGCTCAACTTTCGTTTGTCCATAACGCGATACACATTTTCCACCACAACAATGGCGTCGTCCACCACCAGGCCGATGGCCATGATCAGGGCGAAGAGCGAGATGGTATTGGCGCTGTATCCCAGAGCCAGCAGCACGGCAAACGTGCCGATCAGGGAGACGGGAATGGTTACGGTTGGGATCAGGGTTGCCCGCCAGTCCTGCAGGAAGATGTAGTTCACGAACAGGACCAGGAGAAACGTGATGAGCAGGGTCAGTTCGATTTCATGAATGGCGGCTGAGACATACTTGGTCGTGTCGTAAATGACCTTGTATTGCACATCATCGGGCATGCGCTTTGCGAGATTTTTGAGTTCAACCTGGACCGCCTTCATGGTGTCCAGGGCATTGGCGTCTGACGACCGGTAAACCGCCATCCCCAGCGCCGGTGCGCCGTTTATGGTGGATCCGCTGCCGTAGTTCTTGGCCCCCAGTTCCACCCGGGCAACGTCCCGGATGCGCACCAGGCCTCCCTGATCATTGCTGCGTACGATGATATTCTTGAAATCCTCAACATTATTAAGACGCCCTTTTGCCTGCAGGGTATACTGGAGCTGCTGATTGTGCGGTGCGGGCGCCGTTCCGATGGATCCCACAGCAGCCTGAATGTTCTGCTGCTGAATGGCCGTGATCACGTCACCGGCGGTCAACCCCATGCCGGACAGCCGTTCCGGGTTCATCCAGATCCGCATGCTGTACTCGAATTCACCGAAAATATGGACATCACTGACGCCGGGGATGCGTACCAGTGCATCCTTGACGTTATTACTCACGTAGTTGCTCAGAAAGAGCTTGTCCCGGGTCCCTTTCGGGGAAAAGAATGCGATGGCCCCCAAAATATCAGTAGATCGTTTTCGGACGGTGATACCTTGTGCCGCAACTTCCTGGGGCAGTTTCGGGGTAGCCAGCTGCACCCGGTTCTGCAGGTTGATCTGGTCTATGTCCGGATCGGTCCCAACCTCGAAGGTAACGGCCAGGCTGTATTGGCCGTTGTTGGAGCAGCTTGAGGACATGTAGAGCATTTTGTCGACGCCGTTGACCTCTTTTTCGATGGGGGCGGCAACGGTTTCGGCTACCACTTTCGCATTGGCGCCCGGATAGACAGCGGACACGCGGATCACGGGGGGAGTGATGGGAGGATACTGGGCCACCGGGATGTTAAACAGGGCGATGAGGCCCGCCAGGGTAATGATGATGGACACTACCACAGCCAGCCGCGGCCGTTCGATGAAGATCCTCGAGATCATGCATTACCTCCCTTGCGTCTTTGCAGCAGGGACAGTTTGTACGGTTTGACCGGGGTGGACTTTTTGCACCCCCTCCACAATTACCATTTCTCCCTTGCTCAACCCGGACTGGACGGCCCAGTCTGAACCCACGAAAGGTCCTGTCTTGATCCGGCGTTGCACCACCCTGTTCTGGTAATTAACCACCAATACGTAGGGGCCTTCACGGTCTTCCAGGACAGCGGATTGGGGGACGACGGGCAGCAGCCTGGGCTTCTTCGTGCTTACCAGAACAGTGACATACTGCCCCGGCAGCAGCAAACCGTCCGGGTTTTCGAATACCGCACGGACTGCTATGGTGCCGGTCGATGGGTCTATCTCATTGTCTACGAAGGCCATCTGTCCCGGTCTGCTATAGATTTTCCCGTCTGCCAGCCTGATACGGGGTATCAGGATGGGGTTCTTTTTTCCGCGAACAGCATCTTTGAGTGAGGTTTGAATTGATGCGAGATCGTTTTCGCTGATGGAATAGACCACCCGAATCGGATCCAACTGGACGATTCGTGCGAGCGCTCCGGATGTTGGGCCCACCAGATTACCCCTGGTAAAGGCAGTGCGGCCGATTCGTCCGCTGATCGGTGCCTTGATGGTGGTGTATCCCAGGTCCAGTTCCGAACGCTCAAGGGTGGCATGGGCCTCCTCCAGTTGTGCCCTGGTCCGGAGTTCCTCGGCCACGGCATCGTCAATGTCTGTGGCGGAGACTCCTCCCGAACGCACGGCCTGGACTCTTTCAAGATACTGCCGGGTCTTGGTGAGGGCGGCCTGCGCCTGTGCCACCCCGGCCCTGTCGGCGTCCACCTTGGCCTTGTACAGGTCTTGCTCGATAACGTACAGCAGGTCTCCTGCCTTCACGAAACTGCCTTCCTTGAAATTGATTTGTTCCAGAAAACCCTCCACGCGCGCCCGGAGGTCAACGGCCTGGATGGCCTCCATGTGGCCCACATATTCCGCCGGCGGGTTAACATCCTGCAGGGTGACGTGCTCCACTGTCACCAGGGGCGGTGTTTCTGTGCCCGGGCGGGGTGGGCCGGCAACCAGGTCACCTGGAAAGGCCAGGGCCAGGAAGAGGGCAATCGTGGAAAGAACTGTGAAAGCATGACCGATACATGACCCGCCCCTGCCGCGGTGGAAGTGCCCCTTCTTTCCCCTGCCGGCCTGTTTTACCAATCCCCGTGGGCGATGATCGGTCCTGATTTTATAAAGCATCTCTCGTTCCTCCGAATGAGAAGTTCACCGGCATCTGCGCCTGCCGTGTGCAACGGTATTCATTCTCCCAGCCCCTTGGTGTCCGGGCGGCTCTTTCTCTTCAGGTAATCCTGCACGCCCCTGATACCAGCCAGGCTGAACCGGATAACGTGATCAGCCAGCGCTTGCACGTCTTCCGTGGTTGAATCCAGCGGCGGAGGCAAGGCTTCTGCCGGCGCCATCTTATACCTTCGCATGTGCATCAGCGGGCCGAAACACTGGGCATGGATACTCATGAGACAGAGCCATACCTGCTGCTCTGCGGCCTCCTGGCCCAGCAGTTCCCGGATAACAGCAGTGACGCCCTTTAAAAAGGACTCTCTGGTTTCCTGGATGATGTCTGTAAGCAAGCCGGTCGGATTGGCCATCTCTTTGTACACTATGTCCAGGTCATGGCTCTCTGGATCAATGATTCGTCGCATGATTGAAAGAATAAAACCCCGGAGCCGTTCTTCAGCTGGAGCATCGGGAGCAACTCCTCCATCCGGCGGATAGGCCTCGGATGATTCTTGAAAGGCAAAACGCCAGCTTTCCACATACAGGGCCTCTTTGCTGCCGAAGTGATAATTGACGGCAGCGGTGTTTGCCTTGGCCCGTCGGCAGATCTCCGCAATGGTGGCTTCTCGGAAGCCCTTCATGCCGAAAACCTCGCACGCTGCGTCCAGCAGATGCCGGCGTGTTTCCAGTCCGTCTATCCGTGGCTTTTTCATATTCCGTCTCCTGTTGGATTCTCTACTCCCTTTTCGGACAAATGAAATGAATACTTAAAATAATTATTTGAAGTTGTCAAGGGATATCGTGAGCGCAGGCCAGGCTGGGAAAAACGTTCCCGTTGTATTTTCGGTTTGTTCTTTGTATGATTCCTGCGTCAACCGTCAATTTTTATCAGCGTCCGGGAAGCCTGTCATCGACCCTCATTGGAGAGCGGAAATCTTGGATTCCGGGTAAGCCCTGCGGGCTTTCCGGAATAACAACAGGGAGATATCCCGCCGCAAGCAGCGGGGTATCTCATTTCGCAAGGATGATTTCATAAAAACAGAAGGAGATTGAATATGAATGCATCATCAGTCTTGTTTACCCCGTATACAATCAAAGGACTTTCTTTGAAAAACAGGATCATCATGGCCCCGCTGTTTGTGGGGTATGCCGATCCGGACGGCACAGTGAATTCTCTGGTTCTTGATCATTACCGGGAAATGGCCGCGTCCGGGGTTTCAATGGTTGTTGTGGAAAATGCATCGGTAGATGTGTCCGGTTCCGGATCGCCCTTTATAATGCGGGTGGATCATGACCGGTACATGCCAGGTCTCGCAGAACTGGCCAGGACTATTCATGACCAGGGAGCACTTGCTTTCCTGCAGCTCAATCATGCGGGACGGTATGCCTACCTGGAGGAGAGAATTGCGCCGTCACCATTCAAGACAGGCAAAATTGTGCCCAAGGAGATGACTCTCGCAGAAATTCACAGGACCGTGGAGGCGTTTGCAGACGGGGCAAAACGGGTGAAGGAGGCGGGTTTTGACGGAGTGGAGATCCATGGAGGGACCGGCTATCTCATCGTCCAGTTTTTGTCGCCACGGACCAATCACCGCGAGGACCCATACGGCGGAACGCCCGAGAATCGGATGCGGTTTTCACTGGAGGTAACGGACGCGGTTCTGGAAGCGGTCGGAGAAGGCTACCCTGTCGGATATCGCTTCCTGGCCGATGAATGGCTGCCCGACGGGCTCCATTTGCAGGAAACGGTTCCTCTTGCCCGGGAATTGGAGAAAAGGGGGATCGCATACCTCTCGGTTATGGCGGGGACCTATGATTCCTTTTTTCTCCCCGGGTACCTGGAAGAAGAGAAATCCGAGGGCTATATGGCCCATTTTGCCGAGAAAATCAAGACATCCCTTGCAAAGACTCCCGTAGTGGCGGCAGGCAGGATACAGTCGCCTTCAACGGCTGAAACGATACTCCGGGAAGGTCAGGCCGACCTGGTGGGCCTGGCGAGGGTGCTCTTTGCAGATCCGTTATGGCCGAAAAAGGCAAAGGGAGAGGTACCCGATGCCATTGTGCCCTGTGAGCCGGCCTGTTCCCTTTGCAATAAGAGAGTGGGGAAGGGGAAGCCCGCCTTTTGTTCCCAGTGGAACAAAGAACGCCGGGAGGCGTTTCTGGAAAGGGTTGGGGAAAAAGGAGATGGGTAACAATTGCCATCCGGGCGAGAGAGACGGGAATGGAAGGCCCGGCTGTTCCTTTACTGCGTAACGAATGAGGGGAGGAAGGTTGCGATCTGCGGGAATAGTACCAGCAGAATCGTGACTGTCACCAGTGCCACAAGAAAAGGGAGTATGCCCCTGAAAATGATATGGAGCGGAATATCCGGGGCAATGCCCTTAATTACAAAGACATTGACCCCAACCGGGGGTGTGATCACCCCCATTTCGGCAACGAGTACGATGATCACCCCGAACCAGATGGGATCGAATCCCAGCTTCATGACAACCGGGAAAAAAATGGGAATGGTGACCACCACCAGGGCCATTGAATCCATGAAGAAACCGCCGATGAAATAGATGAAGATGATGACTGCAATCACCCCTACCGGGGGGATGGGGAGCGCTGCGACGGTGTCGGCCAGAAGGAACGGTATGGTGGTGATGGCCAGGAAATGACCGAAGATCACGGCGCCGGTGATGATGAAAATGACCATGCAGGCTGTTCCCAGGCCTTCTTTTGCGGCGTCGACGAACCTCTGCCAGGTGAGCTGACCCCGGCCCAGACCGATCAACAGGGCCCCGCCCGCCCCAATGGCGCCGGCCTGGGTGGGACTGAACCATCCCAGGAACAGGCCTCCTATGGTCAGGAGAAAGAGGATCATCGCCTCGACAATCCCGGCTGTCGCCGTGAATCTCTTTTTCCATCCCACCCGTACCCCGGGGGGGCCCAGAGCAGGGTTGCGCAGGCAGAGAAACATTACTGTGGCTACAAATGCGAGGCTGAGGAGGAGGCCGGGCAATACCCCTGCGATGAAGAGTTTTCCAATGGATTCCTCGGTCAATATGCCGTATACGATAAGGATTGTACTCGGCGGGATGAGGATGCCGAGGGTCCCAGCCGCGGCAACCGTGCCCGTGGCCAGCCTGTCGTCGTACCGGTATTTTTTCATCTCGGGAAGCGAGATCTTGCCCATCGTTGCCGCAGTTGCTGCTGTTGAGCCGCATATGGCCGCGAACCCGGCACAGGCGAGCACGGTGGCGATGGTCAGGCCGCCCCGCCGGTGTCCCAACCAGGCGTAGGTCGTCTCGTACAGGCGTTTACTGATCCCCGAAGCAAAGGCAAAGGTGCCCATCAGGATAAACATGGGGATGACGGAGAGCGGGTAGGATGAGAACTCCCCGAAAATATCCTGAGCCAGGAGACTGAGGGCAGGGAAGAGGCCGGCCAGGTAGGCGAACCCGACAAACCCCACGAAGGCCATGGAGAAGGCAATGGGCATGCCGAAGAGAAAAAACAGGAGAAGGACAGCGATTCCGATAATGCCGATGATGACTGGACTCATCTCTTGATCGACCTCATCAGGGACTTCAGAAATGAGGAGAAGAGGACGAGGCTGACGGGGATGCATGCCAGGGCGACACCGTAAGAGAAAGGATACAAGGGGATGGATGCAGTCGGGCTCACTTCATTCCCCATGAAAAGAGAATGCCCGTACGCGCTGAGACGCCAGATAATGAGCAGGAAAAGTACCAGTGCAAAGAAGGACATAATGCACTCCACGATGTCGCGGATTCTCGGCGGAAGAAGGGGCACGAAAAAGTCCACCTGCACATGTCTGCCGGCGAGAAGAGCCGTGGCGCAGGCAAAAGAAATGGCAACCAGCTGAGACAGCATGACGATATCGATGGACCCCGGCACGGGCCGGAGAAAGAGCTTGGCCCCGACCACATCCGCACAGGTGATCACCATCATGAGGAGGAGGCCAACAATACCTATCCACTCAAATAGGGTGCTTACGAAGCGGTTGAATCGATCGAATTTGTCCATGAGACTAGGTCCTGAAACAAGAGCGTCTGCTGGAATTCGTTTTCAAGTGAGTGCCGGGGCTGCCAATGAAGCCACGCAGGCGGGCCTTTCCCATCCCATTTTGCCCTACCTATTCATGGAGGCGGCTCCTTCGGCAGCCGGCGTCAGTTTGCACTCTACTTACAGAATGACTCCGGCCTCATTGCGGGAGGACCGGTAGGAGACTTGAGATATAAGCTTATCTGTTTTTTGGTCCAGTAGTCAATCCTGTCACGCAGAAATTTCAGCCAGCCGTTGACCGTTTTCTCAGAGTACCCCTTGGAGACCATTTGCTTGACATAGTTTGCTATCACAGGCTGGACGGCCGCTTTCCATTTGGCTGCCTGTTCATCGGACAAGTATGTGAAGTGAACCCCATTCTTCTCGGCAAACTCCTTCCCTTCGAAATCTATGGAGTTCCACATCAGCGCCATTTTCTCCTTGTACTCGCCGCAAAGCTCATCGAAGATTCCTTTCAGGTCCGGCGGGA
>CAZWEV010000032.1:0-44168 GCA_964633015.1 uncultured Desulfobacteraceae bacterium | reverse complement strand
CGAACCTTTTCGGTGGGCTACAAGGACGCCAGGATGGAAAACGAGCTTGAACCCGCCCGTTTTATTGCGGATCAATTCAATACCGATCATGAACCCCTCGCCCTGGAGAAAGAACAGCTTTTCAAACGAATCCCTCATGTTATCTGGGCGACCGATGATCTTATGCGTGATTACGCCTGTCTCCCCACTTCTTTCCTTGCCCAACAGGCATCACGGGAACTCAAGGTCGTTTTTACCGGAGAGGGGGGAGATGAGGTATTTGCGGGATACGGTCGATACAAAAGGTCCCCGGTTGAAAAATGGCTGAAAAATCTTCTTGCCCCGGGGTCAGAAGGATTCAGGACCAGAAGTCAAGTACGGGGTCGATGGACAAGGGATCTATTCAAACCGGACCTGCAGAACTGCAATAATGAATTCCGGAAACCATTTATCCGTGCCTGGCAATCCTGCCCTCCCCAATGGTCCCATGTGCAAAAAGCGCAATATGTGGATATGGTTACGGCTCTGCCGGACAATCTCCTCGTTAAGGTTGACCGAATGCTCATGAGTTTCGGAGTGGAAGGCAGGGTACCCTTTCTTGATCATCGTATTGTGACCTTTGGGCTCTCATTGCCCGACCACTTGAAAATAAAGTCACAGTATGGAAAACTCTTTCTCAGGCGCTGGGCCGAAAAGTATGTGCCGAGGAACCATCTGTGGAAGAAGAAAAGCGGGTTTCATGTACCGGTGGGGGAATACCTCTCGAGAGACTTCCTGGATCAGCTGGAGGAAAAGCTCCTCCGGAATAGCGCCATTCAAGGTTGGTTCAACCGTCAGGCATTGAAACGCCTGTTCGAGTTCCAGCGTCGAGGGGGGCGTGGGACAAGGGCAATATGGTGTTTGATGCAGTTCGCCGTCTGGCACAACATTTTTATTGAAGGGAATGGGAAGGAACCGACTCCCCTGGAGGATCCCCTGGACTGGATAAGCTAGTTTTCATCCCATGCAACCTCAGATGCTCAAAAAAGTTCTTCTCCACCTATACTGGCTCATATTCTCGCTCTCAGCGATTGTTTTCTTTTTCTTCCTCCCCAATCGCGGGGCACTGGAATATTCTGTTTTACTCACCGGATTTATTCTCTTCTTGCACTTGGCAAATCGACGTTATCGCATCAAGGACATGCCAAAATATTATCTATTGATAATTATCTTTTGCGGCATTCTGCTCCTGTCAAGCATACTCTTTTCTTTTTCACATACGGACACCCACCGCATGTTTCGGGTCCTGAAAATGCTCATTATTCTCTTTGCCGTCCACTATGTGGGCAGACAAAACCTTCACAAAGAGATTGAAATTGCATCCATAACCATATTGACTTCCTTAATACTTTTTCAGTTCATAGATCGCACCTTCCTCGGGAAGCCTTTTGGCAGCTACAGTAATCCTCATTATCTTGCCGAACTGGCGTGTCTCACCCTGCCGTTCATTTTCTACTACTGCTGGACTGCACCGAAAATGTACAAAGGGCTCTTCATAGTGCTTGGAATGCTTGATCTCGATTTACTCCTGAGGACTTCTTCCCGTCCGGCAATCTTAGCACTTTGCGTCAGTTTGCTGTTTGTCATACTGTTTCTGGTGCGGGGCCGAAGGAGATGGATAGGACTGATGACAGTGGTTTTTGTCGCGGTCGCCTTGTATCTTACACGCTATGCAGGTGTGGTTGGACGAATTGACGAATTAATAGCGCACCTTTCCAGTGAAGAGCGCGTGCAATTCTGGTCGGATACCTGGAAAATGCTGCAGCACAATTCTCTGGGTGCATGGATCATCGGAAATGGAATCGGGAGTTTCCCGGATTTTTTCCCGGCATATTCGATCCCCGAGTATAATTTTTTCTCCTTTCCGCACAATCACGTGCTTCAAATCCTGTTTGATAACGGATTGGTTGGCGTTGTCGTGGTGCTTTTTTGGCAATTGTACCCACTCTATGTGCTCGTAAAATCATCCTCCAGAACCACTGACCCCACGCTGCGTGTGTTTATCAACTGCGTTTGTGTCGCCTACTTGACATCGGGCATCTTCACCAGTCTGACTGTCGGCTTCTATTCACGATACAGCCTCTATCCATTTGCATTTCTTCTAGGAACCATCATGATCATTGCGGAAAAAGTGCTTGCCCGCAATGGAGCAACGTTTATGCTGAAATCCAAAAGCTTCCCTTTCTATCAAGAAGGCCAAGGCGTTACCGGCAACGTATGATGCTGAAAAAGGAGCGCCTGGATTGCATGGGCACGGGAAACATTTTATGAATCGGCATGGTGTCAGCATCATTATTCCTAACTATAATGGTGAATCCCTGCTAAAAGAGAACCTTCCTGCGGTCCTGGAGGCAGGAGAAGCATATGCCGGGTCATGTGAAGTCATCGTTGTCGACGACGCCTCACGGGACAGGAGTGTCGATCTCATAGCGAGTCATTTCCCATCAGTCAGGCTGGCCGAGCAAAAGACGAACCAGGGATTCGCGGGCACCATTCATACCGGTGTGCGGAATGCCGCCCATGAGTATATTATTCTGTTGAATTCCGACGTGCGCCCGGAACGCGATTTCATCGGCCCACTCATTGCAAACTTTCAGGACCCGGGCATCTTTTCCGTATCTCCACTTATCTGCGATCCAGATGGCACCCCGCAAACGGTCTCCTGGAATCTCGGCATGATAAAACGGGGAAACATATCATTCCGCTCCTGGAGTCTTGAAGAAGCGCTGGAGCGTGCAGGAAAAGGTCAGCCGCTGAAAAGTCTTTTTGCGTCTGGGGGTTCCGTGGCCCTGCGGAAAAGTATGTTCCTCCAGCTCGGCGGATTTCTTTCCCTGTATCAGCCATTTTATTATGAAGATGTTGACCTTTGTACACGTGCCTGGATAAAAGGTTGGCAGACGCTTTTCGAACCGCAAAGCCGGGTCATCCATGATCATGCAGGAGTAATCAGGCTGCATTTTGATGCTCGCCGGGTCCGAATAATTCGCCTCAGAAACAGATTCTTCTATCTCTGGCTACACCTTTCTCGAAAAAAGATTCTTTTTTCTCACGTCCCGGGGATCGTATATCGTCTGCTTTTCCGCAGTCTACAACTTGACATGACGTATATGACCGCCCTGTTGCTGGCCGGGGCTCGACTGAAAGAGCTCATGACTATTCGCGCTCAGATGAAATCCAACCTGGAGGCAGTAAAACCGCTTGAAAAAATTCTGACGGACATCACGCAGATCATATAGATCCGCCTGACAGCGGGATAAGAGCCTGCGGCCCAGGGGTATGACAGAATGACACAATTTTCCGGCGAAAATACCTGCAAGTTCACTTTTACGGTTTTCATTCCCTCCTTTAACCGAGCTCATACCCTTGGCCGCGCTTTGCAGAGCGTGCAAGATCAGACGTTCAGAGACCTCGAACTGATCATCATAGATGACGGCTCCAAGGATACCACCCGAAGCCTGGTGCGGGAATGGCAGGAAAGGGCCTGGTTTCCGATTCAGTATTACTGGCAGGAAAACCAGGGCAAACACGTGGCACACAATAATGCGCTGAAATATGCGAGAGGTTTTTTTTTCGTGCTCCTCGACTCTGATGATATGCTTCACCCAAAGGCCCTGGAACGTCTCAAGTACCATTGGGACAGCCTCCCCGATAAAGAAAAAGAGAGGTTTGCGGGAATTGAAGGGCTCTGTGTGGACTCCCGGGGACACGTTTCGAGAGATAGGTACCCATCTGATGTCATGGATTCAGACTATCTGGAGATTACGAAAAAATACAACATCATGGGAGACAAGAAAAGCGCTATTCGAACGCAGATATTGCGGCAGTTTCCCTATCCCCATTTTGAAGGGGAACGCCATATGCGAGACGATTTGATCTGGAAACGCATTTCCAGGCGCTACAAGTTCAGGTATATCAATGAGCCAATACAAATCATTGAATACCAGCCTGACGGACTGTCTGCCGATGTTTTTTCCATGCGTATGCGTAACCCGCGAGGTTTTCGGTTTTACTATCTCGAGGAAATCAACACCTATTCATCCATGACCAGAAGCTACCTGAGGTTCAAGTATCACGCCAAATTTGTGCGCTACTCATTGCACTGCAAGATCGGACTTCTCCAACAGTACAGGGAAGTCCACTCAAAATTGATGTGGATATTGAGTCTGCCGAGAGGCATTATCGGGTGGCTTGAAGATCGGGGCAAAATGCTTTATAAGAAAATATGAAGTCTGATCAATCTCACATTGCCGTTTTCGTCGCCACTTCCGGCCACAGCGGGGTAGACCGGCTGGTCAGGCATCTTGTCCCGGCCATCGCGCGGAGAAACTACGTTGTTGATGTCCTGAAGGTGCGGAAACACGGGCCTCACTTCGATGATATTCCTCATTCTGTAAACATTGTCGACATGGGTGCAAGCCACGTCTATTCCAGCATTCCTGCTGTTATTCGGTACCTCAAAGACATCCATCCCGTGGCGGTGCTCTCCGATAAAGACCGGGTCAATCGCACCGCCCTCCTGGCAAAATGCCTGGCGCATGTACGGACACGCCTCATCCTCAGTTCCGGGACCACCATATCAATTGATCTGGCCAGTCGTGGGGCCTTCGAGCGCCGGTTGCAACGTTTTTCCATGAAATACCTCTATCCATACGCAGACAACGTGATCGTAACCTCGAAGGGCGTTGCCGATGACATGGCTGCTTATACCGGGCTCTCCCGAGACCGCATCGAGGTTGTCCCCTGCCCTGTTATACCGGAGGCTCTCTTTCATAGGCAACTTCCCCCGCCAGAACACCCCTGGTTTTTCCCTGGAGAACCTCCTGTCATTCTGGGTGCGGGAGAATTATGCGAACGAAAGGACTTTGGGACACTGATAAAAGCATTTGCCAAGGTCCGCGAAAACAGGAAATGTCGTCTTATCATTCTGGGAAAAGGGAAGCAAGAGGAAGCACTCATAAAATTGGCACATGCGTTACGTGTGGGGAATGATGTGGATCTTGCCGGTTTCAAGGTCGATATCTATTCCTACATGGCCCACGCCTCTCTCTTTGCCTTTACCTCGCGCTGGGAAGGTCTTGGTTTTGTCCTGATCGAGGCCCTGGCTGTCGGTACCCCGGTGGTCTCAACCGATTGCCCGAGCGGTCCCAGAGAAATTCTGGCTGACGGACGATATGGTCCGCTCGTACCAGTGGGTGATGCCGAGAGTCTGGCTCAAGCCATCAAAAAAACCCTTGAACGCCCCCTGCCGCCCGAACTATTACAGGAAGCGGCGCGGCCGTACGAGATCGAACGGAGCACCTCTTCCTATTTACAGGCCATGGGCCTGGAATGAGAAATCAAGCCGAAGAGAGGATGGCAGAGAAAGGGCCGGGAATATCTTGGATGCTATTTCATGAACATGATAGAGGAACAGCATACTTTGCAAAAGACAGAAACATGGAGGACCGATGAGCACATATCTTGTAACGGGCGGAGCAGGATTTATCGGGAGTAATTTTGTCCTCAGGAAGGGAAAACAGGAGAGAGTAAGACTTGTCAATCTTGATCTTCTCACCTATGCGGGCAATGTAAAGAACCTCGAGTCTCTCCAGGGGCACCCGGATCATATTTTTGTTAAGGGGGATATTGCAAACCGGAAGATGGTACGCGAACTGTTTGCAGCGTATCAACCGCAGGCGGTGATTCATTTTGCGGCTGAGTCTCATGTGGACCGCTCCATTGACGGACCGGGTGATTTTATTCAAACGAACGTGGTCGGCACCTTTCGTCTGCTGGAAGAGACGAGACGATACTGGAACAGCCTCTCTCCAGGAGCAAGAACAAACTTTCGTTTTCTGCACGTGTCAACCGATGAGGTCTATGGATCGCTTGAGCTGGAAGATCCGCCATTCCATGAAGAAACTCCGTATGCTCCCAACAGCCCCTATTCTGCTTCCAAGGCCGCAAGCGATCATCTTGTTCGAGCCTATTTCCACACGTATGGGCTCCCGGTGCTGACCACCAACTGCTCCAATAACTATGGGCCAATGCAGTTCCCGGAAAAACTGATTCCTCTGGTTCTTCTGAACGCCCTTGACGGGAAAAAGATCCCTGTCTATGGTGACGGACTGAATATCAGGGACTGGCTCTACGTTGAAGATCATTGTGAAGCTATCGAGCTCGTCCTGGAAAAGGGCATCATTGGTGAAACATACAATATCGGCGGGCGTTGTGAGAAGAGCAATCTGGAATTGGTCAAGACCATTTGTGCAATTCTGGACGAAATGCAGCCCGATTCCCTATACCGGCCACACGCTTCCCTGATCACTTTTGTGAGAGACCGACCCGGGCACGACCGTCGCTATGCCATTGATATTTCAAAAATCCAGAGGACGTTGGGCTGGTTCCCCAAAGAATCACTTGAAAGCGGTTTGAGAAAAACCATAGAATGGTATCTCACTCGTACGGATTGGGTGGAATCTGTAAGAACAGGGGATTACAGAAAATGGATCATGCAACACTATGGAAATTGAAAGAAAACCGAGCGCGCTGCACCTTGCCCGCTGACCTCACGAGAGTTCATCCGTTGGAAATCAGAGAGACGAGAACACCATGAAAGGAATCATTCTGGCCGGAGGCAGCGGAACCCGGCTTTTTCCCATAACCCGTGTCGTGAGCAAACAGCTCTTGCCCGTGTATAATAAGCCCATGATCTACTATCCCCTGTCCGTCCTCATGCTGGCAGGTCTGCGAGAGATCCTGATCATTTCGACACCTCAGGATCTTCCCCTATTCCAGGATCTTCTGCAGGATGGGTCCCAGTGGGGTCTCCGTTTCAGATACGAAGAACAGCCAAGACCGGAAGGGCTAGCACAGGCATTTATCATCGGAAGTGAATTCGTAGGGGATGATCGGGTCTGCATGATCCTTGGAGACAATATATTCTATGGGCATGGTCTCCCGGAAAAACTCAGAAACGGCGTGTCAAGGTACACCGGAGCAACTATCTTCGGGTACTGGGTAAGAGACCCTGAACGATATGGGGTAATCACTTTCGATGCGCAGGAGAGGATCAGTGCGATTGATGAAAAACCTGCACAGCCAACATCAAACTATGCAGTCACCGGGCTCTACTTCTATGACAACCGGGTTCTGGACATCGCCGCGAACCTGAAGCCTTCAGCCAGGGGCGAGCTGGAAATCACTGACGTGAATCGTGCGTATCTGGACATGGGAGAATTGTATGTCGAGAAACTGGGTCGGGGGATAGCCTGGCTTGATACGGGCACCCATAAGAGCCTGATGCAGGCCGCGACTTTTATCCAGGTTATTGAGGAACGCCAGGAGCTTATGGTTTCATGTGTTGAAGAGATCGCCTTCCGGATGGGGTATATCAATGCCGCCGAACTGGAAGCTCTCGCTCGACCGCTCCAAAAGAATGGCTATGGGAAATACCTGCTTCGACTCCTCGCCACTGAGGGAACCCGACCATGAGAGTAAAGGAAACGTCACTTGAAGGAGTGCTCATTATCGAGCCCCAGGCTTTTGACGATAATCGCGGCTATTTTATAGAAACGTATCAGGAGGCACGGTACCACGATCTGGGCATCGGGGTTCGGTTTGTGCAGGATAATCTCTCCTGCTCAAGAAAAGGGGTCCTCAGGGGCCTTCATTACCAATTTCCCCGTGCACAGGACAAGCTGGTTTCCGTGATCATGGGAGAGATTTATGATGTGGCGGTGGACATCAGGTGGGATTCCCCTACCTATGGCCAATGGACTTCCGCACGCTTATCACATAAGGACCACCGTCAGCTGTTTGTTCCAAGCGGCTTTGCGCACGGGTTTTGCGTGCTGAGTGAAACCGCCTACGTCCTTTACAAATGCAGTGACTACTACTCCCAGGAGAATGAAGGAGGAGTTCTCTGGTCTGACCCGGATCTTGCCATTCCGTGGCCGGTTCAAAATCCCTTCATTTCCCGGAAAGATGCATCACATCCTCGGCTCAGGCATATGTCGCAAGACAGGCTCCCTTCCTTCCCCAATAGACCATGAACGCACACATTCCTCACCTAGTGACCCATGCAACATCCAGGATAGGCATTTTTGTCTCTTTCTCCGGAACTGGAGGTGTCGAACGGATGGTCCTGAATCTTACGAGAGGCCTCGTTGACCTAGGGGCAACAGTTGACATGATTCCGGTCAAAACAAGGAGCGGCCATCTTGAATCCCTTCCATCGCGGGTGCGCCTTGTGGACCTCGGATCATCACACACTCTCACCAGCCTTCCCGGCCTCACTCGTTACCTCAGAACAGAACGCCCGGCAGCGCTCCTTGCTGCAAAGGACCGTGCGAACCAGATAGCCATTCTTGCGCGCTATTTTGCGGGAGTTCCCACCCGTCTTGTCCTCCGCATGGGAACAACAGTATCCGCGGCCATAACTGGAAAACATCCCATCAAGAAGCGCCTCTGGTATTTACGCATGAGAATGCTGTATCCCTTTGCGGACGCGGTTGTGGCCGTTTCAAAAGGAGTGGCCGATGATCTCAAAAAAAACGCGGGACTGTCCCCTGCCCTCTTGCGGATTATTCAGAATCCCGTGATACCCCCTGAGCTTCCGGCCCTGGCAGATGAACCGGTGGCGCACCCATGGTTCAGGCAAAACACCGTACCAGTCATCATAGGTGCAGGCAGACTGACGCGTCAGAAAGACTTCCCGACCCTCCTGAGAGCATTCGCACTGATAAAGGAAAAGCGGTCCTCTTATCTGGTCATCCTGGGGGAGGGCCGGGATCGCGCGTTCCTTGAATCACTTGCCCGGAAACTGGGAATCAGGGACGACGTGCATCTCCCCGGGTTTGTTGAAAACCCGTATGCATATATGAGCAAGGCAGCACTCTTCGTCCTCTCTTCAGCATGGGAGGGGTCCCCCAATGTGCTGACAGAGGCCTTGGCACTGGGGACTCCGGTTGTTTCCACCGACTGCCCAAGCGGGCCAAGAGAAATTCTTGCAAATGGCCGCTACGGCCCACTGGTGCCCGTCGGAGACCACCATGCACTGGCAAGAACGATCCTGAAAACTATGGATTCTCCACCGGAAAAAGCCCTTTTAAAAAATGCCGTACGTGATTATACTGTGCAGGCAAGCAGTGCAAAATATCTTGATGCATTGCTCGGAAACGCTTTTTGAGGATTACGCGTGCTTCTGTCCCTTCGCTATAAATTTCTTTTCGTCCACATCGCCAAGACGGGCGGCACGAGCATTCGGGCCGCACTTCGCTGGTACCGGTGGAAAGATCCCTACCGCATACCCCAGTTCCTATGCAGCAGGGTCAGTGCATTTTCCCAGCACCGCCTCGGGTGCAAAATTCCCCGTCATGCAAAGGCCATTGCTGCCTATGAAATGCTCCCGCGAGAGCTTTTCAACGAGCTCTTCAAATTCGCCTTTGTCAGGAACCCCTGGGACCTGCAGGTCAGCTCGTATCACCACATTCAAAGGGAAAGGCCTCATCTCCTGAAAGACGTCAAAGATTTTGAAGCCTTTCTTCGCTGGAAGCTGGATCCGGCCAGGCCGTACCAATACCTTGTCGATACCTCTATTGCGCTGCAATCAGAGTACGTGATCGATCTCAACGGCAATGTCATCGTTGATTTCATCGGCCGGTATGAACGACTGGACGAAGACTTTCAGGAGGCATGTGCCAGAATCGACATAAAACCGCCCAGATTGCCCCACAAGAGACGGGCACGGGATCGCACCGCGTATCAGAAATATTATTCAGATGACACGGCCGAACTGATAGCCAAACATTTCAGGCGGGATATTGAGATGTTTGGGTACACCTTTTAGAGCGGCAATCTCTCAGCCTCCCTGCAGTTTTCCGACAGCGATGATCCAGCGGACAGCCCCGAGGATATCCTCGGCAATATACGCGGGTCTCACCGCTTCCCCGGGAAGGACGTATTCCCTTTCACCCCGGCCGTATCCCGTGAGAACCAGGACTCCTGGAAGACCTGCCCTCCGCGCCATTTCCAGGTCCTGGCACCGGTCGCCAATGACATATGATCCCGCCATGTCTATGTCAAAACGGTTCCTTGCCTCCCCTATGAGCCCTGTACCAGGTTTCCTGCAGTCGCAGGCAACCGCGTATTCCGGGACCTCACCCTGCGGATGGTGAGGACAAAAGAATATCCCGTCAATCCATGCACCTTCCGCGGAAAGGACCTTCTCCATGCGGTCATGCACCCGATGGACCAAGTCAATGGGAAAGTACCCCCGCGCGACCCCGGACTGGTTGGAAACGACAATAGCCAGATAGCCGCTTCGGTTCAGTATCCTGATCGCCTCCGCCGCCCCGGGGAGTAACAAAAACCGGCTTGGGTGATTGATATACCCCATTTGCTCGTTGATGGTCCCGTCTCGGTCAATAAAAACTGCGGGCGTGTTCATCGTAGTCCCCATGTATCCTATTCCTGCGCCTGCTTTCTCTGGACCGCATTCCGGACAAGGGTAAAAAAAGCCTCTCCTTGTTCCACAATGCAAAACCGGATATCTATATATGCCATTTCAGGGGAAACAGCCCCTGTTTGTTCTACTTTGACCCAATCTTTTCCCGTCATCAAAATATAATCCGCGTTCAGGCGCTCTTTTTCTCCTATAAGCCCGGCTATTTCCCGGCGGGTGTATGCATGATGGTCGCCAAAAGCTGTAAAGGCAAGAAGTTCCACATCAAGAGCCTCAAGCGTCTCACGAAAATATTCAGGATGGGCGATGCCGGCGAAAGCCGTAACGCGCGCCCGCTTCAAGCCCTGAAGGTCAGTTTCCCCGTTTTTCACCGGGAAAATGACGCGCGCCGGAATGTGATCACTCGGGAACACGGGAGTGCCGGGAAATCTTCCGGAGAGATCCACCAGCGCGTTGTTTCCCTTCTCTCTTCTGCGGTACCTCGTCAAAATGATTACATCTGCTCTCCCCAGTTGTTCTACCGGTTCCCGCAATGGACCACGTGGGAGAGAAAACCCGTTTCCGAACGGGCTTAAAGCATCCAGCAACACAATATCCAGGTCCCGGTGGAGTTCCAGGTGCTGGAATCCATCATCAAGAATAAGAAAATTACATGAAAATTCTTCACAAGCAACAAGCCCGCCCTTATACCTTGCCTTTGACACAATGACCGGAATATCTTGAAGGATCTTGGCAAGAAGGTAGGGCTCATCTCCACTGGCAGCGGGTACTGATTTGATCTCTTTTCCATCTGAAACGATCAGCACCTTTTCCCTGAAACTCCCCCCATATCCCCGAGAAAGAATCGCCGGCCGATATCCCTGTTTTAGTGCCCAGGCGGCAATTGTCCGGACGGCGGGAGTCTTTCCGGTTCCTCCGACACCCAGGTTCCCTACACTCACAACGAAGGCGGGAAGGCGGTGACATTGCAGAATCCCGAGGCGATAGGCCAGAATCCGGGCCGTGACGCCTCTATTGTAGAGAAAAGACAGGGAGGCCAGGAACAGCCTGAAAGGGTCTTTTCGCTTGTCGCGATGCATGTCCGCCCAGTCGTATCCTTTTATTCCCAACCGACGCCGTCCTCCGTACCTTCCAGAACGCGATCAATTGCACTCATGACGCGCCCCACCGCCCCCTTATTTTTCAGAACGAATTGCCGTGCCTGTGCTCCCATTTCTCTGCACAATCGGGGTTCTCTCAAAAGACGAAGAATGCTCTCTTCCAACTCGTCCTCATTCAGAATTCTCCGGCCTCCGCCTGCTCGCAGGAGCTCCTCTGACATTTGCACAAAGTTCCCTGTATGCGGTCCGAAGAGGACAGGACATCCAAAACTTGCCGGTTCGAGAAGGTTGTGTCCGCCAAAGGGAACCAAACTCCCTCCGACAAAACTGATCCGGGCCAGTCCGTAAAGCCGCCGCAGTTCACCTATGGTATCCACAACAAGCACCTGGTACTCCCCGGGATGCGGCGTCATACGCGTCCTGAGCATCACCGCAATCTCCCCATCCCGTGTCAAAGTGCAAATTTCAGCCGCCCGTTCAATTCTGCGGGGCGCCAGGAGCAGGCGCAGCATGGGAAACTCCCAAAGGGCCTTCTTGTAGGCCCGCAAAATCATGGCTTCCTCACCTGCATGCGTACTTCCCGCCACAATAACAATGTGTTCAGCTCTGATTCCCAGTGTTTCCATCCATGCTGAGCGTTCTGCATCATCCATCGAAGTCCATGAATGGTCGAATTTGATATTACCCGCGGTCTTCAGTTTCTCTCTCCCGATCCCGATAGCCGAAAGACGGTCCCGATCAAGGTCACTTTGCATCAGGCACATGTCAAAGGGCTCAAACATCCTCCTCACCAGGAATGACATCTTATGGTAGGCTGAAAACGTGCTTAGAGAAATACGTCCATTTATCAGAAGGCATTTTATTCTCTTTTTTTGAAGAAAAAACAGGAGTCCCGGCCAGATATCTGTTTCAACCAAAACAAAAACGCAGGGCCGGATATACCGAACTACCCGATGGATTGACCACCAGAAATCCACCGGCATGGGGACCAGGGCCTTCACCTTATCCCTCAATTTTTCCCGGGCAAGCGCTATTCCCTGCGTGGTCGTGACTGAAAAGACGAGGTCTCTTTCAGGGTATCTTTCATTGATGGCGTCTAGTAACGGGATCGCTGAAATAACCTCACCCACAGACAACGCGTGCACCCAGATCGTATCGTGAAAAGGAGATCTTCGTCCCAGTCCAAGTCCAAGTCTCTCCCTGATCCGCTTCCCGCGTATGAAAGGGAAAAAGGGAAGAAGGGCCAAAACTATACAGGACATGAGTCCGTGGTAGAGCAGCAGAAGCATAATCAGTGTGTGCAAATATCTTTCTTCAGTCCGGCGGGAATCCGTCACCGTTCGACGAAAAGGATGGACCTTTCTTCATCCTACGTCTCCGTCATCCTGCCCACCGGGAGTTCAATGATAAATTTTGTCCCCTTCGGCTTATTGTCTTCCACGCGAACGAAACCATTGTGGTCGGAAACGATGCTGCTTACAATGGCCAGGCCCAACCCGGTTCCCTGTTTTTTAGTTGAAAAATACGGTTCAAAGAGCCGCGACTTGTGGGCGGGAGGGATTCCCGTGCCGTTATCGGCAACCTCGATCCGCACCATCTGGTTCTCTTGTTCGAACGAAAGGCTGATGATGATCTCTCCCGTTTTTTCGATGGCGGTGATGGCGTTATCAAGGAGATTAATCATCACGCGCTTGATCTGTTCCCGATCCAGTGGAAGGATGGGAATCCCGTCCGAATCTTCAAGCCGAATATGAATACCCTTGTGCGTCTCACTGTAGAGACTCACCACCTCTCGAATAATTTCCCGGATATCCTCGGGCAAAGGCCGTGAGGCAGGCATCCTTGCGAAGGTGGAAAATTCATTTACGAGTGCCTTTATTTCTTCCACTTGTTTGATGATCATCTCGGTGCACTCACGGAAAATCCTGCCGTCCTCCTTGTCAAGAAGACTGCCGTATCGCTTATTCAGGCGCTGTGCGGAGAGCTGAATAGGCGTCAACGGATTTTTCACTTCGTGCGCGATCCGTCTGGCCACTTCACGCCAGGCGGCCATCCGCTGCGCCCGCTGAATCTCGCTCAAATCCTCAAGAACCGCAACCAGCCCATAATAGTTTCTCCGATCATCCCGTAATACGTTTAAGGAAACAAGAAGCGGCAGGGTTGTCTCAGCCACCTTCAGCCGGATTTCCTTTCTAAGATAGCCTTTCCGAAAGAGTTTCTTTTCCGTTACGAACTGCTCGATGATAGGGATATACTCGCTTGACAACACCTCCTGATACTGTTTCCCGATGATATCCCGGGCTCGAATGTTGAGCATTTGTTCAGCGGATTTATTGATAGTCAGGATTCTCCCCTCCGCATCCGCTGAAACAACACCAGCTCCGATATTCGCGAGCACAATCTCCATATAAAGCCTTCTCTGTTCCAGTTCAATGTTACTTTTCACAAGCTCTCTGTGCGCTTTTTCCAGCCGGTCCTTTCCGGTCTTGAGATCCATTGTCATCCTGTTGAAAGACTGGACCAAAAGCCCCATTTCATCCCTAGACACAATGTCGATGGAAAAATCATAATCGCCTGACGCGATGCGGTTTGTTCCTTCGGCCAATTCCTTTATGGGTACGGTGATCTCCTGAGAAAGGTAAAATCCGAACCATATTGATGAAAAAATAATGAGGAGAGTCACGATCGACAGTGTCATCATATGACTGATCTTGATGGGTCGCTTGAGCATTTTCAGCTGCCGATATTCCTGAAGCCCCCGGGATATGGCCTTGAGACGGTTGACAAAAACGCCCGGAACGAACTTTGATGCAAACACAAGGCCTACAACAGCCTTGGATTCTGTTCTGGAAAAGATGGGAACAATCCCCGTAACCAGATCGCCGTGGGTTGAAGGTTCAATAAAGGATGTCTCATTTCCTTTCTCAACCGTCTTCCGCAGAATATCCACGCCGGGTCCCTTGAACGTACTGAGATCAATTGATCTGTTTTCCGCATCGCATCGGACTTCGAGCTTCTGAGAAAAAATCTTCAGAGATGCAAGATGGTATTCCTTCCTCTTTTCATGAACAAATTTATCCAGATCACCCTTTTTGGATACCAACATGTATCCTTCATACGTGATCACCCTGCTTGTGTTGTTCGCGAGCGAGAAAATGTCGTCCGTTATCCTTTTATAGTAATCCCGACCAACTTCGAGAGAATTCTTCAGAGCTTGTTCGATCTGAAGATGGAACCAGTATTCAATGGAGGTTGAAATGAACTGCACGGATACAAAAAAAAGAATGATTGTAGGAAGCAGTGAAAGGGAAATAAAAGCCAGGACGAGTTTCGTCCGGAGCCTTGCACCCAAAATGCGTTTTTTTCTCTCGAAAAACAGTTTTACCAGATTCCTCACCGAGAGAAACAATAGCAATAACAGCAGGATAACATTTACATTGATAAGAGCAAAAATCAGGATGCTGCTGGAGAAGGGAAGTTCAAGACCAAGGTCGAAGACCCGCGTGCCCGCATACGTCAAGAGGGAAACCACGCCTGCAAGGAGAATGATCAGATATCTTTCGCGGCGCCTCCTCTTTTGATCCCGCTTTTCTGCTTCCTGGTAGTTCTTCATCACCCGCGGTTACGACCTGTCGCCAAAAGAATGAGTTTGATCATTTCTTCCCATATATCGTTCATAGCCCGTCTCTTATTCAGTTCACTGTCAGTATCCGAACTCGACCGTATACCAGTCGGTCTCGAAATTCCACAGTGAAAGGAAAAAAAGGACAGAGTGCAAATGAAATGGCAACTCTATTCGGTCGAGCTGCGCCATCATCCGCACCTTGTATCGGCGCTTTTTCTCGAGATTTGTGAGCTTCGTAACGTCCAGCCCAACAATTTCGGTCATGAGTTTCTTAGCTTCCTCAAAATCCTTGACTGATATCACTTTTCCTTTTTTTTCATCAAGGGTGAGGAAGTAAGTCTTTTTGAGATTATCATATCGAATGGTATGACTTACCCTCAGATCTGCAATCTTTTTGTCCCATGCATAGTTTCTCTCTTCAAAAAGTTGGACGAAAAAATTGAAGGTTGTGGGGATTCCGTTCTGAATTGCCCGTATCATCTGGGTGGTGAAACAATCTCTCACACTGAAATAGACGAGCAGATCATCCCTCGTGTTCGTTACAACAATATCTTCCAGCCGGGCGTTCTGTGCCAGGGAGAAATTCTCCATTCCGGCCAGTAGAATACACAGAATGAGTGAGATCCACAGAACTCTTCCGGTCTGGAAGTGCCTCTTCAAGAGGCGTCCTCTACGCATGGTACGCTCCGCCGCCTCGCCACAAAAACCCGATAGAAATCGGGGCTGATCATACATCACGCAAGGGTCAGGTATACTGAACTAACCATTCCACTGCTGCTCACGAGCAAACCAACCGCTTGCTCAGCGAAACCCGTCGCGTCTGTCGGCTCGCACCACCACAGCAGATTATTTGTGAAATTGATGCGGGTATGATAGTGAAGGTACCCCTGAATTGCAAGCGGGAACTCCCTGGATGTCCGGGAAACGGGAGCGGAGGATCACTGAAGCTGATGAGCCGGGAAAATGAAAACGGCAGGCTTCTCTTTACCAGGCATGAAAGTGAAGTCTGCCGGCTTGATGGAGGAGAAGAGAAACATTCAGGCAGGCATGGCATCCAGACTCCCAAAAGCAGGTATCTTGACCTGATTTTGGGAGCAATCCTCCGGGGTATGGAAGGAGACCACGTCCCAGCACTTTCTCTCCTTCATGAGGCTCCTGAACATCTGGTGATTCAAAAAATGCCCAGATCTTTTCACCACAAAATGACCAATAACGGGATACCCAATAATGGAAAGGTCCCCGATAAAGTCCAGAATCTTGTGTCGCACAAATTCATCCTTGAAGCGTAATCCATCATCGTTCAAAATTTTGAAGTCATCCAGCACGATTGCGTTATCCAGGGAGCCGCCGCGGGCAAGCCCATTATCTTTTAACATTTGGATATCTTTTAGGAACCCGAATGTCCTGGCCATGCTGATTTCCCGAACAAAATCCCTCCCGGAAAATCGGAGTTCATATTCCTGCTGTCGCAGCAGCGGATGGGAAAAATCAATGAAGTAGCTTATCTTGAGTTCATTCGATGGCTTGATGCACACAGACCTGTTGCCGTCTTTCAATTCAAACCGTTTTTTTATAACCATGAATTGTTTCGGCGCCTCCTGTTCACTGATTCCCGCACTCTTGATCAGATAAACAAAAGGGGCAGAGCTTCCATCCATAATCGGTACTTCAGGCCCGTCCACCTCGACAATAACATTATCGATACCGAGCCCATAAAAAGCCGCCATCAGGTGTTCTACGGTACCGATCTTACAACCATTGACTCCAATGGTTGTGGCCAGCATCGTATCCACAACCTGGTCAAATTGCGCCTTTACTCTGGGATGCCCGGGAATATCGGCCCTGGAAAAATATATCCCACTGTTTGGAGGAGCAGGTCGGAGTATAATCGTGCTCTTCTCCCCGGAATGAAGTCCGATACCGGTACATTCAACCGCTTTTTTCAACGTTCGCTGTCTGTAGTCCACTAGTCGCTCCTGGTTTCATTTTCTCGTCCTATTGCCTAGCAAGGAGCATGCCAAATATTTCCGCTTTTCCATAATTTCAATATCTATTTGATATATCTATTTTTTTCTCTTCCGCCACAATAGATGTCCCCCGAAAAACACAAAATGATACACGGTATTGTTGCAAAAATACCACATTGTTCTTTTCTTTTCGCAAAGAAACCGAATGCTCGTCCCTCTTTCATCGCAGCAACTCTTCTCTTGAAAACCGCAGCCTGCTATAGTAAAAATCAGGGTACCGGGAGTAGACAATCGAGGATCAGTATTTTAAACGCAAAGGAACCTAGACCGAAACTTCGCAGAGTGACAGCAAATGAGACTGCACATCAGCAAACAAAAGTACTCCCTTTTCCAGCTTCTTTATTTGATACTGGCTTTTTCTTTTTTCCCTTTTTTGTATGCCTGTCATCCACCGCTCACCAAGGAAGCAAGCACGCCTGAAGAGGCTCTTGCCAGAGTATCCTTTTTTTATCCGCACTTCACCGATGATATGAATTTTGATTCGCTTGCTTCCGCCATTGACCAGAACCTGATCTATCTTGATCGCCTCCCGGAGGACTATGCGTTTTCATACGGCACCGCCACGTTTACGCGCAAACAGGTTATGGAAAGCCAGAAGGCATTCCTGCACCTCCTCTCTCAGGACAAAGAAATAAGCCAGCTGAACCGTGACATCAGGAATCTTTTCCGGGTTTATAAGGCGACGGGACGGGCAGGCAACGATACAGTGCTTTTTACAGGGTATTTTGAACCAACCTTCGAGGCGAGGCTGAAACCCGATTCCATCTTCAAATATCCCATTTACCGGAAACCCGACGATCTTATCAAGATAGATCTTTCCCTTTTTAAAGACAAATACGAAGGTGAAAATATCATCGGCCGGCTGGCCGACAATACCGTCGTGCCCTATTATACCCGACTCCAGATTGAAGCGCAGAACGTGCTCGGAGGAAGGCATCTGGAAATCGCATGGCTCAAAGACCCCGTGGATGTTGCTTTTCTGCAGATTCAAGGTTCCGGCCGCTTGATCCTGCCCGGGGATCAGAGCATATGCGTAGGATACAGCGGTTCAAATGGTCATCCGTATCGCAGCATTGGGCGATACCTGCTCGACAACGACCTCCTCGAAAGAGAAGAGATTTCCATGCAGTCCATAAGAAACTTCCTGGCCACGCACCCAAACCTTGTGCAGGATATCCTGAACTTCAATCCATCGTATGTCTTCTTCAGGCTCCTTGATAGAGGTCCCCTCGGAAATATTGGTGTGCCCCTGACACCCGGAAGGTCCATTGCTCTTGATTCCAGGTTGTTTCCAAAGGGTGCACTGGCTTTTATCTCCTGCCGGAAACCAACTCTCGACAAAAGGGGTTCCATCACAGGATGGGAGAAATTTTCGCGCTTTGTCCTGAATCAGGACACGGGAGGTGCCATACGAGGATCTGGAAGGGCCGACATATTCTGGGGAAGCGGCCCTTACGCAGAGATTGCTGCCGGCCATCTGAGACACGAAGGCGAACTTTACATCCTGATCAAGAAGCCGGGAGGAGGATAAGGAAGCGGAATCTGCTCATGGCGGTGCAAGCTTCCTGTTCAGAAGTCAGACGGAAAGTTTCGAAAAGTCCGCAATGTTCATGAAAAGTCCAGCCAGTTGTTGGAGCATCCCCAGACGATTTTCCCGGACAGACCGGGACTCCTTGGTAAGAATTTCAACCCCCTCAAAAAAAGCATCCACCGGACTTCTGAGTTGGACAAGGAGGTCCATTGCCTCGGCATAAAGACGGCCGGAGACAGACGCCTGAATTTTTTCGCTCACTTCCTGGTATTTGTCCCAGAGCGCTGTTTCACACGGCTCCCGAAAAATATCCGGATCCACATGATACGTTGTTCTTTCCCGCTTCAGCATGTTGATGATTCGCTTGAACGTGAAAACGATCGCTTCAAATGCGTCCGATTCAAAAGCATAGTTCCTGACTTGCTCGATCCGTGGTTTGATGAGGTGAACATGCTCGAATTCCACTGATATCACCGCATCGATGTATTCACTTTCATACCCGGCCCGAAGCATCAATTGCTTGTATCGCTCCCTGAAAAACTGCAGTATTCTTTCAAAAATCGATTCCATTTCAAAAGGTATGCTCAGGTTCAGGATGGAGAGGCTCTTTTTCAGGGCCGCACTGAGAGAAACATCCCACGCAAACGTCTCCAGGATCCTGAGGATGGCGATGGCATGTCTCCGCAAGGCATACGGATCGGCCGTCCCTGACGGCTCCATGCCCAGCACAAAATACCCACAAATGGTATCCATTCTGTCGGCGACGCCAACAATGGCACCTATTTTTGAATCCGGAAGCTTTCCACCAGCCTTGTCCGGGAGATAATGGTCATGGATCGCCTTGCAGATCTTCTCGGGATATCCTTCCAATCTGGCGTATTCTCCCCCCATCGTCCCCTGCAGTGAAGGAAACTCGGTAACCATCTGTGTTACAAGATCGCATTTACAAAGTTCTGCCACCGTCCGTATATCATGCAGCGAATCAGCAGCAACCGTTCTCCCAAAATATTCGGCCAACTCAGTGAAACGAACCACCTTTTCGTAGGATGTCCCCAGACGGGCCTGAAAGATAACCCTCTTCAAATCCTCGAAACGTTCTGCGAGCGGCTTCTTTCTATCTTCTTCAAAAAAGAAGTCAGCATCCGAAAGCCTGGCCTTGAGAACCCGCTCGTGTCCTGTTGTCACGACCATTTCATCTCTCGCCAGGGTATTGTTAATAGCCACGAAGTTCGGCATCAAATTCCCCTTGTCGTTGTATACGGCAAAATACTTCTGATGTTCCTTCATGGGTGTTATGAGAACCGGAGCAGGGAGGCGGAGAAACGCTTCATCGAAGTGACCGCATACGGCTGAAGGATACTCCACCAGATTCGCAACCGTGGACAAAAGGTCCGGATCCTCCCCAGGAATTCCCTTAACCTCCTCAACTGCTCCTAACACCTTTTCTTCAATAATTTTTTCGCGTTCTTTTTGATCAATAATCACGTAAGATTCTTTCATCGCGTGGAGATAGTCATCTAATCCGGAAACCCGCACAGAGTCCGGGGCCAGGAAGCGATGTCCGTACGTAACGGCATCCGCCTTGATGCCCGCTACGGTAAAAGGAATTATTTCTCCCTCAAACAACGCCAAAATCCAGTGTATTGGACGGACAAACGAAAACCCCTCCTTTCCCCAACGCATGGTTTTGGGCCAGGAAATTCGTTCCATCACCTTGGGCAGAATCCCGGCAAGGATCCTGCCGGTAGATTCTCCCGGAATTTGCCGCTTCACATAGAGATATTCTCCTTTCGGCGTCTCTATAGTTGAAATCTCATCGAGAGAAACACCCTGCTTCCGGGCAAAACCTTCCGCGGCCTTCGTGGGACGGCCCTCTTGATCATATGCCACCGTTTTCGGAGGCCCGGTAATCTCCTGGGAAACATCGTCCTGCTTTTGAGGAAATCCCCTTCCCATGAGAATGAGGCGCCGCGGAGTTCCAAAAGCCTCGAGCTCCTTGCCAATCGCAATTCTGTTTTCCTTGAGCATCTCTGCGGTCAGACGCAGGAAGGAGTCCAGGCCGTTTGCCAGATACCCCGCGGGGATTTCCTCTGTTCCAATCTCCAATAAGAATTCGCCTTGCATGAGTTTGCCCTATTTTCAGATAGTTGTATTTATTTCATCAGGTTTTTCATTACCCCTTGACAGGGACCGTCTCCATGGTTCTCCTGAGCAAAGGATATCCAAGTTCTTCTCTTTGAGAGAGATAGTTCCTCGCGACCAGCCTGGCAAGATGACGTATCCGATCAATGTACTGCGATCTCTCGGTCACACTGATGGCACCCCTTGCATCCAGAATATTGAAGGTATGGGAACATTTCAGGCAATAATCATATGCAGGAAGAACAAGCCCTTCAGCGCTCAATTTGCTGGATTCGGTCTCGTACATGGTAAACAGCTTCAAAAGCATGTCCACATCAGCTTTCTCAAAATGGTATACCGAGAGCTCCCACTCCCCTTTTTTATGGATATCTCCGTATGTTATTCTTTCGTTCCAGGCAAGGTCGTATACATTTTCTTTTCCCTGCAGGTACATTGCGATTCTTTCAAGTCCATAGGTAAGTTCTACCGAGATAGGGTCCAGCCGCACACTCCCCGCCTGTTGAAAGTAGGTAAACTGCGTGATCTCCATCCCATCAAGCCAGACCTCCCAGCCCAGACCGGAGGCGCCCAGAGTCGGCGACTCCCAATCGTCCTCGACAAACCTGATATCATGATCAAGGGGATCAATCCCAAGCGCCTTCAGGCTCTCCAGGTACAGATCCTGAATCTCCAGGGGAGACGGTTTTATGATAACCTGATACTGGTAGTAATGGCAAAGCCGGTTCGGATTTTCCCCATACCTGCCGTCTGTCGGCCTTCTGGAAGGCTCCACGTAGGCCACGGCCCACGGTTCCGGGCCCAGAACGCGCAGCAGAGTTGCCGGGTTGAACGTGCCTGCTCCCACTTCCAGGCCGTAGGGCTGTTGCACAACGCACCCTTTTCCGGCCCAGTAGGCTTGCAGGGCTGAAAAAAGCTCCTGAAAGGTCATCGGTCCCTCCCGCTAATCGGTCTCATGAAAGCCGAGACCAGGCTCTTCAATGATTTCTGCAGGAACGGGAGATTAACACCGCTGACCACGGATGTCAAGATAGCGGCCCCTGATCCGCCGTGAAGGTGTTCTCTGCGTCGTTGACTTCACTCGCTCCTCCTTGCGGCGCATCATGCCATACGCAGTCGTCGCTCCTCGATGCCCCCACTGGGGACGGGATCTTCGACTTGCATCTGTCACCTTGCTGGTGATCAGGAATTTCGCCAAATCACCCGATAGAACTCATGACGAAAAATTCAAATAGTGGATTTGAGGAGGGCGACCTTGGTTTACATCACTTCATCGGTTGTGATAAAATATTACGTATAAAATTGTCGATATATGTATCGATATCCTCTAAAGTATCGCTTCATGGAAACTGATTTCAGTCTCGCAAGAGAACGCATGGTCAAAACGCAACTTGTCCCTCGGGGAATCAGGGATCCCCGTGTGCTTTCGGCCATGAAAAAAGTCCCCAGGCACCGCTTTGTTGAAGAGCCCCTGTGGAGAGAAGCGTACAATGACCACCCCTTGCCCATAGGCCACAAGCAGACAATTTCCCAGCCCTATATCGTCGCGCTCATGACCGAGGCTCTTGAGTTGAAGGGAGAAGAAAAAACCCTTGAGATCGGTACCGGGAGCGGTTACCAGACCGCAATTCTGGCGGAACTCAGCCACAGGGTTTATACCATCGAGAGGATACGGCAACTGATGATGACGGCGAGAAATACCCTGGCAGAACTCGGATACACGAATGCCCTGTTCAAGGCCTTTGACGGTACACTCGGCTGGCAGGAATATGCGCCATATGATGCTATTATGGTGACCGCCGGGGCTCCCAAAATACCTGAACCGCTCCTCGAACAACTTGTCATAGGAGGTCGGCTTGTCATTCCCGTAGGAAATCGCTTCAGCCAGGAAATGATACGGGTCACCAGAAAAGAAGAGGATGTCTTTGTGCGGAAAGAATTCGGCGGATGCAGATTCGTTGATCTCATCGGCGTTCACGGATGGCATACCTGACCTGCTCAACCTTCAAAACCTACCTCCTGCAGAAGAATTCATACTGAGAACAGATGCCTTCTCCACGGGAAATATCTTACAGAAAATCACTCAAGTCGCGCGGGAGTCCTTCCGATGAATCTTTGTAACAGAAAGAATACCGAAGAGTAGTGTCCATCCGGAAAAGAGGAATTTAAGGATGGACACCGGATCAACACCTCCAGAGTACTTGCACCAGAAAAAGGGACCAAATATCCATCCTATGGAATTTACCATTCTCATAGTAGATGATGACACGATCCTGTTATCCGTCCTGCAGAATTCTTTTGCAGAGGACAATTATCATGTCTCCGTGTCGTCGAATGGCCTGGATGCAATCGAGAAATGCAGGGAAAATGCGTATGACCTCATTATTACAGATATCATGATGCCTGGGGCCACCGGCATGGAAGTGTTACGCGCAGCAAGAAAGATCAATCCCAACACCCTTGTGATTCTGATCACCGGTTTTGCGTCACTTGAAACCGCAGTGCAGGCCATTCGAGAAGGAGCGTACGATTACATCACCAAGCCCTTCAGACTGGAAGAAATACGGATAGCAGTCAAAAACGCATTGGAAAACGTTCACCTGTTGCGGGAGAATAAGAGACTGATGCGCGAACTTGAAGAAGCCTATCAGCAACTCCATTTTGTAAAAAGGATCATGGCTTCACATGATTCACTCGCTGCCAAGAGCTCTTCCTTGCCATCCGGCACGGTCCAAAACAAGACACTCATTGGAGGAGACGTCCTTTTTCATCACATGATCGGCACCAGGGGTTTGGATGAGCCGTCTATGATTTCAAACCTCGAACGTTTATCCCATTTGAAAGCAAAGGGTCTTCTGTCTGATAAGGAATTTGAACTGTGCAAATCGAAGCTGTTGCAAGATCGGAAATAGAAATTCGCAGTGATCCCGGATCGCTGAAGGTACTGGTCGTGGATGATGAAGCCAGTATCCGTGAAGCCCTTGAATCCTATTTGTATCATCTGGGTATTCCGATTGTACACACGGCGATAAACGGGAAGATGGCCCTCGAAGCACTGAAAAGTGAAAAATATGACTACCTCTTCATGGACCTCATGATGCCCGAAATGGATGGTATGGAACTCCTCCGAAACATGGACAGCAACGGTCGACCCATGAGTATCATTGTCATGACCGGCTATCCCTCCATGGAAAAGGTCATCGAAGCCATGAGAAATGGCGCTTCTGATTTTCTTATAAAGCCCTTTCGCCTGCAGGACCTTAAGATCTCCATGGAAAGAGTCCACCGTCTCCATAGCCTGGCCAGGAAAAACTGGGTACTGAAAAGACAACTGGAGCAGAAACGCCAGGTGGAAAAACTCAATCAGGAGCTCCATGCAAAAATCCGGGAAAAAACACTCCTGTATAACATCATTGATTCGCTCTCAAAAATCACCAGATCTGACGACCTGTATGGATACCTCGTCAAGAAAGCCCTGGAAGTCTGCGACGCCTCCAAGGCATGCTTTTTTCTCTATGATCATGAGAAAAGAAATCTTATCGCTCTTTCCCAGCAAGGGTTGGAATCTGTCCCACCCGGCCATCAGGTCCCCGTTCAATCTGATGCTCAGGGAGACAACCGCGTATCCTCCGATTTTATGAAAACACATTTTTCGGCGATGAATACCAAGAGCATTTCAGTCAATCACTCCTATTGCTCACCGGATCTCCTGGCGATCCCTTTTTGTATCCGGGAGGAGCTCTTTGGCGTTATGCTTATCGGAGGCAAGAGAAAAGGCGTATCCTTTTCGCTGGAAGACCACTTCCTGATGAATTTTCTGGCGGAGCGGACCGCTCAGAATATTGAAAATCTGGCTCTGTACGACAGCTTGAAGGAAAATCTCCTCGCCACGCTCGGGGCTCTGGTCAGCGCAATAGAGGCACGTGATCCCTATACTCAGCAGCATTCTCAGCGCGTGACGCAAATTGCGGTACGGATCGCCCAGGCGATGGGACGGCCCTTTGAGGACTGCAGAAGACTCGAATCGAGCGGTCCCCTTCACGACATAGGAAAAATAGGCATAGATGATCATGTTCTGAAAAAACCAGGACCTCTTACGCAGGACGAATTCAAGAAGATCCAGGCTCATCCTCTCATCGGTGTTAATATTGTATCCCCCCTGGGCCTGGACGCCCAGGAACTGGCCGTCATCAGAAACCACCATGAGAGATGGGATGGAAAGGGTTATCCGGATGGGCTAAAAGAAAAAGAAATCCCCTTGCTTGCGCGGATCTTGTCGGTTGCCGATGCGTTTGATGCAATGAACTCCGACAGGGCGTACAGGAAAGCCCTTCCTTTTGAACACTGTCTTGATGAACTGGCAAAGAGCAGGGAAGTTCAGTTTGATCCGGAGGTAGTTGACGCGGCATTGCGCGTTCTTCAGCTATACCAGCGGGAATAAACGGGATTCATCCCTGTTTCCTGAAATTCTGCGCTGACCGCCGAGCCAATTTCAATTTGAGTCTGACACCGGAGTCGCGCAACAGGGGGGGGCGTTATTGGCTCCGCTGACGGCTTCATCGAGGAATCTCTGTTTTATTGATGCGTACTATTTTTTATTGCAATTGATTATTATCTGTGCTTTTTTCAGCAGAAGATTCCGAATGATCGACTGCCCGTTTTTCCATTAGAACATTCTTGATGTACGGCTGCACACTATTGGAGGGCAAAACATTGGGGGAAGAAGTGGGTCCTGAAAACCGGCGTGAATACCTGCGAACGGATGTGCTCATATCTGCCCGGGTGCGGGCCTTGAGCAGGGAAGAGTTGGCCTTGCTTGATCAGGGGCAGCTCACCGATGTTCTTGAGGAAAACACGTTCTCAAGTCCTATTGATGAAATCATTGACCAGGTACCAACGGGCTCAAAAGAAGAGAGCCTCTACCGGTGCCTGAAGATGATGGACAAAAAACTCAATTTCATTATCGAACAAATGACCTCTCCGCCTGACCTGCCGGGCAGATCATTGAATGACGTTGTGGAACTGAGCGGATCTGGACTCAAATTTCTGAGTGAGAAGTCCTATTCTGAAGGCACGCCTCTGAAAATGGATCTAATCATGCCGGGAACATTTGAATTCAAGGTAACCTTGATCGCGAAAGTTATGCGGGTGGATGAATTGGCGCCTCGGCAAAAGGATGGGGCAGGTTCTTTTTCTATTGCCGTCCATTTTTATGAAATTAACGAAAAGGCAAGGGATGCCATTATTGAAAAAATTTTCAGGAAACAGAGAAAATTAATCCGGATGGAAAAAGAGCAAAAGGGAGACTAGATGGAAGTACTCAGGATTTCCTTGAACGATCTCGCACAGCTCTGTCATCACGCCTCTCTGGGGAAACTCCTTGGAGGGCTTATTCATAATCTTAATAGCCCCCTGCACAGCCTTGGGATGCAAATAGACGTCATGCAGCATTTCATACTGAAGAAAGGCGAGCTCAGCGATGATGTTTTCGAAAAGCTTTCATCACGCCTCACCCAAATGAACATTGAATTTGAGAACTTGAACAATCAAATCAGAATTTCAGGCATGCGGGCTGACCTGCTTGATGCTCCACCTGAAAGGCTGGATATCAACCATTTCCTTCATCAGGAAATGCAATTCCTGAAAGCGAATCTTTACTTTAAGCATAACGTCGAAACCACATTGGAATTATCGCCATCACTCCAGGCAATAACGCCCTCCCCCCCCTATTTTGGTCTTGCCATGGGTCTCTTTCTCGAAACACTTGCGGAAGAACTTGAGAAACTGGAAAGCCAAAGGCTTTCGCTCGGCACCGGTACCGAAGATGGGCAACCTATCATCGCAGTGCGGGTGGATGATACCGCGCTTTCGGAAAGCTTCTGTGACACCATGAAAATGGACCCCCAATGTTCCCCGTCTATTTCCGAGGTATCGGGAGAGATGAATCTCTTCATTTCCGTTCTGCTCCTGAAAGGTGGAGGAATCGAGGTTGAAACAGAAATGAAAGAACATGGCACATCCATCAAACTCATGTTTCCCCGCGAGAAGGAAGTGACTCAGGAAAACTTCAGTAATAGTCTCCACGCCTGAATCTCGCCACTTCAGTGCCGAGTGCGAGATCCAGTTCAGAAACAATCCCTTTCAGCTCTTCATCCAACCCCGCCTCTTCCTTGAGAGAACGGAGTCCTTCAAGTTTCTCCTCAAGATGCGAGACGAGAGGTTCGAGAGAGGGTGTCTTGATGGCCGGATCACCGAGTTTCGTTGTATAGAAACCAGCAAGATCTAGGGTACTCTGCAACTCTCTCATGACCTGCGTTCCGGGGAAGATGCCATCCGGCGCCTCCACGCCCCGAATCATTTGGGCAGGGCGTATGTCCGAAGAAAACTCAAGAGAATTCACAGAAAGGGGCTGAGCACTCTTCCCTGTCTCGCGTTGCAAGGTTTCGCTCATTACTTTCTGGAACGTGCCGTTCGCCTTTGAGTTCCTGCCTTTCTGGCCGTTTATCTCTGTCAATAATGAACCCCTGGTATCAGAAATCTTCATCTTTTTTCTCCTTTTCGCCTTTCGCAGAACAGCACCTCTGACCCGCCCTGTTTCCAGTGTGAGGAAGAGAATACCGGCCCGCTTCCTTCACGCTCTCTTTGATGCAAAAACGTTGCCAATAAGGGTATTTCCGCTCATCCGGATACGGCGTTTGCGAGAGAAAAGCCCGGATACCATTTTCCTGGCGATGGTAATGGTCTCCGGTGGTTTGCTCACGCAACCCTGGCTGTTTTCGCATCCCATACACATCCTCTCTCTGGAGACAAGTAGGAAAAATGTTCCCAAAGCGGAAAAATGGACCACCGCGAGGCAAGCAGCGGGGTAGCCCGCTGTTGTTGTTCTGGAAAGCCCGCAGGGATTATTCGGAATCAGATCTCCGCTCCCCGACGTAATTGTTTTTCTGCAAACTTGCTCCCCTTTGATTCCCTGCATAACGGGTGGTTTCGAGGACCATGAAATCTCCTTGATCTCTGCTGTATATTGCGTTAATCATTTTGTATTATTCTTTTCTCCTTCGGAGCCCATATGAAAATCGCAATTTGCCAGATAAATCCCATCATTGGCGATTTTGAACATAACATCTCTCTGATCCTGGAGGCGACCGAACGGGCAAAGAGGAAAAAATGTGCATTGGCCGTCTTCCCGGAAATGTCCCTCATCGGTTATCCTCCCAAAGACATCCTGGAAAAACCGTTCTTCATCCGGGAAAACCTCCTGCAGCTTCAGCGACTCGCTTTGCAAATAGAGGAGATCGCTGTTATTTGCGGGTACGTTGACCGCAACCAGGAAACAACCGGCAAATCTCTTATTAACAGCGCTGCCCTGCTCAAGGATGGGAAAATCGCCGGGACCGGTGGAAAACGACTGCTCCCCAGCTATGATGTGTTCGACGAAACGCGCTATTTTGAACCCGCGCAACAAAGTCTTGTTTTTGAACTGGGGAAGCTGAGATGGGGAGTCACCATATGCGAAGACATCTGGAATATGGCTGATGTCGATGGAATTCCCAGGTATCTGGTGGATCCGGTAGCGGATCTGGCTTCAGAAGGAATTCATATTCTTATCAATATTTCCGCATCTCCCTATTACCTGGAAAAAGAACAATTGAGACTGAAGATACTCAAAAAAGTGTGTAAAACAAACGGGATATCCGCTGTCTATTGCAACCAGGTGGGCGGCAATGATGATCTGCTCTTTGACGGAGCCAGCATGGTGGTTGATGCACGGGGAAGACTTATTGCCCTTGGTGCATCATTTGAGCCCGACATCTTGATCTGGGATACGGAGCGCAGCCGTCCTGAAATTCAGGATCCCTGGCTACCGAATGAATCCGCCATACTGCAAGGATTGATCATGGGTACCCGGGATTACACCGCAAAATGCGGTTTCAAAAAAGCGCTGGTAGGGTTGAGCGGCGGCATAGATTCCTCCCTGGTAGCCTACATCGCCAGGGAAGCGCTCGGGGCTGAAAACATTATAGGGGTCAGCATGCCCTCGCCGTATACCTCCCGGATGAGCAGACAAGACGCACGACTGCTGGCAGGCAACCTGGGAATCCGGTTTGAAGAAATATCCATCGGTACATTGTTCGACTCGTATAAGGAAGCACTGAAAACCATTTTCGCCGGACTCCCTGAGGATGAAACAGAGGAAAACATACAGGCCCGGATCAGGGGAAATCTCCTGATGGCTCTTTCCAACAAGTTGAATGCCCTCCTTCTGACCACAGGAAACAAATCAGAAATGGCCATGGGGTACTGCACTCTGTATGGAGATATGAGCGGCGGCTTGGCCGTCATATCGGACCTCCCAAAGACCCTCTGCTATAAGGTGGCAAGATATATAAACAGGGACGTGGAGATCATCCCCACCCGCATCATCACGCGGCCACCCTCAGCAGAATTGAGGCCGAACCAGACGGATCAGGACTCCCTGCCGCCTTATGAAATATTGGACGGAATATTGGAAGCCGCAGTGGAAAAGAATCTTGGACCTGAAGAAATCGTGGCCGCGGGCCATGATCCCGCCATTGTGTCCGACGTCCTTCGTCGTCTTGTCAGGAACGAATACAAGCGACGCCAGGCTCCGCCCGGCCTCAAAATCACCTCAAAGGCGTTCGGCTATGGCAGAAGATATCCAATCGCCAGAGGCAAAACAACCTTCTAGTCCACAAGCTTTCGCCGACCTGAAACATGAAGAGAAATGCCCACGGGACAAAAAAGGTTTCAGTTTAGACAGACCTATGCCGATTATGTTCAACAAAAGAAGCTCCCGGGGAAACAACCACCACTGATTTTTGGAAGAAAACCATGACGTTCAGAAAAAAAATATTCGTCTGGACAATTGCATTGGGCGCAGCCTATTTTCTGCTGAGCTATCATATCATATTCTTTGGGAAGCATCCGAGGTTACTTAAGAAATCACATCTATCGCTGAATTACACGTTCTTCAGCGTCCAGTCAAAACCGAATAAGAAAATACTGGCCATCGATGACCTTCGCGAGGACGGAATTGCGGATCTCCTGGTGGAGGAAGGGAGAATGAGCGAAGAAGAACGGAATCTCTATCTGCAACAATACCACGACGCAGAAGACTTGCTCTAGACCTCAAAATCCACTTTGATCTTGAATACCCTGACAGCCGGAAGATTCAAAATCTCTTTGACCTCGGTTTCTTCAGCTATGCTCGCCAGGGCAGACTGAATATACCCCATATCTTCAGCAATAAAGGTAAACCAGACATTGTAGACATGGTTCCTCAGATAGTTGTGCGTGACACCCGGATACGCATTGACCGCTTTCACAAAGACACGCAATTTATCTTCGGGAACTTTAGCAGCGCAAAGAGTGCTGGTGAAATTGAGACGGTTCGAATGAAAATTTCCTCCTATTCTCCTGATAATTCCTTGAGATTTCATTCGCTTTACTCTTGCAAAGACCTCGTCTTCCGATAGCCCAAGCCGCTTCCCGATTTCCTGATAGGGATAAGGGACTATGGGAAAGTCTGACTGAATTTCATTGAGAATATTTTTATCCTGTGAATCCATTTTTTGCTTGTTTGGGAGGTTGATACACACACAATGGTTCCTCAGCAAGAAAATCTCCGGTGGACTCAAAGGCACGTGCCCGGCATCCTCCACACACGCTTATATACTCGCATCGGCCACACTTTCCCCGGTACAAGGAAAAATTTCTCAGCTTCTTGAAAATATCCGAATTTTTCCACACTTGGCTAAACGCATCCTCCCGCACATCCCCGCAGTTCAATTCGAGATACCCGCAGGGCTGAACGATCCCGTCGTGGGCGATGAAGCAGAAGGCCGTTCCCCCCAGGCAGCCGCGCGTTACGGCGTCCAGGCCATAGGTGTCAAACGTCACTTTTTCCCCTTTTGCGTGTGCTTCCTGTCGTAATATTCTATAATAATGTGGAGCGCATGTCGCCTTAAGATGAAGGGATACATTATCTCTCATCCGGTAAAACCAGTGCAGCAGCCTTTCATATTCAGCAGCTTCAATTTCCTGGTTCACCATTTCTTTTGCCCTGCCTGTCGGAACAAGGAGGAAGAGATGATGGGCCACTGCTCCCAAGTCCACTGCCAGCTGCAGTATTTCTTCGGCAAGATGTGCGTTATGCCTGGTAATGGTGGTATTTATCTGGAACTCGATCCCCTCCTCTTTCAAGAGATGGATGCCGTCCATGGCAGCTTCGAATGCTCCCTGAACCTGTCTGAAAGCATCGTGTTTTTCGGCGCTCGGGCCGTCAAGGGAGATACTCACCCGCTGAACGCCCGATTGTTTCATCTTCCGGGTGACAGCGGTATTGAGGAGCGTACCGTTCGTCGCCATAACCATCCGAAGGCCAAGTTCCGTTCCTCGCCGGGCGAGCGCGAAGACATCTTTTCTCAGGAGCGGTTCCCCTCCCGTAAGAATGACAATGGGGCTTCCGGCCTGACGGATTTCCTCCAGAAGCTCCAGGCACCTACCTGTAGAGAGTTCCCCGGGATAGGGTCCCTTTTCGGCAGCAGCCCTGCAATGCACACAATTGAGGTTACAACTGCGTGTGATCTCCCATGCAACCAGCCGAAGCTGATTTCCTTTTTCAGTTTTCTTTTCCATAACAGGGATTATTCTGAAGAATGGTATGAGAGTCGCACTGAGTTGCTACCTGTTCGCCAACAGCCGCGCCGCATCTTTTGCAAAATACGTCAGGATGAGATCGGCCCCTGCCCGCTTTATGGAAGTCAAAGACTCCATCATGACCCGCTTCCCATCGATCCAGCCGTTCAATTCGGCCGCCTTGATCATTGCATATTCTCCACTCACATTATAGGCGGCCAGCGGCACAGCGCAAATCTCCCGCACCCGTGAAATAATGTCCAGGTAGGGAAGCGCAGGTTTTACCATGAGTATATCGGCTCCCTCCGCCAGATCCAGTTCAGCTTCCCTGAGGGCCTCAAGAGCATTGGCAGGGTCCATCTGATAACTGGAACGGTCCCCGAACTGCGGCGCTGACTCGGCCGCATCCCGAAAAGGGCCGTAAAAGGCTGAAGCATATTTGACTGCATAAGAAAGGATACCGATATGCTGAAAGCCCTCCTCATCGAGCGCCTTCCTTATGCCTGCAACCCGGCCGTCCATCATATCCGACGGGGCAACCAGGTCCGCCCCTGCCTTTGCGTGGGAGAGGGCCTGGCGGGCAAGCAACTCCACTGTCGCATCATTGTCCACGTCGCCGTCTTTAATCACCCCGCAGTGGCCATGGTCTGTGTATTCGCACAGACAGACATCGGTGATAACCACCATGTCCGGCATTGCGGATTTTACGGCGGCTATTGCCTGCTGAACGATGCCATCGTCCGCCCATGAGCGGCTGCCTACAGGATCTTTGCTGTCGGGCAAACCGAACAGGATAACTGCCGGTATTCCGAAATTGGAAAGGTCCCTGACTTCTTCAACCAAGGTATCTACTGAATATTGATATTGTGCAGGCATTGATGGAATCGGATCTCTTGATCCATGACCCGGCTTGACAAACAAAGGTGCTATGAAATCTTTCACAGAAAGGCGTGTCTCACGCACCATGTCTCGAATGGCTGCACTCCTTCTAAGCCTCCGCGGCCGCACGGTCATTTTTCTCTCCTTTGTGGGGCAGACATCTCCTCGCATGAGCGTTCGGGCATCTTGACCGGATACGCACCCCGTTATACTCGTTTGCCTGAAATTTCGTCATCAGTAAGATAGCATGCGGGATCAGGGGCCCAGACATCGCCGCTCACCGCTTCGGCGCGAACACGGAAATTCCCCGCGCATATATCTAGCCAGCGGCAGCAGGCGCAGCGTCCCGTGACGAATTTTTTCTTGTCTTTTAATCTCGCCATTAACGGATTAGAGAGATCAGTCCAAATTTTACTGAAGGGTCTCTCAAGCACATTTCCAAAGGAATAATGCCTCCAGAACTGGTCCGCATGCACGGACCCATCCCAGCTTACGCACCCGAACCCCCTGCCGGAGTTATTTCCTCCGTTCATCCGAAGGAGTTCCAAAACCTCAGGCGCCTTTGGATTATTTTCTTGCAACATTCGAAGATACACGTAGGGTCCGTCAGCATGATTGTCCACGGTGAGAACTTCCTTGGTGATGCTGCGCGCATGCAAATCCTTTGTTCTGTCAATAATCAAATCAACCGCTCGTCGGGTCTCTTCATGGTTCAGATCCTGTTCCACGAGGTCGGATCCCCGTCCAGCGTACACCAGGTGGTAAAAGCAGACACGGGGAATATCATACGCCTCAAGCAGATCGAATATTCCGGGAATCTCCCGGGCGTTCATCCGGTTGATGGTAAAGCGCAAGCCCACTTTCAATCCCACGTCCCGGCAGTTTCTGATCCCCTCCATTGCTTTTTGAAAAGCATCTTTTTTCCCGCGGAAACGGTTATTCACTTCTTCCATTCCATCAAGGCTCACCCCTACGTAGGAAAGGCCGATATCTTTCAGATGCCGTGCCTTTTCCCGGTCAATAAGTGTGCCGTTTGTTGAAATAACCGCCCGCATTCCCTTCCTGACCGCATATCTGGCAAGCTCCGGAAGGTCGGGTCGGACAAGTGGCTCTCCTCCGGAAAACAAGACCACGGGAACGCCGAAATCCGCCAGATCATCAAGCAGGGCCTTTCCCTGTTCATGGCTCAGTTCCCTTTCCCTGCTTTCCTTCACTGCCCTGGCGTAACAGTGGACGCAGTGCAGATTGCAAGCCCGGGTTATATTCCAGACGACAACCGGTTTCTTGTCTTCTGAGAATTGCAATAGATGGGAAGGCAGTTCTCGTGAACGTCGCCCGTAACGGAGTGCATCAGAAGGTTCAACGGTGCCGCAATAAAGTTTCGATATCCCGATCATCTCAATCAGTCATGGACCTTAAAATTGGGTACTGGTCCGCTGTATTCTTCGTGATAATACTGCTTCAGCAGATCATTAACAAATTTTTCCATATTCACAATTGCCTCGCCGCTGATGGAAAAATGCTCAATGCCCGAACGATCCCGAACCAGTTTAAGGCCGTATTCAAGTTTCTTGGCGAACTGATACGCCAGGACTCCTGGTTCTTCGTCCTTTTCTATGGCCTGGTGGATAATTTCATCAATGGCGCTGTCTTCAAAAGAAATGCTGACCTCCATTTTCTCCGGCAGGGAGGCTTCCTCGATCTTTACCTGCTGATACATGGTCTTGAAATCTTCAAAGATGGCGGTTGTATCAGAAATGTTTTTCAAATACAATTCAGAAAGCAATGCAATGCGTCTTTCACTCATTTCCAGACCGGAATTCTTGCGAAGGTTTTCCGCACTCACGGTGATATAGGCCTGGATATCTCTGAGTTCTCTCTCCTTTGCTTCTTGAAACCTGGAAATTCTTTCAGGGTCACCAGGATTTTCCAGAAGTATCGCCAGTTCCCTGACTGGATTTTTCACCACTTCCGGGGTCACCAGAAAATACTTGATATTTGTCGATGGAAGGGTTTTTTCAAAGGGAATCAGGACCTTCTCAATAGCACTCACGAGCCCCCTTGCCCCGGTCTTTTCAGCGGCAGCCATCTCAGCTATCTCGTCCAGTGCACCATCTTCGAACTGTATATCGATATTGTACGCCCGGAAATCTCTCCTCTTGCTCAGGAGGATCGGGTTATTCGGGTTTTGCAGAATCTCCAGCAGGTCTTCCTTTTTGAGTTCATCAAAAACCACTACCACAGGAAGGCGTCCAACGAACTCAGATTCAAATCCGAACTCTATCAAGTCCTGTGCTTTCACCTCTTTCAAGATTTCCCAGGGTATTTCCGTGGAACGTACATCAGCTTCAAATCCGAGGCCTTGCTTCTGGAGCCTCTTTCGAATAATTTCCGTCAAATCGCCGAAGGCACCGCTCACAATAAAAAGGATATTCCTGGTGTTGACAACGCGTTTTTCCTTTTTTCCCGTTCTCCGATACTGTTCGATGGCCTGGATCTGAGAAATAGGATCATGCGGGACCTTCAGATCAACTTCCGTCTCTTCCATGGGCTTCAAGAGGGCCCGCTGAACCCCTGTCCGTGAAACGTCGTGCCCGATCAGATTATGAGCAGAAGCGATTTTGTCGATTTCATCGACATAGACGATACCGTTTTCTGCAAGTTCGATGTCATCATTCGCTTCGTAAACCAGATCTCTGATCAGATCCTCCACATCACCCCCCACATAGCCCGTCTCACTGAATTTCGTGGCATCTCCTTTTACAAAAGGAACACCGAGCTTTTGTGCCACCAGCTTGATGATATAGGTTTTTCCTACTCCGGTCGGACCAATCATAAGAATATTGTTCTTAATCATCCCGACACCGGATTTCTTTTTATCCTTTGCTGTCTTGCTATAGTACGTTATCCGATTGAAATGGGTGCAAATTTTCGTGGACAGCACTGCTTTCGCATCATTCTGCTTAACCACAAACCCATTCAGGTATGCTTCCAGTTCTTCCGGCAGGAGATCAAACTCAGCGTCCTTCTCTCCGGCCCTGGTCTCCTGACCATCGTCCATCCTGTCTTCGCCGGGACGCGGTACTACAAGAGGGGAAATCACCTTTACCCTGTTCCCGTATTTCTTCGAAAGATACTCACTCAATTCCTTTTCAAGTTCTTTCTGATTTGGAATCTTGCTTTGCCCCTCGCTCTCCATTACGTCGTTCTTTGTGTCGTCCATTCATCTATCCTCTCCAATATCTGCTCCAAGAACATCATGTTTTGGATTCATATCCAATCCAATATAGGCACTGGTTCTCAGTAATGCAAGCATCATCGATACCCCGGGTGGCTTCATCTCTTCTTCTGCAGATCCCTGAATGAGGGAATGCGACTATTTATATTGACTCAATCCAGCCGTTTATTTAGCATATGGCCGAGTTCTTTTGATGAAACGGGACGGTGAATGAGATGCTTTCAAGGCTGGAGATACGGCTCAGACAGGAATTGAGGGACGCCGAGGGAGAAGGCATTCGGCGGAAAGCAAGAGAATACTTCGCGCTGGAAGTGAAAGAGATCCGCGTCATACGGGTCCTCACTATGGAAACTTCCCTGACCGAAGAACAACTGGCAAGAGTCCGCACGGAGATATGTACCAATCCGGTCACGGAAATCTCTTCCTATACGCCTTTGGCAACAGAGTTTGACTGGCTCATATGGGTGGGATTTCGTCCGGGCGTCAGAGATACGGCGGGAAGCACGGCCGTCGAGGCTATTGAAGATCTTCTTCAAGTTGCATTCAACCGGGACGAAGCGGTCTATACCTCAAAATTATATGAAATCAGGGGGAGCCTCTCACGACAAGACGCGGAAACCATCGCTCATGAACTGCTGGCGAACGGGATCATCCAGCAATGGAGGATATTCGAGAAGGCCGAGTGGTCCCAGAAAGATGGTATCGGCTTCCCTGTTCCCCGAGTCATCATCGACCATGAACCACGGGTAACGACTATTTCCATCGAGAGTGATGAAACACTCCGGGAACTCTCTGAAGAACGAAATCTGGCACTGCACGCCAGGGATATTCCGGTCATACGGAGCTATTTTCTGAGACAGGATATCCGGCGGGAGAGGAAAAAAGCGGGACTTGATCTGCCCACTGATGTGGAATTGGAGTATATCTCCCAGGCGAGAAGTGACCACTGCAATCACAATACCTTCAAGGGGCTTTTTCACTATCACGATCTTGACAGCGGAAGACGAGAGACCATAAACAATCTTTTCAGGACCTGCATCGAGCAGCCGACCCTCGAAATCAAGAGGGAAAAGGATTGGGTCGTATCTGTTCTATGGGACAATGCCGGGGTCGCCCGGTTTGATAATGATCATTATTATGTGATTACCGGTGAGACCCACAACAGCCCTTCCAATATGGAGGCCTACGGAGGTGCTATAACCGGGATCGTGGGAATTTACCGGGACCCCATGGGAACAGGCAAAGGAGCAAGATTGATCCTGGGCATGTACGGATACTGTGTGGGCCCCCGTGAGTATCAAGGCGAATTGAAACCGCATCTTCATCCGCGCAGATTGCTGGACGGCATTATTGAAGGGGTACGAGACGGGGGTAATAAGAGCGGGATTCCGACGGGATACGGCCTTCTCCTGTTCGATGAAAGCTATATCGGCAAATGCCTGGTTTTCGTCACTGCCCTCGGAATCATGCCGTCACAGGTGGGAACCACGTCTTCACACGAGAAAAAGACGCACCCGGGAGACCTGATCGTCATGTCGGGAGGCAGGGTTGGAAAGGACGGTATCCACGGCGTTACTGCCGCTTCCGAGACCTTCACCGAGCATACGCCCGCCGGCCACGTACAAATCGGAGATCCTTACACGCAAAAAAAGATGCACGACTTTCTCATGGAGGCCAGAGATGAGGGCCTTATCGAGTTCATAACCGACAACGGTGGCGGCGGGCTCTCTTCATCGGTGGGAGAATCTGCCCGATTCAGCAATGGATGCCGGGTTGACCTGGACAAGGTGCCCCTGAAATATGAAGGTCTGGACCAATGGGAGATCTGGGTATCCGAATCCCAGGAAAGGATGACGATCGCGGTGAACCCCGCAAACATTGACCGGTTCATGGAACTCTCCGGAAAGCACTCGGTGGAAAGCACGGTGATCGGCGAGTATACCGATACCGGCATCCTTGAACTGGATTACCGGAGGAAGCCGTGCGCCTACGTGCGGATGGAACTGCTCGAATCTGACTTTCCCCAATGGGAATTCGAAGCGGAGTGGTCTTCCCCGGAACGGAGAGGACTGACCGAACCCGTTTTCAGTGAGCCGTCGGAGCATAGCAGCCTGCTGAAAACCATATTGTCTCGCCCAAATATCTGCTCGAGAGGCTGGATTGCCAGGCAGTACGATCATGAAGTACAGGGAGGCAGTGTGATCAAACCGCTTGTGGGAAAAAGCAGAGACATCCCCAGTGACGCATGCGTGGTACGACCCGTTCTTGAATCAGGAAGCGGCATCGCAGTGGCACAGGCCTTTATTCCGTTCTACTCAAAGATTGACACCTATCATATGGTGGCTGCGACCATGGACGAGGCGGTTCGCAAGGTGCTGTCCGTGGGCGGATCTCCTGAACACCTTGGAGGGGTGGATAACTTCTGCTGGCCGACCATTCAATACGACCCACAACAAAATCCCGATGGCAAGTACAAGGCAGCGCAGCTCGTTCGCGCGAACTGGGCATTGCGGGAATATTGCCGCGCATTCGGAATACCGCTTCTCTCGGGAAAGGACAGCATGTATATTGACGGCAATCTGGAGGGACCGTTCGGCGAGCGACGGAAGGTTTCAGGGCTCCCCACCCTCCTTTTCACCGTCAGCAGCGTGGTCCATGATACCCTTACGTGCGTCACTATGGATGCCAAGTTCCCCGGCGATCTTGTGTATGTGCTTGGTGAAACCCGCAATGAACTTGGAGGAAGTGAATTCTATCAATTAATACACGAAGTGGGGCTTCACGTTCCCACAGTGGACACCAGTTTCACGCTCCCTCTTTATCGGGCGCTTTCAGAAGCCGTCAGCAGGAACCTTGTTTCCTCCTGTCATGCCGTTTCGAGGGGCGGACTAGCCGCCCACCTGGCCTTGGTTGCCATGGGAGGAGAACTGGGCATGGACATCAATGTCGAAGACATGCCGAAGACCGAAGGTCTAAGCACAACCAGAACGCTGTATTCGGAAAGCTGCGGACGATTTGTGGTGACCATAGACCCTTCAAAAAGACGGGCTTTCGAAAACCTGTTTTCAGGCATGGCCATAGCGCAGATCGGGCTTGTGACCGCTTCTCCCCGGTTCATTTTACGGGATGCTCAGGGAATTTCCTTGCTTGAAGAAGACGTTATGCACCTGAAAGAACACTGGCACCGGCCGTTTGGAGATCTCAGATGAACGCAATCAAGGCGTTGATATTCACCGGATATGGGCTGAACTGTGATTATGAGACCCATTACGCTCTCGCCCGGGCAGGAGCGGAACCGCATCGGATTCATATGAACCAAGTCATTTCAGACCGGACGGTCAAGCTCGATCATTATCATCTGCTGGTCTTTGGAGGCGGGTTCAGCTGGGGAGATGATCATGGTGCCGGAGTGATCATGGCGGCGAAAGTGAAACGCCGCCTGGGACATGACATTGCCCGGTTTGTCGACTCCGGGAGGCTTATCCTTGGAATCTGTAATGGATTTCAATGTCTCGTGAACCTGGGGCTGTTGCCCGCATTCAGAAACAAATATGACGAGCGGCGCGTGGCACTCACCTATAATGATACAGGAAACTTCGTGGATACATGGGTGCGGCTGAAGATCAATGCCCGGTCATCCTGCGCTTTTACCAGGGGGATTTCTTTCATAGAGCTTCCCGTGCGGCATGGAGAAGGGAAATTCTTTGCCGCTCGGGAAGACTTGGATGCCCTTTTTCGCCAAAACCAGGTGGTATTCCAATACGCGGATTCCGAAGGGAATGAAGCCGGTGGTCGTTATCCGTGGAATCCAAACGGCTCCCTGGGAGATGTTGCAGGAATCTGCGACCCTACCGGCAGAATTCTGGGTCTCATGCCCCACCCCGAGGCATACAATCATTTCACAAACCACCCCGCATGGACAAAAAGGAAAGAATTATTGCTGCGGGAGGGAAAAACAGTGCCGTCCGAAGAAGGAGAAGGCATAAAGATATTCAGGAACGCAGTCGAATATCTGAGGGAAAACTTTCACATTTCTCCTTGACCCTTTTCCCCCGTCATAGTATGCTTACATCGGTTTTTCAGGAATATTCAACCGCCCCTGCGGCGGCCGATGATGGCTTCTTCGGAGGTCATCAATTTTTTTGCGAAGGAGATCAGGACATGGCTTCCAATTCTAAGAAAACAAAACTTATCAGGGCGAGAAAAGCCAGGCCCAACAGGAAAAATCTCAAGGCAGACATGAAACGCCTTCAGGAAAATACGAAGATCCTGAGAGTTCTTGCTGACCAGAAAGAAGGGTAAGAAAAGGAGTACTGACGATGAAAGAGGTAGTGATAGTCTCTGCGTGCAGGACTGCCATCGGCGCCTTCGGAGGGACCCTTCGTGACCTGAATGCGGCCGTTATTGGAAGCGTCACCATGAAGGAAGCCATCCGGCGGGCTGGCATTGAACCTTCCATGATTGACGACGTGCGATACGGCTGCTGTGTTGAACCGGCAGATGCATTAAATGTGGCACGTGTTTCAGCCTTGATGGCAGGAATCCCTGACAACATAACCGCTGTAACCGTGAACCGGGTCTGTATTTCCGGTATGGAGGCCGTACTATCCGGCATGGCCATGATCCAGGCAGACATGGCTGACATTATTCTGGCAGGCGGGATGGAACACATGTCCGGCGTTCCCTACTCCGTCCCGAATGCCCGCTGGGGCTGTCGTCTTCAGGACCAGGTGTTCGTGGACAATATGATACATGCCCTCCATTGCGGTTCCCATCTCATTCCTCATCCTGAAGATGGACCCGTGAAAGAGGGGATGCCGCTCGATTTGTTCAAAGGAAAGCCTTATATAATGGGGCATACCGCTGAATTCATTGCCCAACTCCACAATATCAGCCGCGAAGAAATGGATGAGGTGGCCCTTCGCAGCCATAACAATGCGGAGAGGGCGACCAAGAACGGCGATTTCAAGGACGAGATTGTCCCCGTTGATGTCCCCCTGAAAAAGAAAAAACCGCCCATTGTCTTTGATAAGGACGAGCACTTCCGTCCCAACCTTACTATGGAAGACCTGCAAAAACTTCCCGCCGCTTTTATCCCCAAGATAGGGAAAGTCACGGCGGGAAATTCTTCGGGCATCAACGATGGCTCCAGCGGAATGGTCATCATGTCCGCGGAAAAGGCCAAAGAGCTGGGTATCCAGCCCATCGCGAGGATCAGGGCAATTGGAAGAGGAGCCTGTCATCCTTCGGTTATGGGACTGAGCCCGGTGCCTGCGGTAAGAAACCTCCTCGAGAGGAACGCCGATATCAAGCTGGAGGATTTCGAACTCATCGAAGTGAACGAAGCGTTCGCGGCCCAGTATCTTGGATGCGAAAAAGAGCTTGGACTCAACCGGGAAATCACCAATATAAACGGCTCCGGAATCGGCCTCGGTCATCCAGTGGGTTCAACCGGCTGCAGAATCATGGTTACTCTTCTTTATGCCATGAAAAAGCACGGGAAGAGCGTTGGTCTCGCCACCCTCTGCGGCGGCGGCGGCGTCTCCATGGCGTGTGTTCTGGAAATGATATAATAGGGAGTGTTCATCCGAGGCAGGTGGACGTCTTCAGGCGCTTTCCGATGCGGTACTCTATATGCTTGATCAGGACAGGCCGCAGTTCCCGTACTACCCCTTCAGCCAGGTGCATCGAGTCGAATTCCGGCCACCATCCCGACTGTAGTTTGTCCAGGATGCTGACACTCTCGGGGCCCATGCCCGGAGTCTCCGCCGTTTCCCTGGCGCAGTTGAGGCAGGCGATGCTCCCCCTTCTGCAGTTGAAAACCGCTCTCCCTTCCCCTTTATACGGTCTCCCGCAGATGCTGCACTCGCTCAGGTGGATACGATAGCCTCCGAGCGTCATGGCCCGCGCTTCGAACAGGAGCCGAAGTGCCGCACCTCCTTTTCCTTCGTGAAGGGCCGCAAGGCACGTCTTGAGGAGTTCAAACATGGCCGAATCAGCGACGCGAAGAGGAAAAAGTGTTTCAGTAAGTTCGACCATGTAACTGGCCAGGGCAAGAAGCGAATAGTCGGACCGCAGAGAAGGAAAATTCTCACGGAGTTTTCCGGACTGGAGAAAGCACAGGTCCCGGCCGGGCTTGGTGCTGTATTCCAGCGTCGAGAGGCAGAAATGATCCAGGCAATTCACGAAACGTCTCCGGCTCCTCCTTGCACCTTTGGCAATACCCGTCAACCGGCCCTCATCCGCACTGAAAAACGTGACGAGCAGGTCTGATTCTCCGATTTCTTTTATTCTTAAGATAATACAAGGAGAGGCGTATACTTTCATCGTAGAACTCAACGCACCGTTTGCTCACCTCCCCATAATTCCTTCACTTTGCCTCTGTCGACACTTCCATTATCCAGGCGCGGGATCTCACTTACAAATTCCACATACTGCGGTTTTTTGTACCGTGCAATACGTTCCCCAACAAATTCGATAAGCTCGCCTGGCTCAAGACGTTGCCCTTCCCTGAGGAGACAGACCGCCTTTATCCCTTCTTTCCATTTTGGATCCGGGACTCCAAAGACCACCGTTTCTTCGATCGCCGGGTGCTCAAGGATCACTTTTTCAACTTCGGCCGGATACACATTTTCACCGCCGGGCTTGATGAGTTCCTTCTCAGCCTTCCGTCCGGCGTACCAGAGGAAACCGTCTTCATCGAATCTCCCCAGATCTCCCGTATGATGCCTCCCGGCCCTGAAGGCATAAGAAGTGTCTTCGGAAAGGTTCCAGTACCCCTTGAACACCATCGGTCCCTTCACCGTTATTTCGCCAACCTCTCCCACTCCAACAAAATGGTCATGATCATCCACTAAGCGCACATCCGCAAGCGGAAACATTCTTCCAGCGGATCCCGGCTTCTCATGATACGCTGAAAATGTCGCAAAACCGGATGTCTCCGTCTGTCCGTACAGACAGTAAAAAGTGCCGCCCGTTCGTTTCTGGTATCTCTCAATGGTCTCCGGTGCTTCAAGTCCCAGCACCCTTGACAGTGAGCTGAGGTCTCTTCCCTTCTTTTCATGCTCATCCAGTATCGAGGAAAGAATAGGGGCGAAATCAAACATGAAAGAGATTTTTCGGTCCACAATCAATGCATAGGCTTTTTCCGCGTCAAATTTGCTCATGTTGATATTGAGGGCCCCGGCGTGAAAACTGGAGGTGGCCATAAAAAGCCCGCCAACATGGAACAGGGGAAGCAGGTTCAAATGGACATCCCGAGGTGTGAGATGGCACAGCCAGCCGAAATGCATGTCAATGCAAAGGGCGTTTCCATGGGTCAGCAATGCACCCCTCGGCTTTCCTGCAACAGCGGCCGTATGAATGATCACAAAGCCATCGTCGATCGAGACATCTTCAACCTTCACGTCTTCTCCGCCGGAGAGAAGTGTGTCGAACGCACCGAACAACTCGGCCCCGGGCCCGAGACTGTAAAATTTCTCTACCGAGGCAAGGGAACTCTTGAGAGATCCAATTGCTTCCTGGAACTCCTCTCCCGCGAAAACGATCCGAGGTTGGCAGTCATTCAGGTTGTATCCCATTTCCTCGGGGGACAGCCTCCAGTTGATGGGAAGGACAATGGCCCCCAGTGCCGCTGCAGCCCCATAAATCAGGAAATACTCGAAGACGTTTTTTCCCACAACGCCCACCCGGTCTCCCTTTCCAATCCCCGCACGTTGGAGGCCACAGGCCAGGCGATCCACCTGGCGCTTCACTTCAGCAAAAGAAAACATTCTGCCATCATCCACATCGTACCAGGCATCCAGGTTTCCATGGCACCGGGCATTTCGGTTGATGACATCATAAAACGTAAAATCGTTGAGTCCCATATCTTGCCTCATAGAAAAGGGGTCAGGTCTTTGCTGACGACGAATCGCAATTCCTGACCCCAATCATTCTTTTCCGGGTATCAGCTTTCCTATGGATATCTTATGCTAAAAGGAACAACTTTAACTAATCCATCAGCACTAAAAGTAAAAGTACCCTCCTTTAGATCAATCGGAAAAGACATGTCAGGCAACTCGGTCCACCATTTCTGGATCTTGTCCCAAGGTTTGTCACCTCTTTCCATGGCCAATTGTTTGCTTGCCAAAAGGAATTTCACGTACGTTGAAAACGGCGTGAGCGTCACATTGAGGACTTTCGTATTTGTTTTTTTCGCTGGAATCCACATTGGATTCTCATCATTAACTACACGGAGTTCATAATCGTCAAAAAACAGAAAAAACTTACCTGAATCCAGCCGTACCGGGAAATCGTTGGGATTGCTGATTTCAAAGACAAAATCAAGCCCAACAGGGGAAGATCCTCCTCCCGCAGGCGCCTTGCCCATAGCGGGTTTTGCTTTACCGTAATACCAGAAACCTTCGTAATAGGGTACCTGGATAGAATCGAGCGTCACTACCGGCGCCTTAAAGTTGGCGGCCGTGGGTTTGACCTGCATACCTGCACAGGATGCAAACACCACAC